>NZ_FOCO01000093.1 GCF_900110135.1 Pseudorhodobacter antarcticus | reverse complement strand
ACGCCCATTACAGAAGTCGTGGGATAAGTCTGTCCGGGGATAGGGGAACCCTCACCGTCAGACCATTTGTGCAACAGAGCCGTCATCGATAGTAAACGGAAAATCTTAAGTATATCTATCAAAATCAATCTCTTGATTCAAACTTTGACAAAATCCAAAGATAAAACTTGACACGGTGTGCAGCAAAAAGTGCCGTTTTGTGCATTCTTATGCCCCATCCGCAAATTGCGATGCAATTGGCGACCCCTGCACGACTCGAACGTGCGACATTCCGCTTAGAAGGCGGATGCTCTATCCAGCTGAGCTAAGGGGCCATCTGATTGAACTAACAACAACTGCTGCGCCGTGCAAGACGCCTAAGCCTCGCGTTTAAACAAGGGGCGCAACCGAGGAGACGTCTGTTTAAACACTTACCTTTGTTTTCAACGACTTGCTTGACTTCTGACAGAATTGGTGGTTTAAATCGTCCAACATGAAAGGAGGTCTCACGTCATGAAGCAACAACACATCCAGGTCCGACCGACGCGGCAATGACGTCGTGCGGGGAAACCTGGAGACCAACATGTTTGACACTGCACAAAAAGACCTGCTCACCAAAGCCTTCTAGGGCCTGTGGACAATCAGGATTCCCATCGGGTTTGATTTCTGATTCAAACTTCCCAAATGGAGGTTTGAATGAACGAGCAGCGCTTTGTGGTGACGGATCGTGTATGGCAGCGGCTTGAGCCGCATTTGCCGGGAAAAGCCAGCGACGCGGGGACTACGGCAAAGGATAATCGCCTGTTCCTGGAAGCAGTTATCTGGCGAGTTCGGACGGGTTCGCCATGGCGCGACTTGCCGCCCGCTTTCGGCAACTGGAACAGCCAGTTCCAGCGTTTCCGTCGGTGGGCCAAAGCCCGCGTATTCGAGAGCCTTTTCAACGCCATGAGCGGTGACCCCGACCTTGAGTATGCACTTATCGACGGCACCATCGTTCAGGTCCACCAGAAGGCAACCGGCGCAAAAGGGGGACTCAAGCTCAGGCCATCGGACGTTCGCGCGGCGGCATGACGACCAAAATCGTTGCCTTGGTCGACGCACTTGGCAACCTAGTCCGCTTTCTGTTGCTGCCGGGTCAGGCGCACGACATGAACGGCGTCGCGCCGCTGATCCGAGGTGTCTCCTTCGGCGCACTCATGGCGGATAAAGCGTTCGATGCGAACTGGCTCTTGGAAGACCTTGATGAGCGCGGCGCAAGTGCCGTGATCCCGCCAAAAACGAGCCGCAAACATCAGCGCGACTATGACTCCGAAGCTTATAAGTGGCGGCATCTGGTTGAAAATTATTTCGCGAAGATCAAGGAATTCAGAGGTATAGCAACACGCTACGACAAAACTGACTGTAGCTACACAGCCAGTTGGAACCTTGCAGCAACTTTGATTGCGTCAAGATGAATGTCCACAGGCCCTAGATCGCCGCGAACGAAAACTGCTACCTGCACACCATTGAGATTAGCGGCTAGAAGATCATGGTCGCTCCGTTGATGCCGTCTTGACTGACACACCGCCTGCTGCGCGATTTTTCGGGGGTCTCTAGTGCGGTTGCGCCTCACCAATAACCTTTCAGCGGCGTCTGCCGTAGACGGCTGACAAGGTGCGCAGCAGGAAGCTTGCCGTCGTCGGCTTGTTCGCCATTGCCTTTATCTTCTCGTTGATCATCTGCCGCGTGATGTCCGTGATGGGCATGTCGAGCCACCGGGGGACGTGCAGGCGCAGCATGTCGGCATAGCCAGTAGCCTTCTCAGCCGACACGTTGCGCTGACGCGGATCGAGTGCTTTCGTGACGTGCTGTTCAAGTGCAACCCGTAGTGTGATCTCGGGCGCGTCGCGCGGGCCTGCGTCCTTGATCAGGACACCCTTTTCTTCGTAAGCGGTGTATAGACCGGTGAAAACGATGCCCTCCTCATTTTGACTCGATCCTTGCCGGTCGGCGAGGGCGCTACTGATCACCCGCCTTCACGATGATTCGTCTTGGACCACGGCACATGGCAGAGCTCAACCAACGGAACCGAAAGCGCTGCAGCTTGTCGCGTTCAACACCTGGGGCAAGCTCTGGAAGGACGTTGTGAAGGCTTGGAAGCCGTGATCGGGGAGGATATCATAGGCCTGCACAAGAGCCACCTCTGTGGAGGAGCGATATAGGCTGCACAGTCGGCCCGATACGCGCAGTTCGTTGATCGCTGCCCATCTGGCAACATCAGAGGAAAAAATATCTGGAGACCGTCTCGCGTTATCATTTTTCCACTTGCAGCGGTAATGACAACGCAGTGGGGCCGGAACCCACCACTGGGTTCCGGCGATCACAGGTCATAGGCGCCCGACCCGCTGGGTCGGGCGGAAGGTTGTCAGTTGATGATGCGGCCGGTCGGGCAGTGCCAAGGCATCAGCAGGGTAGGGTCGACTTCGCCACGGGTGCGCTCGATCTCACCCACAACCCAATTGAGGTAGTTGCGCGGGTTCACACCGTTCAGACGCGCGGATTCAATCAAGGTGTAATACGTTGCCCAGACTTTCGCGGCTTCGTGGCTGCCTGCGAAAAGCGAGTTCTTTTTCGTCAGGGCAATTCCGCGGATGCAGCGCTCCACAGAATTGTTGTCGATTTCAAGCCGACCGTCGTAGAGGAACTGTGTCAACCCATCGAACCCCTTCAATGTATAGTTGATTGCCTTTTTCAACCTGTCCGGAGCATCATCACGATTCTCCAACAGCTCCGCATGAAGGGCGTTCATGACCGGGAGGCTGTGGGTCTGCCTCAGCTTTTGACGTTCGTCCGGCGGGAGGCCCGCGGCGGCCCTTTCGACGGCATAAAGTTGCCCGAACATCATGACAACCCTTGCAGCGAAAGGACTGTAACTGGGGCTCTGTTGCACAAATGGTCTGACGGTGAGGGTTCCCCTATCCCCGGACAGACTTATCCCACGACTTCTGTAATGGGCGT
>NZ_FOCO01000065.1 GCF_900110135.1 Pseudorhodobacter antarcticus | reverse complement strand
AGGCCTATGCGAGCAAAACAGAACCTATGAGAATGGCAGCCTGAAATGAAACCATGATCCACCTTAAAAGGGCTGCAATGTGGTCGAAGAACTAGGACCACCTCTGACAGCGCCCGGCCGTGGGTGTGGGCCACACCCACGCGCATGAAAAGCCTTTTCTGGCGGGGTTTACGCGCTATATTTGGAACGTGACCATCGCGGTTCGCAAAAATCTGGGGTGGATCACGGGGTGCGGTCATGTCGATACTGAAACAAGTGCTGATAACACTGGCGGTTTGTGTGGTCGGGTTTGTCGGGCTGATAGCTTTTATTCCCGCCGCTTTGCCCGTGCTGGACCGGCTTGGCCTGCTGGCCCCCTTTGGCATCACGGTGCCGCAGGCAGACGCCCCCGCAGGTGGCGCATCAGGCGGTCCCGGCAGGCGTGCCGCAGGGCCTGCCAAAGTTATCGCAATGGCCGCCACCAGTGATAACCTGTTTGATGAAATCACCACGATCGGCGACGGCCAAGCGCGCCACAGTGTCACTTTGCTGCCCGAAGTGCCGGGCGTTTTGTCCAGCCTTGGCGCGCAATCGGGCACCTATGTGCAAGCGGGCAGCGTGATTGCGACCTTGCAAAGCGATATCCAGCAAATCGAATTGGAACGCGCGCAATTTTTGATGCAAGATGCCCAAGATACGGTTGACCGCGTGACAGCCCTTGGCGCGGCCGTGCCCGCCATTCAGCGCACCACCGCGGCCCTGGCCCTGCGCAGCGCCGAATTGGACCTGCAAGAAGCGACATTTGAACTGGCCCGCCGCCAAATCACCGCGCCCATTTCGGGCTGGGTGGGCATTATCGCGCTGACCAATGGCGACCAAGTGACCCCCACGACCGAGATCACGCAGATCGACGATCGGTCGCAAATTCTGGTGGAATTTCGGGTGCCCGAACGCTTTGTGGGGCAAATCGCCTTGGGGGACGCGGTGCAAGCCACCCCGCTTGCCCGCCCACAAGACATACTGCGCGGCACTGTCACAGCGCTGGACAACCGCGTGGACCCCGCCAGCCGCACGTTGCGATTGCAAGCGGCGCTGGACAACAGCGACGACAGTTTGCGCGCGGGCATGGCGTTTCGCATCACCTTGTCCTTTACGGGTGAGGCGTTTGCGTCAGTCGCCCCGCTTGCCATTCAATGGGGCAGCGATGGCCCCTTTGTCTGGGTGGTGACGGAGGGCAAAGCCGCCAAGCAGAAAATCACCATCATGCAGCGCAACAGCGATGCGGTGTTGATCAGCGGTGACATCGCCCCCGGCGCCCAAATCGTGACCGAAGGCGTGCAAAACCTGCGCCCGGGTGCCGAGGTGGAGGTGCAGACCACAGACGGGCAAACCACAGGCGGGCAAGCCCAAACCACAGAACCCGCCCCGCGCGGATAGGAGGCAGCACATGGCCATCACCGCACAATCCGCCCTCGCATCATCAACCGCGCTGTTCGTGCGCCGCCCGATATTGGCCTTTGTGCTGTCGGCGATGATTATTCTGGCCGGGCTTGCGGGGTTGTTTGGCGCGGAAATCCGCGAATTGCCCGATGTGGACCGCCCCGTGATCACCGTCACCACCAACTTTTCGGGCGCATCCCCCGAAACGATCGACCGCGAGATCACGGCCCAAATCGAAGGGGCGGCGGGCCGGGTGTCGGGGGTCAAATCCATCTCATCTTCCTCTCGGTTCGGGCGCAGCCGGGTGACGATTGAATTTGGCGATGATGCCAATCTGGACGTGGCCGCGACCGATATGCGCGACGCGATTGGCCGCATTTCCAACGACCTGCCCGATGGGGCCGATGACCCCCAAATCGTCAAGGCCGATGCCAATGCCGAAGCGGTGATGCGGGTTGCGGTAACATCGGGCAGCCGCAGTGCGCAGGATTTGACCCAATTCGCGCAAGACGTGATTGAAGATCGTTTGGTATCCATTCCCGGCGTGGCCGATTTGCAAATTTATGGCGACCGGGATGCGGTGTTTCGCGTTGATATTGATCAGATGCAACTGGCAAGCCGGGGGTTAACGCTGGCCGATGTGCGAAACGCCCTGCGCAACGTGGCCTTTGATGCGCCCGCAGGCGCGCTATCATCCAGCAGCCAAAGCATTGTGGTGCGGACCACGGCCACCGTGACCAGCCCGGCGGCGTTCGAGGCGTTGACCCTGCGCGACGGCATCACCTTGGGCGATGTGGCGACCGTGACGCTGGGACCGGCACCCGGTGAAAGCATTCTGCGCGCGAATGGGCAAACCGGCCTTGGCCTTGGGATTATCCGGCAGGCGCAAAGCAACACGCTGGAAATCTCAACAGCGGTGCGGGCTGTGGTGGCGGAATTGCAGCCGCTGTTGCCTGCAGATATTAGCGTTTTTGTGACCAGCGATGATGCGGTGTTCATCAACGGGTCGATCAATGAGGTGGTGAACACCTTGATCATCGCGATTTGCATCGTGATCGCGATCATCTATCTGTTTTTGCGCGATGTGCGGGCCACGATCATTCCCGCCGTGACGCTGCCCGTGTCGCTGATCGGCACCTTGGCCGCGATTTATCTGGCGGGGTTTTCGATCAACATCCTGACCTTGCTGGCGCTGGTTTTGGCCACGGGCATGGTGGTGGATGATGCGATTGTGGTGCTGGAAAACATCGTGCGCCGCAGGTCTGAAGGGATGGGCCCGCGCGCCGCCGCCGTCTTGGGCACGCAGCAGGTGTTTTTCGCGGTTGTTACCACCACCGCCACGCTGGCCGCCGTGTTCATTCCGCTGTCGTTTTTGCCGGGCCAAACGGGGGGCTTGTTTCGGGAATTTGGCTTTACATTGGCGATGGCGGTTTTGCTGTCATCGGTGGTGGCGCTGACGCTGTGCCCGGTGCTGGCCAGCAAGATGCTGAAGGGGCACACAGGCGGCCCCGCGCCGCGCGGGCCGATGATTTGGCTGGGCGACCGATTGGCTGCGATCTATGCCGCCAGCCTGCGGGCGTGTTTGTCGGTGCCTTTGTTGGTGGTCGCGGTGTCTGTGGCGTTTGCGCTGGTCGCGGGGCTGTCGTTCGGGTCCATCCGCCAAGAATTGACCCCGCCCGAAGATCGCTCGCTTGCGCTGATGCGGGTCACGACGCCGCAAGGGGTGTCTTTGGATTACACAGCGGGAAAGATGCGCGAGATTGAGGATTTGATCGCGCCCTTGCGCGCCTCCGGCGAGATTGAGAATGTGTTTTCCATCGCGGGCACCGGGGCGGACAATCGCGGGTTTGTGGTGATGACGCTGGCAAAATGGGGCGACCGCGCGCGCAGCCAGCAGGAAATTGTGGGGCAGTTGAACGGGATGGTGGCAGGCGTTGTTGGAGTGCAGGCCTTTGCTATTCAGCCCAATTCGCTGGGAATCCGCGGTGCGGGGCGGGGCTTGTCCGTCGCGCTGACGGGCACAAATTATGACCGGCTGGCCGAAAGTGCCGATAAAATCATCGAACGGATGGAGGAAAACCCCGCCTTTGGCCGCGTCACCTTGGGGTATGAAACCACGCAGCCGCAGCTGTTCATCGCGGTGGACCGCGACCGCGCGTCCGATCTGGGCGTGAACATCGACGGGCTGGGTGAGGCGTTGCAGGCCGTGCTGGACGGGCGCAACGTGGGCACGGTTTTCATTGATGATCGCAGCTTTGACATCAAGATGGTGTCGACCGCCGACCCGGTGAATGACCCCGGCGATTTGGAACGGATTTTCGTGCAGGCGGGCAACGGCCAGATGATTCCGATTGCGAGTTTTGTGACGCTGCAGGAACGCGCCGTGGCCCCCGAATTGGGGCGTGAAACCCAGATGCGGGCGGTCGAAATCTCGGCCAGCCTGTCGCCGGAATTGTCGCTGG
The DNA here is from genome assembly GCF_900110135.1 of Pseudorhodobacter antarcticus. GTDB lineage: Bacteria > Pseudomonadota > Alphaproteobacteria > Rhodobacterales > Rhodobacteraceae > Pseudorhodobacter > Pseudorhodobacter antarcticus. Next base: position 8,390 of record NZ_FOCO01000065.1, on the reverse strand, counting down.
GCGATGCTTACGCGCGGGTGTTGGAGATTGCGGCAGAGGTGGCACCTGAAGGGCAGCGGATTATCCCGCTGGCCGAGGCGGCGACCCTGACCGACACCGCGTCGGGGTTGGTGATTGTGTTTGCCTTTGCGATCGTGATCGTTTTTCTGGTGCTGTCCGCGCAGTTTGAAAGCTTTGTTTCGGCGCTGATTATCATGGCCACGGTGCCGCTGGGGCTGGCCTGCGCGGTGTTTGCGCTGCTGGCCACGGGGGGCAGTTTGAATGTGTACAGCCAGATCGGATTGGTGTTGCTGATAGGGATTATGGCCAAGAATGGCATTTTGATTGTCGAATTTGCGAACCAGCTGCGCGACCAAGGAAAATCGGTGCGCGACGCGATTTTTGAAGCGTCGACGGTGCGGTTGCGGCCTGTGATGATGACAATGGCATCCACCGTTTTGGGGGGCTTGCCGTTGATTTATTCGGCGGGTGCGGGCGCGGAGGCGCGGGAGGCGTTGGGCTGGATTATCGTGGGGGGTTTGGGGTTGGCGACGCTTTCGACCCTGTATTTGACCCCCGTCGCCTATCTGATTTTTGCGCGGTTTTCCAAGCCGAAGGCGGAGGAAGAGGCGGTTTTGGTGGCGGAGATGGAAGCGGTGGGGCGTGCGAACCCTGCGGAATAAGGCTGCGGTATCGCGCGCGATGCGGCATGTAAGTATTTGAAAACGCTGCGTATCGGGTTTTTTGTTAACCAAATATTAGGGTTTGGAGCGCGATTTCATCCCTGCGACATGATAAGGGGCGGCAGAATAATCTGCCGCCCCGTTTTGTTTGCCCCCGCTTGCGCGCGTTAATCAGAACCATGCGCGAGGGTGGTGGGAGTGACGTATTTCTTTTGCCACGCCCAGACCGCCACCGCGACACCAAAGCCGATGACATCGGTAAACCAACTGCCCTCAATCATCGACAGGGCGGCGACCATCAACACCACGCGCAGCACGGTGGAAAGCTGGCCAAAGAACCAGCCTTGGACCGTGCTGGACAAAAGGAAGATGCCAAGGCCAGCGGTGGCGACCACATGCAAAATCTCTAGCCAAGTGCCTTGCATCAACAGGGCGGGCGAGGTGAAGAACATGAAGGGCACGACGAAAGCGGCAAGCCCCATCTTGAAGCTTTCCACAGATGTTTTCATCGGGTCCGATTGGGCAATCGCAGCCCCCGCATAGGCGGCAAGCGCCACGGGGGGGGTGATTGCGGACATCACGGCAAAGTAAAAGATGAAAAAATGCGCGGTCAGGGGTTCAATGCCCATTTGGATAAGGCCCGGCGCGATCACAGAGGCGGCCACAGCATAGGCCGCCGTGGTGGGCATGCCCATGCCAAGCACGATAGAGACGATCATGGCGAAAAACAGCGCAACCATCTGGTTTTGATCGGCCAGACCCAGCAACAGCGACGAAAACCGCGTGCCAACCCCGGTGAGGGCGATGACGCCAACGATAATCCCTGCGGCAGCGCACACCGCGACCAGTTGCAGCGACATTTTGGTGGCAATTTCCAGCGCGAACAAAATCGCCTTTGGCCCCATTTTATAGGGGGTGAGCCAACTGACCACGGCGGCTGCGGCCATGGCAAGCGTGCCGGCGCGGATCACCGAATAGCCCATGAACAGCGCCGCGATCAGAATGATGATGGGCAAAAACAGATAGACCTGTTTCGCGAGTTTGGAAAATTGCGGCAGTTCGTTGCGCGGCAACCCTTTCATCCCATATTTTTGGGCGTAAAGATCGACGTTGAAAAACACGCTGGCAAAGTACAACAGCGCTGGGATGATCGCTGCGATGACAATTTCGGAATAGGCGATGCCCGTGATTTCGGACATGATAAAGGCCCCTGCCCCCATGATGGGCGGCAAGATTTGCCCGCCCGAGGATGCAGCCGCCTCTACCGCCGCGGCCGTTTGGGGTTTGTAACCGACACGTTTCATCAACGGGATGGTGAGCGACCCTGTGGCGACCACGTTGCCCGCCGATGTGCCGTTGATCATGCCCATCAGGCCGGACCCGAACACCGCCACTTTGGCCGGGCCGCCGCGCTGGCCACCCGCCGCCGCAAAGGCGAAGTTGACGAAATATTCGCCCACGCGGCTGGCCTGTAGGAACGCGGCAAAGGCCACGAACAAGATGATATAGGTGGAGGAAATGGCGGTGGTTGGGCCAAGGATGCCTTGGTCGGTATAGATGTAGGTGAAGAACCGCGAGGCGGAATAGCCTTTGTGCTGCAACACGCCCGGCAGCCACGGGCCGACAAAGCTGTAAAGGATAAACACCCCCGCGATGATGACAAGGGCGAGGCCCGCAAGGCGGCGCGTCACCTCCAATATCAAGATCACGCCCGCGATGGAGGTGAGCATGTCGGCGTCTTTGGCCAACCCGGTGCCCGCGCGCAGACGCAAGAACGGCGCGTGATAGATGATGTACAAGGCCACGGTGATTGCGGCCAGCGCAAGGAATGCATCGGTGGGGTCAATGCGGGCGCGGTCGCGGCCCGGCACAAACCAGCCCATAACCAAAAGCCAGACGATGCCACCAATCAGCGGATAGCCGTAGCTGGCAACCATTGCGGTTTTGCCAGCGGCCTGATCGACGCCCAGATCGGTGATGAAAAACGCCGCGGCCTGCACAAAGGCCAGCGTGACGGCAATGGCACCCGGCGCAAGCAAAAGGAGGTAGGATTTATTGGCCATCGCCTGCTGTTCGGTGGGCGTTTTGGCATAAGTGCTGGAGGAGTAGAGGAGGAACGCAAGGGCCAAGCCGCCGCCCACATGGATGAGGCGGTAGGTCCAGGGTTCCAACGGATACAGGTTCATGACCGCGATGTGAAAGCCGCTGTAGAGGACGCACAGGGTGGCCGCGATCAGAGCCATGTGCCCGATGGGCTGGCGCTGGTTGGCGGTGAACACCTCGGCGTCGACACCGTCTGCGATCAGATCGGGTTTGGTTTGATCGGTGGTCATGGTTGGTCCCCCCCGGACGTGTTGGTTTTTTGGCCCGCGCGATCTTTTGCCGCTGCGGTTGGAACGGCCCGGATGAGGGTTTCATCCGGGCCGATTTAGCGTTTTAGGGTTGGTTACTTCAGGTTGTCAGGGATGGTGATCCCTTTTTCGGTGAAGTAGCGCACCGCACCGGGGTGGAACGGCATGAAGCTGTTTTTATCCCAGTTTGCCAGCAGGGTTTCGGATGCTGCGGCGTGGATTTGGGACATGCGGTCTGGGTTTTCCATCGCCAATTTGGTAATTTCATACGCCAGTGTTTCGGGCATGCTTTCGTTTGCAATGGCAAAGTTCCACAGGGCCACGGTGTTTTGGTCGTAATCATGGCCTGCGTAGGTGCCCGATGCGATGGTCAACGGGGCCATTGCGGGGAACGCCTCAAGGATTTTTGGCAATTCGGCGTCGTTAAAGCCGAACATGACGACATCTTGTTCCGCAGCGATTTGTGCAAAAGCCGAGATGGGCACGCCAGCCGCAAAGGCGAACGCGTCGATCAAGCCATCAGCGAGTTGGCCGACAGCATCGGCGGCGCCTGCGTTGGAAATGGTCGCATCAACCCCCAAAGCGGAGATGAATTGCGGCCAGTAGGTGCCCGGTGTGCCGCCTGCGGGGCCAACCGACACGCGCTTGCCTGCCAGATCGGACACCGAGGTGATGCCGCTGGATTTCAGCGCGACCACTTGGAACGGGGTTTGGTACATGGGGAACAAAGCGCGGATGGCGCGGTGTTCAAGGCCGGGTGCCAGTTCGGATTTGCCGTTCCATGCGTCATAGGCGGGGCCCATTGTGACCAGACCCATGATGTGATCGCCAGTTTCCACCAGTGTCACGTTTTGGACGGGGCCGCCGGTCACTTCGCCTGTTGCGGAGATGCCCAACGCCTCAGCGATATAGGACGCAAAGCCATTGCCATAGATGAAATAGGTGCCGCCTTGGCTGGCGGTGCCGATGGTCATGGTGGCGGGCCAGCCAGTTTTATCCATTTCCTGCGCGGAAGCGCTGGAGAATGTCAGGGCGACAGCAGCGGCGGTGGCCGCGAGTAGGTTGAATTTCATGTTTTCCTCCCCATGAATGGTTTTTGCGTGCCTCGGTTGTGTCGAGGTCGTGCCGTTTGGATATGTGATCCTGCGGCGAGCCTGCGTAAAGGACCGCGGGCGGGGGGGTGAGATCAAGGGGGATGATGGGGGTTTGGGGACCGGGGGGGGCGATTTGGCGCGGGGATGGGTGGATTTGGGGACATATGCGGGGATGGGTGTACCGATTCCCCCCCATTTGCGGCGTTATTCGGGGGCGCGGCCTTACTCGGGGGCGGTGTCGCCATCATCTGTGAAATCGGATTTGGACAGCCCGTGTTTTTGCATCTTTTCATACAGGGTTTTGCGCGACAGGCCGAGGCCTTCATAAACCGCGCGCAGGGTGCCTGCATGGGCGGAGAGGGCAGATTCGATTTCGCGGCGTTCAAAATCGGCCACGCGGTCGGACAGGCGCTGGGGGGGCGCGTCTGTGGGGTGGCCTGCGGTTTCAAGGCCGAGGACGTAACGATCGGCGGCGTTGCGCAACTCGCGGACATTGCCGGGCCAATCGCGGGAGGTGAGGCGCGCGATCATCAGCGGCGGCACGGGGGGGGCGTCGCGGCGGTGGCGGCCTGCCGCCTCATCCACCAGTTTTAGGAACAGAGTGCCAATATCTTCGCGGCGGGCATCAAGCGGGGGGACGTGCAGCGTGACCACGTTGAGGCGGTAAAGAAGGTCATCGCGAAACCGGCCTGCCGCCGCTTCGGCGTGCAAATCGGCGCGGCTGGTGGCCATGAAACGCACATCCAGCGGATAGGTGTCGTTGGAGCCAAGGCGCGTCACCACCCGGCTTTCGATCACGCGCAGCAGTTTGGCCTGCACGGCAAGCGGCATGGACCCCAGATCATCCAGCAAAACGGTGCCGCGCTGTGCATGTTCGAATTTGCCATAACGCGCGCGCACCGCACTGGGAAACGCGCCGATTTCATGGCCGAACAGTTCGGATTCGATAAGATCGGCGGGCAGTGCCGCGCAATCAATCGCCACAAACGGCCCGGCGGCGCGGGGTGACAGGTCGTGCAGCGCGCGGGCGGCAAGTTCCTTGCCAGCGCCCGTGGGGCCGATGATCAGCACGTCCGCCTCGGTCGGGCCCAAGGTGCGGATGCGGCGGCGCAGATCAATCATCGCGTTTGATCGCCCGGCAAGCCGGTATTCCAGATCATCGACCTGCCCGGCGGCGGCGCGCAAAGTGCGGTTTTCCAGCACCAAACGGCGGTACGCAAGGGCGCGGGCCAAAATCTCGGTCAACTGGCCGGCGGCAAAGGGTTTTTCGATGAAATCATGCGCCCCTTCGCGCATGGCGCGCACGGCCAGTTGCAGATCCCCGTGGCCGGTCATCAGGATCACCGGCACCTCGCGGTCAATCGCGTGGATGCGGTTCATCAGGGTCAAACCGTCGATGCCGGGCATGCGAATATCGGTCAGGACCACGCCGGGAAAGCCGAACCCAACCAGATCTGCCATATCTTCGGCGCTGGCAAATTCACGGGGGGTGAGGCCCGCCAGATCAAGCGCTTGGGCGGTGGAGGCGCGCAGATCGGGGTCATCATCGACAACATACACCGGGCCCATCATGCGGCCTGTTCCGGCTGTGTGGTGGTTTGTGGCGCGGCGTTTTCTGGCGCGTTTTCCGGCGCAATTTCGGGCGCGTTTTCGGGGATGGCGGTGCGCAGGTCGATGATGAATTCAGCGCCTTGGCCCGCCCCATCATCCGGGGTGCCATGCGACAGGTTGCCGCCAAAATCACGGATGATATTGTAGGAAATCGACAGGCCAAGGCCAAGGCCCTTGCCCACCCCTTTGGTCGAAAAGAACGGGTCGAAAATGCGGTCTGGCAGGCCGGGGGCGACACCGGGGCCGTGGTCGCGCACCGATATGCGCAGGCCCGTTGGCGTGGCGCGCGCGGTGATGGCGATGTGGCGGTTTGCCGTGCCTTCGACTGCATCCGCGGCATTGGTAAGGAGGTTGACCAAAACCTGCTGCAGCCGCACCGGCCCGCCTTGGACATGGGGCAAATCGGGGGGCAAATCGACGGTCAGGTCGACGCGGGCGGCGCGCAGGCGGGGGTTGGTGATTTCAATCGCCGCCTCTACCACCTCTGCCACATCGACCGCGCGCAGTTTTTGGTGCGGGGCGCGGGCAAAGCTGCGCAGATGGCCGCTGATCGACGACATGCGGTCGATCAGGGACAGGATGCGGGTTAGGTTGTGGCGCGCCTCGGGCAATCTGTCGCGGTCCATCAAGACCAAGGCGTTGTCGGCGTAAGTGCGGGCGGCGCCAAGCGGTTGGTTGATTTCATGGCTAAGGGCGGCGGACATTTGACCCAAGGCTGCCAGTTTTCCGGCCTGCACCAGATCGGATTGGGCGCGGCGCAAATTATCCTCGGCCAAGATGCGTTCGGCCACCTCGCCTTCCAGCGTCGCGTTCACCTTTGCCAATTCCCGCGTGCGTTCGGTGACGCGCTGTTCCAGCTGCGCGCGGGCGGCCAGTTGCAGCCGCAAGCTGTCGCGCAAGGCGGCGCGGCGTTGCAAAACCACGGCCCCCGCCATCGCCGCAAGCCCCAGACCCAGCATGACCACAAACGCAAGGCTGAGGGCCTGCGTGCGCGCGGCGGCGGTGTTAAGCATGACGCGGATGGTCCAATCCGCCTCGCGCACGGGGCGTTCAACCATCAGATATTCGTGGGTGGTACCGCTTTCGGTCAAGGTAAGCAGGTGTTGGCCGGCCTGTTGGTGGCTGGCCGCGACAGGCAAGGCGGGCAGCGGCAAATCAGCGTAGCGGCGGTGCAACGACAAAGCCGCGCGCTGCGTTTGGGTCAGCGGAGTAAGCGCGGTAAAGCGCCAGCCGGGATTGGAGGAGAGAAACACCACCCCTTCGGGATCGGTGACAAGCACCTGATAATCCGCGCCGCGCCACGCCTTTTCAACCAGATCAAGGTCGATTTTCACGACCAGCACGCCGCGAATGTCGCCCGCGACCCGCACCGGCGCACCGAAATAATAGCCGCGTTTGCCAGAGGTGGTGCCAAGCGCGTAAAACCGCCCCTCGCCCCCATTGATCGCGTCGCGGAAATAGGGGCGAAAGGCAAAATTTCCGCCGATAAAGGGTTTTTCGGCGTCAAAGTTAGAGGCGGCGCGGGTGATGCCCGTGGCATCCATAAAGTAAATATCGGACGCGCCCAGCAGGGTTTGGATGGTTTGCAAATAGCGGTTGGCGGCATCGGCGGTGATCAGGTTCAACGGGTCGGTGGCGATGGCTTTGACCAAAGGATCATCGGCGATCAATTCGGGCAAGCGTTCAAAACGCTCCATCTGGCCGCGCAAGGCGAGTTCGGCAAGGGTCAGCGTGTTTTCGCCGCGCCGCGCGGTGTCGCCCAGCAAACGGTCCAGCGATTGGGAATAGGTCAGGCTGCCGAGAGCGAGCAAGGCCGCAAGCGCGGCCACCGCCGCCAAGGAAAAGACCGAGGGGCGGCGCATTATGGGTTTACCCGCGTGTTGTCCGTGCAGAACATGGATGCCCCTTTTGCTGCGTTGCTGCAGGGTATGCGCGATGGGCCCATCGGTTCAAGCTGCGTTTTGGGGTGTGAGATTGGCGATCCCGGGAGGAATCGAACCCCCAACATCCTGATTAGAAGGTCACTGTTCTACATCCCCAACAGCTTGTTCGTGAACGGTTTTTCACCACAAGTTAAGTCGGTATGCAATTGTGTGGATGGGTCATAAGGGCGCAAAGCCATATGATTCGCGTCCGTGATGCCGCCGCATAATGCATTGTTTTTAATTCATAATTTATAAGGGGCTGAGAGTGGGGAGGCATAACCATGCGCACCTGGACGATAACCATGCACACCTTTTGAAAAAAGGGCAAAAAGAAAGGCCCGCATGAAGCGGGCCTTTGACTTACTTTTCATGAGATGGGCTACTTCGACTTAGGCGCCTTCTTTTGCCGCGTCTTCTGGCTCTGTTGCACAAATCCCATGAGGGATTCATCTTGTGAATCCAGCATGGTAGCTGTGTGGTATGAGTAAACCGACACCCCTCGCCTACAAGACCAGGAACTGGTCCGCCTATAACGAAGCGCTCAAGCGTCGTGGCTCGCTGACGATTTGGTTCGATCCCACCATGACCTGGGAGGCTGCGCCGACCGGAAAACGTGGCCGACAGCCCGACTACAGTGACGCTGCGATCCAGACATGTCTGACGATGAAAGTACTGTTCGGCATGGCGCTGCGGCAGACGACGGGGTTTGTCGAGAGCCTCCTGCACCTGATCGACTTGGATTGGGCG
>NZ_FOCO01000092.1 GCF_900110135.1 Pseudorhodobacter antarcticus | reverse complement strand
CCGGCATAAATGCCGTGCCGGGCAGCTGTTCCAGCTTCGCAAAGGAACTGGCCAAACCATAAGACAAGAGGGGGTCCACCTCGATCAGCATGCAGTGTCAATTGATCCCGTGGAACAGCATGTTTCTCCATTGTGTCGATGAATAGTTCCTTGAACTGGGCCGCGCTTTCGGCGTGCTCGCCGCGCCAGCCGACCACCCGGCGGCTAAAGATGTCGAGGATGACATAGAGATAGAAATAGGACCTCTTCACCGGCCCCATCAGCTTGGTAATGTCCCAGGACCAGACTTCGTTGGGCCCGATTGCCAGTAATTCCGGCTTCACATAGACGGGATGCGTGCGTTGTCGGCGGCGCTCAGCAACTTCGCCCTGAGCCGCCAATATTCTGTACATTGTGCGGATCGAACACAGGTATGTCCCTTCATCCAGCAATGTGGCGAAGACTTCGGTGGGTGTTTGATCGGCAAAACGGGGTTCGCGCAAATGCTGCAGCACCTGATCGCGTTCACGTTCTGGCAGGGCCCGCGAAGAAAGTGCGCGCACTTTGCGCGCTGGCGGTGGGGCCGTCAGTGCCGCGCGGTGCCGAAGAACGCTTGCGCGAGACAAAGACAGCGCAGAGCAAACAGCAGAGGTCAAACCGCCGCCAATCGGTCAGGGCTGAGGAATAAAGCCCCTCCCGGCGCAGAATGCTCGTGACCATACCCGTGCCTGCGGCACGGTCTGTCTCATCCAGAATGCGCAACTTATATTTGGCGGTGAAGATGCGCCGTTTCGGCGTACTCGTCAGCTCGGCTCTAGAGACCGCCGGCGCGGCAACGACGCGGGTGGGTGCCGTGTGAGGCGATTGCTGTTCAGATACGGTACCCACCAAAATAGGTGGCTGTGAAGGCATAACCATGTGTTCGTGCTCCTGCGCCCTCAAGTGTAAACTTTAGCCACTCGATTGTCTCACGCTTATTGGCACGGAGGGGTGAGCGTCCGGCTTGACCGCAGTTATCGTGCCTTCCATGGCAACAGATCATCGATGCGGTTTATTTTGTGGTCCGAGATGCGGTCAAGCGTCTCGGCCAACCATGCTTGCGGATCGGCGCCATTCAGTTTGGCGGTTTCGATCAGGGTGTGGGCGATGGCGGCGAATTTGCCACCGGTTTGCGATCCGACGAAGAGGTAGTTGTTAATTTTCGAGTAGGATCGACCCATTGGCATGTCGATTTTCGTGTCGAATTGACCCATTTTTCCATTTGGCGTTATCCCCCCCCTGAAACATGGTAGTCTCATGAAAAGATGGCGGAATTATTGGTATTATTGCGCCATGGCGTTTCGGAAAACTGGGTCAATTCCTCGCAGATTTCAACAGCCTGCGTCATCGAGCGACCCGTATATCCGTCATTTTTGCGAAACAGTGTCCAAGTCGAGCTCCCGCAACCAAAATCTTCCGTAATAACAAAGACTTCAAAGCCAAGCATAACGCTCGGCTTTTGTCGTTCGCATTTTGTGTCCACGCTGTGTCAACGTTCACAGAGTGGCATGCCATGGGGTGAAAATAGGTCAAAGTGCGAGCTCGTAGCTGGTGCTGCGGCCGCCAGCATCTCCTTTGCGCAAAAGCCCCAAGTCCAGCAGCGCAGTGATATCGCGGTTCGCGGTATCCTGTGAGCACTTCGCGATGGTCGCCCATTTCGAGGATGTCATCTTGCCCTCAAATCCGTCAAGCAATCGGTTCAGGATCTTGATCTGACGCTCGTTCAAGGCCAGCGCTGCTGCGCGTTCCCAGAACTGTGTCTTTGTGGTGACTGCTGCCAAGACGCCATCAGCCCCGTGGATTGCCCGGCCAAGGCAGGCAAGGAACCAGGTCAGCCAATCCGTCACATCCGTCGCCCTTTTCTGGGTGCGTTCCAGTTCATCATAATAGTCTGACCGCTCGATCTGAATCTGCGCCGACATGCTGTAGAACCGTTGTGGACTGGCCTCTGATCGCGCAAGCGTCAGATCAGCGATGGCACGGGCGATGCGGCCATTGCCATCTTCAAAGGGATGGATGGTCACGAACCACAGATGCGCCAGAGCCGCTTTGATCACCGGGTCCATGGTCAAGGGCGCGTTGAACCATTCCAGAAAAGCGCCCATCTCCGCAGCAACCCGTTCAGCTGGGGGGGCGGCATAGTGGATCCGTTCTTTGCCAAAGGGTCCGGACACCACCTGCATCGGCCCCGAACTGTCATCGCGCCAATCGCCAACGCGGATGCGCGTCATGCCACTGCGACCTGTCGGGAACAGGGCGGCATGCCAACCAAACAGGCGCTCGGCGGTAAGCGGCGCTGTGTAATTCCGGGTCGCGTCCAGCATCACCTCGACGATGCCTTCGACGTTGCGGTCGGTCGGGGGCAGGGCACCGATGTCGATGCCAAGGCGGCGGGCAAGCGATGACCGCACCTGCGTCGCATCCAACGCCTCGCCTTCAATCTCGCTGGTCTTCAGCACATCCTGCGTCAGGGTCTGAAGGACAGCCTCTTCGCGCAGCTTGAACCCCAGCGATTCCATTCGCCCGATAAGGCGCCCCTGATCGTGGCGCACAGCTGCCAAAGGCGTTGCGATGCTGGCATCGCGCCAGGTAAGCACTGGCCAAGCTGGCCTCTCCCAGATGTACATTATACTCTCCGCATCATGCGCGGTGATTGTGCAGTGTATTCGCCGCATCCGCAAGACTAAACGCCGCACCTTCTGCGGAGGTTAGAGCGTGTAATCTCCGCACGTCTTTCAAAACCACCAACATGCGTAAACCGAAGGCCGCCGCTGCCCCCAGTGTCTCGGGCATCAGCGCTCTCTATCTCCAATTGTTGAAGCCATCGCCCGTAAGTGGTATGTGACTGAGTCATACCATGAAGGCGCAGATGACCGTCAAAACAACCCTCAGCTTTACCGACCGCCATCACCACTTCCTCTCGGAAAAGGTAGGGCAAGGCGTATTCGCGACCCAGAGCGCAGCAGTCGCGGCAGCCCTTGAGCAGATGATGGGCTCTGTTGCACAAATCCCATGAGGGATTCATCTTGTGAATCCAGCATGGTAGCTGTGTGGTATGAGTAAACC
>NZ_FOCO01000060.1 GCF_900110135.1 Pseudorhodobacter antarcticus | reverse complement strand
TTCAAGACGCTGAAATATCAGCCTGAATTTCCCAAGAAGTTTGAAACTATCGAGCAGGCCCGCGACTTCTGCCGCAGGTTCTTTGCATGGTACAACGAAGAACATCATCACGCAGGTATCGGGTTGATGACCCCCGATCAGGTCCACTTCGGACAGGCCGAGGCTATCTATGCCGCACGCCAGGAAACCCTCGATACTGCGTTCATCAGCACGCCCGAGCGCTTCGTCCGCAAGCCACCCAGGCCGCCTCACATCCCGACTGCTGTCTGGATAAATCCACCAAAGCAAACGCAGGGAAACCAAGCTTAAAGTCCAAAAGCCACTGCCTCAAAGTCGTTGACACGTTCCGTGGTGCGGCGGGCTACCCGACGACACAGGTCTGAGGCTTAAGCTTGAACCGTATGCTTTTCCCCGTGCGATTGCTGCTGTTGTGCCGCGCCTGCGTGTCCGATCACTGCAATGTTGCCCAGTCACCAAATTGTCAGAAACCTTCCCGCGTGGGATGGCTTGACGGATGCCTGCCATTCCGGCAGACACAATAGATGATGAAAAACCGCTTCATAACAATGCTAATCAAGGCCGTTGCGTGTCTTGTCATGGCATTGTCTATTGTGTTGTTTCCACCATCGGCGGCGCATGCTGGTTCAAACATGCACGCAAGTCGTGATGCGATAGTTGCCCAAGCTAATTTGTCGGCCTCACATCATGCTGTCAGCAATGACGCAGCACAATCCACCAGTCCCGCCAAATGCTCGTCCGACGTTAAGCCGGGCCACGCTGACACTGGCGCAAAGCAATGCTGCAGTGGGATTTGCTTGACTGTTGTCCTGATAAACGAGCCGGTCCTGCGCCAAGGGCAAGTTTCGATCAGCCGCTTCACTGCGCATGCGACCGAAATGCCGCATGTTGATCCAAACGGATTTTTGCGCCCTCCCAAACTGTTGATCTGACGAAAAGCCCGTAACAGGGCCGTCTTTTTGAGCGCCTCAAGCGCACTTTCGATCAACAGTCAGGTCAAATATAATGAAATCTCTCATATTCGCCGGGGCATCTGCCCTTGCGCTTGGCGCTTGCGCTTACACGCCCACGCCGCTTCCGGTGACGTTTGCCCAAACGGCACCAATCAATCCCGCCGTTGCATCCCCGATGTCCTATAGCGACCCGCTTGCGGGTTACACCTACCGCGGCCCGACAGGTCCGCGCGATTGGCGCGAAGTCAATGAAGAACAGACGGAGGGCAAATGATGAAAATCATGAAATTATCTCTAGTTTTGGGGCTTCCGCTGGTGCTTGGCGCTTGTGCCGGTCTGGTGCCCGGCGACTACACTGATGGAAAAGCAGGGTTTGCCGCTGTGTCGGGGGCAACATCAGCTGCCATCGGCAAGCGCACTGTTTTTGCTCAGACCCAAGCTGAAAATGCCGCCCTGTCGCGTGAGGTTCACGGGATGGTTCATAAAAAGACCATCTCGGCGGAAACCGCAGTGCAAGTTGCGTTGTTGAACAACAAGGGTTTGCAGGCGTCTTACGCGAATGTCGGGATTTCGGCAGCCGAGGCATGGCAGCAGGCGACGCCGGTCAACCCCATTGTATCCATCGGGTTACTGGGCATCGGCGCGCCGGAATTGGGCGCTTACCGCGCCATTGAGGGGCTGGTGCGCGCCAATATTCTGGATGCGACCACCCGAAAGCAACGGATGGCGCTGGCTGATACCGGGTTCCGTCAAGCGCAACTGATGGCTGTAAACGACACATTGGCCCTGGCCAGTCAAACGCGCATGGCATGGATAAATGCCGTGTCGGCGTTTGAGACGGTCGGCTATTTGAGCCGGGCCAAGCAAACCTCGGATGCCGGGTCGGAACTGGCGCGGAAACTGGGGGAAACTGGAGCGCTGAACAAGGCTGGACAAGCCCGTGAACAAGCCTTCAACGCCGAACTCGCGGGGCAGTTGGCGCAGGCACGCCTGAACGCCGCACGCGCCAAGGAAGATTTGACGCGGCTGATGGGGCTGTGGGGCACCGAGGTGGATTACACCGTGCCCAACGCACTGCCCGCCTTGCCGCGTTCGGTCGGGCGGATATCGAACATTGAGGCGAAAGCCCTAGGCAACCGTGTCGATCTTCGCATCGCAAAGCTGGGGCTGGACGCGCAAGCGCAGGCCTTTGGCCTGACCGATCAAACCCGCATTGTCAGCGACTTAGAAATTGTCGCGGGCGCGGAACTGGAGAGAGAGGTCGGGGAAGACGGTGAGGTCGACCAGAAAGTTGCGCCTCCGAACCTCGAGGTCGAATTCGCCATACCAATTTTTGACAGTGGCAAGGCGCGAATGCGCAAGGCCGAGCTTTCCTATCTGCAGGCCGCAAACGTGCTTGCGGAGAAGGCCGTAAATGTGCGGTCGGAAGCGCGGGGTGCCGAGACAACATATCATTCCGCCTACAAGATCGCGCGCCATTACCGCGATGTCGTGGTGCCGTTGCGCACCACGGTCGAGGAGGAAGGTCTGCTGTCTTACAATGGCATGATCACCAATACGTTCGAGCTGTTGATGGATGTGCGCGAAAAACTTGGCGCGGGTTTGGAAACGGCAAACGCAAAACGCGACTTCTATCTGGCTCAGGCCGCTTTGACTGCCGCCATTTATGGCGGTGAGGCTGGCAGCGGCGGCGGTGGAGAGGTTGCATCCCTTGCCGCAGGCGGCGGCGCACCTCATTGAAAGGACTTATGACATGTTGAACAGACGTCAATTGATCGGGGTCGGTGCGGGCGCAGCGCTTGTCACCACCCAAGCTTGGGGCAAGACCACGAATATGGGCTTGCCGGATGCAGCCGAAATGGACAGTGCATCGACACTGATCACCCCGCGCCCATCTTCTGGGCCGGATTATACGCCAGTGGTCACGCTGAACGGCTGGACTTTGCCATTTCGGATGAATGGGAACGTCAAGGAATTCCACCTTGTCGCGGAACCTGTCGAGCGGGAGCTGGCCGAGGGCATGACCGCCCACCTGTGGGGCTATAATGGCCAGTCCACCGGCCCCACGATTGAGGCAGTCGAGGGCGACCGCGTGCGCATCTATGTGACCAACAGGTTGCCGGAACACACCTCGGTGCATTGGCATGGAATGATCCTGCCCTCGGGCATGGATGGTGTCAGTGGCCTGTCGCATCCCGGTATTCCACCGGGCAAGACCTACATCTATGAGTTTGATTTGGTCAAATCCGGCACCTTCATGTATCATCCCCACGCGGATGAGATGGTGCAGATGGCGATGGGGATGATGGGGTTTTTCATCGTTCATCCCAAGGACCCCGCCTTCATGCCGGTGGACCGCGATTTTCTGATCATGCTGAACGCCTTTGACATTGATCCCGGCACTTATGTTCCGCGCATCATGACGATGACGGATTTCAACCTGTGGACGTGGAACAGCCGAATCTTTCCCGATATTGATCCGCTGGTCGTGAACCGGGGCGATAAGGTGCGGGTGCGGGTTGGCAACCTGACGATGACCAACCATCCGATGCACATGCACGGGTATGACTTCAAGGTCACCTGCACCGATGGCGGCTGGGTGCAGCCGTCTGCGCAATGGCCGGAAGTTTCCATCGACATCCCTGTGGGGGCAATGCGCGCTTACGAGTTTGTCGCGGATCATTTGGGTGATTGGGCGATCCATTGCCACAAGTCGCACCATACCATGAACGCCATGGGACATGATGTGCCGACCTTCATTGGGGTCGATAAGAAACCGCTGACCCAGAAAATCCGCCAGTTCCAGCCGGAATACATGCCGATGGGCACAGCGGGTATGGCGGATATGGGCGTGATGGAAATGCCGCTGCCAGACAACACCATCCCAATGATGACGGGTTGGGGGCCACATGGCCCGATTGAAATGGGCGGCATGTTCTCGGTCGTCAAAGTCCGCGAAGGGATCGGTGCCGACGATTATTCTGACCCCGGCTGGTATGAAAACCCACCCGGAGAGCAGGCCTATGAGTGGACGGGCGAATTGCCCGAATTCACCAGCAACACCAGCCCAAAAACCCAGTATACCCCCCGCCCTGCGCTCACCAGTAAAGGGTAATCCCGCCAACCCAACGGCCCCGGAAAGGGGCCAAATATACAGGATGATGATATGAAACTTACGATGATTGCAGTCCTATTCGCCGTCATAAACGTCCCCGCTTTTGCGGGTGGCACACATGGCGGGGGCCATGGTGACATGATGGAAGTCGGCATGCCGGCCAAAAAAGCCAGCGGGATGACCAAGGTCAAAGTCTCGCTGACGGAGACGGACGACGGCGAGATGCTGTTCGCGCCGCGCCAGCTTGATTTCAAAGCGGGCGAAACGGTGATGTTCACCATCACCAATGACGGCGATGCGGAGCATGAGTTTGTGATGGACACCATCCTGAACAACGCAAAGCACAAGGAAGTCATGAACAAATTTCCAGATATGGAACACGACGACCCGAACGCCATCCGCCTGCAGCCCGGCGAAAAAGGCACCATCATCTGGACCTTTGCCAATAGCGGCGTCTTTGAATTCGCCTGCCTGATCCCCGGCCACTATGAAGCCGGGATGCATGGCGCGCTGACTGTAAACTGATCCCAACACCCACGTAACAAAAGGAAACTAAAATGAAACTTCTGAAAACACTCTCGCTGACAACGACGGTTCTGATCGCCTCAATGTCATTCGCCTCGGCAGAGACCTTTACCAAAGGCACCATCAAAAAGCTGGATGCAAAAGCTGGCAAGGTCACCATCATCCATGAGGCGTTGGTAGATCTGGAAATGCCCGCGATGACCATGGTGTTTCGCGCCGACAAAGACATGATGGCCAAGATGACCGAAGGCAAGGATGTCGAGTTTCTTGCGGGCCGCGTGAATGGCAAGCTGACGGTTACAGCCTTGAAATAAATCACGACACCGGGGCGCTGGCGAAAGTCTGCGCCCCGGATTTCCAAAAGCTGCACATCAGGAATATCACATATGAAACGAACGGCCTTTCTGTTTGCCACCATCGCGGTCGCTGCGGGCGCCTATGCCTATTTGCAATTTGATACGGCAAAAACGACCGATCTGGCCAAGGCGTCACTGCCAGACGGTGCGCTTGTTGTGGTCGCCTTGCCCGCCACCCTGAACGAGCAGGAAACGATGGGAAAGCGCGGCTTTGATGCCGTCTGCGCCGCCTGTCACGGCACAAATGCGCAGGGTCGCGATGGTGTCGCCCCTCCGTTGGTGCACCGGATCTATGAGCCAGGGCATCACGGCGACATGGCATTCGTCTTGGCGGCCAAGAATGGCGTGGCGGCGCATCATTGGCCATTTGGGAATATGCCTGCTGTTGAAGGTGTAACCGACTCCGATGTGTTGAACATCGTCGCTTATGTGCGGGCCTTGCAAAGAGAAAATGGGATTAATTGAACAAGGGTGATTTGCAGAAATTCAAATCGAGAATGAGCGAAATTTCCTGTGCGTTTTCTGATTTTTGCGATGGGTTTGATGAAGGTCTGGCGAGCGATAGCGGCTATACCGTGAACACCCTGAGGGCTTTTTCCTGTTCCCAACCGATTGGCGTTTTGCCATGCCGACAATACGCCGTATATTAAGATGAGAAGGAGATATTTATGCCCATCGCCACCCTGACACGTCGCCACCTGATGCTTATCACCGCAAGCGCTGCCTTTGCCCGACCAGCATTTGCAGATGCCCCCACCATCCACGTCGTCAAGGACCGGAACTGCGGTTGCTGTTCTGCTTGGATCGACGTTCTCGCGGCCGACGGGTTTGCAGTGACCAGTGAAGACAGCCTTGGCACCTTGTTAATGCGCTACAAGGCCGACAACGGCATACCGCAGGACATGATCTCGTGCCACACCGGCAAAGTCGCGGGATACATGCTGGAAGGCCATGTGCCGCCCGCCGATATCCGCCGCCTGTTGGCAGAGCGACCCGATGCCATTGGTCTTGCGGTGCCGGGCATGCCCTATGGCTCTCCCGGCATGGGGCCGGAGAACGAACGCGATGCTTATGACGTGTTCCTTATTCGGAAGGGTGGCACCACGGAAATATTCACGCGCTATGAGGCTGCGTGACGGGTAGCGTCGATCAACATTCGGGATCGCATGCGGGGTTTCCGACGCTCACCCGATAAAGATATTATCTGCTCGGCCTTTGGTAAAGGGTGTAGGGTTTCTATCGCCATTACGATATGCAAAGAATAAGGATATCAGATGCTTATAAAAATACATTACACGCCAATTACTTCAAATTCGACAGCCGCATGGGTGGCCACTCCTTCGCCCATGCGCAAAAGGCGGTATCGACCAATCTTGCTGGGGATCACCCTTTTGGCACTGGGGGCCTGCACAGCCCCGATGAACCAGACTGATAAATCTACGGGATTTATCAAGGAATTGCCAGAAGGCGTGGCCTTGATTGCAGCGCCCTATCAGAACCTTCAGGAAGTGGTCCTGAAGCCCGAAGATGGGTGCTACTGGTATCGCCACTATGGTCAGATTGAAACAACGATGTTGCCGCTGCGGACTGTCGAAGGTCGACCGATTTGCACACAGGTTGCCTTCAAGCCGCCTGTTGCAGGCTGAGAGGTCAACTGGCTTTGTGGAACTTTGGTGGCCGGCGAGGAACCTACCTTCGCTGACCTAAAAGTCCAAAATTTTGGACAGATCTTAACTGGTTGTCGTCACATTGCCTTCTTCTGCGGGGTAAAGGTGAACCGTCACACCTGTCTCAACCTGATCAAACAGGTCGTTGATATGCGGCATCACCATACGCACACAGCCTGAACTTGCGCGGCCCCCAATCGAACGTGGCAGAGGGGTGCCATGGATCCGCAAATAGGTGTCGCGTTCCCCAACAAAGAGGTAAAGCGCACGCGACCCCAACGCGTTGGCAGGGCCGGGCGGCATCCCGTCCGCATATTTGGCATACACCTCGGGCTCGCGGGTGATCATATTTTGCGTTGGCGTCCACCTTGGCCATTTTGCCTTGCGACGGACTGTATAAATACCAGGCTCATACAGACCGTCCCGACCGATGGCGACGCCGTAGCGCATGGCCGTTCCATCCGCCCGAATATGGTAGAGATATCTCGCTATTGCGTCGACGTGGATGTCGCCAGGCAGAAAACCACTCCGCGCTTCCACCAAGGTTGGAAGCAGGCGCGGATGCAGTCCCCAAAGATTGGTTGTGGCGCTGTCGTATCCGATAGGTGTAACCTGAGCATCCCAAGCGGCCCATTGACCCTCAAGATGGGTTGACGCGAAAGCCGGCGCGGCAATCGGCGGCGAAAACAGTGCGGCACTTGATATGATGAAATGGCGTCTGGTGAACATGTGAACCGCTTTGTTAGAATTATTGAAAGAGACGCCCTTTGGTATCACACTTTTATCCAAGTAGGGAACGGATTCCGGCCTTAATGCTTGGTCAAGTCTGTGTGAGATGTGGTGATTTCTAGCGCGCAGCTTTCTACGTCCCTTGGGCCTTGCGCAATCCAAAGCGCCTAGGCCTTGACCGTCAGTGAAAGCGAATATTTACGGATATTGGCATCGAAAGTATCCGACACAATGATGAACTCATTAGCCTGCTTGCGCGCTTGCAGGGCCTGCAAGCTAGCCTTCACTTTCGCCGGGTTACCGACCACGGTGCAGCAAAGCATCCGGCTGACTCGCGCTTTTTCGGATGCGGACCAATCAGCCTCAATATTGTCGATGGGTGAATGAAGACCCTCCATTAACAGGGTTGCGGCGACGCTAGTTACCACTTTCGGCAGCAGTGCGCTCTGCTTGAAAGGCTCCCATTTCCATCGGCCATGTCGATCGGATGAAGGCCAAGATGGTCTCGATCTCGGCTTTATTCAGAATGTCACCAAATGGGGGCATACCTGAGTCAAAGCTCACCCTCAGGTCATCAAGAAATGCCTGACCGCCCCGACGGGTGTAGTCAAACAGCATCGCGTCGCCGTGATGCCAAGTGTGGCCGGTCTCGTCATGTGGCGGGGCCGGCAATCTACCGTCAGGGCCGGGTTGCCGCCAATCGGCGGCCCCTTCTAGGTCCGCACCGTGACAGACTGCGCAATGCTGGCCGTAGAGGTCGCGTCCAAGGGCCGTGTCTTGCGCAAGTGCGGCGCCCTCGAAAAGAGGTATCGCGCAAAGGCCCAAAAGAACCACACTTAGAGGACCGTTGTTGATGATCATATTGTAAGCACCGGCATGGTTTGCGCCTTAAGGTCATCTCAGTTTTGCACCCTGTGGCCGTAGTCAATCGGATGAACCGAGACCATTTCGGCTGCGAAGTAGAAGGCAAACAGCACCAAGATGATCTCGAGGCGGATGGAGGATGCAAGCCGTGCCCCGGCCCCAGGTTGGCCTTGTGCCAGCGCCGGGGTGTGGCGCAGCCGGTTCGACAGGGCGAGTGCGAGGGCCGCCAGGACAGCCATGACCTTTGCTGCGAGCGCCCAGCCATGCCATGCCTCAAAGATCAGGTCCAAACGGACGGTCAGATACCAGGTCAGCAGGACACCGCTTGCAATCATACCCACCACTGCGACCGTCGCCGCGCGGCTCCAATCGTGCAGCAGTGCCGCAGTTTCCGCGCCATCGGGACGCTGCGCCACTGAAAGGAGCGGTAAAAGCGAACCAACCCAAAACGCCACGACGCCTAGGTGCAGGACCACCAGCGCCGCGATTTCTTGCCGTGGCTGAAAGAGCATTGAGTGCCCCATCGCCGCATAAGACCCAAGCACAAGCACCCCACCCACCGCCGCGATTGCAGGCCCTGCGCGCCAGGGCATCGTCGCGGCAACAAGCAAGACCAAGCCCGCCCACCGCATCCAGAACGCATCGCCGATGCGCGAGCGCATCATAGCTTCCCAGACGGCGCTGTCCGTCATGCTTGCCCCGGCCGTCAGCACCAATACCCGCAGTGCCAGCGCACCAACCGACAGGGCCAGCCCTGCGATGATGGCGCCCAAGAGGGTGCGATGCAGCCGCGTTACCTCTGCAGGCCGCAACCAGTGGCCGTATCCGATCATAAAGAATGCCAGACCCGCTGCGCCGATGGTCGCTGCGTAGTGAAACGCGCGCACCACCACGCTGATGCCGTCAAGAAAAGACGGATCTGGTTGCAGATATTCAAGAATCATGGACGGCTCTCGCCCGAGACGCTGAATGGAATGGCCCCGCCAACCGCATGCCCGTCCGGCGAGATGATACACCATTCGGCCCGGAATTCGCCGGGTTCCAGCGGCGGCAGGTCGATGATCTTAATCGTTGCCTCACGGATTGCGCGGCGTGGCAGCTCGATCTCGGCACCATCCAGCCGATGCAAGCGCAGCGTGGTCAACGGCACCCCTGCGTTAAACTGCAGCTCAAAGTTGGCCGACGCGCAGTCCAGCACTTCCCCGGCGTCGGGGACGGATCCGCGAAGTTCGGAATGCGTGGCCGCAGAAGACGCGGCGGTGATTGCCGCCAGTATCGGGAACACACGAAAGATGCTTCTTACGATGAAACCAAAGCGAAATCTGATGAACCGTTCTCAATTTTTGATAAGCCTGACAGGGACGCAGCGGGAAGTGAAAGCTCTGCCCACACCAGATTGCCCTTAGTTCAAACCATCAGTTTCTCAGATGCTACTAAACTGGTCTGATGCGAAATCAAAGTAGTGTTCTCGTCGTTGGAATATCTGGAGAGTGGCATCATGATCCCGGTTTGCTCGCACATAAGTTGTTTTAGATTGCCGCCTCCCGTTTGCGTGGCCACTCTTGTAAAGGCATTGCATCAGCTCGACTGTCCGAACCGGGGCCGTCCGCTTAAAGTTTGTCACCGATGATCGACATCACGCAGACGTGGTGCATGAACATGCGCGCGTATCAAAAAGGCCGCAGCGATTCCTGCAATTGCGCCGAACAGATGTGCCTCCCAGGAAACACCGGGCTGACCGGGCAGCACGCCCCAAATGATCGAGCCATAGACCACCCCGATCAGAACCGACGCGCCAAGTGTCACCGGTGAGCGGCCTACAAAGCCGCGCGTGATCAGAAAGCCGAACCAGCCAAACACCAACCCGGATGCGCCGATGTGAATGGCCGAAGTGCCAAAAAGCCAAACCAAGGTGCCCCCGAGGCCGACCACGACCATGTTCATGGCCGCAAGGCCGCGCGTGACGGTTGCGGCAAGCAGCGTGCCCAACACCAGCAGGGGCGGTGTATTCGCGATCAAATGCGCGAAACTGCCATGCAAGAACGGCATGCCGACGATACCATCAAGCCCGATCAGATGCCTGGGGATAAGTCCAAAGGTGACGCTGAGAGCGTCGCCGGTGGCCCAATTGACCATCTGAATAACCCACAGCGCGGCCACAAAACCAAATAGGGCTGCGACCCTCTTCAAAAACACGTGCATGTGACCCGGACCCATCATACCCCTGAGCATATGTTACGGAAAAATCTGACCTGAGTGTAACCGAAGGTGTCGCATAAAATCCAATGCAGTCTTGAACCGGCTGGCTGACCCGGCTGTCATGCCTGCGGCATTTAGCGCCAGCCTCTCGTGGTGGGCATATGCCCTTCGACCCGTTGACATGGTCCACATACCTGATAGCGCCAACTGCATAAACGGTCATTCACCCAAAGCCCGGAGGCATCATGGCAGTCCTTTCCACGATCCGCCGGCCCAACATCCGCCGCGAAATTCCGGCGGTTCTGGCCCTCGCCGTGCCGATCGTGGCGGGGCTTGGCGCGTTTACATTGTGGGCGTGACGGATGCGGTGATGTTGGCCCCGCTGAGGGCGCTGCCGCTGGCGGCGGTGGGGATCACCAATGCTGTGGCGGTGATCTTTTGGGCGTCGATCTATGGGCTTTTGTCGGCGCTATAGGTCCGGGTGGGCTCGGCGCATTCCGGTGATCTTGCGCAATGGCCTCGCACTGGGGGCCTGTGTTGGCCTCGCGGGCACGTCCGTCACGCTGGCGGTCTGGCCGCTGCTGCCGCACCTGAGCCAACCGCCCGAGGTGCTGGCGATCATGTTTCCCTATTGGGTGGCGATATCAGTGCTGATGGTGCCCTTTGCCATCCTGACCGTGTTCAAATCCGCCTTCGAGGCGGTGAACCGCCCCTGGCTTGGCACCGGCTTTGCGTTTCTGGCGGTGATTATCAACATACCGCTGAACTATGCGCTGATCTGGGGGGGCGGCCCACTGCCGCAACTGGGGCTGACCGGGGCGGGGATTGGGTCGCTGGTGGCCGAGGCGCTGGCGCTGCTTTCGGCATGTGTCTTTTGGCGGCGGGCAAAGTCGATGCGACGCTTGCGCCTGCGCGCGGCACTTTCACAGGCCGAGATGGCTTCGGTCGGCCCACGTCAAGTACGGTGATCGCGGCCGGATCGCACAGCGCGTATGCCGCGTCATGATCTCGGAATGTGGCGGCAAGGCGCAGCATGGTGATCAGCTCGAAGGTCGTGCCGATCCGGGCCACGCGTTTTGCGCAGAAAGCGTTGCCATCCTTGCTGTTTTGAACAGCCCATTCTGCCGAAAGATCAACCATAGGCGGGACATGTTCGAGCTCGCCTAACATATCGGCGATCGGGTCATCGTCGGTGCCATAAAAATTTTGGCGTGGCGATTTACGGTGCTGAACAGCTTTGAGAGTGCCGGTTGCAAGAGAGAGCCAAGCAGGGGGGGCGGTGTGTTTTGCGTGAGGATTCATGGAGATCTCCAGTTTTGGAAAAAGATGATGGGCGTTTGGGTTTGAACAAGGTTAGGCAGGAAGGCGCGGAAACAAGCGGCGCAGCAGCGGTGCCCAAGTGGCCTGCAACTGACGGCTTGGTGCGGGGTCGGCTGTAATGTCTGCGACGGCGGACTTTGCCAGACCGAGGGTATCCTCGCCACATGCGGCGATGCGGTCACGCAGGGCGGGGTCAGTCTTGGCCAGAGACATGACCAAAAACACCCACGCGCGGGAATGCATGCCTGCGTCATCTCGGGGCTGATTGTGGGTCAGGAGGCTGGTGAGATGCGCCCTCTCGGCATCGATGTCGCGTTCACCGATGAGCATGATCAGTGCGGCGATGATCTTAGGCAGATAATCGCGATCGGCAGCACTCCACCCTGGTACACCACAAGTTGCTGCGATCAGATCGACAATCCGGCCTGCGCGCAGCTTATCATCTCGATAGATCGCGTTGAGAAAGCCAATCGCGCGCAAATCGGTTGCGTATCGCGCAGGGCCACCACCGGGAAAACCAGCATAGGAAAGTGCCGCTTCCAGCCCGATGGTTTTGGTCCGAACGCGGAAATGATGATGGTCGGGGGATGGGATAATGTGCAGCAGGTGAAAGCAGGTTGGTTTGTCCTTTTTTTGCAACAATGGCGATCTCATCATTGAATCCGAGAACCCGGGACGCTTGCGGCAGGACTAGATCCTGAAACCTCGCAATTGCAGAAGTGCAGGCTGACCCGCATCGACGGCCCAATGCCACGCAATGCCTTCGACCGCATAGAACTGCTCGCGACCGTCGATCGTATGGATCAGGGGCTCCGCGATCTGCACATCGATAGCCAGGCGGCGGCCGTCGTGCATCACAGCAAGAACATCAGGACGTCGCCACCCGATGCGGGCGATGCGTCGTGGATTTCGACCATGGGGCCGCGCCTGCTGCTGGCATCGCCGGATAGGCCATCTTCACGCCAGAAGGGGGTGTCATAAACGGCAACCGCCTTGGCCTGTCCGGCCATCCAAGTCTTAACCGACCGCATCGCGGCCATGGCTGTGTCGGGCAGGGCTGGAGAGCATTGGATTTGTGCAGCCAGGCGCGGAGGCATGGCAAGGATGACCTGATCGGCGACTAGGCTATCGCCGTTAGACAGCGTTGCGGTGATGCCCGAAGCAGTTGCGGTCAGCGCGGTGACCGCCGTGTTCATCACCATATTCTGCATCGGAACACGGGCGGTCAGGGCTGCAATCAACGCGCTCAACCCGCCCATCAAGCGCAAAGATCCCTCCATCGAGGCACCACCGCGCCCGCGTTGCACATGGCCCTGAGCATCCTCAAACAGAAGATCGCCCGTCGAGAATTGCTCGAACGCGATCAGCCCCAAACGGTTTAGCAGGGCGGCAATCCGGGGTTGGCCCTCCCAGAACCACGCGGGGCCCAGATCGAAAGCCGCGCCTGCGTGATGTTCGGTCAGTATGCGGCCACCAAGGCGGTCCCGCGCCTCGATCAGGGTAAAGTCATGGCCTTTGGTTGCCAACGCCTCGGCCAGTGCCAAACCAGACAGGCCACCGCCGATGATGAGGGTTCGCATAGGCTGGCCTTTGACTTTGAGATGCGGCGGCAAGGGCTTGCGCTGATGCCGCCGCAGTATGGCTATCTGAGTTTATGCCAGCAAGGCCAGCATCTCTTCGGCAGCTTTGGCGGATGAGGCTGGGTTTTGTCCGGTGATCAGCTTGCCATCCCGCAGCACAAAGACAGACCAGTCAGCACCTTTCTCAAAGTGACCACCATTGGCTTTCAGCATGTCTTCGACAAGGAAAGGCACGATTTTGGTCAACCCAACCGCCTCTTCTTCGGTATTGGTAAAGCCAGTCACACGGCGACCAGACACCAGCGGTTTGCCATCCGCGCCAAATGTATGGCGGAACACGGCGGGGGCATGGCAGACGGCACCGATGGGGCGATCCGCGGCGGCAAACGCCTCGATCAAGCGCTTGCTATCGGCGTCTTCGGCCAGATCCCACAAAGGGCCGTGGCCACCGGGGTAGAAGATAGCGTCAAAGCCTGCCTCGGTCACGTCGGCCAGTTTTAGCGTGCTGGCAAGGTGCTTTTGCGCCTCTGGGTCGGCCTTGAAACGGCGGGTGTCATCGGTCTGAGCGTCTGCGCCGTCGCTGGAGGGATCAAGCGGTGGCTGGCCGCCTTTGGGTGAGGCGAGGGTAATATCTGCGCCTGCGTCTTTGAACACGTAGTAGGGGGCCGCGAATTCTTCCAGCCAGAAGCCGGTTTTTTTGCCCGTGTCGCCCAGTTTATCGTGCGATGTCAGAACCATAAGGATTTTCATGTGGTAGCCTTTCCGTTGTGGCCAACGCGGATCACGCGCTTGCCAAAGTTTTTGCCCCGCAGCAGCCCGATAAAGGCGCTGGGTGCGTTTTCCAAACCGTCGATGATCTCTTCGCGGTATTTGATTTTGCCTGCTGCGATCCAGCCCGCCATTTCGCTGGCGAATTCTGGATACAGGTGGCCGAACGTATCAAAGATGATAAAGCCCTGAACCTTGATCTTCTTGCTTAGAATCTGCCCCATCATCCAATTCAAACGATCTGGGCCCGCAGGCAGTTCCGTCGCATTGTATTGCGAGATCAGCCCGCAGACAGGAACCCGCGCATTGGCGTTCAACAGCGGGATGACCGCGTCCAGCACCT
>NZ_FOCO01000043.1 GCF_900110135.1 Pseudorhodobacter antarcticus | reverse complement strand
ATGAGAATGGCAGCCTGAAATGAAACCATGATCCACCTTAAAAGGGCTGCAATGTGGTCGAAGAACTAGGACCACCTCTCCTATCCCCGGCTCGACCGTTCCCCGCTCGACCTTTACGCCGCGCCCGATTGCCGACACCGATATCACGGCGGCGGTGCGTTGGTTCAATCGCAACGGCTTTCCCGATGCCACAAAGAACGGCGCGGGGGATGCCCTGTATCTGGTGGCGTCCGAAAGCATCATTTCCCCGGTAAGGCATTTCCTAGAGGGCTTGGCGTGGGATGGCTTCCCTAGGGTGGAGAATTGGCTTGCGCGCTATTGCGGGGCCGATGCGTCCGACCTTACCGCCAAAGTCGGCACGGCTTGGCTTGTGTCTGCCGTGGCGCGGGCGCTGAAACCCGGCTGCAAAGCCGATTGCGCGCTGGTGTTGGAAGGGCGGCAGGGGGCGGGCAAGTCGTCTATCTTGCGGGCATTGGCGGGGCCGGATTGGTTCCATGATGGCCTAAGCGATATGCACGGCAAGGATGCCAGCGCCGCGTTACGCGGCAAGTGGATTATCGAATTGCCCGAAATGTCAGCAATGCGCCGATCTGATACCGAAGCCGTCAAAGCCTTCCTAAGCCGCACCGAAGAACGCTACCGCCCCGCCTATGGCCGCAGCGAAGTAATCGAACCCCGGCGATGTGTTTTTGCTGGCACCACCAACCGCAACGACTATCTGACAGACGACACAGGCGGGCGGCGGTTTTGGCCCGTCACCGTTGGCGCGATTAAGCTGGACGAATTGACCGCAGACCGGGAACAAATCTGGGCCGAAGCTGTGGATCTTTTCCGCACTGGCGCGAATTGGTGGCTCGACCGGATGGATGAAAGCGCGGCGGCGGCAGTCGTTGCCACCCGCGCGGCAGACGACCCGTGGGGCGGTGATGTGTTGCGCGTGGTGGAGGGCCTAAGCGAAGTCAGCACCCGCGATGTGTTCCAGTTGCTCGACATTGGCCTAGATCGGCGCGGCAAGGCGGATGCCATGCGGATAACAGGCATTCTACCCTTGGCGGCGCTGGGCGGCGTTATTTGTGCAGCCATACGCGCACGCGCGCGGGGGAATTGGCGTTTTCCTGAATGCAGGAAACAACGGGGCCGCATTCCCAAGCGTTTTTTCCATGTGGGGCGCTATGATGGGTATGAAGTAAAAACGCCAGATTTAATCAATGAAATCAATGGTAATTGGCGGAAGCGGTGGGATTCGAACCCACGGTACGGTTCCCCGCACGCTAGTTTTCAAGACTAGAGCCTTAAACCACTCGGCCACACTTCCTTGCTGGCGCCCTGATAACAGGACGGTTCGGGATTTCAAGCCTGTCTGTGACCCGGTTTTGATTTACCCGAAATTAAGGGCCAAGAGACTAAGGTTGGAGGCGCGGGTTGGCAGCGTTGGCAAAAGGCAAGGGCGATGGAAGTGATCAATGACAGGGCATCGGCGCAGGTTTTGCATGTGGTGCAAGGCGCGGTTGCCACGTCAAACGCCGCCAATGTGACCTATACCGCGTTAATCGGGGCTTGTGTGCTGGTGTGCCTTTGGGATTCTGTGGCGAAACTGGGTGGCATGGCGCATTTTGTGTTTCCCGAAGAGGGGGGCGATGCGCGGTTCGGGGCGGTCGCGATTGCCGCTGTGCTGGACCAGTTGCACGCCAAAGGCGGGCAAGCCGCGCGGTTTCAAGCGTCGCTGTTTGGGGGCGCCAAGGTGCAGGACGGGGGCCAAGATATCGGCCAGCGCAACGCGGGTTTCGCCGAAACCACGCTAACAGGGCTTGGCATTTCTGTGACGGCCCGCGATTTGGGCGGCATCGCGGTGCGCCGTGTCCGCTTTTCCCCCGCCACAGGGCAGGCCCATGTCACCGACCACAACGAAGGGATGCCCCATGACACTTGGGCAGGTTTTGCGCCCTAAACCCAATGCACCTTAAATCCATTGCGCCCTAAACCTCCTGCGCCCTAAACCCAGTATGCCCTAAACCCGGTCCAGAATATAAATATCCATGATCCACCCATGCGCGGCGCGCAATTCTGCCCGTTTGGCGATGATCTGCGGGGCCATAATCGCCAAATCACCCGACATCGCCACCTCTTGCGCCATGCCCGCATAGGCGGCCCAATAAATCGTGACCCCTTCGGGCGCGATTTGCGCAAACGAACAGTCGCCGTCCAGCATCACCGCAATCCGATTAACGCCTACAGGCCAGCCCGCATCCCGCAAATTTCGGCCCGTGGTCACGGTAAACGCCGCCCCCAATCCGTTGACCGGGATGCGGTGCGCCGCCGTCAACGCTTGCAACGACGTAATCCCCGCAATCACCGTAACCCTCGGGGCAGGGGCCAGCCGCGCCGCAATCCGCAACGTACTGTCATACAGCGACGGATCACCCCAGACCAACAGCGCCACGCGGCCCGGCGATCCGGCCCCCAACAGCGCCGCCTCCCATGTCTGGGCAATCGCGTTGTGCCAATCCTCCACCCGTTGCAGATAATCGGGCGTGGCCTCATCGCGCTCGGGCAAATCAAATTCCACCAACCGCACCAAGGTGTTGGTCACCACATCCGCACAAATTGCGCGCCGCAGGTCTGCCAAATCGGCCTTGCCCGCCCCTTTGCGCGGGATCAAAATCGCGTCCACCCCGTTCATCGCGCGCACCGCTTGCAGCGTCAAATGTTCAGGGTTGCCAGACCCAATTCCGATCAAAAACAACTCTTTCACGCCCCGCCTCCGCATAAAAAAGCAGCCCCAAACCCGGGGCTGCCCTGCCGTATATCGCTTATATCACGCCGCGTTGTGCAGGCGTGGCGTCACAAACGCAGACCCTTTCAGGTTTTTCGCCAGCGCCAGCACCACCAAATCCACCAGCGGCTCCAACAAGATCACCGACATGTAAGCTACACCAAATGTCGCGATGCTGGCGATATTGCTGGCCGCAAACCCATTGCCCAAAATCGCCCAAAACGCGACCCATGCCACAACGCCCCCTTGATAGGTCGTCGACAGCAGCAGCACTTGGCGGTACGTCAGGTCCACATAGGCCGTGCTGCCCGCAATCGTGCGCGACGCGATTGCTTGAATCGCAAACAGCGGCACCAACAGCGTGGTGATGTTCATGCCATATTGCGGCAAATCAATCTGCGCGAAAAACACGCCTTGGATCAACAGACCCAGCGCCAACCCAATCGCCGCCGGGGCCGCCCCCAACAGCAAGAATAAGGTGGAGCCGAGGATGAAATGCACCTCCGAAACGCCCACTGCAAAATGCGGCATAATCTCAAAGAAAACGAATACCGAAATGGTCGCAATCACCGCGCGCACGGCCAGCGACACCAGCCCCTTTTCGCGCAAACCGTCAACAATCAGCTTGACCGAATAGGTCGCCGCCGCCGCCGCCGTACCATAGCTGAACAGAATTTTCGCACCAGTCACGATGCCAGGTTCGATATGCATGTCTTACTCCTTGGCCGTCACACCCGACGGCGGTTTGTTTCTTTGCAAGGCCGGTCTCCTGACTAGCGGGTCACAGCGGCTTTTCCCCTTCCCAACCGGAACCCCGGTCAGTGGCATTTGAAAAGCAGCTCGCCGCATACAGTCGCGGGGGCGGTTGGCATTGGGACGCCCTGTTTGGGTCCGCCCATGTCCATTCCCGTTTCAGTTTGCACGCTTTGCGTTCGTTAAACACCTTGCTCGTTCATCTGCTGCTTTTGCGCTGCGATGGTCAAGCCGTAATGCGCCGCCTTTCAGTCTGTTTGCGCCA
Organism: Pseudorhodobacter antarcticus; assembly: GCF_900110135.1. Taxonomy (GTDB): domain Bacteria; phylum Pseudomonadota; class Alphaproteobacteria; order Rhodobacterales; family Rhodobacteraceae; genus Pseudorhodobacter; species Pseudorhodobacter antarcticus. The sequence goes on along the minus strand of NZ_FOCO01000043.1, from coordinate 22,846 downwards.
ACGGCCCAATCAAGATCAGCGCGGGCCGCGCGTCGCTGTCTGCCACCATCGCCGCCAAATCCGCCAGCACACCCCGTACCAGCGTTTGGTCGGGCCGCGACACGTTTTGCCCCACCATCACCGGGGTGGTGGCCGCCAATCCATGCGCTTGCAACTGCGCCGCCAAAATCGGGGCCGTGCGCTTGCCCATATACACCACCGTCGTCGCCTCTGGGTCCGCCAGCGCCGCCCAATTCAGGCCTTGGGGCAAATCGCCTGTCACATCGGCCCCCGTCAAAAACTGCACCCGCCGTGCCGTCAACCGCCGCGTCAGGGGTATGCCCGCCGCAGCCGCCATCGCGGATGCAGTCGTAACCCCCGGAATAATTTCAAACTTTATACCCGCCGTGCGCAGGGCGGTCGTTTCCTCCTCCAGCCGGCCAAAAATCCCCGCATCGCCTGATTTCAGGCGCACCACATGCGCGCCCGTGCTCGCATATTCGACCAACAACCGGCTCACGTGGTCTTGCTTGGGCGAGGCGCGCCCCGCCCGTTTGCCCACCCCAACAAGATCCGCACCCGCCCGTGCAAATTCCAAAATTGGCCCCGATGACAAATCATCAAACAGCACCGCATCCGCCTTTTGCAACCGTTTCACCGCCGCCAGCGTCAGCAATTCCGGGTCGCCGGGGCCCGACGATACGAAAGAGACAAACCCCGTCATGTTGCTTGCCCGATCAAGTGAAAATATGTCCCCGTGGCCATGCCCCCTTGCGCGAACCGCCGCAAGGAACCGGTCTCGGCAACCTGCGCCCCGCTGGCATCCACCACCTGCGCCAACGCCTCATCCGGCTGCTCCAAAATGGTGGAATAATGAAACTCATGCCCGCGCAACCGCGCCCCCGCGCCATGCCCCGGCATCGGCTGCGCCAGTTCCGCCACCCGGTATCCCAGATGCATTTTGCGCTTGGCGTAACTCGTCACCAACCCCAACAGCCCCGCCATTTCATGCGACACCCCGTCCTTATCCACCAGCGCCGCCCCCATCGCCATATACCCCCCACATTCGCCATGCACGGGCCGCGTCTGGGCGAATGCCCTGATTTCCCTTTTGAATTGCGCCGCCGCCGCAATCCGGCCTGCGTGCAATTCGGGGTATCCGCCCGGCAACCAACAACAATCGGCACTGGCGTCCGGCCCTTCATCACCCAGCGGCGAAAACGGCAAAATAGCCGCCCCCGCCGCGCGCCAGCCGTCCATCAAATGCGGATAGACGAATGAAAACGCCGCATCCCGCGCCAGTGCAATCCGCATCCCCGGCGGGCGCGTGGCAGGCATCACACCAACGCTTACCGCGCTGCCCGCCGCCGCCCGCAGCGCGTCCAAATCCAAATGCTGGGTCACAAAACCCGCCGCCCGCGCTAAAATCGCGCCCAGTTCGGGGTTCTCCTCGGCCTGCACCAGCCCCAAATGGCGTTCCGGCAGCGTGATCTCAGGGTTGCGCGGCAGCGCGCCAAACACCGTTATTCCCGCCTCTGCCATGCCCGCGCGCACCATCGCCTCATGCCGCGGCGATGCCACACGGTTCAAAATCACCCCCGCAAACGGCATCGCAGGCCGCATCCGCGCAAACCCCAACGCCACCGCCGCCGCCGATTGCGCTTGGCCCGACACATCAATCACCAACACCACAGGCCAACCCATGCGGGTCGCAATATCCGCGCTCGCGCCATTGCCCGCCTCACCCGGAATGGCGACCCCGTCAAACAGCCCCATCGACCCTTCGGCGAGGATTAAATCCGCATCCGCCGCCGCTCCAACCAGCCCCTCCAGCCGGGCCGCAGGCATCGCCCAACTGTCAAGGTTGAACGAAGGCCGCCCCGCCGCCGCCGCATGAAACGCCGGGTCAATATAATCCGGCCCGCTTTTGAACGGCTGCACCACCAGCCCTTGCGCGCGCCACGCCGCCAGCAGCCCCAGCGTCACCGTGGTCTTGCCCGTCCCCGATGCCGGGGCCGAAATGATCAAACCCTGTGGCATTATTCGCCGTCCGTTGTGGCCGCGTCCGGAAAGCGCGGGTCAGTGCCCACTGGGCGGTAACGGCGGTCGTAATCGCCTGCATATAAACGACTTTCCTCAAACTCCTCCGCGCCAATAGCACGACCCACCAAGATCAGCGCCGTGCGTTCCATTTCCGCCCCAATCGCTTGGTCCAGGGTTTCCAAGGTCGCCTTCACCACCCGCTGATCGGGCCAGGACGCGCGCCACACCACCGCCACCGGGCAATCCGCGCCATAATGCGGCGTCAGTTCCGCAATCACTTGGTCCAGCAAATGCACCGACAAATGGATGGCCAGCGTGGCTCCGGTCGCCGCAAACGCCGCCAAGGTCTCCCCCTCCGGCATCGCGGTCGCGCGCCCCGATGTCCGCGTCAAAATCACCGATTGCGCCACCCCCGGCAGCGTCAACTCCGCCCCAAGTGCTGCCGCCGCCGCCGCAAACGATGGCACCCCCGGCGTCACGTCATAGGCAATCCCCATCGCGCGCAACCGCCGCAACTGTTCCCCCATCGCCGACCACACCGACAAATCGCCAGAATGCAGCCGCGCCACATCTTGGCCCGCCGCCTGCGCCACAGCGATTTCCGCCATAATCTCATCCAACGACAGCGGTGCCGTGTTCACAATCCGCGCCCCCGGCGGGCAATGCGCCAACAACGCTTGTGGCACCAGCGATCCGGCATATAAACACACAGGGCTGGCCGCAATCAGGTCACGCCCGCGCAAGGTAATCAGGTCCGGTGCACCCGGCCCTGCGCCAATAAAGTGAACAATCATAATGGGTTCCTTTTCGCCAAAGCCATGGTCGCACGGCCATCTATCGCAATAATTCTTGGGGCAATCAACACCGCACCCGGTCCCGCCGCCGCCAGCGCCGCCCCTTCGGCCACCGACATCGCACCGTACCTTGCAGGCTGGCGCGGCGCAGGGGTCACGCCCGCCACCAGCGCCGCCACAGGCACCGCGCACAACGGCACGCCCAGCCTCTTCGCCAATGCCACCAGCCCCAAATGCCCCGCCTTATCTGCCACAACCGCCAGCGCGCCGGGCCGCACATCGCCCAACAACGCCCGCAACCCCGCTTCGGTCGCCGATGCCCGCAGCCCAAATCCCGCGACGATCATGTGGTCACACTCCACTGCACCACGGGCCGCGCAGGCGTCCAGCCGCGCATCGTTCCCAGTGCCGCCGCCTGCGCCAATTCCACCCGCAACAGCGTGCCGCCTTTGCGCGCCTGCCACTGCGCCAACAGCACTTCCGTCTCCAGCGTCACGCCATTAATCACCACCCGCACGCCCGCTGGCAACTGCGCCCACAAGGCCGAGAGCACTTCATCCGTCGCCCCCCCACCAATAAACACCGCATTGGGGTCCGCCTCCGGCCACGCGCTTCCATCAACCCGGCCCACCTGCAACACCATCCGCTGCGCCAACCCAAACCGCGCGATATTTTCGGCGATATTGGCTGCCCGCGCAGGCTTGCCCTCCATCGCCACCGCACGTCCGGCTTGCAGGCACCATTCCACCGAAATCGATCCCGACCCCGCGCCAATATCCCACAACAATTCGCCCCGGCGGGGACCAAGCGCGCAGATCGTCAACGCCCGCATCGCCTGCTTGGTGATCTGCCCATCATGCGCAAAGGCCGTGTCCGGCAACCCCGGCGTCACCGCCCGCGCCACCGTGCCGCAAACCTCCAACGCCACGGCCACAGGCGCACAAACATTCGGTAAATCATAGGCTTGCGCCAAAACGTCTCGCACCCGCGCGCGCGGCCCGCCCAGCCGTTCCATCACATGCAGTCGCGTCAAACCCGCCCCTTGCGCGCACAGCCATGCCGCCAATTCGCCCACCGCCGCCCCATCGCGGACCAAGCAAATCACCCGCGCGCCCCGCGTCAAATGGGGCGCAACCCCATCAAACTCCGCCGCATGCAGCCCCAAACACACCGTACTTTCCAACGGCCACCCAAGCCCATTCGCTGCCAGCGAAAACGTCGACGGCGCCGGATGCGACACCCATTCGCCACGCGCCAAATGCGCCACCACCGACCCGCCCGCCCCATACCAAAACGGGTCGCCGGATGCCAAAATCACCACCGCCTCGCCGCGCCGCGCCATCACGCCCGCAATCGAAAACGGCACTGGCCACGCCTGCCCGCGCGCCCCCACATCCGCCAATTCCAAATGCCGCGGCCCGCCAAACACCACCGCCGCCCGCGCCAGCGCCGCTCGCGCCGGGGTTGACAAACCGTCCAACCCGTCCTCATTCATTCCGATAACAGTCAACCAAGGATCAGCCATGCGCATCCTCCTTCTGGGCGGCACGACCGAAGGTTCCGCCCTCGCCGCCACCCTCGCCACGCAGCGCATCAGCGCCGTGTTCAGCTATGCCGGGCGCACCGCAAATCCCGTGCCCCAACCCATCCCGCAACGGGTGGGCGGATTTGGCGGCGCGGACGGGCTCGCCACCTACCTCACATCCGAAAACATCACCCATATCATCGACGCCACGCATCCCTTTGCCGCGCAAATCAGCCGCAATGCGGTGACCGCCAGCCATGCGACAGGCACGCCGCTGCTGGCTTACGTGCGCCCACCGTGGCAGCCCCAACCTGCCGACCGCTGGACTCAAGTCATTGATATTAATGCCGCAATCGCGGCCTTGCCCGCTGCGCCCACAAACATCTTTCTTGCCATTGGCAAGCAACACCTCGCCCCCTTCATCGCCAAACCCCAGCACCATTACCTGCTGCGGCTGGTTGATGCGCCCGGCGATCTGCCCTTGCCCAACGCCACCGCGATCATCGGGCGCGGCCCGTTCACGCATCAAAACGACACCGAACTTTTGCGCCATCACGCCATCACCCATATCGTCGCCAAAAACGCAGGCGGGCAGGGCGCAGTCGCCAAAATCACCGCCGCGCGCGCCCTTGGCCTGCGTGTCATCCTGATCGACCGCCCAGAATTGCCCCCCCGGCAAACGGCGCAAACGATCCCAGAAGTCATGGCATGGCTCGCTCACAGCGCTGACCTTGGGGTATAGACATACCGCCCCAACCGCCGCGTTTGTGAATTTCCTACAATCACCACCGTCCGCATGTCCGCCATTTCCGGCAGCGCCTCGGCCAGCGTCACGGTCAACAGCGCCTCCTCCGGCGTTGACACCGCCCGCGCGAATGTGATCAGCCGATCTGGCTCACATTCCGCGCGCAACACTTCCAGCACCCGCGCGAACTGGTGCGGGCGACTGGCCGAACGCGGGTTGTAAAACGCCATGGCAAAATCGCCCTGAGCGGCCAGCGCCACCCGCCGTTCGACCGTCGCAAACGGCTTCAAATTATCGCTTAAATTGATCGCGCAAAAATCATGGCCCAGTGGTGCGCCTGCGCGTGCCGCCGCCGCCAACATCGCCGTAATCCCCGGCAAAATCCTGATATCAAGGCTCAGGAAATCCGCGCGCCCCTCCATCGCCTCAAAAATCGCTGATGCCATCGCAAACACGCCCGGATCGCCGGATGATACCACAACCACCCGCCGCCCCGCCGCCGCCATATCCAACGCATGCAGCGCGCGGTCCAATTCCACCCGGTTGTCCGATGGGTGCAGCGTCAATCCTGCGCGCGGTGCCACCCGCGCCACATAGGGGATATATCCAACAATATCCGTAGCTTGTGCCAGCGCCTCAGTGACCTGCGGTGTCACCAAATCATCCGCACCGGGGCCAAGGCCCGCCACCACCAACCAGCCCGTCATTCCGCAATCTCCGGCCTACGCCCCTGCCCATGCACCAACACAATCGCGAAATACGGCGTGTCGGCGTCCTGCAAATCGGCCAGTTTCATCACGCGTTGTTGTGGCATCGTGCCCCGTTCCACCAACCACGCCGCATCCAGCCGCCCCACAGCCTGCAACGCGCGCCGCACTTTGGGCAAGTTGCGCCCGGTTTTCATAATCACCAGCGCATCCGCTTGCGCCATGTGATGCACCAAATCCGCCTCGGGCAGCGTCGCCATCAGCACCGTCATCACGTCATCGCCCCAAGTGATCGGCACGCCCGTCGCGTTCCAACACCCGGTCATCCCCGTAATGCCTGGGACCACGTCCATCTCCACCCGGCCCAGCAGGCGGGTATAAAGATGCATGAACGAGCCGTAAAAAAACGGGTCGCCCTCGCACAGCACCACCACCTCACCCGGCATCTGCGCCAGCCGTTCCGCCCAATCATCATAAAACCGCGCGAGGATATCGTTATATTCCCGGCTATTGAACGGCAGTTCGGTTGTAACCGGATATTCCATCGCCCATTCCACGGCATCCGGGTGCAGCATCCCTTCGACAATCTGGCGCGCTTGCCCCCGCCGCCCAGCCTTGCGAAAATACGCAATATTGCGCCCGGCCCGAATGATACGGTCCGACCGCACGGAAATCAGATCAGGGTCGCCGGGCCCCAAGCCCGCACAGATAATCCGCGCCATTTTATTCCACCCTGCTGGCCAGCGCGTTCACCGCCGCCACCGTGATCGCCGACCCGCCCAACCGCCCCGCCACCACAACCGATGGTACGGGGGGGGCCTCCATCAACGCCTCTTTGCTTTCCGCCGCGCCTACAAACCCCACGGGGCAGCCAATAATCGCCGCTGGGCGCGGGCAAGTCGGGTCCTCCAGCATGTTCAGCAGGTGAAACAGGGCCGTCGGCGCATTGCCAATCGCCACCACCGCCCCCGCCATAACGGGCCGCCACAATTCCAGCGCCGCCGCCGACCGGGTGTTACCCATTTCTGCGGCCAATCCCGCCACACGCGGGTCGCGCAAGGTGCAAATCACCTCATTTTCGCGCGGCAACCGTTTGCGCGTTATCCCTTCGGATACCATATGCGCATCGCAAAGTATCGGCGCGCCCGCCTCCAACGCCGCCCGCGCCGCAATCGCCATCCCTGCGGAAAACTGGATAAACGGCGCCAACCCCACCATCCCCGCCGCATGGATCATCCGCACCGCGACAATCTCCTCCTCAGGGGTGAATCGCGCCAAATCGGCCTCCGCGCGGATCATCGCAAATGATTGCAGGTAAATGGCCGCGCCATTGGTTTCATAGAAATGGGGCATGGGTTTTTCCGAACAAAAGGCTGGGGGTTTTCATCAATTCAGCGGCAGAATGGGCACCATCGCCCATATCCCCCGCCCGCGCGCGGCGCAACGGGGCAAAGCCATTGTGGGTGGCCACCAGCGTATAATCCGCCACCCCCGGATGCGCGCAGCCTTTGGCACAGCCCGAAACATGCAGCGTTGCCCCAGGTGGCACATGCGCGGCCAACCCCGCCGCCAAATCCCGCGTCGGGGCCAGCGCTTGTGGGCACCCCGGCGCACCCGTACAGGCCACCACGCGCAGCATCGCATCCTCCGCCCGGACAATCAAACCCGGCAGGGCAGGGGCCGCGCCCTCCAGCAAAGCCATGCGCCACGGCGTGATACGCCACGCGCCAAACGGGGCCAGCGCCGCGATCATATCCGCCGTGACTTGCCCAAACGCAAACCCCACCATCGTCCCTTGTGCCACCACGCCCGGCTGTGGTCGCACGCTGCGCGCAGGCACCGCCACCGCCGCCTGAAACGCGCGCGGCAACCGCGCCTGCCGCGCGGCTGGCGTCAAATCCGCCCACAGCCCCGCCATTCGCCCGCGCCCGTCCACCACATGCCCCGTGCCCAGAAACCAGCGTGCCAGCGTCACCGCCAGCCCCGCCGCTTCGGCTGCATTGGCCGCCAACGCGCCCGTGGTAAACCCTTCACCCCGCACCAAAATTCCGTCCGCGTGGCGTTCAACCCGAATATCCGCCGGGGCCAGCGCCAGCGTATTTCCCACGCTCAAATCCACCGAAAACCCAAATTTTCTTGGTAATTCCGGCCCATCCGCCAACCCATCAACCAAAGCCGTATAAACAGCCTGCGTGCCGTCCCCCGCCTCCCAAAACGGCGAGACCATAACGTTGCGCCGCGCCTCTGCGCCCACATCGCCGTCCACACAGCCCAGATCGCGCAAGCCCGCAACCAGCGCGCCATGTGCCGCCTCCCGCACCCCGCGCAACTGCACATTGGCGCGGTTCGACAGGTCCACCAACCCATTGCCATGCGCCTGCGACAACGCAGCAATCCCTGCCAGCTGCCCCCCCGTCAACCGCCCGCCAAAGGGACGCACCCGCACCACCAAACCATCACCCGACATCATCGGCCGCAGCGCACCGGGGCACCAGCCCTTGACGATGGGGCCTTGGACGGTGGGCCCGGTCACACCGCCCCCTCCATGCTGGCCGCGATGGAATTGCGCCGTGTCACCCACAGCCCCGCATCGCGCAGCGCCGCAAACCGCGCGTGCATCGCCGCCAGTGCGCCGGGGTTTTCACGCGCCATAAACTCCACCAAATCCTCGCGCCCCAGCGTCGCCTCATGGTATAAATCGAACAAATGCGGCGGCACCGCGCGGGTCAAATGCGCGAATGACCCAAGGTGGTCCAGCGTGGCCGCCACCTCGGCCGCCCCCCGAAATCCGTGATTCATCATCGACGTGGCCCAGCCCGGATTGGCCGCGCGCGCCCGCACCACCCGCGCAATTTCCTCGGCCAAAGACCGCGCGCGCGGCGCATCGGCCCGCGTGGCATCAATGTGATACATCGCAGGCGCCTCACCGCCCAGTGCCGCCACCGCCGCCGCAAACCCACCTTCATGGGCGGCATAATCGGACGCGACCAGCACATCGGTTTCCGCCAAATCCTGCACATGGGCAAACCCGTCAGCGGCCAGAACCCGCGCCTCCAACGCCGCACGAGCGTGTACTGCACCGCCTTGCGCATCAATCGCCCATTCGGACCCTTTCAGCCACGCCTCACCCGCCAGCGCGCGGCCCTCGTCGGAATAATCCTCCAACGCTTCGGTCATGCCCATGCCGTACACCCCCGGCTTTGGTCCAAAAACCCGATGGCTGCGCAGGGTGTAGGGGTTATCCTCCGCCGCCTCATCGCGCTCCGCCAGCGCCGCCGCCGCCGCTTCAAATAACTGCGCAAGCCCCGGAAATATATCGCGAAACAGCCCTGATACCCGCAGCGTCACGTCAATGCGCGGGCGGCGCAGCAAGGCCAGCGGTGTAATTTCATACCCCGAAATCCGTTCGGATCCCGCATCCCAACGCGGCGCGACCCCGGCCAAGTGCAGCGCCATTGCAAACTCCTCGCCACTCGTGCGCATCGATGCCGACCCCCACAAATCCACCACCAACCCGCGCGGCCAATCGCCGTGGTCTTGCAAATGGCGGCGCAACACCTCCTCGGCCAATTTCACGCCTTGCGCATGGGCGGAACGGCTCGGCACCGCGCGCGGGTCCACCGAAAACAAATTCCGCCCCGTGGGCTGAATATCGCTGCGCCCGCGGTAGGGGGATCCTGACGGCCCCGGTGCCACCCGCCGCCCCGACAGCGCCGCCAGTAGCCCCTCCATCTCGCCGCCTGCGCCAAAAACATGCAGCCCCGCGCCGTATTGGCTTTCCTTTACATCACACACAAATCGGTCAATCCGCGTGATCGCCTCGGCGGGGGACGCATCAACCGACAGCCCCAAATCCGCTTCCACCCCCGCTGCCTGCGCCTCGGCGCGCACATCCGCGATCAAGCGGTCGCGCCGCGCAGGGTCCAAGCCATCAGCGGTGGAATATTCGTCCAGCAACCGTTCCAATCGCAGCATCGCTTGCGGCGTTTCGGACTGCGCCAGCGGCGGCGGCATATGGCCCAGCGTCACCGCCCCAATGCGCCGTTTGGCCTGCGCTGCCTCGCCGGGGTCATTGACAATAAAGGGATAAATCACAGGCAACGCGCCCACCAACGCCTTGGGCCAGCAGCTTGCCGACAGCGCGACCGATTTCCCCGGCAGCCATTCCAGCGTGCCATGCGCGCCCATATGGACCATCGCATGCAGGCCCTGTGCGCGAAGCCACAGGTAAAACGCGACATATCCGTGGCGTGGGGTGCGTTGCAAATCATGGTAATCATCGTCGCGGCTGTGCACCTCGCCACGCTCGGGTTGCAGCGCGATCAACACCTTGCCCCGCCGCACCGCCTTGAACGCAAACGCCCCATTCCCCACCGCCGCGTCGCGCGACGGGTCGCCCCACGCCGCCATCACATCCGCGCGCAAGCCTTCGGGCAAGGCGTCCAGCGCCGCGAGATACTCCGCCACAGGCCAGTTTATCACCTCCGCCCCCAGCGCCGCGCCAAGGCCCGAACCCGCCGCCGTGTCATATCCCGCAGCCGCCAGCGCCGCCAAAACCCCTTCGGTTGATGCCAGCGCATCCAACCCCACCGCATGGGCCAATTGGTATTCCTTGCCCGGATAGGTCGACAAAACCAACGCCACCCGCCGCGCCGATGCCTCGGCCTGCGCCAAATCATACCACGCCCGCACCCGCGCCACCGCCGCCGCAATCAGGCCCGCATCGGCGCGGTGGGTGAACCGCGAAAATTGCAAATCGGGGTCGCGCGGGGTGGGCGCTTTGAAGCTGACAGCCCCTGCAAAAATCCGCCCGTCCACCTCTGGCATCACCACATGCATCGCCAAATCCGCAGGCGACAACCCCCGGTCCGCCGCCGCCCATTCGCGTTTGCGCGCGGTGGACAAGCTGACCTGAAACACCGGGCAACCGGGCCCGTCCAGCGGCGTGCTGCCATCCGCGCCCTTGGCCGAAAACGCGGTCGCATTCACAATCGCCACCGGGGCCAAATCCGCCAGCGCCACCCGCAACCAGTCCGCCGCCACAGGGGCTTTCAACGAGGTTGCAAACATCCCCACCGCGCCAAACCCCGCCGCGCGCAACCCCCGTATCAACGCATCCACCGGGCTGGTATCGGCCGAAGTCAAATAACTGCGGTAAAACGTCACCGCCACCACAGGCCCGTCCGCCATTGGCCCCGGCACAACCCCCAAATCCGGGTCATACCAGCCACATTCCGGCACCGATTTATCACCTGCCACAGGCCCCGCATACAGCCCCGCCGCCAGCGCCAGCTGCGCCAGTGCCGCTTGCGCCGCCACCGCCCCCCCCGCTTCGCACAGCGCGCTTAACCGCCGCAACGTCGACACAGGCAGCGTCGACAGCGCATCCAACCGCGCATCGGGCCGCCCGTCCGCAGGCAAAATCGCCAAGGCAATTCCCCGCCTGCGACACACATCCTGCACCTGCGCCAACCCATACGCCCAATAGCTTTCGCCACCGATCAGCCGGATCAACACCCCCTTGGCCCCTGCCAAGGTATTTTCCACATAAGTATCCACCGACAAGGGATGGCGCAGCGCCACCAAATTCGCCAGCCGCGTGCTCGGCAACGCCCCCTTTGCCCGCTGCCAGCCCGCCGCAAACGCCCCCAGATCGCTGTCCGAAAACGACAACACCACCAAATCCGCAGAGGTTTGCCCTACGTCAAACGGCGCGTCCGTCTCCTCCAACCCGTGGCTTTCGCGAAAGACGACATGCATGGCTCAGCCCACCAAAACGGCCCTAATCGCCGCCTCATTGATATGGTCATGCTCGGCAATCACCACCAAACGCGTCTGGCGCGGGGTATCGCCCCAAGGGCGATCATACTGCACCCGTATCCGCGCGCCCACCGCCTGCACCAACATCCGCATCGGCTTGCCCACAACAGCGACATAACCTTTGACCCGCAAAATATGCTGCTCTTGCGCCAAACGCACAATCGCCGCTTGCAGCGCGTCCGGGTCGGCCACCTCCGGCAAATCAATCACGACAGACTCAAAATCCTCATGCTCATGGTCGTCATGCCCATCGTGGTGGCTGGGGCGCGCCGCCAAATCATCCTCGGCGGCCGCGTTAATCCCCAAAATCACACGCGGGTCAATCACCCCATCCGTCATCGCAATCATCGGCACATTGCGCGTCATCTCCGCCGCAATTACCGCGCGCGCGGCGTCCAAACCAGCCTCGCCCGCCAAATCGGCCTTGGACAGCAAGATAATATCGGCGCACAAAATCTGATCTTCAAACACCTCCGACAGCGGTGTCTCGTGGTCAATACTCGCGTCCGCCAAACGCTGCGCATCCACCGCCGCCACATCCGGCGCAAACCGACCCGCCGCCACAGCTTCGGCATCGGCCAGCGCAATCACACCATCGACCGTAATCTTGGACCGAATGGCAGGCCAATCAAACGCCTTCAACAACGGCTTTGGCAGCGCCAAGCCCGAGGTTTCGATCAAAATATGGTCAGGCCGTACCGGCATCGCCATCAGCGCCTCAATCGTGGGGATAAAATCATCCGCCACCGTGCAGCAAATACAGCCATTCGCCAGCTCCACGATGTTTTCCAACGGGCAGCTTTCATCGGCACAGGCCTTCAAAATATCGCCATCCACCCCCACCGTGCCAAATTCATTCACCAAAATCGCCAGCCGTTTGCCCTGCGGGTTCATCATCAAATGCCGGATCAACGTGGTTTTGCCAGACCCCAGAAACCCGGTGATCACAGTTACAGGAATTTTTGCCAAATCAGACATGGGGGGTCTCCTTGAAAAGAGGGGGAATCCGCGCGATGCAATTCTTGCGGAAATGTTGGGATCTTTCGCGCCAGGGCACCAGCCCATCTGCGGCAGCTTGATAGCGCGCAGCGCCATCGCGCAAAATCTCGGCACCCGAATCCGGGCCCAGATTGCCGTAAACATAAGTCCAGCGGTCTGGCCCCCGCAGCGCCACCGTGCAACTGCGCGTGCAATTGGACAGACAATCCACCGCGCGCACCGTAACGCCGTCCGGCACCCCGCCCGCCACAAACGCGTCATACAGCCGCGCACCGGGGCGCGCACCTTCCCCGTCAGGGTCGGTGGATTTACAGGTGACACAAATCAACACTTCCACAGCATCAACCATCGCTCAGGTCCTTATCCAATACCAAAGCGGGGGAAAATGGCGGGCAAAACGCACCCGACACCGGGGCACCCCGCCCGGAAAAACGTCTTACGCGTTGGCAGGTCTCCCGGCTTGCGGATATCAGCGCCCCCCAAACACAGGGGAAAAACTGTCGGTCGCCCCGCCTTCCCGCACCTTTCGGCCAGTGGCAATGGGCAACCTTTCCGGTCACGGTCGCGGGGGCGGCTGTGCTTGCCTTTGCGGGCATCACATTCCCTTTTCACCCACGCGGCAAAGCGCAGGCACCAACACCCCCAATTGGGGCAAGGCATGGGACAGAGTCAAGGTCCAGTCGGGCCACCCCCGCTTGTGAACCAAGCCAAGGGATGCCAAACATACGCCAACCTGCGAAAAGGAACCCACGCCATGAACGACACCACCGTCACCCCCCCCGCCGAAAAACCAGAAGTCGACAACGCCCGCCACGCCAGCAAAATGGCCAAGAAAAAAACCGCCCGCGACAAAATCATGGCGACCAAAGCGGGTGACAAGGGGTTGATCATCGTCCACACCGGCGCTGGCAAAGGCAAATCATCGTCGGGGTTCGGCATGGTCCTGCGCTGCATCGCCCACGGCATGCCAAGCGCCGTGGTGCAATTCATTAAAGGCGCATGGGACACGGGCGAGCGCCGCTTGATCGAGGCGAACTTTGCCGACAAATGCCAATTCTACGCCATGGGCGAAGGGTTCACCTGGGAAACCCAAGACCGCGAACGCGATGTGGCGGCAGCCCAGGCAGGCTGGGCCAAAGCCAAAGAACTTATCCTGAATCCCGAAATCCAATTCGTCCTGCTGGACGAGATTAACATCGCCCTGCGCTACGACTACCTTGATATTACGGAAGTCGTGGCCTTCCTGCGCGATCATAAACCACCCATGACCCATGTGGTCCTGACAGGCCGCAACGCCAAAGAAGAACTGATCGAACTCGCCGATATGGTCACTGAAATGACCCTTGTCAAACACCCGTTCCGGTCCGGCATCAAAGCGCAAAAAGGCGTGGAATATTGATGAAAAAGCGGATGATCACCGAAATGGGCATGGGCACATCCCTGCGCCGCCAAGATTATACCGAGGCCGCAATCCGCGCGACCCGCGATGCCCTATGGCACAATTCCATTAATCTGGCAGAGCTTTTTGGCCGCGATAAATCCGACATGCTGATTGATCTCGACATCGGCGTGCAACACCCCGACCGCGTGGATGCAGATGCGCTGAAAGCCGTGTTTCCCTATGGCCAAATCACCGTCACCGTGACCAAAGGCGGGCTTGATATTCCCCGCGCGGATGGCGGCCTGCCCACCGTCATCGCCAATGCCGCAATCTCTGTCTCCTTCGAAATGGACCCATAAATGCAGCGCTTTATCATCGAAATGGGCATGGGCAACGATCAATACGGGATGGATTATACCAAAGCCGCCGCCCGCGCGATTGAAGATGCCATTCGCCACTCCGCCATCCCCATGTTCGAAACGCTTGGCATTTCCCATGATCAAATGCAGGTCCGCGTCACCATCGGCGTGCAGGATCCAGACGCGATCGATTGCGCGGCGCTGGTGGCAACCCTGCCGCGCGGCCACGCCACCGTCACCGCCACCATCGGCGGGCTAAACGTCACCAATCCCAACACAGGCAACACCCTCGTCATCGCGACCGCCGCGGTAGAGGCGTTTTTGCCCAGTCAGGCCTAACCCATGCCAGCCCTGATGATCCAAGGTGCAGGTTCCAACGTCGGCAAATCGCTGCTGGTGGCGGGCCTATGCCGCGCCGCCACCCTGCGCGGCCTGTCGGTGCGCCCGTTCAAGCCGCAAAACATGTCCAACAACGCCGCCGTCACCGCCGATGGCGGCGAAATCGGCCGCGCCCAAGCGTTGCAAGCCATGGCCTGCCGCGTCGAACCGATGGTCGATATGAACCCCGTGCTGCTGAAACCCGAATCCGAGGTCGGCTCTCAGGTCATCGTCCAAGGCCGCCGTGTGGCCACCGTCAAAGCCCGCGAATATTCCGCGTTGAAACCCAGCCTCATGGCCCCGGTGTTGGACAGCTTCAACCGCCTGAAATCCACCTGCGATCTGGTCATCGTCGAAGGCGCTGGCAGCCCGGCCGAGGTGAACCTGCGCCCCGGCGACATCGCCAACATGGGCTTCGCCATGGCCGCCAACTGCCCCGTCATCCTTGTCGGTGATATCGACCGGGGCGGCGTCATCGCCCAAATGGTCGGCACCAAAGCGGTCCTCGACCCGGCGGATGAGGCGCTGATCGCAGGCTTTCTCATCAACAAATTCCGTGGCGATGTCACCCTGTTCGATGACGGATACGCCCTCATCGCCCGCACCACGGGTTGGCCGGGCTTCGGCGTTGTCCCCTTCTTCCCCCACGCCTCCCGCCTGCCTGCCGAGGATGCCCTCGATCTGCCCCGTAGCGCAGGCTCCGGCGCATATAAAATCGCCTGCCTCGTCCTGTCACGCATCGCCAATTTCGACGATATGGACCCGCTGGCCCAAGAACCCGGCGTCAGCCTGCACATGATCCACGCTGGCCAACCCATCCCCGGCGACACCGATCTCGTCATCATCCCCGGCTCCAAATCCACCCGTGGCGACCTCGCCTATCTGCGCAGCATGGGCTGGGATATCGACATCGCGGCCCATACTCGGCGCGGCGGCGCTGTCCTTGGCATCTGCGGCGGCTATCAAATGCTGGGGTCAGCGGTCCACGACCCCGACGGCATCGAAGGGGCCCCCGGCACCACGCCCGGCCTTGGCCTGCTGGACATTGAAACCACCATGACCCCCACCAAAACCCTCACGCGCACCCAAGCCATCCACATGGCCACGGGTTGCCCCATATCGGGCTATGAAATTCACATCGGCCAATCCACCGGCCCCGCCCGCACCCGCCCCTTTGCGCAAATCCACGGGCAGAACGAAGGCGCCACCTCCCTTAATGGCTGCATCATGGGCAGCTACCTGCACGGCCTCTTCGCCGATGACCATTTCCGCGCCGCCTTCCTCAAACTCCAAGGCGCGCCAAAATCCACCCTCTCCTACAGCCAAACCGTCGATGACACCCTCAACGCCCTCGCCGCCCATCTCGAATCCTGCATCGACATCCCCGGCCTCCTCGCCCTCGCGCGCTAACCCCCTCCTTGAAACCCCCACCCCCAAACCCATATCCTAACCATAACGCACAGGAGCCATCACATGACACATTCCCGCGCCATCCTCGCCGGCGGCTGCTTTTGGGGCATGCAAGACCTCATCCGCAAACTGCCCGGCGTCACCGCCACCCGCGTCGGCTATACCGGCGGCGACATCCCCAACGCGACCTATCCCAACCACGGCACCCATGCCGAAGCGATTGAGATTACGTTCGACCCCGCCCAAACCACCTACCGCACGCTGCTGGAATTTTTCTTCCAAATCCACGACCCCACGACGCCAAACCGCCAAGGCAATGACCGCGGCCTGTCCTACCGTTCCGCCATCTATTACCTTGATGACGATCAAAAATCCGTGGCACTCGATACCATCGCCGATGTCAACGCCTCCGGCCTCTGGCCCGGCAAAGTCGTGACCGAACTCGACCCCGCCTCCGATTTCTGGCAGGCCGAACCCGAACACCAAGATTACCTTGAAACCCGCCCCAACGGCTACACTTGCCACTTCATCCGCCCCGGCTGGGTGCTGCCCAAACGCGCCGCCGAATAAGCGAAACATAAACACCGCATGACCCCGTTCACATTCGATAACAGCTACGCCCGCGATCTCCCCGGTTTTTACACCGATTTCGCGGGCGATCCCGCCCCAAACCCGCATATCCTGCGCTTTAACACCGCCCTCGCAACCGACCTCGGCCTCGACCCCGCAACCCTAAACACGCCGCAAGGCGCGCATTACCTCACCGGCAGCCAAACTCCCAATGGCGCGCACCCCCTCGCCATGGCCTATGCCGGCCACCAATTCGGCGGTTTTTCCCCGCGCCTTGGCGATGGTCGCGCGCTTCTGCTGGGTGAAATTATCGCCCCCAACGGTCAGCGCTATGACCTCCACCTCAAAGGCTCCGGTCGCACACCGTTTTCGCGCGGCGGCGATGGCAAGGCCGTGCTTGGTCCGGTCCTGCGAGAGTATTTGATGGGCGAGGCTATGGCCGCCCTCAGCGTCCCCACCACCCGCGCGCTGGCCGCAACCACCACAGGCGCAAAGGTGCTGCGCGAAACCGGCATGGAGCCGGGCGCGGTGCTGGCCCGCATCGCCTCCAGCCACTTGCGCGTCGGCACCTTCCAATATTTCGCAGCACGCGGCGAACCCCATAACGTCGAACGCTTGCTGGCCTACGCGACCACCCGCCACGACCCCGGCGCAGACGCGCTCACCTTCCTGCGCAACACCATCACACGTCAGGCGCAACTGGTCGCGAAATGGATGGGCGTGGGCTTCATCCACGGCGTGATGAATACCGACAACACCAGCATTTCCGGCGAAACCATCGACTATGGCCCCTGCGCTTTTCTGGACCACTACGACCCCGCGACCGTGTTTTCCTCCATCGACCGCCAAGGCCGCTACGCCTATGCCAACCAACCGGGCATCCTGCGCTGGAACCTCGCGCGGCTGGCCGAAACGCTGCTGCCGCTGCTGTCGCCGGATGAAGCGACCGCCATAGCGCTGGCCACCGCTGAAATCGACGCTTTCGTGCCCGTGTTCGAGGCAGCATGGACCGACATGATGCGTGCCAAGCTCGGCCTGCATGCCGCCCAACCGGGTGATATGGACCTCGCCACCGATTTCCTCACCGCCATGCAAGGGCAGGGGGCCGATTTCACCAACAGCTTTCGCGCGCTCGCCGATGTGCTGCGTGGCGACGATGCGGCCCTTGCCGCCCAATTCACCGACCCCAGCGTGGCCCGCGCATGGCAGGCCCAATGGCAAGCCCGCCTTGCAACCGACCCCGACACCCCCGCTGACCAAATGGGCCGCGCCGCCGAAATGGACCTCGCAAACCCCCTCTACATCCCGCGCAATCACTCGGTCGAAAATGCCCTCACCGCCGCCACAGCAGGCGACATGGCCCCCTTCGACGCGCTGATGGATGTGCTGGCGGACCCGTTCACCAAACGCGCAGGGCTTGGTGCTTACGCCCAACCCGCCCCCGACAGCTTCACTAATTTCCGCACCTTTTGCGGCACCTGAACGGCCACCGTCGGCAAGAAAAGCGTCCAAACATTGCGCCAGATCAACAAAGCCCCGCGCGCCATGTCATAGGTAAATCGAACATCAAGGGGGGCATTATGACAGGCACATGGGCAGAATTTGCCGCAGCATTTGCAGTTTTCATGCTTGCGCACCGCATCCCCACCATGCCCGGCCCGCGCGCCCGGCTCGCCGTAACACTCGGCCCGCGCGGCTTCACCATCGCCTACAGCGCCCTGTCCACCGCGTTGCTCATCTGGCTTATCGCGGCGGCCAACACCGCCCCCTTCATCCCGTTGTGGGACGCCGCACCATGGCAGCGCTGGCTGGCCAATCTCGCCATGCCAATCGCTATCTTGCTGGCCGCCTACGCCATTGCCGCCCCAAACCCTCTGTCCTTCGGGGGCCGCGCAACGGCGTTTGACCCCGCACAGCCCGGCATCGCAGGCGTGGCCCGGCACCCGCTCCTTTGGGCGCTGGCCCTTTGGTCCACCGCCCATCTCATCGCCAATGGCGCCCTTGCTCATGTGATTTTGTTCGGCACTTTTGCCGTTTTCTCGCTGGCGGGCATGGCGATGATCGACCGCCGCTTACAAACGCGCATGGGGCAGGGCGCATGGCACGATCTGGCCCGCAATACCTCCACACTTCCCCTCGCCGCCCTAATATCGCGCCGCTGGACCCCAAAATCCCGCCCAAGCGCCCCCCGCGCCCTCGCAGCCCTTGCCGCCTACATAACCCTCTACCTGCTGCACGCCCCCGTGATCGGCGTCCTGCCCACTCCCTAACAGGCCCCCCCTTAACAGACCCGCCCTCCCATTCGGCTTGGTCAAAATACCTCTCCACCCGCCGCCCAAAAGCGCGATGCAAATCCTTAAGAAAATCTTAACAGAAAAATCTAAATCGAGCAATAACAGCATGATAAGCGCTGCATCGCGCGCGATGCACGCCCTAAATCACACGCTCCAACGCAGCCGCAATCAATTGCGCAACCCCAATATCCTCACCAATCGGAGGGCACAAAACCCCGTCAAATCCCGCCGCTTCCAGCGCCTCCGGCACGTCCCCCACAACATGCCCCGCCCGCAGTGCAAAAAACGGCAAGCAAACCCCGCCCCCCATCTCGCGGGCCAGATCTTCCAAAAACGGGGCCTCCTCCACAAACCCCGCCCGCACCGGCCCAAACCCCCGCGCAATCATCGCCGCCACCATCTCATAAGTCGTCCGCGATGAGGTGGCCGAAACCTTGCTCCCATGCGCCGCAATCAAAACCGGCCCCGCCCCTCCCGCCGCCGCCACCATCAAATCCACCAGTGCAGGGTCTGTCCCAAACGGTGCCAATTGCCGCACATCCCCGCACCCCACCGCCGCCAAACGGCGTGGCAAATTTACCTTCGTAAACCACCCCTCAGCCATGAAAAACGGATAGATCAGCGGGGCATCCATCGCAGCCAAAGCCGCCTCCAACGCCCCCGGCATCGCCAGCGTGGCCCCCCTAATCCGCCACCCAGGCCGCCACATCCCAACCCGCACCGCCAAGGCCTGCATCGCCGCCTCCTGCGGAACCGGATCGCCAGGCGACCCATGCGCCACCAAAATTGCTTGTCGTCCCATCACACCGCCCCTTTTGTCCGTGCCAATTCATATCAATCGGGCCCCAAAAGCGCCAGCACCCCCACCTTGCGCCGCAAAATTTTCAAAAAGTCATTTCCCACTCTTGCGCGAACCCAACACAACAGGTAATGCACCCGCAACGCCCCTATAGCTCAGTTGGTAGAGCATCTGATTTGTAATCAGAGGGTCCGCGGTTCGAGTCCGTGTGGGGGCACCACTTTTCTATTTTATAATGTCCGATGACATCCGATTGAGCCTTGTTTATAAGGTCTTTATCGAGATCGTTTGTCCAGCGCTGTTCTTTATCATCCAGCGACGTACCCCCTGAAAAGGGGTATTATTGGGGGTACGATGAAAATTTGAAAATGAGCGTACCCCCAACATGCCATTGAGTGACATCAAGATTCGAAACCTTAAGGCAATGGAAAAACCTTACAAAGTGAGCGACTTTGAAGGATTGTTTGTGTTGGTGAAGGTAAGTGGGGCAAAGTCTTGGCGCTTCAAATATCGAATTGATGGCAAAGAAAAACTGTTGGTGATCGGCGATTACCCAGCATGCGGGCTGGCACAGGCGCGCAAAGCGCGTGATGATGCGAAGGCGCTGTTAAGCCAAGGCGTTGACCCAAGCGAATCCAAGCAAGAAGAAAAACGCATTCGTATAGAAGCCAAAGGCCAAACTTTCGAACGGATAGGCGCAGTATTTCTTGAAAAGCAGCGCAAAGAGGGCAAGTCTAAAGCGACACTCGACAAGACAGAGTATCATCTGAAATTGGTAAATCGCGATTTCGGGCGCAAACCGATTGGTGAAATCACCGCCCCGATGATTTTGAAATCGCTGCGCAAGGTCGAAGCCAAAGGGAATTATGAAACTGCCCACCGCCTAAGGGCGCGCATCGGCTCTGTTTTTCGCTTTGCCGTTGCGAGTGGTATTGCGGACTCCGACCCTACCTATGCGCTTCGGGATGCGTTGATTCGGCCAACGCGTGTTCATCGCGCGGCGATTACATCCTCTAAGGCGCTTGGCCAACTCATGCGCGAAATAGATGTTTTTGAGGGACAGATTACAACCCGCATCGGTTTGCAGCTCATGGCGATCTTGGCGCAGCGGCCCGGCGAGGTGCGTCATGCCTTGTGGGAAGAGTTCGACTTTACTCAGGCTATTTGGTCGATCCCTGCCGCCAAGATGAAAATGCGTCGAGATCATCAGGTTCCGTTGCCGAAGCAGGCGGTGGCTTTGCTAGAAAAGCTGCGCCAAGTCACGGGACAGGGGGCGTATCTGTTCCCATCCTTGCGGTCTTGGCAACGCCCCATGTCTGAGAATACCCTGAACGCCGCTTTGCGACGAATGGGCTATTCTGGCGATGAAATGACGGCGCACGGCTTTAGAGCATCCTTTTCAACCCTAGCCAATGAAAGTGGTCTTTGGCACCCAGATGCAATTGAAAGAGCCTTGGCGCATGTCGAGAAGAATGAGGTCCGCCGTGCATATGCGCGAGGTGAACATTGGGAAGAAAGAGTAAAGCTCGCTGATTGGTGGGCTGGATTCTTGGATGATGTAAGGGCAATCTAGGATTTTGAATTAATTGCTAGGCGACTACATGATCGACGAGCTTAAATTTCGTGCCAGCCTCAACTTTATGATCTTACGATGCATTGGCGGTGGTTTGCTGGCCACACTGAAGCCTACTGATCCGTTCTTGCTCGGTGGAACCTATTTGCGGCGCTCTGACCGGATTTTCACCGATATCGAACCTCTTAGAAAACAGGCTGTGAATAAGCTGAATAGTGTTGGCGTTGAAGATCTAAAAGTCGGATTCTCTGAGCTAGGCCAACCTCAGACCGAGGCGTGGAAAAAATGGGTTTACGAAAAGCGGCAAGAAGTAAAAGAACAGTTTTCTTATGTACAAGGCTGGCTTGGCCTGCAATTTGTACCCGAGAAGTACGTTGCGAACTATGACTACTGGGCAAAAGCTGGGTTCTTCACAATGGAAGAAGCAGTCTGGCTTTCGCTTGGGTTGGAGCCCTTAACAGAACTCGACAAAATGTTAAATGCGGGCAGCCTAAAGCGCGCCGAAGACATCGACGCTTGTGAAACTGTGCGGGCACAGTTCAAACTCTTCAAGAGGGCTCTTGACCCCTATGGCTTTGAAAGCAAGTTTCAGGTGCGCGACGTTTTGAATTGGATCAACCAAGTAGATTTGGACGTTCATTCCGGATACCGCAACATGCTGCAACGTATGGTCGATAGAGTATCGAAAGACGAAGCGAACACCGAGACGATTGAAAGCCAAGGTTCTGACAAGCCCGAGCGCTTTGAAGGGAGAGAGAAAGTCTCGCTCGCCAAACTGCTACTAGCGATGGCAATCACCGAATATGGTTATGATCCGACCGCGCGCCGAAGCCCAATCCCCCGCGAAATGCAAGATATAGCGGCAAGCCTTGGGCTTGAGGTTTCACAGGATACCATTCGGCATTACCTCCAACTCGGTGCGCGACACCTGCCATCAGACTGGAAACCGGATTAATAGTTATTCGTTCAACGAATAAAATTTATAAACCGTTTCTTATCTGTGACTTACAGTAATCTTGGTAACCGTTTTCTATTCGACCTCAAATGCGATCGGACCATGCAGGTTCACCTCATACGTCTTCAAACTGAGGTAAACCTAGATGCAGTATTCCAACTTTCCAACGACCGGCTTTGTCCGTCTTTCGGCTCTGTTGCACAAATCCCATGAGGGATTCATCTTGTGAATCCAGCATGGTAGCTGTGTGGTATGAGTAAACCGACACCCCTCGCCTACAAGACCAGGAACTGGTCCGCCTATAACGAAGCGCTCAAGCGTCGTGGCTCGCTGACGATTTGGTTCGATCCCACCATGACCTGGGAGGCTGCGCCGACCGGAAAACGTGGCCGACAGCCCGACTACAGTGACGCTGCGATCCAGACATGTCTGACGATGAAAGTACTGTTCGGCATGGCGCTGCGGCAGACGACGGGGTTTGTCGAGAGCCTCCTGCACCTGATCGACTTGGATTG
>NZ_FOCO01000009.1 GCF_900110135.1 Pseudorhodobacter antarcticus | reverse complement strand
TAAACGATCCAACCACCACCACAGACAAGCATTTCAAAATGCTTGTCTGTGGCTCTTGTTTCGCACAAAAGCTGGGACCTTCATAAGACAAGCCTGCGGCAACGCGGATTTGCGGGGCAAAACCGCGATAGGTATTTTTGCCAAGATGAATTGGGGGGCGCTGGACCTTTGGGCGGGGGGTGGCTAGGGGTGGCGCGAACCCGAGGGAGAAGATGATGCCGCAGCTTTATGCCTATACCGATGGTGCCTGTTCGGGCAATCCCGGCCCCGGTGGTTGGGGCGTGTTGATGCTGGCGCGTGACGGCGAGGCGGTGGTCAAAGAGCGCTGTTTGCAAGGTGGTGAGGCCGATACCACCAACAATCGGATGGAATTGATGGCAGCCATTTCGGCACTGGAGGCGTTGGCGCGCCCGAGCGATATTATTGTGGTGACCGACAGCGCCTATGTGAAAAACGGAATTACCGAGTGGTTGGTGGGCTGGAAGCGCAAGAATTGGCGCACGGCGGCGGGATCGGCGGTGAAGAACGTCGATTTGTGGCAACGGCTGGATGAGGCGCGGTTGCGCCACACGGTGGAATGGCGCTGGATTAAGGGCCACGCGGGGCATGTGGAAAACGAGCGCGCGGATGAGTTGGCGCGCGCGGGTATGGCCCCGTTTAAGGCCGGGGGTGCGAAGTGACGCTGCTGGCGGCGTTGGATTTCGCATCGGTGGCGGTGTTTGCCCTGACGGGGGCCTTGGTGGCATCACGCAGCCAGTTGGACATTGTGGGCTTTATCTTTGTTGCCTGCCTGACGGCGGTGGGCGGGGGCACCATTCGCGATGTGTTGCTGAACCGGGATGCGGTGTTTTGGGTTGCGGACCCAACGATTTTGCTGGCTGCGGTTGCGGCGGCGGTGGTGGTGTTTTTTGGCGCGCATCGGTTGGAAAGCCGGTACCGCGCGATTGTGTGGCTGGATGCCTTTGCGCTGGCGATTGCGGTGCCTGCGGGGGTTGGCGTCGCGATGGGCATGGGGCAGCACTGGGCGATTATGATGGTCATGGGGGTTGCCACAGGCTGTTTTGGCGGGTTGCTGCGCGATGTGGTGTGCAATGAGGTACCGCTGGTTTTGAAACAGGGCGAGGTTTATGCGACCGCCGCCTTTGCCGGTGCCGGGGCCGCCGTGGCGGTGGTTTGGTTTGGCTATCCGGCAGATGCGGCGCTGTTGGCCTGTGCGGGGGTGACGTTTGTTTTGCGCGCAGGCAGCATTGCGTTTGGCTGGGTGTTGCCCGTGTACAAAACGCGCCCCCCGCGCCCGCAAAGCCCAAAGCAAAGTTGAAGCGCGCCTATTTGCGGCGATAGGTTAGGTAATGCTGCGGGCGCCCTTCGCGGATGGCTTTTTGTTCATAGCGCGTTGATATCCAATCGGCCCAAGGGGTTGCGGTGTTGGAGAGGAGGTTGAAACCTGCTTGGGGCACCTCCTCTAGGGTTTGGCGAACGTAATCGTCGATATCGGTGGCGATGCGCAGCTCTGCGCCCGGCTGCATCACGCGGGCAAGGGGTTTCAGGTGGTTTTGCGTGACAAAGCGGCGGCGGTGGTGGCGCGCTTTTGGCCAAGGATCGGGGTAGTTGAGGAAAGTTTTGGCGATGCAGGCATCGGGCAGGATGTCGAACAGATCGCGCACGTCTTCGGGGTGGACGCGCAGATTTGTGACATCGGCCTGACGGATTTTGCCCAACAGCATGGCAACACCGTTCACGAAGGGTTCGCAGCCGATAATGCCGACATTGGGGTTCAGCGCCGCCATATGCACCAGATGTTCGCCACCGCCAAAGCCGATTTCCAACCACAAGGGGCGCGCATCACCAAAAAACTGCGCCGGATTGACCGGGGTGCGGTCGGGGTTGTCCGTGCGGCTGGTGCCGGGGGGGCGGAGGCGTTCGAGGTCTTCCTGCAGATAGGTTTTTTGACTGCTGCGCAGGGTTTTGCCATGGTGGCGGCCATAGAAATTGCGGCGGTCGGGGGCCGTGTCCCGTTGGTTTTCGGCGTTGTCGTTGGTCATGGCGGCCCCCTTGGTTGGCGCAGGCGGGGGTAGCCTGTGGGGGGAAGGGCGTCAAGGTGGGGCGCGGTTGAGCCTGCGGCGCGGATATTTGGGACCAAATGATGGGGGGCGTTGCAATTTTGCGTGGGCGGGGCGAAGCTGCGTCAAAATTAGCCCAAGGATGGTGTGATGAAGACGGTTTATTTGCTGAACGGCCCCAACCTGAACCTGTTGGGCAAGCGCCAGCCCGAAATTTACGGGCATGAGACGCTGGCCGATGTGGAGCGCGATTGTATGGCGCTGGCGCAAGGTTTGGGGCTGGCGCTGGAGGCATTTCAATCAAACCACGAGGGGGCGATCATCGACACCATTCATGCAGCGCGCGAAAAGGCGGCGGGGATTGTGATTAATCCTGGTGCGTTCACGCATACGTCGATCGCGATTTTGGATGCGCTGAACGCGTTTGAAGGCCCCGTGATTGAGGTGCATATTTCCAATGTTCACAAGCGCGAGGCGTTTCGGCACCATTCCTATGTGTCGCTGCGCGCGGAAGGGGTGATCGCGGGCTTGGGGACCGAAGGGTACAAAGCGGCGGTGCGGCGTTTGGCGATGCTGTTGGCATAAGGGGGGCTGGATATGGATTTACCAAAGAACACGTTTAAGGCGGCGTTGAAGGCGCGGCAGCAGCAAATCGGGCTGTGGGTGTCGATCCCCAGTGCAGCGACGGCCGAGGCGCTGGCGACCTGTGGGTTTGACTGGTTGCTGGTCGATTGCGAACACACGCCGAATGACCCCGCAAATGTGCAAGCGATGCTGCAAGCGCTGGCCCCCTACCCCGCCCATGCCGCGGTGCGCCCCGGCTGGAACGACGCGGTGGAGATTAAGCGGTTGATGGACGCCGGCGCGCAGACGGTTTTGGTGCCGTATGTGCAAACGGCAGAGGAAGCGCGGGCGGCGGTGGCGGCCGTGATGTACCCGCCGCGTGGAGTGCGCGGCGTGTCGGGCATGTCGCGGGCCACCCGGTTTGGGGCCATTCCAAATTACACCGCGCGCGCCAACGATGAGATTTGCTTGCTGGTGCAGGTGGAGACAAAGGCCGCGTTGGGCCAGATTGAGGCGATTGCGGCGGTGGAAGGGGTGGACGGCGTGTTCATCGGCCCGGCCGATTTGGCAGCGTCGATGGGGCACCCGGGCAATATGGGCCACCCTGAGGTGAAAGCAGCCATTTTGGACGCGGTGCGGCGGATTGCGGCCACGGGCAAAGCGGCGGGGTTTTTGGCATCCGACCCTGCGTTGTTGCGCGAGGTTGTGGCGGCGGGATGCACGTTTACCGCCGTGGGGATGGATATTGGCGTTTTGGTCAGTGGGGCGAAGGCGTTGGTGGCGGAGTGGAAGGGGTGAGGGGGCAGTTGGCGCCAAGAAAAGGCTTAATGACTGTTTTGAGCCCTTTGCGGTCATTAACCGTGCGGAGTTTAGTGCGTCCGTTATGGGTTGTAATGTGTGCCGCGAAATTTCACACTCAGCAGCCGAAGGCAATAGTCCGAGGCTTTGAAAGATAAGGCGATGAAGCTTGAAAACTTAGGTAATGCGTTTGAGGAAGTGAAAGAGATTATCCGGCAGAAAGGCGCGATTTTCGCGCGTCAACTGAAATCTATTTCTCAGGAATTCGACGTCACAGAAGCGGCAATACAGGCGTCTTTTGTCCGTGAAACTGGGCATTCCGTTTTCGATTACAAAATACAAAATACAAAAAGTGCCCTCTCTTACTCGGGCGCGCCAGATAGCAAAAATGATACGAACTACTCGCGACAAGGATTACTGGAAAACAGTAGAAGGATTGCCTCTGAAGACGTTTGCAAGTGCTACTTGGCGCAAACATGTGTTTATAGGCACGTGGGCTTCTAAGGTTCTTCTCCATGACCTGATCGAAGTGGCGTCCGGTGAACTGGTTTCGCTTTCCACAGCGGAGTTACGGAGAAATTTCCGAACCCTCTACGACAGACTTGTTAATTGGCACCCGCACCTTGAAGAGTGGCTCTGAAGTTTGGCATGTGATTGAGGCTTGAGGGCGACGAATAACCGCTTCGTCCCGCATTGCAGACAAACACGGCAGCCCCCCAAACGCAAAAAGCCCCGCTTGCGCAGGGCCTTTCACCAAGTTTTACCCCAATCAGAACGGCTTTTTCAGCGCGTCGATCAGGTCTGTTTTTTCCCAGCTAAACCCTCCATCCGCGTCCGGTTCGCGGCCGAAGTGGCCGTAGGCGGAGGTGCGGGCGTAGATGGGTTTGTTCAGGTCCAGATGGGTGCGGATGCCGCGCGGGGTCAGGTCCATTGCAGCCCAGATCACCTTTTCCAGCTCGGCGTCCGGCACGTTGCCGGTGCCATGCGTGTCGACATAGATCGACATTGGTTTGGCCACGCCAATCGCATATGACACCTGAATGGTGCAGCGATCGGCCAGCCCTGCGGCCACCACGTTTTTCGCCAAATAGCGCGCGGCATAGGCGGCCGAACGGTCCACCTTGGTCGGGTCTTTGCCGGAAAACGCGCCGCCGCCGTGGGGGGCCGCACCGCCGTAAGTGTCGACGATGATCTTGCGACCTGTCAGGCCCGCGTCCCCATCTGGGCCGCCGATCACAAACGTACCTGTCGGGTTCACCCACCATTCAGTGTTGGGTGTAATCCAATGGGCGGGCAGCACCTCGCGGATATAGGGTTCCACGATGGCGCGGATATCTGCGCTTTTTTGCTTTTTATGCTCATGCTGGGTGGACAGCACGATGGAGGTCACCTCTACCGGTTTGCCATCTTCATAGCGCAGCGAGATTTGGGATTTCGCATCGGGGCGCAGGGTGGATTCCTGACCGGATTTGCGCACCTCGGCCAGACGCTTTAGGATAGCGTGGCTGTACTGAATGGGCGCGGGCATCAGCGCCTCCGTCTCACGGCAAGCATAGCCGAACATGATGCCTTGGTCGCCAGCGCCGTCTTTGTCGACGCCTTGGGCGATATGGGCGGATTGTTCGTGCAGGTAGTTGTGAACCTTCAAGGTTTCCCAATGAAACTTCTTTTGTTCATAGCCGATGTCGCGGATGCAATCGCGCACGATGCCTTCGACATTGCCCATCATTTCTTTCAGTTTGGCCTTATCGGCCAAGCCCACCTCGCCGCCGACGACCACGCGTTTGGTGGTGGCAAAGGTTTCACAAGCAACACGGGCGTTGGGTTCGATCGCGATGAACGCGTCAAGGATAGCGTCCGAAATGCGGTCGCAGACCTTGTCGGGGTGGCCCTCCGAGACGGACTCGGACGTAAATACGTAATTATTTCGTGACATGGGGAAGTGCTCCGTTGGTTAAACGCGTCACGTCAGGAAGCCGTTGTGACGGTAGGTGGCTTGCCCTAGGCCCGCGCGGGGCGGGTGTCAAGCACGGCGGCGCGGGCGCAATGAAACAAGGGCCAAAACAGTGCCAAGCAGCAACAAAACCAGCGGCAAATCGCCGTGGCGGGCGTAAAGCGTGGGGGGCAAGGGTGGGGGCAAGGCGGCATCAATGAACGCAGCGCGGCCCAGCGGGATTTTGGCAACCACGCGGCCGCGCGCATCAATCACGGCCGATACGCCCGTGTTGGCGGCACGCAGCAAGGGCAGGCCTTGTTCAATCGCGCGCAGGCGAGCCTGTGCCAGATGTTGCCACGGCCCGGTCAGCGTACCGAACCACGCATCATTGGTGATGTGCAAAATCCAATCCGCGCGTATGGGGGCGGCGCGCAGGTCTTGGGGGAACACCGCCTCATAGCAAATCAGGGGCAGGATGCGACCAAGCTTTGGGCCAAGGTCCAGAACGGCGGCGCCCGGGCCCGCAGAATAGCCCGCCCCTTGTTGCGCGGCAAAGGCGGTGATGCCGAACAGATCGTAAGCAATATCGCCAAAGGGGATATATTCGCCGAAAGGCACAAGGTGATGTTTGTCATAAAGCTGGGTGAGGCGGCCCGTTTGATCCACCACCGCAAGGGTGTTGTAGCCACGATTGCCATCGACCCGTTGGATGCCAAAGGCCACGGGCGCGCCTTGCCCCGCGCGCCCAATCACGCGCAAAATGTCGTCGTTATTGTTCAAAAGATACGGGACCGAGGTTTCGGGCCAGACCACCATATCAGGCGGGGCGTTTGGACCCGGCGCGGTGGTCAATTCCAACAGGCGGTCCATGTGGTCTTGCGCGCGGTCGGGGTCCCATTTCAAGCTTTGTTCGGCATTGGGCTGCACAAGGCGCACGATGGTCAGATCGGCGGGGTATGCCGGGCTTTGCAAATTATCGCCCCAGACGGTCGCCACGAACAAGGACAGGATGGGCACCGCAATCCAGCGCCCGCCAAGGGCCACTGGCAGGCCTGTGACAAGGACTGCCAGCAACGTTAGCCCCCCTGCCCCGGCGAATGTGGCGAGATGTGCGATGGGCGTGTCGATGAAAATATGACCGATCATCGCCCAAGGAAAGCCCGTGAAAATATAACCGCGGGTGAGTTCGGCGGCCGTAAGTGTGACTGCGAACAACAGCACACGGTGGGCGTAAGTTGCGCCAAAGCGGTGCGCGATGCCCGCCGCCAGCGCCCAAAACAGGCCGAGGCCGAAGGGCAAGAGGATGAGAACAAAGGGGATCATCCATGCGTAAACTTCGGGTTCGATCAAGAACGGTTCAATAATCCACGACAGGGCGAGGGCGAAATGGCCGCCGCCGATAAACAGCCCAGTCCATGCGGCAGCGGGCGCGCTGCGGGCCTGCGCCACCAGCATCAAACCGGCGGCAAGGCCTGTCAGCGCCAAGGGCCATTGGCCCAGCGGCGCTTGGCCCGATGCAATAACCGCGCCAAGGCCAAAGGCCAGCCCTGCGCGCGACCAGCCGGGCCACGCGCCGAAAAGGCGGATTTTCATTCGGCGGCTGCTTTTGTTTCTACCACCGGGGTGGCTGCTTTTGCTTCCGCGGGGACGGCTGCTTTTGCCTCTGCGGGGGTGAGGCGGCGCGCGGCTCCCGGTCTGCGCACGCGGATGCGTTTGATGCGGCGGGGGTCAGCCTCCACCACCTCAAATTCAGCGCCGCTTTCATGGGGGATGATTTCGCCGCGCGCGGGGATTCGGCCCAAGCGCAGAAAGACGAGGCCGCCCAATGTGTCCACATCACCATCTTCCTCGCTGTTGCGCAAGGTGACGCCAAGGGCCTGTTCAAATTCGGTCAAGGGCGCGTTGGCTTGGGCCAAAAACACGCCTTCGGGGTCTTCCTTCCACAAAGCGCCTTCAACCTCGTCGTGTTCATCTTCAATCTCGCCGATCACGGTTTCGATCAAATCCTCAATCGTGACCAAACCATCAACACCGCCGTATTCATCAATGACCAAGGCCATATGCACGCGTTCTTTTTGCATTTTCTGCAGCAAAACGCCGACTGGCATAGAGGGTGGGGCATAGAGCATGGGGCGCAGCATTTTGCGCAGAGAAAACTTGCCCGATGCGCCCGCAAACCCGTATTGCAGCGCCAAATCTTTGAGCAAAATCAAACCCAAAGGGTGATCCAGCGTGCCTTTATAGACGGGGACGCGGCTGAAGCCGTTTTCGCGAAACACCTCCACCAATTCATCCTTGCCGATGGTGATGGGGACTGCGGTGATTTCAACCTTTGGCACGGCAACATCATCCACGCGCAACTTGCGCAGGTTGGCGATGCCGTGGGTCGATGCGCCCAGAACGGCGCGCACGGGGCCTTGGATGGGGGCAGATTGCCCGTCGGTTGAGGTTTCAGACGGGCTGAGCGCGTCTATGATACGACCAAAAAAGCCCCGTTGCGGAGGCTCGACATCGTCTTGGTCTGGCGTACTTTGTTGTTCCAAAGCGGCTGACCCGGTGTTCGTACTACCCATCTGTCCTTTTCCGACGAAAAACCCCTATTGCGGGGCAATTTAACTATATGGGTCTGTAATGCCCAAGGTTTCAAGTATGCGCTGTTCGGTGGTTTCCATCAATGTGGCATCTATGTCATCTTCGTGGTCGTAGCCCAAAAGATGTAACACACCATGAACGACCAAATGGGTCACATGATCGGGCATGGATTTATGGGCGGCCATCGCCTCGGCCGCGCAGGTTTCCCATGCGATGGCGATGTCGCCAAGGGATTCGGGATCATCGGGCGGGCCGGGTTCGGGCGCGTCTGGCACCTCGCCCGCAAATTCGGCGCTGCGTTCATCAGATGGCCAAGACAGCACATTGGTGGGCGTGGGTTTGCCCCGAAAATCGGCATTCAGCGTGGCGATATGGGCATCGTCGCAACCCATCACGCATAAGGTAAACCCTTGTGTTGCAAGACCTAAATGGGACAGCGTTGCGGTTGCGGCGCGGATTGCCACGGCGGGCAGGCCAAAGCCGTCCCACCGGGCATCTTCAATCACTGTGTCAACCAACGGGTCCATCATGCGCCTCATACGCCTCAATGATGCGGGCGACAAGCGGGTGACGCACGACATCTTTGGAGGTGAAATAGTTGAAGCTGACGCCGCGCACCCCGGCCAGAATCCGTTCCGCATCGGCCAAACCGCTGGCAGTGCCGCGCGGCAGATCGACTTGGGTTCGGTCGCCTGTGATCACCATGCGCGATCCTTCGCCGAGACGGGTCAGAAACATTTTCATCTGCATGGTGGTGGCGTTTTGCGCCTCATCCAGAACCACGAATGCGTTGGCCAGCGTGCGGCCCCGCATGAAGGCCAGCGGTGCAATTTCGATCCGCTTTTCTTCCATCATTTTTGCCAGTTGTTTCTGCGGCAAAAAATCGTTCAGCGCGTCATAAAGCGGCTGCATGTAGGGGTCGATTTTATCCTTCATATCGCCGGGCAAAAAGCCAAGGCGTTCGCCCGCCTCCACCGCCGGGCGCGACAGGATGATTTTATCGACCGCACCCGCCAGAAACATCGTGACGCCAACGGCCACGGCCAGATAGGTTTTGCCCGTGCCAGCAGGGCCGATGCCAAAACCAAGTTCATGATCGAACAAATTCGCAACATAGGCCTTTTGCGCTTCGGTGCGCGGGTCAACAGGCTTTTTGCGAGTGCGCAATTCGTATTTATCGCCCGAGACCAGTTCGATTTGGCTGGTTGAAACGAGGGCACGGTCAGGCATCGGGCGGCCCATGCGAATAGCACCGTCGATATCGCCCGCCTCAATCCCGCGCCCCGCTTCAAGCCGGGCATAAAGGGCGTGGATGACCGATGCGGCATGGTCGCGCGCGCTTTTCTCGCCGATCACGGCCAACAGATTGCCCCGTCGCAAGATGTTCACAGCGGTCTGCTGTTCGATTTGTGCCAAATTGCGATCAAATTGGCCGCACAGATCAATCAACAAGCGGTTATCGGGAAATTCCAGCAGGGTTTCGATCACGTCTTGTGGATTGGTCGGGGGAGTCAGCGCGCTGATGACCAAGGCAGTCTCCTTTTGGTGAAAACGATAGGGAAAGTGTGGGGCGCAATGGCCATCAAGACAAGGAACGTTTTTGCAATTGCGACACATAGGTAATTTGCAAAACGGCGCAGGCAATAGAAAAAAGGCCGCAGCTTGCGCTGCGGCCCCTTCATTTGGTTTGCAAAGCCATTAGCGGCGGACAACCACGGTGCGGCGGCCTGGACCGGAAACGCGGTCCTGAATACCTTCAGTTGTCGATTGGTATTCGCGGATCACTGTGCCCGGAGGATACAGGTTGTTGCAAATTGGCAGGCCCGATACGGGGTCAGAGCGATTGGTCGCATAGCCCTCTAAACCATCGTCAATTATGTACTGCTGACACCCATCCGGATCATAAGCAATAGCACCGCGCCCGTTGTTCAAAACGCCCGTGTCAATCCCTTGGTCCTGACCCGTTGCAATGATCGAGGATGCGCCGCGATACCGTTCCGTACCTTCAAACCTTTCGCCAACAACACAGCCCGACAAAATCCCTGCCGCGGCCAGACATGCGCTTATTTTCAATGCGTTCATCATATCTGTTAC
Organism: Pseudorhodobacter antarcticus; assembly: GCF_900110135.1. Lineage (GTDB taxonomy): Bacteria > Pseudomonadota > Alphaproteobacteria > Rhodobacterales > Rhodobacteraceae > Pseudorhodobacter > Pseudorhodobacter antarcticus. The sequence goes on along the minus strand of NZ_FOCO01000009.1, from coordinate 127,412 downwards.
CACCTGTAGCAAACGATTTCGACGCGACGGTTCTGCTGCATACCTGCGGCAGAATTGTTCGACGCGACCGGCCGTGTTTCGCCATAGCCCTGCTGACGTTCAACCGCAGCACCGACTGAGCGGGCAACAGCGCCAACAGCGGCCGCGCGGCGTTCAGAAAGATTTTGGTTATAGCCATTGGATGCACGACTATCTGTGTGACCGTAAATACCATACCCAAAAGCATCAGTACTTTGGAAAAACTGCTGCAATCGCGATCTGCCATAAGAAGTCAACTGCGCACTGTCCGTGTGGAACAACGTATCAGTGTTTTCCACCAGACAAGTATTCTTTTTTAGGCAAACTGCCCTGCCCGTTTTCTTATCGCGGCGCGGCACCATGTAGCCTTCAAAGCCACCATCCGCCCACCAGTGCATGCAACCGTCGTCATCGATCCATGCACCCCATTCGATTTGACCCGTGACTTTGGGCTGCGCCATAACCGCAGTTGGCCCCGTCAGGCCAAGTGCAAGCACTGCAGCCCCGATCATTGTCTTCATCACTAAATTGAACTTTTGTTTCAAAGTGGTAACCCCCTCGGGTTTTCCGCAGACATAATAACTGGGAGAAGGTTTGCAACCGGGTGGTCCAATTGTAAAGCGAAAACTGGGTGCTAGGGCACAGACCGCCACCAATAGTTGCGGCTTGGGCGCGAATGCGGGGCATATCTGCCATTTGGCGATGATACGGAAACCGGACCTTAGGCCAAGCGGCGCGCCGCAAGGGAATTCGTTTTAGATTCGGTCACGATAGCGCGCACCAATTCGCCCACCTTGCCCGTCGCATCGGTCACATGCACCGCGTGAAGATGTTGCGATTTACCCACCATCTGCCCGGCTTGGCGACCTTGCTTTTCATAAAGCACAGCAATTTCGCGGCCCACCATCGCATCTTGGGCGGCGCGCTGTTGGCTGGTCAGCAGGGCTTGCAGTTCTTGCAGGCGGGCATCGGCGACATGGGTTTCCACATCCGGCTTTTCCGCCGCAGGGGTGCCGGGGCGGGCGGAGTATTTGAACGAATAGGCCATGCCATAGCCGACCTTGCGCACCAGCGCCAAAGTATCGGCGAAATCGGCATCGGTTTCACCCGGAAAGCCCACGATGAAATCAGACGTGATCAGCGTGTCGGGGCGGGCGGCGCGCACGCGGTCCAGCACCGCCAGATATTCGGCGGCAGTGTGTTTGCGGTTCATCGCCTTAAGGATACGGTCGGACCCGGACTGCACGGGCAGATGCAAATAGGGCATCAACTGCGGCAAATCCCCGTGGGCTGCGATCAGATCATCTTCCATATCATTGGGATGGCTGGTCATATAGCGCAAGCGGTCCACCCCCGGCAGGGCGGCCATTTCGCGCAGCAGCCGCGCAAGGCCATAGCCGTTTGCGCTGTAGGCGTTGACGTTTTGGCCCAAAAGCGTGAGTTCGCGCACCCCGCGCGCGGCCAGATTGCGCGCCTCGGCCAGCAGGCGTTCGGGGGGGCGGCTGACCTCGGCACCCCGGGTATAGGGAACGACGCAAAAGGCGCAAAACTTGTCGCAGCCCTCCTGGACGGTCAAAAACGCGGTTGGGCCGCGCAGGGATTTGCGTTCTGGCAGATGGTCAAACTTATCCTCGGCAGGAAATTCGGTTTCGATCGCGCGTTCGCCGCGTTGGACCTTTGCCTCCATTTCCGGCAAGCGGTGATAGCTTTGCGGGCCGACGACCAGATCAACCAGCGGCATCCGGCGCATAATTTCGGCGCCTTCGGCCTGTGCCACGCAGCCCGCCACGGCAATTTTCAAGTTTGGGTTCGCCTCTTTGGCGGGGCGCAGACGGCCCAGATCGGAAAACAGTTTTTCCGATGCTTTCTCACGGATGTGGCAGGTGTTGATCATCACCATATCCGCATCTTCCACCGTGTCGGTGGGCACATAGCCTACCGAACCCAAGCTTTCGGCCATGCGTTCACTGTCATAGACATTCATCTGGCACCCATAGGTTTTGATGAACAGCTTTTTCGGCGGAATGATGGGCGGGGTCGTGGATTGCGTCATGGGGCAGGCACCTTTTCACGGTCTAATTGGCTGTTTACACCGGGCGCGCCCCCGCCGCAACGCTGTGTGGATTTGGTGGCCCCGCGCATGTGGTCTTGCGCTTTGGGTGGCCTAGCCTTTACCATTCGCGCCAAGCCAGATTGCGGGCCAATGACCGGGGACAGAATGCGATATAAAAACCTAGCGGCGTTTATAGAGGCCGGGCGCGATATTCTGGCAAAAGGGCCGATTGCGATTGTGATGGCCGAGGACCAAGTGGAAATTGAAAGCACGGTGCTGCATCACCTGAACATCGGGTTTCGTGCGGTGATTTTGCTGGCCAACCGCGAGATTGCCCTGTCCCAAACGGTCGAAGATCAGGTGCATCGGGTGGATTATGAAACCCATGTGCCAGAGGCCATTCAAACAGCGGTCAATCAAGTGATCGAGGCGGCTGTCGGCACTTGGATGTATTACGGGTTCAACGCCGAATATCTGTTTCACCCGTTTTGCGAAACGCGAAATGTGCGCGACCTGTTGGCCTTTCAGACCGAGGAGCGGCGCGATGCGCTGCTGTCCTATGTCATTGATCTTTATGCCGATGATCTGATTGCGCACCCTTTGGCGGTGTCGCTGGACACGGCCATGCTGGACAGGTCCGGCTATTACGCGTTGGGCCGCCCGGACCCGGCCAACCACAACCATCCGCGCGAGCGCCAGTTGGATTTTTTCGGCGGTCTGCGCTGGCGGTTTGAAGAACATATTCCAGCCGCACGGCGTAAAATTGACCGGATTGCGCTGTTTCGCGCCAAGCCGGGCCTGAAATTGCGCGCCGATTATACCTTTTCGGATGAAGAATATAACACCTATGCCTGCCCGTGGCACCACAACATCACCACATCGGTGGTATCGTTTCGCACGGCCAAGGCGCTGAAATCCAATCCGGGATCGCGCTATGACATCCATGATTTCAAATGGCACAATTCAACCAAATTTCAGTGGCATAGCCAGCAATTGATGGATTTGGGGCTGATGGAGCCGGGCCAGTGGTTTTGACGCAGTGATCCGCTGGTGGCGACCTGTGCCTGTGATTGCCCGATTTTGACAGCGCGCAGATGGCCTGTGGTCAGATGTCTTGGCCCCATCGCTGCCCCCCCCCCTCTTGGCACTGGCGCACAAAGCCGTTAGCAAATGAACAACCCAAGAAGGGACCCCAGCCATGAAAAAGCAGATCATGAACATGCGCGATTCCATTGCCACCGCCCGCACCCTGAATGAAGCGCTGCCCTATTTGCAGCGCTATGACGGTGCGATTATCGTTGTGAAATTCGGCGGCAATGCGATGGGCGACGCCGAGGCGATGGAAGAGTTTGCGCAAGACATCGTGTTCATGCGCCAAGTCGGGTTGAACCCGGTGGTGGTGCATGGCGGCGGGCCGATGATCAACAGCCTATTGGCGAAACTGGGCATCAAATCGGAGTTCATTCGCGGCAAGCGCGTGACAGATGCGGCCACGGTTGAGGTGGTGGAGATGGTGCTGTCGGGCCTAGTGAACAAGCGGATTGTGCAAGCGATCAACGATGCGGGGGGCCGCGCCGTGGGGATTTCGGGCAAAGACGATGATCTGATGGTTTGCGATTATGACGACCCCGAATTGGGGTTTGTGGGCCGCCCCCGCGACATGCGGGTGCAAGTACTGCGCGATTTGTTCCAGGCAGGCATCATTCCGGTGGTGGCCCCTGTGGCCCCCGGCGACAATGGAGAAACGTTTAACGTGAACGGCGACACAGCGGCGGGCGCAATTGCAGGCGCACTAAAGGCAGACCGTTTGTTGCTGCTAACCGATGTATCAGGCGTGAAAAATGCTGACGGTGAGGTGATCACGCAGATGACCCCCGAGGAGGTGCGCGAGTTGACAACCCAAGGCGTGATTTCGGGCGGCATGATCCCCAAAACCGAAACGGCTTTGATGGCGATTGAACAAGGCGTGCGGGCAGTGGTGATCCTTGATGGGCGCATCCAAAACGCCTGCTTGCTGGAACTGTTCACTGATCATGGCGCTGGGTCGCTGATCCGGTCGGCCACTGTCGCACCGCGGGTAAAACCGCGCGAGGAATGATGACGCTGGCAGTAGTTGAGGCCGCACTGGCCCCGCATTTTCTGGCCGTTATGGGCGGGTTTGCCGCGGATGGCGATGTGGACTTGCCTGCGGGCACGCGCACGCTGCTGTTGATCGGGCCGCAAGAACCCGGATTTTGGGCCCATCTGACAGCGGGGCCGGAATGGCGCGATGGCAGCCCCGACCCGGTGGACCGCTGGTCGCGCCGGGTGATCGGGGGGGTGGCCTGCGGCCTGGGCGCCAAGGCGGTTTTTCCATTTGGCGGCCCGCCTTGGCATCCGTTTTACGCTTGGGCGTTGAGGACGGGGCGCACATGGGACAGCCCGGTGCGACTGCTGGTGAATGATCGCACGGGGCTGTTTGCATCGTTTCGAGGCGCCTTGGCGTTGAAAGAGGCGGTTGATGTGCCCCCGCCCTCGCCCAAACCTTGCGACAGTTGCGCGGATAAACCCTGCCTAACCGCCTGCCCCGCCGGCGCTTTGACCGGGGCAGGGTATGATTTGCCCCTGTGCCACGGGTTTTTGGACCAACCAGACGGGGCGCAGTGCATGAAAAACGGCTGCGGTGTGCGGAGCGCTTGCCCCCTGTCCCAAGCCTATGCAAGACTGCCAGAACAATCAGCCTATCACATGGGGCAATTTCACAAATGACCAAACGTTTGATCCTGACACGTCATGCCAAATCCAGCTGGGATGACCCACTGACACCCGACCACGATCGCCCGCTTAACACGCGCGGGCATCGCGCCGCTGCCGATCTGGGGCAATGGCTCGCCTCACGCGGCTACACCCCAGCCGAGGTGCTGTGTTCCGATGCACAGCGCACGCGCGAAACCTTTGACGGGATGCGCGCGGCATTGCCCGATGCACCCGATGCAACGCTAAAGCCAGCACTGTACAACGCGGGGCCAGATGTTTTGCTGGCTGTGCTGCGCCATGCCCATGCCGACAGCGTGATGTTGATCGCGCACAATCCCGGCATCGCAGAATTTGCGGCGCGACTGATCACCCGCGCCCCGGCAAACGCAGATTTCGCGCGCTATCCGACGGGTGCCACCTTGGTCGTGGATTTCTCAGCGGATGATTGGAAAGATGTTGAGTTTGGAACCGGCGCTGTGCTGGACTTTATCATTCCCAGCGAAATTATGGCCTGACGCGCCTTTCGATTTCATCTTGGCAAAAATACCTCGGGGGGTGAATTTGCCATAAGGCAAAGAGGGGGCAGCGCCCCCCTCCTTTTGTTTCAGTGACCCAAGATCTGGCTTAAGAACAGCTTGGTGCGTTCTGATTTCGGGTTGTTGAAAAAGTCGTGTGGGTTGTTTTGTTCTACAATCTGGCCTTGGTCCATGAAAATCACGCGGTTGGCCACAGCTTGGGCAAAGCCCATTTCATGCGTCACGCAGATCATGGTCATGCCCTCCTCGGCCAGTTCGATCATGGTGTCCAGCACCTCTTTGATCATCTCTGGGTCCAGCGCCGATGTCGGTTCATCAAACAACATGATGCGGGGTTTCATACACAGGCTGCGCGCAATCGCCACGCGCTGCTGCTGCCCGCCCGAAAGTTGGCCCGGATATTTCAGCGCCTGTTCGGGGATTTTTACCTTGTGAAGGTAATGCATCGCCACTTCTTCTGCTTCTTTCTTGGGCGTTTTGCGCACCCAGATCGGGGCCAAGGTTAGGTTTTCCAGAATGGTCAAATGCGGGAACAGGTTAAAATGTTGAAACACCATCCCAACTTCGGACCGAACCTTGTCGATGTTTTTCAAATCCGACGTCAGTTCGGTGCCATCGACAACGATCTTGCCCGCCTGATGCACCTCCAACCGGTTGATGCAACGGATCAGCGTGGATTTACCGGACCCGGACGGGCCAGCCACCACGATGCGTTCACCGCGATTAACGGTTAGGTTGATGTCGCGCAGCACATGGAATGTGCCGTACCATTTGTTCATCCCGTTGATATCAATCGCGATTTCATCGCTGACCTGCATGTGGCTGCGATCAACTTCGCGGGCTGCCATTGTGTCTGACATAGCGGTCTCCCTTAACGGTGGTCGGTTTTCAGCTTGCCCTCTAGGTACTGCGAGTACCGGGACATGCCGTAACAGAAGATGAAGAAACATAGCGCGATGAAGGCGTAAAGTTCCCAGAACAGGCCGTTCCAATCGCTATCCGCACGGATCGCTGTGGACAGGCCAATCGGGTCCAAGATGCCGATGAACACGACCAAGGTGGTATCTTTGAACAGCCCGATAAAGGTGTTCACGATGCCCGGGATCGAGATCTTCAACGCTTGTGGCAGCAGGATAAGTCGTTGCGCCTTCCAGTAATCAAGGCCCAGCGAATCCGCCGCCTCATACTGCCCGCGTGGCAAGGCGGCAAAGCCCCCGCGCACCACCTCGGCCATATAGGCCGCAGCGAACAAGGTCACCATGATGATAACCCGCAGCACGATGTCAAAGCTGGTGCCCGGCGGCAGGAAGTAGTTTAGCAGCAAGGACGCGGTGAACAGCAAAGTGATCAAGGGCACGCCCCGGATAAATTCGATGAAGCCGACGCAAATCCATTTCACCAAAGGCATGTCGGATTGACGGCCCAAGGCCAGCAAGATGCCCAGCGGCAGCGACAGCGCGATGCCCGTGACCCCGATGATGATCGAAATCATGAAGCCGCCAAATTCGTCCGACGCGATGTGAGGGAGTTCAATCGGAATGATCGTGGCAAACAGATCGCCGATCGGCCCTGCAAGAAACACCCACCAGATCACAGGAACCGCAAGCGCACCAATGGTTGCCACCAACCCCGACACACGCTGCAACGCGATATAGGCCGCATAGCCAACCACAAACCCCATCATCACGAATACCGGGAACCAGACGCTGCCGCCCCAAAGAATGAAGAACGCGACACCCGGAAAAATGGCCGAAAACCACAACAGTTTGCGCGGCACCTGTTCAAACAGGATGGGCGCTGCGGCGACGATCATCAAAACAAAGGTCAGCACGGGGCGCCAATAGGCGTCTTGGGGATAGAACCCGAACAGCAATTGGTGCCAGCGGTCCTTGATCACGCCCCAACAGGCGCCGCTGGCCCCTGCAAGGATTTCACGACATTCGGACAGGGAATTTGCGTTCCAGATAGAGTTGCGCAGCCACGGCCCCATATTGGCGACCAGATAGTAAACCGCCAAGACGCCCAGCACGGTCAAGGTTGTGTTCAACGGCCCCGAAAACAGGTTTTCGCGCACCCAGCGCACGGCCCCAACTTGGCTGCTGGGCGGTGCTTTTTGCGGCAGCATGGTATCGCGGACATAAGCTGCAGTGTTGCTGTGTGTATCGCTCATCTCAACGCTCCTTCAGCTTGACGGAATTGTTATAGATGTTCATGGCGCCTGAGATCATCAAACTAAGCACCAGATAGGTCAGCATCAACAGCATCATACATTCCAGCTCGCGCCCTGTTTGGTTCAGCGTGATACCGCCCAAGGTCGCGCGCAGGTCCATGTAACCAACGGCCAGCGCCAGCGACGTGTTCTTGGTGATATTGAGGTATTGCGAAATCAACGGCGGGATAATGACGCGCAGCGCTTGCGGCAAGATCACCAAATTCATCGTGCGGTTGGGGCGCAGGCCAAGGGCAAAAGCCGCCTCTGATTGCCCGCTGGAAATGGCAAGAATGCCCGCGCGCACGTTCTCGGCGATAAACGCCCCGGTGTAGAAGGTTAGCGCCAGCCACATCGCAATGTAGGAATTGCGGATATAGCCGCCGCCCGAAAAGTTGAAGCCTTGTAGCGTGGCATATTCCAGATGGAACCCCATCGCCATCAAGACAACCACGATTGGCGCGATCAGGATGAGCGCCGATTTCCACCATGTGGTGGGGCGCAGGCCCGTCGCCTCTTGCACCACGGTCGCGCGGCGCTGCAATGCGCGGTAGCCCATGATGGACCCGATGATGACCGCAAGGATCACCAGATAATTGGAGCTGAGATGCGCCACACCAATATCAATCTGGCCCAAGCTGCGGTCAAACAACGGCGCGGGCAGGTAAGTGCCGCGGTTGGTAATGGCAACCGCATCGCCAAACAGCATCGACGCCGTAGGGTTTTCACCGCGAAAAGCATTGGGGGCAGGCGTTACTTCGGTCAGGACCGCAAAGAACACAATGATCCACAACAGCAAAGGCACGTTGCGGAACATTTCGACATAGATCGACATCAGCTTGGACACGATCCAGTTGTTTGACAAACGCAAAACGCCAGCGATCACGCCAATCACGGTGGCAGAAATGCACGCGACCACGGCCAAAACAATGGTGTTTAGCAGGCCGACCAGCCACGCGGTGGCATGGATGCTGTCGCTGGAATAATCAACCAAGCGCTGGTTGATGTCATAGCCCGCGCGCGCACCTAGAAAGCTGAAATCAATGTCTTTGCCCTTTTCGGCGAGGTTGACCAAGGTGTTATCCACCAGCCACCAAAACCCCATCGTGATCAAGAACAAGAACACGATCTGGATCGTTATCGACCTGTAGCGTGTATCATAGATAAGCATGCTGAGCCGAAACGAGCTGCTCGGGGTATCTGACGTCATCGCCATGTGTGTTCTCCCTGCGTCTGATCTGTCGCTTTAACGCGCTCTGATGTGGAAAAGGGCTTGGCCCCTGCATCTGTCAGACAAGTCGATTGTTAAAAAAGGGCGCACTGATGTGCGCCCTTTTCAAGCCGCGCCTTACCGGAAGGGCGGTGCGTACTGCAAGCCACCTTGGGTCCACAGCGCGTTCAAGCCGCGTGCCAGACCGATTGGTGTGGATTCGCCGATGTTTGTGGCAAAGATTTCGCCGTAGTTACCACCAGCCATAATCGCCTGCTTGGCCCAGGTTTTTTCCAGACCGATCATACCGCCCAGATCGTCGTCGGACGACCCAAGCATACGATTGATTTCTGGGTTTTCTGTGCCTTTGGACAGCTCTTCGATGTTCGCAGATGTGATGCCCAATTCTTCGGCAGCGACCAATGCGTTCATAGTCCAGCGCACGATATCTGCCCATTGGTCATCGCCATGTGCGACCAATGGCCCCAATGGTTCTTTCGAGATGATTTCGGGCAGCAAGATGTGGTTTTCTGGATCCGCAAATGTTGCGCGGGTTGCTGCAAGGCCGGATGCGTCGGTGGTGTACACATCGCAAGCGCCAGCAAGGTACTGCTGTTGTGCTTCGGCGTTGGTTTCGATTGGAACCGGCTCATATTTCATGTTGTTGGCTTTGAAATAGTCGGCCAAGTTCAATTCTGTCGTGGTGCCGGTTTGGATGCAAACGGTTGCACCGTCCAATTCCTTAACCGACGATACGCCCATCGATTTATTGATCATGAAGCCCTGACCGTCGTAATAGTTCACGCCAGCAAAGGTGAATTTCAGATCTGTGTCGCGGCTGAATGTCCACGTGGTGTTACGGGCCAGCATGTCGATTTCGCCCGAGGACAGCGCGGTGAAGCGGGTCTGGCCTGTGGTGGTGACAAACTTTACCTTTTTGGGATCGCCCAAAACGGCAGCGGCAACAGCGCGGCACACCGCCACGTCAAAGCCCTGCCATTCGCCAGCCGAATCCGGTGCCGAGAAGCCGTTGACGCCTGTGGACACGCCACAGTTCAATTCGCCACGAGCCTTTACTTCATCCAATACGGACGCGGATGCAGCGCCAGCGACGAGTGTCGCGGCAGCGGTCATTGCGCCGATGAATACGGTTTTCTTCATGGATTACCTCTTCCTAATTTCCCACCCAATTTCAGGTGGATTTATTGCTCCCTTGCCCCGAAACCGGGACGAAACTGATTGAGGGCATGCCCCCACAGTCTCAGCTACTTTCCTCCGAACCGCTTTGAAAGGTCAAGCAGAACCCTTGGTCAAATGAAAGATTGTGTGTTTTTAAAGGTTTACAGGCCAATTGCTGCAATATCACGCATGTTTGCCGAGTATTTGGGCAAGATTGTTACCCACACAATGTAAAGAATCGCGCAGCATGTGCCACGCTGACGCGTTTGTGGCCTTCGGATTCGGCGGCTTCGTCGTCCGGGCCCCACAGATCAATTTGCCACTGCTCGTCCGTGCGCGACAGATCGAACCCGGCGTCCGGGGTCAAATGCCCATGCGCAATGGCAAGGGCCAGCACCAAGGACCCAGTGATCGCCACAAGGTCGTGAAACGCGGCCAATTGAAACGGGGTCAGGGCGTGGACGGCACGCGCAAGGGCGGCCTTGGGCGCATCGGGCTGGTCAATGGGCATCAGGCCGATCGTGACAGTCAGAGGCGCGTCATAGGTGGCCGCAGCCCATGCCAAAAGCGGGTCCCAAGCATGGGCTTGGCGGGCCACCAGTTCTTGGGGGGCGGCGGCGCGGTAGCACAGCAAATCTGACCCGCCATAACCTGCCAGCATATCCGCCACGGCGGCAAATTGCGGCGTCACCTTATCCAGTGCCGAGTTGGCGGTACGGGTGAAAGGCATGGTTTCGGGACGGATTTTGCCATCCTGCGCCTGCCATTCCTGTGCCACAGCATCGGCCAAGCCCTGTGAAGGCACCCAGAACGAGGTTTTGGCGGGAGTTTTCAGGGCGCGCCCGTCAAGCGAAACCGTGAACCCTTGATCAGCGGGAACCACGGTTGCTTGCGTCCAGAACCGTTTGGCGGCCCAACCGCTCATGCATTATCCCCGAATGGGTCGGCAGGCACGTCATTGATACCCCAATCCAACGCCTTCCAAGTGCGCGCCATATGGTCGGGCAAAGGCGCGAGGAACGTCATCATTTTCTTGGTAATCGGGTGTTCGATGGTCAGGGACCGCGCGTGCAGATGCAGTTTGCGGCTAATCTCGCCGCCGATGGACGCGCCCCAACCGTCGCCTTGGTTGTCCGCGCCAGACCCACCGTATTTGCCATCGCCAAGGATAGGGAAACCGAGTTCGGCCATATGCGCGCGCAATTGGTGAGTGCGGCCCGTGACGGGTTCCAGCGCCATCCAAGACAGGCGACTGCCCAAGAACCACAGCACAAAAAAGTCGGTATGGGCGCGTTTTGCATCGGGATAATCGGCCATTTTGGCGGGATGGATGCAGATCATCTTTTCGCCTTCGCCGCGCTGACCGCGCCCGCCGGCTTTCATCAACCCGTATTTGATGGAGCCTTTGCGCGGGTTTGGCACGCCTGCAACGGCGGCCCAATAAATCTTGCGGGTGTTGCGGTGGCGCAGCGCCTCGGACAGCGCCCTTGCCACGCGGTCGGTGCGGGCCAACATCAACAGGCCAGAGGTGTCTTTGTCCAAACGATGCACCAGTTTGGGGCGGTCCTTGTAGCCAAACTTCAACGCCTCGGTCAGACCGTCAACATGCCGATCGCCCTGCCCCGACCCGCCTTGGCTGGGCAGACCCGGCGGTTTGTTGATGATGATCAGATGTTCATCGCGGAAAATCACTGCGTTCTGGATCATTTTTTCATCGGCAGGCGACACACCGCCCGCAGCAGGGCGCGAGGGCGCATCGCCGGTGGGCAACGGCGGGATACGAATTTCCATGCCGGGGGCCACGCGGTCGGACGCCTTGGCGCGGCCGCCATCGACGCGGACTTGGCCCGTGCGGCACATCTTTTCGACATTGCCTTGGGTGATGTGGGGAAAGCGGCGTTTGAACCAACGGTCCAGCCGCTGTTCGCCTTCATCCACCGACACCGTCATCAATTTTACCGTGTTCATGCCAGTACCCCCCGCATTGTCAAAACCCCTGCCACAAGTGCGGCGATGGATGCCACCACGGACCCGATAACGTAAGCCCCGGCCAGCGCCCCCTGCCCGCGTTCCCACAGCGTGAGCGCATCAAGCGAAAAGGCGGAAAACGTGGTGAAGCCGCCCAAAACGCCCGTCATCAGAAAGGGCGCAAACCGTGTGCCACTTTTATACGCCAAGACGACGACCAGCACACCCACCAGGAATGACCCGGCCACGTTGACCAGCATCGTGCCATAGGGAAACCCCGGCCCGATCCAGCGCATCACCGCTGCATTGGTCAAAAAACGGGCCGAAGCCCCGATTGCGCCGCCAAGCGCCACTTGGAAAAGGGTTGGTATCATGGGCGCTATCTGTGCCCGCCACGCGGTTTTGTCAACCTTGCAAGGGGTGGGTGCGTTACGGCTGCCGTTTGGCGCGCAGTTTGGCAAAATAATCAATCCGCTTTTTCAATTCGCGTTCGAACCCACGTTCGGGGGGGGCGTACCAAACCGGGCGCTTCATACCGTCGGGAAAGTAGTTTTGGCCAGAAAACCCATCCTCGGCGTTGTGATCATAGGCGTAATCGGCACCATAGCCGATATCTTTCATCAGCTTGGTGGGGGCGTTCAGGATATGCTTGGGGGGTGGTTCGGACCCGGTTTGTTTTGCTGCTGCCCGCGCCGCTTTATAGGCGACATAAACCCCGTTGGATTTTGGGGCAAGCGCGAGATAGACCACGGCCTGCGCCAAAGCCAATTCGCCTTCGGGGCTGCCCAGACGTTCATAGGTTTGCCAGCTTTGCAGGCACACATCTTGTGCTTGCGGGTCGGCAAGCCCGATATCCTCTACGGCCATGCGGGTGATGCGGCGGGCAAGGAAACGCGGATCCTCGCCGCCTTCAAGCATGCGGGCGAACCAATACAGCGCTGCGTCGGGGTCAGAGCCACGGACGGATTTGTGCAAGGCAGAGATAAGGTTGTAATGCTCCTCTCCCGACTTGTCGTATTTGGCGGCGCGGCGCATCAGGCGGGTGGAAAGCTGATCGCGGGTCAGGCTTTCGGTGGTTTTCCACGCAGCAACCTGTTCGATCAGATTGAGAAGCGCGCGCCCGTCCCCATCTGCCATTTCCAGCATCGCCTCGCGCGCTTCGCCTTTTAAGGGCAGCGCGCGGCCAAGGTCCATTTCGGCGCGTTGCGCGAGCAGTTCGAGTTCGACCAGCGACAGACGTTGAAGGATGATCACTTGGGAGCGCGACAAAAGCGCAGCGTTCAATTCAAAGCTGGGGTTTTCGGTGGTGGCGCCGACCAAAAGGATGGTGCCATCCTCCATATAGGGCAAAAAACCGTCTTGCTGCGCCTTGTTGAAACGGTGGATTTCATCCACGAACAGCAGGGTGCCTTGGCCATTTTGCCGACGGATTTTGGCGGATTCGAACACTTTGCGCAGGTCTGGGACGCCGGTAAAAATGGCGGAGATTTGGACGAAGCTGAGGTCGGTTTCATCCGCCAAAAGGCGGGCGATGGTGGTTTTGCCAACCCCGGGCGGGCCCCAAAAGATGAGCGACGACAGCGACCCGGCCGCCAGCATCGCGCCCAAAGGACCGTCGGGGGAAAGGACTGCTGTCTGCCCGATCACCTGATCCAATTTGCGCGGGCGCAAGCGGTCGGCCAGCGGGCGCGGGCCTGTGGGTGTTTGTAACGGGGTTTGATCAAACAGGTCGGTCATGGCGGGTATGTTACGCGCCCTTGGGTGGGTTAGGAAGGGATTTGAAGGCGCCGCCGACCCCACACGGTCGACGGCAGCACAATGACCACTCACCCCTAAGTATGTTTAGTGCAGTTTTGCCGACATGTTAATGGCAACACAGACGCAGTCCACGCCGTCAATATCCATGATCGGGCCTGCGGGTTCACAATCCAGCCCCACGCGGCGGCCCAAACGGCGCGAATTTTCCGGGATAAGACCCAAGACCGAGGTCGCACCCACATTGCGCGCCGCAATCACCATTTCATGGCGCAGCTGCAACTGGACCCGCAGGCGCAGATTGGCCGGGACCAAATCCGACACGAACACCCGGCTGCTTTCCCAGATATGATCTGCGACTGGCGCATCTTCATACAGCAAAGTGGGCGGGATGGAGGCCAAAAGCCCCATCTGCGCATCACGAATCATGTAGGAATAAATCCCACAGCGGTGCGTCGTCGGCGTCAAACGGATACCCGCCAAAACCTGCCCCCCTTCATGCACCGCCACCCAGCGGCTTGCGGGGGTATCATACTGGTCGAATTCCATGCCATTCGCTTGCGGCAAATCCCATTTGTTTTGCAAGATGAACGACCGATGCCGCGCGCGAAACATATTCGCGAACAATTCACCATGGTTATGAAGATTCTCGTAAGAGAGTGTAGTAACTTCCATTTTAGTGCTCCTTCTGGGGTTTAGAACCGGTCAGAGGGGGCGTCCTACACTCTTAAAGCAATCGGTACTCTCGCGCTATGCGCAACGCCTCGGACGTGGTTCGTGCCTCAAGGCGCAATCGCGCAGATGTTAAGCGCGCCTTAAAGGCACTTTCCGAAATCCCAAGTTTAGCGGCGGCAGCAGTGTGACGGTCCCCATCGGCGATGCATTGCAACGCCTCTATCTGTGCTTTTGTCAGTTCAGAGGACGGCTTTGCCTCTATGTGCAAACGGGCTGTAATTTCAGCCAAACGTGCCATCTCTTCATCTGAAAACTCACGATCAGACCGGCAAATCCCAGCCATCGAACGTGAGGTTATGGGCCCGTAAGACGACACAACCCCGAAGTTCATCCCATGCGCCGCAGCTTTTTTCAGCACATTGAACGGGTCAGGCAGCGGAATCTCGCTCCACCGGGCCGTTCCTGCGGTTCCTATGCCCCAAAAAACAAGCGGATCGCGCAGGTAGTATGAATTTGCGTTGTAGTAAGCCACCCAATCAGACGGGTAGCAGCTGTGATAAATCAAAGGTGATGCGAATCGAATATGCAGCCCAACTGCATAGCCTTCGGGTGCCAAATGATCCAATTCTTTGTACAATTCACCCAACCGCTTTTCTACTGACATCAACTTTAACAGAGCCCTTTTAGAATCTACTCAACTCTAAATATACCTCTTCCCCTATTCCAGCACCTTTGTTAAGATTCCATTAACTAGGGGACATATTTTTGCCACATTCACACGGAGGGGCGCATGGAAAAGGCCCGCCTGTGACAGCGGGCCTTTGAAATTACAAAGAAAAATTGGGATTATTCGTCAGCGACTTCGAATGCTGCGACGCGGGCCTTGTCGGCGGCGCCTTTTGCGTTCGGATCGCGGTCCACAAATTCGATGATCGCCATTGGCGCCATGTCACCATAACGGAAACCAGCCTTCAACACGCGGACGTAACCGCCCTGACGCTCTTTATAGCGGGGACCAAGAATTTCGAACAGGCGGGCCACATACTGGTCCTGCTTCAACTGCGCCGCAGCCTGACGGCGGGCGTGCAAATCGCCGCGCTTTGCCAGTGTGATCAGCTTTTCGATGATCGGACGCAATTCTTTTGCTTTTGGCAAAGTGGTCTTGATCTGCTCATGTTCAATAAGCGAGCCGCACATGTTGGCAAACAGCGCTTTGCGGTGTTCATGTGTACGGTTTAGACGGCGGTAACCACGGGCGTGACGCATTTTATATCTCCTAAAGTCGCGTTTTGCTTTGTCCGGCAGCCCTACGATTGGGCCGCTCACCTTGGGGCGTTTTGCCCATATCTTCCCCGGCAGATCCGGGCATTTCGGGGGGCATTGCTGCCCCCCTAAGTCTTAGAACTGGTCTTCGAACCGCTTAGCCAAATCTTCGATGTTTTCTGGCGGCCAATCTTCGACGTCCATCCCCAAATGTAAGCCCATACCCGACAGCACTTCCTTGATTTCGTTCAAGGACTTGCGACCAAAGTTTGGTGTGCGCAGCATTTCGGCTTCGGTTTTCTGGATCAAATCGCCGATGTAAACGATATTGTCGTTCTTCAGGCAGTTTGCCGAACGCACCGACAATTCCAACTCGTCGACCTTCTTCAGCAGCAGCGGGTTGAATTCCAGCCCGTCATCTACGTCCGAACGTGTCGCCGATTCCGGCTCATCAAAGTTCACAAAGATCGACAGCTGGTCTTGCAAAATACGCGCGGCATAGGCCACGGCGTCATCTGGCGTCAACGAACCATCGGTTTCGATTTTCATGGTCAGCTTGTCATAATCCAGAACCTGCCCCTCACGGGTTGGCTGCACTTCATAGCTGACTTTTTTCACTGGCGAATAGATCGCATCAATCGGAATCAAACCGATCGGCGCATCTTCGGGGCGGTTTTTGTCAGCAGAGACATAGCCTTTGCCGGTGTTTACGGTCAGTTCCATGAACACGTCTGCGCCATCATCAAGGTGACAGATCACATGGTCCTTGTTCAAAACCTCAATCCCGGAGGATTCGGAGATGTCGCCAGCGGTCACAACGCCCGGTCCTTTGGCAGAAATCGACAAGCGCTTTGGCCCTTCAACTTCCATCCGCAGGCTGACGCCTTTCAGGTTCAACACGATGTCGGTGACGTCTTCACGCACACCAGAAACGCTAGAAAATTCGTGCAATACATTGTCGATCTGCACCGCAGTGATGGCCCCGCCCTGCAGCGACGACATCAAAACGCGGCGCAGCGCGTTGCCGAGCGTCAGGCCAAAGCCACGCTCCAGCGGTTCTGCAATCACGGTTGCGGTGCGCTGTGCGTCCGGGCCGGGGTGAACCACCAGCTGCGTCGGTTTGATCAGCTCGGCCCAATTTTTGTGGATCATGCGTGTAGCCTCCATACTAGTCTTCTGCTCATGTCCCTAAGCAGTCGACGCCCGAGGATGTAGAAATACCCAAAACCGGGCCATGCGCAAAACGCGCGCGGCCCGGCTGGAAAGAATAATTTTAAACGCGGCGGCGCTTTGGTGGGCGGCAACCGTTATGCGCCATTGGGGTCACATCACGGATAGAGGTGATGTTCAAACCAGCAGCAGCCAACGCGCGCAATGCGGATTCACGGCCCGAACCGGGGCCCTGCACTTCGACTTCCAGCGTTTTCACGCCGTGTTCTTGTGCTTTGCGCGCGGCATCTTCGGCTGCCATCTGGGCTGCATAAGGGGTCGATTTGCGCGAACCCTTAAAGCCCATGGTGCCCGAGGAGGACCATGAAATTGCGTTGCCCTGAACGTCAGAAATCAGGATTTTGGTGTTGTTGAACGAGGAATTCACATGCGCAACGCCAGCGGCGATGTTTTTGCGTTCCTTTTTCTTCATACGAGTCTTATCGCGTGCCATATCTCAACGCCCCCTTATTTCTTCTTGCCAGCAATGGCCTTTGCGGGGCCTTTGCGGGTACGAGCGTTGGTGTGCGTGCGCTGACCGCGCACTGGCAGACCGCGACGGTGACGCAGGCCACGATAGCAACCCAAATCCATCAAACGCTTGATGTTCATGGATGTTTCACGACGCAGATCGCCTTCAACGGTGAAGTTTGCGTCAATATGTTCGCGGATCGCAAGCACTTCGGCATCCGAAAGCTCGTTCACGCGGCGGGCCCGGTCGATGCCGACAGCCTCACAGATCAACTCAGCGGTGTGGGAACCAATCCCAGTGATATAGGTCAATGCGATGGGGACACGTTTCCCCGTCGGAATGTTTACGCCAGCAATACGAGCCACGCGCGCTTCCTTTCGTTGCGGTTCCGTTGTGCCAGAACCTTTTTTCACAACCCAAAGACGGCGTCTCCGCCTTTGATGTTTTCGTTCACGTTTCAGAAACCCAAAATGCAGAACGATTCCCATGCGGGACGCCGTGCAATATGGGGTTTTAACCTGCCCGTCAAGGGCGCAGGCGCTTTATTCGCTATGGTCCAGCACCGCAGCAATTTCTGCCGCAACCACATCCATTTCGGCAAGCCCGTCCACCACAGACAACGCCCCTTTGGCATAGTAATACCCAATCAGCGGCGAGGTCTTTTTGTAATATTCCATCAGACGCGTGCGCAGCGCCTCGGCAGTATCATCGACGCGGCGCATCATCTTGTCCGATCCGCAATCGTCACACACCCCGCCCACCTCGGTCGGATGTGTCTTGTCGTGATAGACCGCACCACAGCCACCGCAAGTGTAACGCCCCGTGATCCGCGCAACCAATGCGGCGTCATCCACCTGCATTTCAATGACCGCATCAAGGCGCATGCCCATATCGGCCATCAACGCGCCCAAAGCATCTGCTTGGCCCAGCGTGCGGGGGAAGCCGTCAAAGATGAACCCGCCGCCTGCATCGCTTGACAGTTTTTCGCGGATCAGGCCGATTACGATCTCATCCGTGACCAACTGCCCCCGCGCCATCACGCCCGCCACCATCCGGCCCATTTCAGAGCCGGAGGTTTTCGCCTCGCGCAGCATATCGCCGGTGGAAAGCTGCACCATGGCGCGTCCCTCCACCAACCGCTTTGCTTGTGTGCCTTTTCCTGCGCCGGGTGGTCCCAGTAAAATGATATTCGCCATGATCCCCCCTTAGCGGCGCGCAGGTGCGGGCTTGCCGCGCTTTTTGCCCCGAAGATTCGATTTCTCAATCAGCCCTTCATACTGATGAGCCAACAAATGCGATTGCACTTGGTTGATCGTGTCCATCGTGACCGAAACCACGATCAGCACCGACGTACCACCAAAATAGAAGGGGATTCCCAACTGGTGGCGCAGGATTTCCGGCAACAGGCAAACCAAGGCCAAATAGCCAGAGCCCAAAACCAACACGCGGTTAACCACATATTCCAGATATTCCTCGGTCTTTTTGCCAGGACGAATGCCGGGCACAAAGCCGTTCTGATTTTTCAGGTTATCGGCTACATCCTCTACCTTGAATGCCACGTTCGCAGTGTAGAAATAGGCAAAGAACACAATCATCCCAACAAAAAACAACAGATACAGCGGCTGCCCGGGGCCGAAATAGGCCAGAATTGTTGACATGATCGGTCCCGTTTGCGCGCCCGAGAATGTCGAAACCGTAACGGGCAACAAGAGCAACGAGGAGGCAAAGATCGCGGGGATCACGCCAGCGGGGTTGACCTTGACGGGCAAATGGCTGGAGCCACCGTCATAAACCTTCATGCCGACTTGGCGGCGGGGATATTGGATATGGATCTTGCGCAGGGCGCGTTCCATGAACACCACAAAGGCGATCACGACAATCACCATGATGATCACGCCGATGATCACCGCAGGTGACAAAGCGCCCGAACGGCCCTGGCTAAAGAACTGAGCCAATGCGGCGGGAATTTCGGCCACAATGCCGACGAATATGATCAACGAAATGCCGTTGCCGATGCCGCGCGCAGTGATCTGTTCACCCAGCCACATCAGGAACATGGTGCCGCCCACAAGCGTGATCACGCAAGCGCCGATAAAGAACCAACCCGGCGTCGTCACCAACCCGCCACTTTGCAGACTGACCGCGATGCCGTAAGCCTGAAACGTCGCCAAAACCACAGTGCCATAGCGCGTGTATTGGTTGATTTTCTTTTGGCCCTGCTGGCCTTCCTTTTTCAACTGCTCCAATTTCGGCACCATGGCCGTCATCAGCTGCACAATGATCGACGCGGAGATATAGGGCATGATCCCAAGCGCAAAAATCCCCATCCGGGAAATTGCGCCCCCGGTGAACATGTTCAGCATGCCACCGATGCCGGTGGACAGATCGGCCATAAATTCACGCAGTGCTGTGCCATCAATGCCCGGCACAGGGATATATGTCCCGACGCGGTACACGATCAGCAAGCCGATGGTGAAAAAGATCCGTTGGCGCAGGTCGGTCGCCTTACCCAGCGCCCCCCAGCTCAGATTGGCCGCCATTTGTTCCGCAGCTGAAGCCATGGTTAAATTTCTCCGCAGGCGCTAAAGGAAGCGCCGCCAAACCGTTTTCCGGTCGGCGGCGCGAGAAAACTTATAGGGATGTAAGCCGCTTTGGCGCGGCTCACAACCTCTTATTCAGCCGCAGCCGCGTGTGGTGCCGCAACCGTGAGGCTGCCACCCAACTGCGCCACCGCTTCAATCGCGGATGCAGATGCGCCCGTGACGATCAAAGTGACCTTGGAGGTCAGCGCACCCTTGGACAAGACGCGGATACCGTCCAGCTTGCCCTTGGTCAGACCAGCGGCGATGATCGCATCTTCGGTGATGTCGGCTTTGATGTCCAACTTGCCGGCGTCGATGAACTTTTGGATCAGGCCCAGGTTCACAACGGCGTAATGCTTTTGGTTCGGCTTGGTAAAGCCGCGCTTTGGCAAACGACGATAAAGAGGCATCTGGCCGCCTTCGTAGCCGCCAATCGAGACACCCGAACGCGATTTCTGGCCCTTGATACCACGGCCAGCAGTTTTACCCTTGCCCGAACCCGGACCACGCGCTTTGCGCTTTTGCTTTTTCGCCGCACCGGCGTTGTCGGAAAGTTCATTCAGTTTCATGTCGCTTCTCCTATTGCCGGATGTGACCCCCAGCGACGGGAGCGGCCAAACGCGGCGTTTCTTGATTCTTTGCGAGCCGGAAGGACCACTCGCGGCATGTATTTGCAATACCGTCTTGTTTCAAGTCTAATCGAACTTAATCGAGGAAAGAGCATGAAATGAACCCCCCTGAACACTGGGGCAATTTGGTACCAGCGCATCTTAACCTTGCTAAAGATTTTTTGCAAAGCGCCGAATTGCTTGAAAAAAGGAGATCAAAGCAAGAGCCGCTCTCACTTCATGCGCCCCAACTTGTACTCTTGGCGCACTCCCTAGAATTGACGCTAAAGGCTATTTCTCTTTGGCAAGGGAAGTCGCAGGAAGATGTTCGGGCCAATGGACACAACCTGCGTGGGCCATACAGTCGCGCTAAAGGCCATGTTAAATCAAAACTTCTAATAGCCGCACCGAAAAAACTGTAAAAGGTCATTGGAAAGTTCAACTCCGTGATGATCGGGAACTATACCTTGCGAACACCCACGGGGCATTCGCAGACCAAACGCCCAGCAACTATGATATAGGCCAGGCCATCCCAAAACTCTCTGACGCGGTAGATTGGTTAGACGATCATCACGCACATGATGGCGGAGCATTACGTTACTACGAAACAAGGCTAATTCGATTGCCCGTAGTTTCGTGCTCCGGAATGAATCGTTTGGTCGTTCAACAAACTACGCATTGGGCTTGCAACTTTATTCTCTTTGAGTTGGAAAAGGAAATGAGAAAGCAAAACCAAAACGCCCCACGGTTTCCCGCAGGGCGCTCTCATCTAACGTAGCGTGCGTTTCAACGCACCGCCACTTCAACCACGCTCTTCGATGATCTCAACAAGATGCGAGATCTTGTTGACCATGCCGCGCACGGAAGGAGTATCTTCCAATTCGCGGGTGCGGTTCATTTTGTTAAGGCCAAGACCCTTGAGGGTCGCGGTCTGGATTGCAGGGCGGCGTGCAGCAGATTTAACCTGCTTCACAACGATTGTTTTTTTGCCATCAGTCATAATCAAGCCTCCACAGTTTCTGCAGCTTCAGGCTTGGTGCCCAAAATCTCAGCCACTTTCTTGCCGCGACGCTGCGCGACCTGACGGGGGCTGGCTTCTTGCTTCAAGCCATCAATCGTAGCGCGGATCATGTTGTAGGGGTTCTGCGACCCGATGGATTTCGCCACTACGTCCTGCAAACCCAACATTTCAAATACCGCACGCATTGGACCACCAGCGATGATCCCTGTACCGGCAACAGCAGTCCGCATGACCACCTTACCTGCGCCATGACGGCCTTCCATGTCGTGGTGAAGCGTGCGGCTGTCCTTCAACGGCACACGAATCATCTGACGCTTGGCCTGCTCGGTGGCCTTGCGAATGGCCTCAGGCACTTCTTTGGCTTTGCCTTTGCCGAAACCGACACGGCCACGCTGATCGCCCACAACCACGAGGGCTGCGAAACCAAAGCGCTTACCACCTTTTACGGTTTTGGAAACACGGTTGATCGCAACCAAACGATCTGCAAACTCCGGGGTTTCTTCGCGGCCACCGCGATTGTCCCGACGGTTATCTTCTCTTGCCATTAGGCATTCCTCGTATCATGCGCGGGGTTCGCGCCAAATGAACCAATCCTAGTGGGCAAGGCCCCCGGATCATCGGGGTGGCGCGAACGCCACCCGCTGGTATCAGAACTTCAGGCCACCTTCACGGGCAGCGTCGGCCAAAGCCTTGATCTTACCGTGAAAAAGGAAACCACCACGGTCGAAGTAAACATCTTCGACCCCAGCCTTTTTAGCCCGCTCGGCAATCGTCGCACCAACTTTCGTCGCCGCTTCGATGTTGTTTTTGCCCACAAAGCCCAAACCCTTTTCGAGGGTAGAAGCGGCGGCCAAAGTCACACCGTTGAGGTCGTCGATCAGCTGGACGCTGATATTCTTGCTAGAACGATGGACAGACAGACGCGCGCGCCCATTTGCCATCGCCTTGATTTTGTTCCGTGTGCGCAAGCGGCGCTTGAGGAACAACTCGCGTTTTGTGTTCGCCATTTTTACGCCCCTTACTTCTTCTTGCCTTCTTTGCGGAATACGAATTCACCCTTATAACGGATGCCTTTGCCCTTGTAGGGCTCAGGCTTGCGCCATTCGCGGATGTTCGCAGCGACTTGGCCAACAACTTGCTGGTCAATGCCTTCCACAATGATTTCGGTCTGCTTTGGAACCACAACGGTTACGCCGTCAGGAACCTCAAAGTTCACATCATGGCTGTAGCCCAGAGACAGTTTCAAGATGTTGCCGGTGATCGCAGCACGATAACCAACACCCTGAATTTCCAACTCTTTTTTGAAGCCAGTGGTCACGCCAGTCACCAGATTTTCGATCTGGTTGCGGGTCATGCCCCACTGCGAACGGGCACGCTTGGACAGGCCGCGCGGTTTTACCGTCACAACATTGCCGTCAATCGTGATCGTCACATCATCCGTTGCAGCAAAAGTGCGGGTGCCTTTCGGCCCCTTCACTTCGATGGTCTGGCCGGACAGCGACGCCGAAACGCCTGCTGGCAGGTCAACCGGTTTTTTACCAATACGAGACATCTTGCCCTCCTTAGAACACGGTGCAGAGCACTTCGCCGCCAACATTGGCGGATCGTGCAGCTGCATCGGACATGACGCCCTTAGGCGTGGAGACAATTGAAACACCAAGGCCATTGCGCACCGAAGGGATATCCTTCGACGCCATATAGACCCGGCGGCCTGGCTTGGAGACGCGCTTGAGGTCACGAATGACCGGCGTGCCTTCAAAATACTTCAGGCTGATTGTGATTTCGCCCTGACCGTCTGCGGTCTCAGCTTTTTCATAACCACGGATGTAGCCTTCGGAGGCCAGCACATCCAAAACCCAAGCGCGCAATTTGGACGCTGGTGTTTTAACGGTCGATTTGCCACGCATCTGCGCATTGCGGATTCGTGTCAGCATATCGCCGATAGGATCATTCATCATCATCGTTCGATCTCCTTACCAGCTGGATTTGACCATGCCGGGGATCTGGCCAAACGAGGCCAAATCACGCAGCATGATGCGCGAAAGTTTAAGCTTGCGGTAATACGCATGCGGGCGACCCGTCAGCTGGCAACGATTGTGCAAACGCACGGCCGAGCCATTGCGGGGAAGTTCTGCCAATTTGATGGTCGCCTTAAAGCGCTCTTCCATCGGCAGCTCTTGGTTCTTGATCACCGTTTTCAGTGCAGCACGCTTGGCAGCATCGCGTGCCACCAATTTTGCGCGCTTCACTTCGCGGTTTACCATGGATTTTTTAGCCATATCTCTATTCCTCCCGCTTACGACGTGAAGGGCATGTTGAAATTCTTCAACAGTGCCTTCGCTTCCGCGTCTGTTTTCGCGGTGGTGCAGATGATGATGTCCATACCCAAGACTTCATCGACTTGGTCGAAGTTGATCTCTGGGAACACGAGCTGTTCTTTCAGACCCATGGCATAGTTGCCACGGCCATCAAACGATGTCGGCTTCACACCCCGAAAGTCGCGCACGCGCGGCAATGCGATGGTGATCAGACGGTCCAAAAATTCGTACATCTTGTCGCCGCGCAAAGTCACCTTGCAGCCAAGCGGCATCTCTTCGCGCACTCGAAAACCCGCGATGGATTTCTTGGCGTGGGTGATGACAGCCTTTTGGCCAGCGATCAGGGTCAGCTCGTCTGCTGCCTTTTTCACTTTTTTGGTGTCCTTGACAGCTTCGCCAACGCCCATGTTGATCACGATCTTGTCCAGACGCGGGATCTGCATGTCGTTCTTGTAACCGAATTCTTCTTTCAAGGCCGCACGGATGGTGTCCTTGAAAACGCCCTTCAAACGCGGGGTGTATGTTGCTTGGTCCAGCATCAGATAACATCCCCCGTGGTCTTGGCGAAACGCACCTTTTTGTCGTCTTCCATGCGGAAGCCAACGCGGGTGGCCTTACCATTGGTATCAATCAGCGACAGGTTCGACAGTTGGATCGGCATCGCTTTCGAGATGCGCCCTCCCTGTGTGCCCTGGCTTTGCTTGGTGTGACGGATGGCCATGTTGATGCCATCCACGATTGCCTTGCCAGCATCAGGGTTCACGGACGAGATTTCGCCCTCTTTACCCTTGTCTTTGCCAGTCAGCACGACGACTTTATCGCCTTTTTTCAATTTAGCAGCCATATCACAGCACCTCCGGTGCGAGCGAAATGATTTTCATGAAGTTTTTTGCGCGCAATTCGCGGACCACTGGCCCAAAAATACGCGTGCCAACAGGCTCGCCCGCGTTGTTCAGAATGACAGCAGCGTTGCGATCAAAACGAATGGCGGTGCCGTCTTCGCGACGGACTTCTTTGGCGGTACGAACAACGACGGCTTTGCGCACGTCACCCTTCTTCACGCGACCGCGCGGAATGGCTTCTTTTACCGACACTACAATAATGTCGCCAACCGAAGCATACCGACGGTGCGAACCGCCCAAAACCTTGATGCACTGTACACGGCGCGCGCCGCTGTTGTCAGCAACATCCAGGTTGGTCTGCATCTGGATCATTTGGTTTCTCCCGACCTTTGGGGGACCATCCCCCAGGGTTTCGTAAAATGGCTAAAGATGGCAGGCTGCGTTATGCAGTCAAAACCACCGTCCAGCGTTTGGTTTTCGAAATTGGCGCGCACTCTTCAATACGAACAGTGTCACCAACTTTGAATTGGTTTTGTGCGTCATGCGCGCGGTACTTCTTGGACTTACGAACAGTCTTGTGAAGCAGCGGGTGCTTGAAGCGGCGCTCAACAGACACAGTGATGGTCTGGTTGTTTTGGTCGCCAGTTACGGTGCCTTGCAGGATGCGTTTGGGCATATTTCAGGCTCCCTTAATTCGCGATGGCGGCTTCGGCCGCCTTGAGGTTCAACACAGTCATGATGCGTGCCACGTCACGACGGACGGTGCGCATACGCGATGTGTTTTCAAGCTGACCAGTCGCTTGTTGAAAGCGCAGGTTGAAGGCTTCTTTCTTCAAAGCCACCAAGCTGTCACGCAATTGGTCAGGTGTTTTTGTCTTAAGCTCGGAGGCAGAGTGCGACGACACTGCCTTCGTTACTTTTGCGGTGGCTTTTTTGGCCATGAGCGATCTTCCCTTTTTCACATCACCGGAAGGCCCGCGAGGGTTACCCTTTGCCCAGTGGAGTCAATGATAGACCAACGAATCCGGTCACCCGGAATCGATAGATAGGGCCGTATAGGTGGATGGGAGTGGAAGGGCAAGGGGGAAGTTGACATAGGCGAGTATCGCGTTTGCCTCAATGCACCAAATGCCTGATATACTGACGTTGGTGCCAATATATAGAAAAAGAGGCCGCCCCAAAGGGCTGCCTTTTTCAGTCTTAAAGCCCGAAGGACCCTAGAAGCCATCCAAAGAACACAAGTCCCAAGGAAAACTCAAAACGGTACTTCGTACCGCAGGGTTTCGTGGCTTCGAGGATGAATGATGCACGCATAACGTACCCCTACATCTCGTGTGTGCGTACCCTTATAGAAGCCACATAGCACACTTGCCAACATTTCCTCTTTTTCAGTCAGATGCCGTCGGCCAGCGTGACTTTGTCGGTGCCCCATTTGAGCGCTAGTTTTCAGCTGGTAATTGATCACTGAAAATTCAAAGGGGCGCTATCAGTTGGCACCAAATTTTAGGCAGGGACCCTCCGTCAAGTCAGTTAAACCCACTCATAGCAATACAAAACAAAAAGCCCCGCCGTTTCCAGCGGGGCCTTCTAAGTAGGGTGGGTTTCAACCCACCGCCCTTACCAATCTTCGCGTTGAACAACGCGCGTCAGGACGGGAAGCTTCATCGCACCAAGGCGCAGGGCCTCGCGCGCAATCACTTCCGAAACGCCGTCGATTTCAAACATCACGCGGCCAGGTTTCACCTTGGCTGCCCAATAATCAACGGAACCTTTACCTTTACCCATCCGCACTTCAGTCGGCTTAGACGTGACAGGAACATCCGGGAAAATCCGGATCCAGACACGGCCTTGACGCTTCATGTGGCGGGTGATGGCGCGGCGTGCCGCTTCGATCTGGCGCGCGGTGACACGCTCCGGCTCGGTGGCTTTCAGGCCGTAGGTACCAAAATTCAACAGAAAGCCGCCTTTGGCCTCGCCGCTGATCTTGCCTTTGAACTGTTTGCGGAACTTAGTCCGTTTAGGTTGCAACATGTTTATGCTCCCTTACGTGCGTTCGCGGCGCGGTTGGCGCGGAACAGCGCCTTCCTGTGCCTCGGCGTGGCGACGATCATGTGCTTGTGGGTCATGCTCAAGGATTTCGCCCTTAAAGATCCACACTTTCACACCAATGATACCATAGGCGGTGGTCGCCTCGTGGTGTGCATAGTCGATGTCAGCGCGCAATGTGTGCAAAGGCACGCGGCCTTCACGGTACCATTCGGTCCGCGCAATTTCTGCGCCGCCCAGACGGCCCGCCACGTTCACACGGATGCCCAAGGCCCCCATGCGCATCGCGTTCTGTACGCCACGCTTCATGGCGCGACGGAAAGACACCCGGCGTTCCATTTGCTGTGCGATCGATTCTGCCACCAGCTTGGCATCCATTTCCGGCTTGCGGATCTCAACGATGTTGAGGTGCAACTCGGAAGCAGTGAACACCGACAGCTTCTTGCGAAGCGTTTCGATATCCGCGCCTTTTTTGCCGATGATGACGCCCGGACGCGCTGTGTGAATGGTCACACGGCACTTTTTGTGCGGACGTTCAATGATGACTTTGGAAATACCAGCCTGCATACATTCTTTGTGAATGTATTTGCGCATGCGCAGATCTTCCAGCAACAGGTTGCCGTAATCTTTGCTTTCCGCAAACCAGCGGCTGTCCCAGGTCCGGTTGACCTGGAGGCGCATACCGATCGGATTGACCTTCTGACCCATTATGCGGACTCCCCTTTTTGACGTACCAGAATCGTCAGCTGGCTGAACGGCTTCATGATCTTGCCGAACCGGCCACGCGCACGCGGGCGGCCGCGCTTCAGTGTCAGGTTCTTGCCGCAATACGCTTCGGCAACGATCAATTCATCCACATCAAGACCGTGGTTGTTTTCGGCGTTGGCGATTGCGGACTGCAAGCATTTCTTTACGTCCTTTGCGATCCGCTTTTTGGAGAAAGTGAGGTCAGCCAGAGCCTTGTCCACCTTCTTGCCGCGGATCAAACCAGCAACGAGGTTAAGTTTTTGCGGCGAGGTGCGAAGCATTTTAGCAAGCGCCATTGCTTCGTTATCGGCCACGCGGCGCGGATTTTTTGCCTTGCCCATGACTTATTTCCTCTTGGCTTTTTTATCGGCAGAGTGACCATAGTAGGTCCGTGTTGGCGAATATTCGCCAAACTTCTGGCCGATCATTTCTTCGGTCACGTTGACGGGAACGTGCTTTTTGCCGTTATAGACACCAAACATCAAACCCACGAACTGTGGCAGAATGGTGGAACGACGCGACCAAATCTTGATCACTTCGTTTTTGCCACCTTCGCGCGACTTCTCGGCCTTTTTCAGGACGTAGCCATCGACGAACGGGCCTTTCCAGATTGAACGTGCCATCTATCAGCGGCCCTTCTTCTTAGCGTGACGCGACCGCAGGATGTATTTATCCGTGGTCTTGTTCGAACGGGTACGATTGCCCTTGGTGCCCTTGCCCCATGGCGTAACCGGGTGACGGCCGCCCGAGGTACGGCCTTCGCCGCCGCCATGCGGGTGGTCGATTGGGTTCATCGCCACACCGCGAACGGTTGGGCGGATGCCCTTGTGACGCATGCGGCCCGCTTTGCCGAAGTTCTGGTTCGAATGGTCTGCGTTGGACACGGCACCAACCGTTGCCATGCATTCTTGACGCACCAGACGCAGTTCGCCCGAAGACAAACGGATCTGTGCGTAACCACCATCACGACCCACGAACTGTGCATATGTGCCCGCCGCGCGTGCAATCTGCCCGCCCTTGCCTGGCTTCATTTCCACGTTGTGAACGATCGTACCGATCGGCATACCCGAAAACGGCATCGCATTGCCCGGCTTTACGTCAGTCTTGGCGCCAGCGATAACGCTGTCCCCAATGGCCAAACGCTGCGGCGCAAGGATGTAGTTCAGGGTGCCATCTTCGTATTTGATCAAGGCGATAAACGCAGTGCGGTTGGGATCGTATTCGATCCGCTCTACCACAGCCGCCATATCACGCTTTGTGCGTTTGAAATCAACGATACGGTACAGGCGCTTTGCCCCACCGCCGTGATGCCACATTGTAATACGCCCGGTGTTGTTCCGGCCACCCGATTTGCTCAAACCCTCAGTAAGGGCTTTGACCGGACGGCCTTTCCACAGCTCCGAACGGTCGATCAGAACCAACCCTCGTTGGCCAGGCGTCGTCGGTTTGTACGACTTGAGTGCCATGCTCTCTGTCTTCCGCTAGCTTGAGGACCGCAGTTTGCGGCCCTAGGTTACAGGGCCCCGAAGGTCCCCAACATAAATTCCAAAGCCCCGGAACGAATCCGGGGCCATTGGAATAACGGGGAAGTAACAGGAATGGTTGGGGCTGTCCATGCGGGGCAACGCTTTTTCCGTGCAATGCTTCAGAAATCAGCGAGGGCGGATTGTCCATGATTGGCAACTCGCCCCGCACCTGCCAATCTGACGCTTCACCCCCTCTGGAGGCCCTAAAATGCACGATGCCGCCAAGGCGATGTTTCAAAAGGTCTGTCTGGCCAATATCGACCATATCCCAACCCTTCCGCGTGTCCTGCCTGAAATGGGTTTCGTTGAAACCCACAGGCTTGGCCATAACACTGGCCCCGAAGATACATCAACCCTGTTTCAGAACCCCTATATGCCCTTTGCTTTTAGTTGCTTTGAGGGCCGCAAGGATTGGCCGCGTGTCGTCAATCTTGTTGTTTCCGATACGTCAGAGGCGCGCGAGGGGCTTCTCACTTTCGTAAAGTCCCAATCCGCTTTGACGGAAACCACCCAACAAGTTTGGAAAAAAAACGGCGTGGTTTCCTCCGCCGCGCCACAGCCCGTTATACAAAGGTCGGTTCTGGTCGGCCAAGCCGATTGGCGGGCGCGGGATGGATTTAGGGATCCTGCCCTCCCTGTTCACGTTGAATGGCGGCCCTGCGGTAGAGTTGAGCCTCGAGCAAAACATCTGGCTAAAAGATCGCCCCCCCCAGCCGAACAGGCGGCGCTTATCGCCGAAGGCACCCCTTTGCAAAAAATGGTCAGTCTGTTCATGGAGGTCGCGGTCGACAACGCACCGGACCTGTGTGCCATCGCAAATGCGGCGCGCGCGGGGGTTTGCGGCCGAAACCAAAGATGCCACCTCTGGCTTGTTCTGCGGCGGACAAGGCGCAGAGTCCAAACTTATGGACATCTTTGTTAAATTTGAAATCAATCACTATAATTCAGAAAACAAAAGAAAATTTGAGTGTAAAGTGACCTTTAACTTTCTATGAAACAATTATGTCCTGCGAAACGAAGGCGTTTCCAATACGCAAATTCGCGGGGCCTTGTTCCGCGCGATTGGCATCAGTCACAACGATAGGGAAGACCGCGCCACCCTCATCCTGAAAGGTGAGACATACCGCGTCAAACACTGGGCTGTCAGCGAATTGCTTGGAAACCATTATTTCCTGTTGCAGAAATAACGAAAAAGGCCCCCGCACTCGCAGGGGCCTTCCTTTGCAGCTATGTGCCGATCAGAGCCCGGTGGACACGTCGATCGTATTGCCTTCTTCAAGCGTCACATAGGCTTTCTTCTTGTCGGAACGAACGCCGGGGCGCCCTTTGAACCGCTTTACCTTGCCTTTGGTGATGGTCGTGTTCACGGCCTTCACCTTGACGCCAAAGACAGCTTCAACAGCTT
Source organism: Pseudorhodobacter antarcticus (assembly GCF_900110135.1). GTDB lineage: Bacteria > Pseudomonadota > Alphaproteobacteria > Rhodobacterales > Rhodobacteraceae > Pseudorhodobacter > Pseudorhodobacter antarcticus. The sequence continues at coordinate 97,034 of NZ_FOCO01000009.1, read as the reverse complement.
CTTTGATCATCGGCTTGGTTGCATCCATCGCCACTTGGAACACAACAGCGTTGTGTTCAGAGGCCATAGTGGCCTTTTCAGTGATGATCGGCTTGCGGATCACATCGTAATGGTTTGCTTTAACGCTCATTTCAAACGAGCCTCCAGTGCTTCGATCCCTGCTTTGGTGATCACAAGTTGATCCCGCTTCAAGATATCATAAACGTTTGCACCCATGCCTGGCAGAACATCGATGGTGTCGATGTTGCGCGCGGCCAGAACGAAGTTTCCGTCCAGCTCAGCACCGTCGATGATCAGCACGCGCTTCCAACCCAATTCCTTTGCCATCTTGGCAAGGGTAGAGGTTTTCGCATCGGCCATCATGGCGGTGTCCAAGATGATCAGCTCACCCGCTTTGGCCTTGGCCGACAGCGCGTGACGCAACCCAAGGGCGCGGAACTTCTTTGGCAGATCATGGGCGTGGCTGCGTGGAACCGGGCCTTTGTAGATACCACCGTGACGGAAGATCGGCGCGCCTTTGTCACCATGGCGTGCGCCACCGGTGCCTTTTTGGCGATAAATCTTCTTGGTCGAGTAGCTTACATCGGAACGGCCCAGTGTCGAATGTGTGCCAGCTTGGGCTTTCGCCCGCTGCCAACGCACAACGCGGTGCAGAATGTCGGCGCGTGGCTCAAGGCCAAAAAGCGCGTCATTCAGGTCGATGGAACCGGCTTTGCCGCCGTCCAGGGTGATGACATCAGCCTTCATTCTTTTCGCCTCCATCGGTCGTCGCCGGGGCATCTACTGCCGCTGCTGCTTCTGCTGCTTCTTCGGCTGCTGCCGCTTCTGCTGCCATCGCCGCTGCGCGGATCGCTTCTTCCTCAGCTGCCGCTGCTGCTGCTGCTTCAGCTGCCTTCTTGGCCGCTTCACCCGCCGAACGCAGGGCCGCAGGCATGATCACGTTATCCGGAACGGCTTTCTTTACCGCGTCCTTCATCGTCACCCAGCCACCTTTGGAACCGGGCACTGCGCCCCGTACCATGATGATCCCGCGCTCGCTGTCGGTCTTTACGACCTGCAGGTTTTGCGTGGTAATGCGTGTCGAACCCATGTGGCCCGCCATCTTCTTGCCTTTGAACACTTTGCCCGGATCCTGACACTGGCCCGTGGACCCGTGCGAGCGGTGCGACACCGACACACCATGCGACGCCCGAAGGCCCCGGAAGTTGTGACGCTTCATCGCCCCTTGGAAACCTTTACCGATCGAAGTGCCGGCGATGTCCACAAACTGACCTTCAAAGTAATGGTCAGCGGTGATTTCTTCGCCCACATCAATCATGCAATCGGCAGTCACGCGGAACTCAGCGATCTTGCGCTTTGGTTCTACGTTTGCCTTGGCAAAATGGCCGCGCATTGCGGCGGTGGTCCGCTTGGCTTTGGCCAAACCAGCACCCAGCTGCACGGCGGTATAACCGTCGCGATCAGCGGTGCGCTGTGCCACAACCTGCAAGTTGTCGAGTTGAAGAACGGTTACAGGAATCTGCTTACCATCTTCGAGAAACAGCCGGGTCATGCCCAACTTCTTTGCAATAACGCCAGAGCGCATAATCTGATGCCCCCTTATACTTTGATTTCGACGTCAACACCGGCAGCGAGGTCGAGCTTCATCAGCGCGTCCACGGTCTGGGGTGTTGGATCGACGATATCGAGAAGACGCTTGTGCGTGCGGATTTCCCACTGGTCGCGCGACTTCTTGTCGATGTGCGGACCACGGAGAACCGTGAATTTCTCAATTTTGTTGGGAAGCGGAATCGGGCCGCGCACGGTAGCGCCGGTACGTTTCGCGGTGTTTACGATTTCCTGTGTGGACGCATCCAACACCCGGTAATCGAAGGCTTTCAGCCTGATACGGATCGTTTGACTTGACATATTTGGTGCCCTTTAGGCTTGGCGGGAAATCAGGCCCGATGGTTTGCACCACCGGACCCGACCCCTCTGCCAGAAAAATTAAGCAAGAATTTTCGAAACAACGCCAGCGCCGACGGTACGGCCGCCTTCACGGATGGCGAAGCGCAGTTTTTCTTCCATGGCGATTGGGGCGATCAGTTCAACTTCGAACTTCAAGTTATCGCCTGGCATAACCATTTCAGTGCCTTCCGGCAGGTTCACTGTGCCCGTCACGTCTGTCGTGCGGAAGTAAAACTGTGGACGGTAGTTTGCAAAGAATGGCGTGTGACGGCCACCTTCTTCTTTGGTCAGAATATAGGCTTCTGCTTCAAACTTGGTGTGTGGCTTTACCGAAGATGGCTTGCACAGCACTTGGCCGCGCTCGATGCCTTCACGGTCAACACCGCGCAGCAACAGACCAACGTTATCGCCAGCCTGACCCTGATCCAGCAACTTGCGGAACATTTCCACACCGGTACACACGGTTTTCTTGGTATCGCGGATGCCCACGATTTCCATTTCTTCGCCGACTTTGATGATACCGCGTTCGATACGACCGGTGGCAACAGTACCGCGACCCGAGATCGAGAACACGTCTTCGACTGGCATCAAGAACGGCTGGTCAACAGCGCGTGCTGGGGTTGGGATATATTCATCCACAGCCGCGATCAGCGCACGGATCGAAGTTTCGCCGATTTCCGGACGGGTGCCGTTCATTGCGTGCAATGCGGAACCACGAATGATTGGGATATCATCGCCGGGATAGTCGTACTTGGACAGCAGCTCGCGGATTTCCATTTCCACCAGTTCCAGCAATTCCTCGTCGTCCACTTGGTCGACCTTGTTCATGTAAACAACCATGAACGGAATACCAACCTGACGGCCAAGCAAGATGTGCTCGCGTGTTTGTGGCATCGGGCCATCGGCCGCGTTCACCACCAAGATCGCGCCGTCCATCTGCGCAGCACCGGTGATCATGTTCTTCACATAGTCAGCGTGGCCGGGGCAATCGACGTGCGCGTAGTGGCGGTTTGCGGACTCGTATTCCACATGTGCTGTGGAAATCGTGATCCCACGCGCTTTTTCTTCCGGCGCGCCGTCGATCTGGTCGTAGGGCTTGAATTCGCCGAAATACTTGGTGATCGCTGCGGTCAACGTCGTTTTGCCGTGGTCAACGTGACCAATCGTGCCGATGTTGACGTGCGGTTTGTTACGTTCAAACTTTGCCTTTGCCATGATGGCCTCCTGATTTGGATAGATGCGGTGCGCGAAAGCTCACCCTACGGAATGGAGGGCGGGGTTTCCCCCGCCGCACCGATTAAGCGTATTTTTTCTGGATCTCATCCGAGATGTTCTGCGGAACCGAGTCGTAGTGATCGAAGCTCATCGAGAACACGGCACGGCCCGAAGTCATGGACCGCAACGTGTTAATATAGCCGAACATGTTCGCCAAAGGCACCATCGAAGCGATGACGTTCGCGTTGCCGCGGCTGTCTTGCCCCGTGACCATCCCACGACGGGAGGTCAAGTCGCCGATCACGCCACCGGTATATTCTTCCGGCGTCACAACTTCGACTTTCATGATGGGTTCCAACAACTTGGCCCCTGCCTTTTTCAGACCTTCGCGCATCCCGGCACGCGCCGCGATCTCAAAAGCCAGAACCGAACTGTCCACGTCGTGGTATGCACCGTCGACTAGGACCACTTTGAAATCGATCACAGGAAAGCCAGCCAAAGGACCTGAATCCATAACGGACTTGATGCCTTTTTCGACGCCGGGGATGTATTCCTTTGGAACAGAACCGCCAACAACCTTGGATTCGAACGAATACCCTTCGCCCGGCTCGGTTGGCGAGATAATCAACTTGATGCGCGCGAACTGACCGGTACCACCGGATTGCTTTTTGTGCGTGTAGTCGATTTCCGCTTCGCGAGAGATCGTTTCGCGGTAGGCCACCTGTGGCGCGCCGATATTCGCCTCAACTTTGAATTCGCGGCGCATACGGTCCACGAGAATGTCGAGGTGAAGTTCGCCCATGCCCTTCATGATCGTCTGGCCCGACTCGAAATCGGTTTCCACACGGAAGGATGGATCCTCAGCTGCCAAACGTGCCAACGCGATACCCATTTTTTCTTGGTCAGCCTTGGTCTTCGGCTCGACAGCGATTTCGATCACTGGCTCGGGGAAGGTCATGGTTTCCAGCACGACCTGATGGTTCGGGTCGGACAATGTATCACCGGTGGTCGTTTCTTTCAGACCGGCCAGCGCGATGATGTCGCCCGCAAAGGCTTCATCAATCTCTTCGCGGTTGATGGCGTGCATCATCATCATACGGCCAACGCGCTCTTTACGACCTTTGGTGGTGTTCACCATCTGGTCGCCCTTTTTCAACACGCCGGAATAGATCCGTGTGAAGGTCAAGGACCCAACAAAGGGGTCGTTCATGATTTTGAACGCCAGACCCGAGAAGGGCTGTGCGTCGTCTGCCGAACGGGGTTGGTCGCGGGTTTCTGTCTCATCGCCGGCCTTGAAGCCCATATAGGCAGGCACGTCCAGCGGCGAGGGCAGATAGTCGATAACCGAGTTCAACAGCGGCTGAACGCCTTTGTTTTTGAACGCCGAACCCGCAGTCACGGGAACGAAGGTCAACGACAATGTGCCTTTGCGGATCAAACGGCGAATGGTCGCTTCGTCAGGCTCGTTGCCTTCCAAATACGATTCCATAACAGCGTCATCCTGCTCGACAATGATTTCCAGCAGGTTGTGACGCCATTCCTTGGCGTTTTCCAACAGATCAGCGCGGACCGGCTTACGAACCCAGCCTGCGCCAAGATCTTCTCCCTCATAGACCCACTCTTCCATCTTCACGAGGTCGATGATGCCTTCCAGCTTGTCCTCAGCACCGATCGGCAAAGCGATTGGCAACGGGGTCGCACCAGTGCGGTCTTTGATCATCTTAACGCAGTTGTAAAAGTCAGCGCCGATCTTGTCCATTTTGTTGACAAAAACGATACGCGGCACTTTGTACCGGTCGGCTTGGCGCCAAACAGTTTCGGTCTGCGGCTCTACACCAGCGTTGGCGTCCAGCAAGCAGATCGCACCATCAAGCACAGCCAGCGAACGCTCAACTTCAATCGTGAAGTCAACGTGGCCGGGAGTGTCGATGATGTTGAAACGGTATTTCGTTTCATTGGTGCCTTCGGTGGTCGGATCTTCTTGGCGCTGCCAGAACGTGGTTGTCGCAGCGGAAGTGATCGTGATCCCACGCTCCTGCTCCTGCTCCATCCAGTCCATAGTTGCCGCACCGTCATGCACTTCGCCCAACTTGTGCGACTTGCCTGTATAGTAAAGGATCCGCTCAGTCGTCGTGGTTTTACCCGCGTCGATATGCGCCATGATTCCGATATTGCGGTAACGGCGGAGTTCGTATTCGCGTGCCATGAGGCCCCCTTACCAGCGGTAATGGCTGAACGCTTTGTTTGCGTCGGCCATTTTATGGGTGTCTTCCCGCTTTTTAACGGCGGTCCCACGGTTGTTGACGGCATCCGAAAGCTCGGCAGCCAGACGTTCTTCCATGGTGTTTTCGTTGCGCTTGCGGGCAGCGATGATCAGCCAACGGATGGCCAAAGCTTCGCGACGTTCAATGCGCACATCAACCGGCACCTGATAGGTGGCACCACCAACGCGACGCGACCGGACTTCGACCGATGGCTTCACGTTCTCAAGGGCTTCATGAAAGCACTCGATGGGGGCGCGCTTCAGGCGCTGCTCAACGCGGGTCAGCGCGTTGTATACGATGGATTCGGCGACAGATTTCTTGCCGTCGATCATCAGGTTGTTCATGAATTTTGTCAGAACCTTATCGCCATACTTGGCGTCAGGCAGAATCTCGCGTTTTTCAGCGGCGTGACGACGTGACATATTTTAATCCCTCACTTCGGACGCTTCGCGCCGTATTTCGACCGGCGCTGACGACGCTCTTTAACACCCTGGGTATCCAACACACCGCGCAGGATGTGGTAACGGACACCCGGAAGGTCTTTGATACGACCGCCGCGGATCAGGACCACAGAGTGTTCCTGAAGGTTATGTTTTTCACCCGGAATATAGCAGATAACCTCAAAACTGTTGGTCAGACGCACTTTGGCGACCTTCCGCATAGCTGAGTTCGGCTTTTTCGGGGTGGTTGTGTAAACGCGGGTACATACGCCGCGTTTTTGCGGGCAGGATTCCAAGTGCATGGACTTGGACCGCTTGACGCGCGGTTCGCGCGGCTTGCGGATAAGCTGTTGGATCGTTGGCATTCACGTTCCTCGTGTTGCAACTGTCAATACTCGCACCGGATCGGTTCCGGCACACTGCTTCTCGACGGCATCTTGTGCCTTCACAAAACACCAAAACCGCATTCGTCGCCCAAACGGGTGACGGTGCGGTGGAATTCCAGAGGATCGGGGTTTTTAAGGCCCGGATCGTGACCACTTTAGTCTTTGAGACCCTTTTCCCGCTTGCGCAAGTGTCAGGTGAGGCGGCGTATAAGGGGAGTCGCGGGGGATGTCAACACGCAGGCCCGCTACCTATCGGGGGTGGCGGTCCCCGTCATCGACGCCGCAGTGGCCGCGATTTTGCGCTGCACCTGATGTTCGCGCAGGTAGGTGTAAAGGCCGGTTCCCACCACAATGGCCGCCCCCACAAAGGTCAGCGCCTTGGGGATTTCACCAAAGGCCAACCACCCGATCAGAATTGCCCAGATCAGCGCGGAATAGCGGAACGGGGCCACAATCGCCACATCCCCTACCCGCATTGCCATCACAATAAACAGATACCCCATGATCAGCATCGCAGCGGCGGCCGCCAGCATGGCAAGCGCGCGCGGCGGCACCGGGATCCAATCTTGGATAAACAAGCCCGCCAGCCCCATCAACGTCACGGAAACCGAAGTGTAAATCGCAATTGTGACCGACGGCAGACCTTTTGAAAACTGCCGCGTGGTTAAGTCGCGGACCACCACAAACGCGACGGAAATAAGGGCAAGCACCGACCAGACGTTAAACCCCTCGGTCCCGGGGCGCACGATCAGCAAAACCCCCGCAAGCCCCACACCAATCGCCGTCATCCGCCGCCAGCCCACAGGTTCGCGCAGCGCGATCACCGCCCCCAAAGTCACCGCCAGCGGCAAGGATTGCAAAATTGCCGAGAGGTTGGCGAGAGGCATGTTCATCAATGCCAACAAAAAGGTCAGCGTGGCCCCAAGTTCCGCCACAGTGCGCCAGCCCAGCAATTTGCGGTCCACCTTTGCCACGCGCAACGTGCGCACCCCCATAACACGGGCCAGCACCAAAAGGGCAACGATGGTTAAACCGCCGCGAATAACGATGGCTTGTGACAAGGGCAAAATCTGGGTTGCAGCTTTCATGAAACTGTCGTTCACGGTAAAGGTCGCCATTGCCACGGCCATGAAAATGATGCCGCGTGTGTTGTCTGTGACTGCCACGATGCCCCCCTGCCCGCTGGTGTTCAACCTGTCCGCGCGGGTTGCATTGGGTCAAGCCCCCTGCCCCGCGAATTTTGTATCCCACACAAAACAAAAAGGCCCCACACAGTCACCTGTGAGGGGCCAAATCAATGTTCTAGAACAGATTATTCCTGTTCGTCGCTTGTCGCTGCCGCCACCGTTTCGGGTGCCGCCAAAGCGGCTGCATGTTCCGCATCCGAACGACGTGCATCGACAACCTTCAAGTCACGCTCAGCGGCGATGCGCTTCACGCGGCTGGTGGCCCCGCCCGTCCCTGCTGGGATCAAACGACCCACAATGACGTTTTCCTTCAAGCCGACCAGTTTGTCGCGCTTGCCCTGGACCGAAGCCTCGGTCAGAACCCGCGTGGTTTCCTGGAACGACGCCGCCGAGATGAAGCTGCGCGTTTGCAACGACGCCTTGGTGATGCCCAGCAAGATCGGTTCTGCCGTGGCCGGACGCACACCAAGTTTGTGTGCACGCGCGTTGGCTTCTTCCAACTCTTGCTTATCGACGTTTTCGCCCTTCAGCAGCGTTGTTTGGCCTGAGTCCAAGACCTCAAACTTTTGCAACATCTGACGCACGATCACTTCGATATGCTTGTCGTTAATCTTCACGCCTTGCAGACGGTACACGTCCTGCACTTCGTCGATCATGTAGTTGGCCAGCGCCTCGACCCCCAAGATCCGCAAAATATCGTGCGGGGCTGGGTTGCCGTCCATGATGTAATCGCCCTTTTGAACGAAATCACCTTCCTGAACTGGAATATGCTTGCCCTTGGGCACCATGTATTCCAGCGGCTGCAAGCTGTCATCGATCGGCTCCAGCGTAATGCGGCGCTTGTTCTTGTAGTCTTTGCCAAACCGTACATAGCCATCGGATTCCGCGATGATCGCGTTGTCCTTTGGACGGCGCGCCTCGAACAATTCCGCCACACGGGGAAGACCCCCGGTGATGTCCTTGGTCTTGGCACCTTCGCGCGGAATACGTGCAACCACGTCACCGGGGCGAATGTCCTGACCGTCTTCGACCGACAAAATCGCGTCAACCGACATTGGATAGGAAATCGGGTTCCCGGCCTCGTTGCGCACAGGCTCGCCGTTGGCATCCATGATGATGACCTCTGGCTTCAAGTCGTTGCCTTTTGGCGCGGAACGCCAATCGGACACGATCCGCTGTGTCATGCCTGTCGCATCATCCGTATCTTCGCGCACCGAAATGCCCGAGATCAGGTCGACAAACCGTGCAACGCCCGCCTTTTCGGCGATGATTGGCAAAGTGTAGGGGTCCCATTCAAACAGCTTCGCGCCGCGTTTGACCTGCTGGCCATCCTTGACGTGAACCTTGGCACCATAAGACACCTTGTGCGCAGCACGTTCCTGCCCCGCCTCATCGACAATTGCGATCTGCATCGACCGGCCCATAACGACCTGTTCGCCACCAGCATTTTCCAGCAAGTTGGCGTTGCGGAACTCCACCTTGCCTTCTTGGCTGGCTTCCAAAAACGACTGCTGGCCACCTTGCGCAATACCGCCGATGTGGAACGTCCGCATCGTCAGCTGTGTGCCCGGTTCACCAATCGACTGCGCAGCGATAATACCAACAGCCTCGCCTTGGTTCACCAACGTACCCCGGGCCAAGTCACGGCCATAGCACTGGGCGCAAACGCCCTCTTCGGCTTCGCAGGTCAATGGGCTGCGGATACGCGCCGACGCCACACCGGCCTGATCAATCAGATCTGCCTTGCGTTCGTCAATCAACTCGCCACGCGCCACGATCACTTCGTCCTGACCGGGGACCAGAATATCCTCAGCTGCAACGCGACCCAGCACCCGCTCGGACAAGGAAGAAACAACCTCCCCATCGTTCACAGCCGCCGAAGCGGTGATGCTGTTTTCCGTGCCACAATCATGGGCGCGAATGATGCAATCTTGTGCCACGTCCACCAAACGGCGGGTCAGATAGCCAGAGTTCGCCGTTTTCAAAGCCGTATCGGCCAGACCCTTACGGGCACCGTGGGTGGAGTTAAAGTACTCCAACACGGTCAGACCTTCTTTAAAGTTCGAAATGATCGGCGTTTCAATGATCTCGCCGTTCGGCTTGGCCATCAATCCACGCATCCCGCCCAACTGCTTCATCTGGGCAGGCGAACCCCGCGCGCCCGAATGCGACATCATATAGACCGAGTTCGGCTCCTGTTCGACGCCCGCATCGGTATGACGCACAGCCGAGATTTCTTTCATCATCTCGCTCGCAACGGTGTCCGAACACTTGGACCAGGCATCAACGACTTTGTTGTACTTTTCGCCCTGCGTAATCAGGCCGTCCATGTACTGCTGTTCAAAGTCCTTCACCTGATCGCGCACGCCGTTCACGATGTCCCACTTGGTGTCGGGGATCAGCATGTCGTCTTTACCAAACGAAATGCCAGCCTTAAACGCCTCACGGAAACCCATGGTCATGATCTGATCGCAGAAAATAACCGACTCTTTCTGACCGCAATAGCGATAAACAGTGTCGATGACGTTCTGCACGTCTTTTTTCCGCAGCAAGCGGTTGACCAAATCAAACGGTGCTTTGGTGTTCACGGGCAACAAGTTGCCAAGGCGCAAACGGCCGGGTGTGGTGTCAAACCGCTTCCAAACCTCGTTGCCTTCGGCGTCGATCTGCTTGATCCGCGCTCTAATCGAGGCGTGCAAATGCACGGCCCCGGCCGCCAGCGCATGTTCCACTTCGGTCACATCCGCAAAGGCCATACCCTCACCGATCATGCCCTTACGCTCCATGGTCGTGTAGTACAGACCCAAGATCATATCCTGCGACGGCACGATAATCGGCGCGCCGTTTGCAGGGGAAAGCACGTTGTTGGTGGACATCATCAACACGCGGGCTTCCAACTGTGCCTCTAACGACAAGGGAACGTGGACTGCCATTTGGTCACCGTCAAAGTCGGCGTTAAAGGCCGAACAGACCAGCGGGTGCAGCTGAATGGCCTTCCCTTCGATCAAGATCGGTTCAAACGCTTGGATGCCCAAACGGTGCAAGGTTGGCGCACGGTTCAACAGCACTGGATGTTCGCGGATTACCTCATCCAAGATATCCCAAACCTCGGGACGCTCTTTTTCGACCAGCTTTTTGGCTTGCTTGACGGTGGACGACAGGCCCTTCGCCTCCAAACGCGAATAGATGAACGGCTTGAACAGTTCCAACGCCATCTTTTTCGGCAAACCGCACTGATGCAGTTTCAATTCCGGCCCGGTCACAATCACCGAACGGCCCGAGAAGTCGACGCGCTTGCCGAGCAAGTTCTGGCGGAAACGACCCTGCTTACCCTTCAGCATATCGGACAACGATTTCAACGGCCGCTTGTTGGTGCCCGTGATCACGCGGCCCCGACGGCCATTGTCAAACAGCGCATCAACCGCTTCTTGCAGCATCCGCTTTTCGTTGCGCACGATGATGTCAGGCGCGCGCAGTTCAATCAAACGCTTCAGACGGTTGTTGCGGTTGATCACGCGGCGATACAGGTCGTTCAAATCCGAGGTCGCAAAGCGGCCTCCATCGAGCGGCACCAAGGGGCGCAGTTCTGGCGGAATAACCGGCAGAACGGTCAAGATCATCCATTCCGGGCGGTTGCCGGATTCAAGGAAGGATTCAACGATCTTCAAACGCTTGATGATCTTTTTTGGCTTCAATTCGCCAGTCGCTTCTTTCAGCTCCTCGCGCAACTGCTCCGCAGTGGCGTCCAGATCAATCGCGGCCAGCATTTCGCGAATGGCCTCCGCACCAATGTTGGCGGTGAAAGCATCGGCGCCGTACAGATCTTGGGCGTCCAAAAACTCTTCTTCGGTCATCAACTGGCCATAGGTCAGGTCGGTCAGACCCGGCTCAATCACCACATAGTTTTCGAAATACAGGATGCGTTCCAGATCCCGCAGCGTGGTGTCCAGCATCAAACCAATCCGGCTTGGCAGGGACTTCAAAAACCAGATGTGCGCGACGGGGGCGGCCAATTCGATATGGCCCATCCGTTCGCGGCGCACTTTTTGCAGCGTGACTTCCACGCCGCATTTTTCGCAGACAACGCCGCGATATTTCATGCGCTTGTATTTGCCGCACAGACATTCGTAATCTTTGATCGGGCCAAAGATACGCGCGCAGAACAAACCGTCACGCTCGGGCTTGAACGTGCGATAGTTGATGGTTTCCGGCTTTTTGATCTCACCATAAGACCAGCTCAAAATCCGCTCTGGCGAGGCCAGGCTGATCTTGATTTCGTCAAACGTTTTGACAGGGGCAACCGGGTTGAACGGGTTGGTCGAAAGTTCCTGGTTCATATCTCAATCCTTGAAAGGGGCGTCGAAAGGGGAATGGGGTGCCCCGGCTTTTGCAAACCGGGGCCGCCCGCTTATTCTTCTTCCGAGTCCAGGAGTTCCATATTCAGGCCGAGGCCGCGCACTTCCTTCACCAGAACGTTGAAGCTTTCAGGCACGCCGGCCTCAAAGTTATCTTCACCCTTCACGATGCTCTCGTACATTTTCGTGCGGCCTGCCACGTCATCCGACTTCACGGTCAACATCTCTTGCAAGGTATAAGCGGCACCGTAGGCTTCAAGCGCCCAGACCTCCATCTCCCCAAGACGCTGGCCACCGAATTGCGCCTTACCACCCAGCGGCTGCTGGGTCACAAGCGAATACGGACCAGTTGAACGTGCGTGCAGCTTGTCATCCACAAGGTGGTGCAGCTTCAGCAAGTACTTGACGCCAACGGTAACCGGACGGGCAAACTGTTCACCCGAACGGCCATCAAACACGATGGACTGACCGGATTCTGCGAACCCTGCCCGTTTCAACGCATCATTGATGTCCGCCTCTTTGGCACCGTCAAAGACGGGCGTTGCAATCGGTACACCGCCGGTCACGTTACCTGCCAGTTCAAGGAAAGTTTCCTCGTCCTGATGGGCAAACGCCGCCTCATACGTCTCATCGCCATACGCCAGACGCACCGCGTCCTTGACCGGGGTCATATCGCCAGAACGGCGGTATGCGGCCAAAGCCTCGTCAATCTTCATCCCAAAGCCGCGCGCGGCCCAACCCATGTGGGTTTCCAGAATCTGACCAACGTTCATGCGCGATGGCACGCCCAGTGGGTTCAAACAAATGTCCACGGTCGTCCCATCCGAAAGGAACGGCATGTCCTCTTGTGGGACCACTTTCGACACAACGCCCTTGTTGCCGTGACGACCAGCCATTTTGTCCCCCGGTTGCAGCTTACGCTTCACCGCCACGAACACTTTGACCATCTTCATCACGCCGGGGGGCAAATCGTCGCCGCGGCGTACTTTTTCGACCTTGTCGTCGAAACGGTGATCCAAAGCACGCTTTTGCGCCTCAAACTGGTCGTGCAACGCTTCCACGTCTTTGGCCTCGGCTTCTTCGCCCAATGCCAACTGCCACCACTGGCCACGCGACAGCGTGCCCAACAATTCCTCATCAATGGTCGAACCGGAACGGATGCCTTTCGGTCCCTTTACCGCGGTTTTGCCCGTGATCAGGGTTTTCAGACGGGCATAGATGTTACGCTCCAAGATGACCAATTCGTCATCCCGGTCGCGTGCCAAACGCTCCACTTCTTCACGCTCGATCTGCAGCGCACGTTCGTCTTTGTCCACACCGTGACGGTTGAACACACGCACTTCAACAATCGTACCGAACGCGCCGGGGGGCAGACGCAGCGATGTGTCGCGCACATCCGATGCTTTTTCCCCAAAGATCGCGCGCAGCAGCTTTTCTTCTGGCGTCATCGGGCTTTCGCCCTTTGGCGTGATTTTACCAACCAGAATGTCGCCCGACTGCACTTCGGCGCCGATATAGACAATTCCGGCTTCATCCAGATTGCGCAGGGCTTCTTCGCCCACGTTCGGGATGTCACGCGTGATTTCCTCTGGCCCCAGTTTCGTGTCGCGTGCCGCAACTTCGTATTCGTCGATATGGATCGAGGTGAACACGTCGTCTTTCAGAATACGCTCCGAAATCAGGATCGAGTCTTCGTAGTTGTAACCATTCCAAGGCATAAACGCGACGATGACGTTCCGGCCAACGGCCAATTCGCCCATGTCGGTGCAAGGACCATCGGCCACCACTTCGCCACGCACAACCGTGTCGCCAACTTTCACCAACGGACGTTGGTTGATGCAAGACGACTGGTTGGACCGCTTGAATTTGCGCAAACGGTAGATGTCGACGCCGGGTTCACCCGGTTCCATCATCTCGGTTGCGCGCACGACGATACGCTGCGCATCGACCTGGTCGATGATGCCCGCACGCCGTGCCATAATCGCAGCACCACTGTCACGCGCCACGATGCCTTCAATCCCGGTGCCCACATACGGCGCATCGGATTTGACCAAAGGCACAGCCTGACGCATCATGTTCGAGCCCATAAGGGCGCGGTTGGCGTCGTCGTTTTCAAGGAACGGAATCAAAGATGCCGCAACAGAAACCAACTGTTTTGGACTAACGTCGATCAGATCGACAGCCTCCGATGGGTTCAGCATGAATTCACCCGATTTCCGTGTGGAAACGAGATCATTCACAAAGCGGCCTTCTTCATCCAGAACCGCGTTGGCCTGCGCAACGGTGTGGCGCATTTCCTCGGTCGCGGACATATAAACCACTTCGTCGGTCACTTTGCCGTCGATCACCTTGCGGTACGGTGTTTCGATAAAGCCGTACTTGTTCACCCGCGCAAAGGTCGCGAGAGAGTTGATCAAGCCGATGTTCTGACCTTCTGGCGTTTCAATTGGGCACATCCGGCCATAATGGGTCGGGTGAACGTCCCGCACTTCAAAGCCCGCACGTTCGCGTGTCAAACCGCCTGGCCCCAGCGCCGAAAGGCGGCGCTTGTGCGTCACCTCGGACAATGGGTTGGTTTGGTCCATAAACTGCGACAGCTGCGAGGAGCCGAAGAATTCACGCACCGCAGCCGCGGCTGGTTTGGCGTTGATCAGGTCTTGCGGCATGATCGTGTCAATCTCAACGCTGGACATGCGTTCCTTGATCGCCCGTTCCATGCGCAGCAAACCAACGCGGTACTGGTTTTCCATCAATTCGCCAACCGAACGAACACGGCGGTTGCCAAGGTGGTCGATGTCGTCAATCTCGCCCTTGCCATCGCGCAATTCGGTCAAGGCTTTGATACAGGCCACAATATCGGCACGGTCCAATGTGCGCTGAGTATCGGGGCGACCCAGATCCAAACGCATGTTCATTTTCACGCGGCCAACGGCCGACAGGTCATAACGTTCGCTGTCAAAGAACAGCGTGTCGAACAGGTTCGACGCCGCTTCAACCGTTGGAGGCTCACCCGGACGCATAACGCGGTAGATGTCCATAAGTGCTGTATCGCGGCCCATGTTCTTGTCCGCCGCCATGGTGTTGCGGATGTAGGGACCGACGTTGACGTTGTCGATGTCCAGCACCGGAATGTCGGTGATGCCTTGGTCGAGCAACACTTTCAGGGTGCCGCCTTTGACTTCACCATCACGGTCATATTCCATCGTCAACTCGTCGCCGGCCTCGACCCAAATCTCGCCGGTTTCTTCGTTGATGATATCCTTGGCCACATATTTGCCAACGATCTGGTCGTAAGGCAGCAACAGCTCCTTGACCTTACCATCGTCAATGATCTGCTTGACCATCCGCGGTGTCATCTTCTCGCCCGCTTTGCACAACACTTCGCCAGTGTCGGCATCTACGATGTCAAAGGTCGGACGGGTGCCGCGCACGCGCTCGGGGAAGAACTTGGTGACCCAGCCCTTGTTCTTCAGATAAGTATAGCTGACGGTGTTGTAATACGCGTCCATGATCTGCTCTTGGCCCATGCCAAGCGCATACAACAGCGTGGTGACCGGCAGTTTGCGACGGCGGTCAATGCGTGCGAACACAATGTCCTTTGCGTCAAATTCAAAATCCAACCACGACCCGCGATAGGGGATAATCCGGCAAGCAAACAACAGCTTGCCCGAGGAGTGGGTTTTGCCTTTGTCATGGTCGAAAAACACGCCGGGCGAACGGTGCATCTGAGACACGATCACGCGTTCCGTGCCGTTCACAACAAACGTGCCGTTATGCGTCATCAAAGGCATATCGCCCATGAATACGTCTTGTTCTTTGATGTCCTTAACCGACCGCGCGCCTGTATCTTCATCGACATCAAACACGATCAACCGCAGCGTCACCTTAAGCGGTGCCGCATAAGTCATATCGCGGGACTGACATTCGTCCACGTCATATTTCGGCTTTTCAAGTTCGTATTTCACGAACTCCAAAACTGCCGTCTCATTGAAATCCTTGATCGGAAAAACCGATTGAAACACGCCCTGAATACCATCCCCATCGGTTGGCTTCGGGCCTTCGCCCGACTTCAGGAACAAGTCATAGGAGGATTTCTGAACCTCAATAAGGTTCGGCATCTCCAAGACTTCACGAATTTTGCCGAAATAACGGCGGATACGCTTTTGACCTACGTAGCTCTGAGCCATGCTCATAGTACCTTTCATCGTTTCGCCGGCGCGTAACAGTCGGGCCACTGTCATGCGCCGCACGGCGATAGGGGTTATGTGGTTCCATTCATGCTTTTCGTCCCACCGAAAAGCTCCCGAACCACAAACGCTCCTTGGAAGGGGTTTTAGGGCAAATCCCTGCCAAGACACGCTTTAACACGCATTTGGCTGGGCGCGAATTGATCGCACCCAGCCCTATTTTCAAGCGGTGCCTTACGGCACTAAGGCTAAATTACTTCAGCTCTGCCTTGGCGCCAGCTTCTTCCAGCTTCTTTTTGAAGCCTTCGCCGTCAGCTTTGGAAACGCCTTCTTTTACCTTGCCGCCTGCTTCAACCAGGTCCTTGGCTTCTTTCAAGCCAAGACCGGTGATCGCGCGCACTTCTTTGATGACGTTGATTTTGTTCGCGCCAGCATCGGTCAGAACAACGTCAAATTCAGTCTGCTCTTCAACAGCTTCAGCAGCTGCTGCAGGGCCTGCCATCATCACAGCGCCGCCAGCAGCGGGCTCGATGCCATATTCATCCTTCAGGATGGTTTTCAGTTCTTGTGCCTGAAGAAGGGTCAAACCTACGATTTCTTCAGCGAGTTTTTTCAGATCGGCCATTTTCTGTTCCGTTCAATTTTAAGTTG
The DNA here is from genome assembly GCF_900110135.1 of Pseudorhodobacter antarcticus. Classification (GTDB taxonomy): domain Bacteria; phylum Pseudomonadota; class Alphaproteobacteria; order Rhodobacterales; family Rhodobacteraceae; genus Pseudorhodobacter; species Pseudorhodobacter antarcticus. The sequence continues at coordinate 80,402 of NZ_FOCO01000009.1, read as the reverse complement.
GGTTCCAACGAAGGTCATAACAACCACGCCGGATCATGGGATTGCTCAGGCGGCAGCCTTGTCCTCAATCGTGGACAAGATACCGGCGATGTTAGATGCAGGCGCGCCAATGGCACCGGCGATGTTTGCGGCAGGTGCAGCGATACAGCCCACGATCGAAGCGATAAGCTCCTCACGCGACGGCATTGCGGCAACGGCTTTCACACCAGCGGCGTCCAACAACGTGTCACCCATAGCACCACCAAGAATAACGAACTTGTCGTTCTTCTTGGCGTACTCTTCCGCGACCTTCGCAGCTGCGACAGGGTCATCGGAATAGGCCATCACGGTCATACCCGTCAGAAGGTCGGCCATCTTTGCAGCTGGCTTTCCATCAAGGGCGATCTTGGCGAGCTTGTTCTTGGCAACGCGTACAGAACCACCGACAACACGCATTTTTGCGCGCAGGTCCTGCATCTGTGCAACCGTGATCCCGGCGTAGTGGGCTACCACGACGACGCCAGAGCGCTCGAAGATTTGGCCGAGTTCCTCGACCACTTTCTCTTTTTGTGCTCTATCCACAGTTTCACTCCAAGTTTGGGGGTTTCCCCCCGGCTCATATTAGTCCCTTTCGAAAAAGGAACATTCGGGTCCTTTACGGGTCCCGAGGCCAGATCACCCGAGGAAAACACCCTCAGAAAATTGTCTCGTTCCCCATCTCAGGCAGGAAGATTAAGGGCAGATGCCCCCCCACCGTCTCGGACAGGACAGGGCCGTTTTGGCGGCCCCGCCATCCCTTCCTCGAAAGGTCAGGAATTCTTTGCGGGCGGTGGATTTACACCCACCCTACCCATTAAGCGTAGGGTGGGTGTAAATCCACCGCCCCGCCCGTATTACTTCGCAGCGGTCGATGCCAGATCAACAGCAACGCCCGGCCCCATCGAGGAAGAAAGCGACACTTTCTTCACATAGGTGCCTTTTGCGCCAGCAGGGCGCGCACGCGTCACAGCATCTACAAAGGCGCGGATGTTTTCGGCCAATTGGGCCGCATCAAACGATGCTTTGCCAACACCAGCATGGATAACGCCAGCTTTTTCGACCTTGAACTGCACTTCACCGCCCTTGGCATTGCCAACAGCGCCAGCCACATCCATCGTCACGGTACCAACCTTAGGGTTTGGCATCAAGTTGCGTGGGCCCAAGATTTTGCCCAAACGACCGACCAACGGCATCATGTCCGGTGTCGCGATACAGCGATCAAAGTCGATCTTGCCCGCTTGAATAGCTTCCATCAGGTCCTCAGCGCCAACGATGTCAGCACCAGCAGCGGTTGCTTCATCGGCCTTTGGGCCGCGTGCAAACACAGCCACACGCACCGTTTTGCCCGTGCCATTCGGCAAGGTCACGACGCCACGCACCATCTGGTCTGCGTGACGCGGGTCAACACCCAAGTTCATCGCAATTTCCAGCGTTTCGTCAAATTTTGCTTTTGCGTTGGCTTTCACCAATGCAACGGCATCTTCCAAAGAAACCATATCTTTGCCAGCAAAGGCTTCCCGCGCCGCGCGCGTCCGTTTTCCAAACTTTGCCATGATTTACCCTTTAATCTCGATGCCGCAGGACTTGGCCGAGCCGAGAATGATCTGCATAGCGCCCTCAACGTCGATGGCGTTCAAATCTTTCATCTTCGTCTCTGCGATCTGGCGCAATTGTGCCAGTGTGATTGTCCCGACCGTTTCACGGCCCGGCTTCACAGACCCCTTGGCGCGGTTGCGCTTGCCAACGGGCGGCAGGCCAGCGGCCTTTTTCAACAGGTAAGACGCCGGGGCGACTTTGGTTTCCAAGCTGAAAGACTTGTCTTGGTAATAGGTAATGATCACAGGTGTCGGCGTGCCCGGCTCCAGATCAGCAGTCTTTGCGTTGAACTCCTTGACGAATGCCATGATGTTCAAGCCGCGCTGACCCAATGCTGGGCCGACGGGTGGGGAAGGGTTGGCTTGCCCCGCTTTTACTTGCAGCTTCAGCTGCCCGATAATCTTCTTGGCCATGTGGCCTCTCCTTTAATCACCGCGCCCCACCTTGGGTCGCATGGTTTAGTGGTTCGGCCTGCCCGTGCAGATAAACTGCAAAAGCGCGCCTCCCACGGCAATACGTCAGGCCGTTTTGGTGACCTGCGTAAATTCCAATTCGACCGGGGTCGCCCGGCCAAAGATCGAGACAGTCACTTTCAAGCGGCTGTGATCTTCGTCAACTTCTTCAACCATGCCCGAAAAGCCTTCAAACGGCCCATCAGACACGCTCACCTGCTCGCCAATTTCAAAGCGGATCAGGTTGCGTGGGGCGGCTTCGCCTTCTTCCACACGGTTCAAAATCGCGTTCACTTCCTCATCCCGCATCGGCATCGGCTTGCCTTGTGGGCCCAAAAAGCCGGTGACGCGGTTGATCGACGTGATCAAGTGATAGCCTTTGTTCGACATTTCCATCCGCACCAGAACGTAACCCGGCATAAAGCGACGTTCAGACGTCACCTTCTTGCCGCGCCGCACTTCCAGCACTTCTTCTGTCGGAACCAACACTTCTTCAATTTCTTCGCCCAGATTGGCTTCAATCACGGCTGTTCTGATCTGCTCAGCGATCTTCTTCTCAAAATTTGAGAGAACGCTCACCGAATACCAACGCTTCGCCATGCCTGCTTCACCTATCTGATCCAAGACCTAAGCCACGGAAATTCCTGTATTTTCGTGCCGTTCAACCGCCACGACCAGAACAAAAAACAACGCGCGGCACCGAATCGCCGCGCGTTTTTTCGTCCTGATTAGGGAACCGGATACAGCGCCAGCCCCGTGATTTCAAGGGGGTACGCCACGCTCCGGCAGGTTTTGACCAAACCGAAAGGTTTAGCCGAGGGCGTTGATCACCTGGCTCAACGCGGTGCGGATGCCCAGATCAACCAAGGAAAAGAACGTGGCTGTCAGGGCCGCCATGATAAACACCATAATCGTGGTCAATACGACCTCGCGGCGGTTTGGCCAGACGACCTTGGAAACTTCGCTGCGCACCTGCTGGATAAACTGGAGAGGGTTGGTTTTTGCCATGATCGCATCCTGACGTTTCACTTGATTACTCGGCCAACTACGCGCTTGCGGGCCAAGTTTCAAGCCCGCAGAATTTGGCCCCCTTGGCCTGAAATGCAAAACCGGTCCGCGTCAGTTCAAATCTTTCAACAAACGGCCATGCCGGCGCATTTCGGTCAGCACCGCGCCAAAACTGCGCAGCCCCCGGCCCTGCAGCATCGGCAGCAGTTTCAAGAACGCATCGGCGGTCGCCACGCTGTCGCCAATGGCTGTGTGCCGCGCCTCCTCGGGTATCGTAATCGCCAAACGATGCGTCAGCGCATCAAGGCTGTGGGTTTCATGCTGACCAAAAACCACTGCAGACAAAAGCACAGTGTCCAAAATGGGATGGTCAAACTGCTGCCCAATCGCGCTTTCATGGCGGCGCAAGAACGCCATATCGAACGGCGCGTTATGCGCAATCAAAACCGCCCCTTCCGCAAATTTGTGAAAGGCGCGGCCTGCGCTGGCAATGTCGGGCGCACCCCGCACCATCGCATCCGTAATCCCATGCACGGCCGTAGAGGCGACCGGAATCGCGCGGCCCGGATCAACCAGCATGTCAAACACTTCGGCCGCCACGCGCTTGCCATTCACAATGCGCACGGCAGCGATTTGCACAATCTCATCGCCTTGGTCGGGGCGCAGTCCGGTGGTTTCCGTGTCAAACACCACATAGGTCAGATCGGTCAGCGCCGTATCCACCACGGCGGCGTTGCGCGCCCGACCCAAAAGCTCAAAATCATAGACCACAGCCCGGCTGATCGGTTTGGGGCGTGGCCCGGTGCGGCGCGCAATCCGCAAAGGCAAACACAGGGCTTGGGTGCCACCTGCCAGGGTTTCAGGCCAAATTTCGGTCGCATGTCCTGTCAGCACATGGCGGCCCGTAACCCCCGGCACATCGGCATCCAGCGCGCCGTTCAACCACGCCTCCAACGGCCCAATCCGCAGCGCCTCCCCCTGCCAACACAGGCGCAACAGGGCGGTGCCGCTGTCCTCAGTTACGGTGAAATCAAAGGCGGTAATGAGGTGCTGCCCCACCAACCCTTGCCCCGCACCCTCTTGCTCCGCCACATCTTGCCCCGCAATCCCTTGCGCAACACGGGCCAACAGCATCACCACCTCAAACCCATCGCAGCGCAGCAACAATGGCGCATCGGCAGCGGTCAAGGTCAGGCCCATCGCCTCCATCCGGGCGCGCAAACTGTCGGCCAGATCGGTCATGCGCAAAGGGGTGCGCGCAAACACCTCGCCGCGCCCCTCCTCGGCCCGCTGCGCCACGTCCGTTACCGCGCGGCTCAGGCTGTCAGCCTCAGCGCGCAGCGCGGCATCCATAGCGGGTGGGGTGGGCGTTCCTTCGGGAATAACGGCCAACAACGCGCGCAAATTAGCAGCGGGGCGGCGCACACGGTCCAGCACCTCCGCCAACAAGGCCTCTCGCGCGGCATGGGTGGCAAAATCGGCAGTGACATCGCGCAAGGTCAGCACATATCCGGGCGGACCGTCGTTGGCAGGCAAAAGGCGCATGCGGGCGGCCAAAATATCCGCGCCATTGCGGGTGGCACATAACAGGTCCGACGCAGCATCCGCATCGGCCGTGTCAATCAAACGACGATAAGCGTGCAAAATCGGCCCCTCGCGCAGATAATCAAACAGGCGGCGGTCCAGCCCCGCGCCGATCAAACCCGCCGCCACCCCATTGTAAAACACCAATTGATGGTCGCCCGAACATAGAACCACCCCCACAGGCACGTCCGATAACAACGCCGCCAACCGAGTGTTTTCCGCTGACAATCGGGTGGTTTCGCGCGCCACCGCCTCGGCCAACGCATTGCGAGTGTCCGACAGAGTCAAGGTGGTTGCCTGCGCCGCCGGGGCCAAATCCCCCAGATATTGCGCCATATCTGCGTCCAACGCCGTGCCAACATCGGCATGGGCCCGCACGCGCAACGCCCCCGCCAAAACATCAATCGGTTTGGCGACGTTCACATCGAACAAATACCAAACCGCCGCCACCAACCCCACCGTGCCAAAGCCACCAATCACCCCTGCCTGCACAAAGGCGTTCAGGCCATCGGGCGCACCCAGCCTGCGAAACCCCACCATCAGACCCAGCGCCAGCAACCCCAGCGCCCCCAACGCCAATGCAGCAAAGAACAAAAACACCCGCATCCGCAGGCCAAGCCGGGACAGCGCAAAAGGTCTTTGTGTCATCTGCCCCCCCTTGTCCCCGCGCGGTCAGCTTTCCAGCAGCCGCCGCACCTCTGCCCGCAATTCACCCAACTCAAACGGTTTGGAAATGAACCCATCCGCGCCCAGCGCCAGCCCCTTTTTGCGTTCGATCGCCGATCCGCGCGCGGTCATCATCAAAATCTTGATGCCCGCCAGATCTGGGTCTAGCCGCATCGCCTGACAAATTTCATAACCCGACATTTCGGGCAGCATCACGTCCAGCAAAACCAGATCGGGCCGCATATCCCGGATACGCGCCAGCGCCGCCCCACCATTGGCCACGCGGTCATGCGCATAACCTTCGCGGGTCATCAGATAATCCAGCGCAAGGGCAATGTTATCTTCATCCTCCACCACCAAAACGCTGTACTGTTTAGCCCCGTCCATCGGCATGGTGCTACCCCCCTGCGCAGGCCGCGCGTTGCAATTCATCCTCCACCCCGACATCGTCCCAAATGCCTTTGGTCAAGGTGCCATCGGGTGACAGTTCCGCGCCTTCAATCAGGTCTGCACGCCGCCCGCCTGCGCAATCAAACGCAACAGGCACACGCTGTGTCGCACTCCAACGGCGAACAAACAGCACTTCACCCATGCGGAAATTGTCATTCTCCGGGCTTTTCACCATGCCTGTGCCATCAAACGCGGCAAAACGGGTCGCAACCGGAAACAGATAGGTCCAAGGGCGATACCCCACCTTGTCGGCGGGTGAGGTGAGGATGATCACCTGTTCAGGCAGCGCCGCAGTGGTGCGGCTGTACCAAGTATATTCATTCCAAATCGAAAACAGCAGCATCCCCAGACCGATCGACGCCGGGATGGTCCATTTTGGTAAGCGCCCCTTGGACAGGTGCCGTACGATCACGACAAAGCCCACAAGGCCAAGGCCTGCGGCAAAGGTGGCGATATAATCCATCAGCATAAAGGCGTTTCTTTCACGAACGGGCACCACGGGCTTGACCAATGGCAGATTGCATTGTGCGCACCACAACAAACGCATCGCGCAGGTGCGAGCGTTCAAAGTCTGACAGATCAGACGGTGCCATGAAGTTATCGGGCTTGCGCCCAGACCGGATCAAACGCGCCTGACTTTCCAGCCGGATCTGGGCAATCACATCATACGCCTCCACCAAATCCCGCGCGCCCGAGGTGGAGATGACGCCCGCATCCTCCGCCGCAAGCAACCTTGCGCGGGTATTGACAGCTGCCAACTTGCCAATCAGCGCATAGACGCGGCCAAGGTCTGTGATGGGCACCACGCCTGAATGTTTCAAATCAATGTGGTTCTTAAACTCACCAGACCGGATGGTGGCAAAACCGCGCAACAAGCCAAGCGGTGGCGAGTGGGTCAAGCTGTTGCCGATCATATGCGCAACAAAGATCGAATTCTTCGACGCCATGTCCAGCATTTCCGTTTGCAGATCGCGAAACAGGCTGGCCGCGCCACCAATGGGGCGCAGATCAAACATCACCGATGCCAGCATTTGCGCCTTTGGGTCCGGCGTGGCGACCCATTTGCGAAAATACTCGCGCCACACGTGCACGGGCTGGCACCACATCGGATTGGTGGCCATCATATCGCCGGGGCAATAGAAATATCCAACCCCGTCCAACCCATCGCTAACAAATTTCGCGAGGGCTGCGAAATAGGGCATATCGGCAGGCGTCACCGCGTCGTCCAGCATCAGGCAATTGTCCTGATCCGACACCCCGGTTTGTTCCTGCCGCCCTTGGCTGCCGCAGGCCAGCCACAGATACGGCACCGGCGGCGGGCCAAACTGCGCCTCGGCCAGTGCCAACAGGCGGCGCGTGACGGTATCGGCAATATCGGTGATCAGCCGCGTCACCACTTCATGCGTGTTGTTCGACCCAACCAGTTGCGCCAGCAGCGCAGGGATACGTTTGGTCACAGCGGCCATATCCGCCATGGTTTCGGCAACCGCCGCATCCCGCACCAAACTGGCCGACGATACGGCAGCAAATCGGGTCAAATCGGTTTGCGTGACCATGCCAACCAACCGCGTCCCTTCAACCACTGGTAAATGGCCAATGCGACGTTCCAGCATGATGTGCAAAATATCGGACCCAAGATCGTCCGGCGTAAGGGTTACGGGGTCACGGCTCATGATGCCCGACACCGGGCTGGCAGGGTCCAACCCCAGCGCCAAAACTTTGTTCGACATATCGCGGATGGTGACAATGCCCAAAAACACCTCACCGGCGACAATCCCAAGGCTGGACACATGGCTATCTCGCATTTTAATAGCCGCAGCGCGGATGGTGGCATCGGGGCCAAGGGTGACAGGCTTGCGCGCCATCAGATCGGCGACCTTTTGCGTGGTCAAATCGGCGCCGCGCGCCTCATGTCCCCTGCCCCGGCTGAAAAACCGGGCAAATGCGGGTGAATTAGCGATCAGGCGTTTAAATTCCAGCGTGGGCAGCATCAGCGCCACGGTGCTTTCCGTCGCGCGGGCGGTGGTCACAGCCAACCCGTCCCGCATAATCCCGCGTTCGCCGAACGAATTGCGCGGACCCAGCAACGATACCAGCCCGCCCGACGGCTCCAACACCTCGACCGAGCCGCGCTTGACCAGATAGATACCTGCAAGCGGTTGGCCTGTGTGGTAAATCTCATCTCCGGCGGCATATTCGCGGCGGTCAAACAGACCGCCCACGCGCACCAGATCATCCCGAGACAGCGTGTCATAGGGGTGGACGGTTTCCAGAAAGCTGATGATCGCGGGTTGCGTCATATCTTGGTCCAGCGTCCTTGGCTAAATGGGAAACGCCCCCCGGTCAAACCGGGGGGCGCCGTATTGCTTAGTGGCTGGAAGCCGCCCCTGCACCTTTCGGCACGCGGATGGATTCAACCAAGTCCTGCACGTCTTTTGGCGGCGGTGCTGTCATCATCGACACAATATACGCGACACCAAAGTTGATCAGCGCGCCAATTGGGCCAAAGGATGCTGGTGGAATACCGAACAGATAGTTCGCTGCCACTGGCTCCAACAGGTTCGTGCCGGGGATAAAGAACATGCCCAAGTAGGTGAACAGATACGCGCAGGTCACAACCAGACCGGCCAGCATACCCAAGGTCGCACCCCAAGCGTTGATCCGCTTGGAGAAGATCCCCATCATCAAGGATGGGAAGATCGTCGCCGCTGCCAGACCAAAGGCCAAAGCAACAGTCTGCGCCGCAAAGCCGGGGGGGTTAAGCCCCAACCATGTCGCCACCACAATCGCCCCTGCCATCGAAATCCGGGCAGCCAACAATTCACCCTTTTCCGAAATGCCGGGGTTCAGGTAGGATTTGATCAAGTCGTGGCTGATGGCCGACGAAATGGCCAACAACAAGCCCGCTGCGGTCGACAAAGCAGCCGCCAGACCACCCGCCGCGATCAGCGCAATCACCCAGCCTGGAAGCTGTGCAATTTCGGGGTTTGCCAACACCAAGATGTCGTTGTTGTAGGTGAATTCGTTGCCTGTCCAGCCGCGCTCGGTTGCGGTGGCAGCAAAGCCTTCATTCTTGTCGTTGTAGAACTGGATCCGACCGTCGCCGTTCAAGTCCTCAAACTTCAACAGGCCCGTCACTTCCCAGTTGCGCATCCAGTCTGGACGTTCTTCGTACAGAACCGCATCAGCTTGGGTGCCCTGTGGATAGATGGTGGAGATCACGTTCAAACGCGCCATAGCACCAACGGCCGGGGCCGAAAGGTACAGCAAAGCGATGAACACCAATGCCCAACCCGCAGACCAACGTGCATCAGAAACCTTTGGCACGGTGAAAAAGCGGATGATGACGTGCGGCAAACCCGCAGTACCGATCATCAAGGACAAGGTGAACAAGAACATGTTGAACATCGAGGAGTTCAGCGTGGTGTACTGGGCAAAGCCCAATTCGGTCACAACTTGGTCCAGCTTGGTCAGCAATGGCAAACCGGATTCAATGTGCGTTGAAAACAGACCCAAGCCTGGGATCGGGTTACCCGTCAACTGCAACGAGATGAAGATCGCCGGAATGGTGTAGGCGATAATCAAAACGCAATACTGTGCCACCTGCGTATAGGTGATGCCCTTCATGCCGCCAAGAACGGCATAGATGAACACGATGGTCGACGCGATATAAAGGCCCGTGTCGCTCGACACTTCCAAAAAGCGCGAAAACGCAACGCCTGCGCCAGTCATCTGCCCGATAACGTACGTCACCGAGATGATGATCAACGAAACAACGGCCACCATGCGGGCTTTTTGACTGTAAAAACGGTCGCCAATAAACTGTGGCACCGTGAATTTACCAAACTTACGCAGATAGGGGGCCAGCAACAGCGCCAGCAAAACATAGCCGCCCGTCCAACCCATCAGGAAGGTCGAGTTGCCATAACCAACGGTGGCGATCAAGCCCGCCATCGAAATAAAGGACGCTGCAGACATCCAGTCCGCTGCGGTGGCCATACCGTTTAGAATGGGGTGAACGCCCTGGCCTGCTGCATAAAATTCGGCGGTGCTGCCTGCACGCGCCCAAATGGCGATCCCGATGTAGAGGGCAAAAGAGCCGCCTACAAAGATCATGTTAAGTGTAAATTGATCCATGTTTCCCCGTCCCTTATTCTTCTACGCCATGTTCGGCGTCGAGTTTGTTCATTCTCCAAGCATAGAAGAAGATCAGCGCGAGAAAGACCAGAATGGACCCCTGCTGCGCGAACCAGAACCCAAGATCCGTGCCGCCGACCGAAATGCCTGACAGCATGGGCCGAAGCAGAATGCCGAAGCCAAAGGATGCAACGAACCAAATCACCATGCAGGTCATGATGATACGGATGTTTGCGCTCCAATAGGCGTTGGACGATGATTTGTCCGCCATTTGTGTAACTCCCTGTTTTTGTTCTCTCAACCGCCCCGCCAGAATGACCGGGCAGCCCCTTCCCCTTAGTCGCCCATCACCCGTTTTACGCGGGCCTGCAAAGCGTCACGGACTGCGGCGATATCTGCCATCGCATCAACCCGTTCCAAAACACCCCGGCCCTCGTAATAGGCGATCAGCGGCGCTGTCTGGGCATGGTACGCAGTCAAACGCGCCCCTGCCGTTTCAGCATTGTCGTCGGGGCGGCGCTTGAAATCCGCCCCGCCGCACTTGTCGCAAACCCCGGCTTTTGCCGGTTGCTTGAACATATCATGATACCCTTCGCCGCAACCGGCACAGGTGTACCGCCCGGCCACGCGGGCAATCATTGGACCATCTTCGACATCCATCGAGATGACCGAATTCACCTGCTGGTCGGTGCAGGCCAGCAACCCGTCCAGCGCCTCGGCCTGCCCCGCTGTGCGCGGAAAGCCGTCCAAAATCACGCCGCGCTTGGTGTCTGCGTCGCGCATACGGTCCTTCAAGATCGCCAGCACGACGTCATCTGGCACCAACGCCCCCGCCGCCATCACGGCCTTTGCCGCCATACCCGCATCTGTACCCGCCGCCACCGCCGCGCGCAAAAGATCGCCCGTAGACAGCTGCACAAGGCCAAACGCCTCCTCGAGCATGCGCGCTTGGGTGCCTTTGCCGGCCCCGGGCGGGCCCAACAGGATTAGAACAGCGGGGATTGTTGTCACATCCGACATGTCACACCCGGTTCATGCGATTGTTGATCAAATCATCCACCACCGACGGATCGGCAAGGGTCGACGTATCCCCAAGGGTCGCAAAATCATTCTCGGCGATCTTGCGCAAAATGCGGCGCATGATTTTGCCCGAACGGGTTTTCGGCAAGCCGGGCGCCCATTGGATCAAATCAGGGCTGGCAATCGGGCCAATTTCTTGGCGCACCCATTTCACCAAATCCTTGCGCAAATCATCGGTGGGTTCGACATCATTCATCAAGGTCACATAGGCATAGATGCCTTGGCCCTTGATTTCATGCGGATAACCCACAACCGCCGCCTCGGCCACCATCGCATGGGCAACCAGCGCAGATTCAACCTCGGCAGTGCCCATACGGTGCCCGGATACGTTGATCACGTCATCCACGCGCCCCGTGATCCAGTAATACCCATCGGCATCACGGCGACAGCCATCGCCTGTGAAATAATAACCGGGATATTGGCTGAAGTACGCCTCTTCAAACCGGGCATGATCGCCCCACAGGGTGCGCATTTGGCCCGGCCAGCTGTCGGAAATGCACATCACCCCCTCGGCCACGGTTTCAGTTTGCAACGCAGCGGTGGCGGCATCTAAAACAACTGGCTTTACCCCAAAAAAGGGCAATGTCGCAGACCCCGGCTTTTGCGGAATGGCCCCCGGCAACGGCGTCACGATGTGACCGCCGGTTTCGGTTTGCCAGAATGTATCAACAATCGGGCATTTGCCCTTACCGACATGGGTGTTGTACCAATTCCACGCCTCTGGGTTAATTGGCTCGCCCACCGACCCCAGCAGTTTCAGGCTGGAAAGGTCATGTTTTGCGACCCATTCATGCCCCTGCGCCATCAGCGCACGAATGGCGGTGGGCGCGGTGTAAAACTGGTTCACTTTGTGCTTGGCGCACACTTCCCAAAACCGGCCTGCGTCGGGGAACGTCGGCACCCCTTCAAACATGATCGTGGTCGCACCATTCGCCAGCGGGCCATAGATGATATAGCTGTGCCCCGTGACCCAACCCACATCGGCGGTACACCAAAACACATCGCCATCATGATAATCGAACGTCATCTGATGTGTCATGGCGGCATAAACCAAATACCCGCCCGAAGTGTGGACAACCCCCTTGGGCTTACCGGTGGAGCCAGAGGTATAAAGGATAAACAGCGGGTCCTCAGCGTTCATCTCAACATACGAACAATAGGGCGCTGCGGCAGCCATTTCGGCCTTTACGTCCACATCGCGACCCTCAACCCAAGTGGTCTGATCGCCTGTGTGCTTTACAACCAAGCATTTCACCCGATCATCGCAATGCAACAGCGCCGCGTCCGTGTTGGCCTTCAACCCAGTTTTGCGGCCACCACGGGGCGCAAAATCAGCGGTGATCACCACCTTCGCCTCAGAATCGTTAATCCGGTTGCCCAATGCATCGGGGGAAAAGCCCGCGAACACGATGGAATGGATCGCCCCAACCCGCGCGCAGGCCAGCATCGCATAGGCCGCCTCGGGGATCATCGGCAGATAGATCACCACGCGGTCGCCTTTGGCAACACCGTGGGCCTTCAGCACATTGGCCATGCGGCACGTGTTTTCAAGCAGTTGCGCATAGGTGATGTGCTGGGCGGGTGTATCAGGGTGGTCCGGCTCCCAGATAATCGCGGTCTGGTTGGCGCGGGTGGTCATGTGGCGATCCACGCAATTGGCCGAAACGTTCAGATTGCCATCCTCAAACCATTTGATCGACACTTCACCAAGCGTGAAGTTGGTATCTTTGACCTTGGTATAAGGCTTGATCCAGTCGATGCGCTTGCCCTGTTCGGCCCAAAAGGCAACAGGATCGGCGGCAGACGCCGCATACATCGACGCATATTGCGCGGCGTTGACATGGGCACCTGCGACGAAATCATCTGATGCGGGGTAAACCAAAGCGGCCTGCGTGGGGTGCGACATGACTGTTTCTCCTCAAACGGTGGGGGGCTGCTTTGCCATGGGGCCTGCGCGGCTTGCTGCGCGACCAACCCCTCCCCATTTCGGTACTATAGCGCAATAGTCAATTTTTGCGTAACTCTTTTTAATACAATGGTTTTTCTGTAAATTTATTTACCCGCTGCGGCCATATTTTGTAAACTTAGTGAATTGTGTCAAATTTTTGGCATTGTTTTTCAATCAACTAACCGTTCACAAACTGGTGAAGGATTGGGCAGGGCTGCACATTCGGCAAGCAACAAGGGGAAAGGGCGCAGTGTTTCGTCATATCCGCGCCGCATCAGCGAAAGGTCGCCAACGCTCAGTGCCGCGCAGATGATTCGGGTGATTCTGCCTGCGCCAAAACAGCGCGTACCGCCGCCAAATCGGGCAAATAGGTGACATATGGCGCGCGCAACCCATGGCTATGCAGCATGGCGCGCACATCGGCATTGGTTGCGGTGAAAAATAACCTGCCGCCCTTGCGCGCGGTCTTGCGGGCCAACAATTCAAACGACCGCGCGCCCGAGCTGTCGATGAACGGCACGTCCGTAAAATCCACCGCAAAGCCGCGCGGCGTATCGGCGATTTGATCCAAAACGAAACCTAGCCGTGCCGCCGCGCCAAAGAAAAACGGTCCCCGCAGATGGCACACTACCAAATCACTGGCAGCGGCATCAAGGCCCGGTCGCTCCTCCAAGGGGTCCTCAGGCTGGTGCAGGCTGGCGGCATCCGACATGCGGCGAATAAACACCGCCCCACCCAGCGCACAGCCAACCACAATGCCCGTGGTCAAATCGCGAAACACAACCAGCGCAAATGTGACCAGCACCACCATCGCATCCGCCCGACTGGCGCGGATCAAGGCCCAAGCCTCCTCCTTCTCGGCCATATTCCACGCGACAATCGCCAACACCCCGGCCAAGGTCGCCAGCGGAATATACGCGGCCAAAGGGGCGGCCAGCAGCATAAACCCCAACACAAACAACGCGTGCAGCATCCCCGATATTGGCCCCACAGCCCCGGCGCGCACATTGGTGGCGGTGCGCGCAATGGTGCCCGTGACACAAAACCCACCAAACAGCGCGGACCCCATATTGGCCACCCCTTGCGCCACCAGCTCCGCGTTGGACCGGTGCCTGCGCCCCGTCATCCCATCCGCAACCACCGCAGACAACAGCGATTCAATCGCCCCCAGCAGGGCAAAACTGGCAGCCCACGGCAAGGCCTGCATCACGGCCGCCACCGACAAATCGGGCAAGGCAGGCGCAGGCAAATGCGACGGCAACGCCCCAAAACGGGTGCCAATCGTATCAACAGGCAGGCCCAGCGCGAACACCACACCCGACGCCACCACAACCGCCAGCAACATCCCCGGCCAGTGCGGGCGCCAGCGTTTCACCCCCAAAATCACCACGATGGTCAATGCGGCCACCGCACAGGCCGCCCCGCTGATACTGCCCCGCGCCGCCCACAGGGCCGGGATTTTCTCTACAATCTCACCCGGCTCGGCGGTCAGGGACAGACCCAACAAATCACGCAACTGGCTGGCAAAGATGATCACAGCAATGCCGGCGGTAAACCCAACCGTCACCGGATAGGGTATAAACCGGATGTAACTGCCCAGCCGCAGCGCCCCCACCGCAATCAACATCAGCCCCGACAGGAACGTGGCCAGCAGCAACCCCGACACCCCCGTGGCCGCAACGCAGGCCGCAACCAAAACGATGAACGCCCCCGCAGGCCCCCCGATCTGAAACCGCGATCCCCCCAGCATCGACACCAAAAACCCACCAACAATCGCTGTGTACAGCCCCCGCTCCGGCCCTACCCCGCTGGCAATCGCAATCGCCATCGACAAAGGCAACGCCACGATCGCCACGGTCAGACCTGCAAGCGCGTCGGCACGCAACTGCGCCAACCCATAACCTTCGCGCAGCACTGTTACCAGTTTGGGAACAAATTCGGGCGGGGTAGGGCGATTGGTTTGGCGCATGTGCGGCCTTTATATCCGTTGCCCGCCACAAGAAACCGCGCGCATGATAGTGTCAAGCAACCACCGCACGCAAAGGCCCATAGTCATGGAAAAACGTATTGATCCCACACCCTCCGCAACAACCGAAGCCCTTGCGATGGTTCAGGATTTTCTACAACTGGGTCACTGCGCGCTGTCATACACCTCGGCAGATGGTTGGCCCGGCATCAGCCGCATCGCTTTGGGGCGGGATGGGGCGGGCGTGCCGCTAACTCTGGTGTCCAGTTTGGCGCCGCATGTGGCGGGCCTGCGCGCACACCCCACTTGCGCGCTGATGCTGGGCGAACCGGGGCCAAAAGGCGATCCGCTAACCCACCCGCGCGTGATGCTGCGCGCAAATGCCGAATTTGCCAGCACAGACGAACGCGCCGCCCTGCGCGGCCTGTGGTTGGCCACCCATCCAAAAGCCAAACTCTATGTCGATTTCGCAGATTTCGCCTTTGTGCGCTTACGTCCCCTCAACGGTTTGCTCAACGCAGGCTTTGGAAAAGCGTTTTCGCTGACGGCGCAGGATATATTGGCGTAAAGCCCTGCGTGGTTAACCAATTTTTAACCAAACCTGCAGCATCCTTAACGCATGATGAAAATTGTCCCCCTCCTTTGCCTCGCCCTCGCCGCCTGCGGCGCACAGCCCACCCCGCAAATGTGGGGGGCCGAACGCACCGATGTAACGCGCGACGGCCGCGCCTACACCGTGTTTCAAAAAGACCGACGGGTAGAGGTGATACGCCTTGGCTGGGCATCACCAGGCGACCACCAAGGCATCAGGGCCACCATGATCGCACTGATCCCAGAGGTGACGGGCTGCCGTTTGGTCGAAAGCACGCTGCAAGGCGACAGCGGTGAAATGCGGGGCCGCATCAACTGCCCCAAACCCAAATAAGCCAAACATAAACAAAAAGCCGCCCAAAGGCGGCTTTTGTCCATGGCGCATGGAAACGCTGTTTTAACGACGGCGATCACGCCGCGCGCTCATTGGCTGGAACGCCACACCCACATGCGCATCGCAATAAGGTTTACCCGTAGCCGATGGCAGACCGCAAAACCAAAAATCCTCGGTCGCGGGGTCACCAATCGGCCATTTGCAAGTGCGCTCGGTCAATTCCATCAGGCTAATCCGCTTGGCATGCTTTTCAACCTCCCGCACCGATGCCAGCGCTTCGGGGCTGATCTCATTCGCCGATGGTTGCGGTGGCAATGGCTGGCCCGCAGGCACAATTGACTTGCGCAACGGCAACGGGGTCACGTTGTTAACCACCTGCGCCATTTTTGGATTGACGGGGGCCGATGCAGGCCGCGGGGTGGGTGCTGCGGGCTTTACCTCCGTCCGCACAGCCGCCGCTTCCACGGGGCGCACAACAGGCTCTTCCCGGACCGGGGCTGCGGAACTTGCCTCCGCCTCCTCCTTTTCCGCACCGCCAGCAACACGGTTCGACAGGCCCAAACGGTGGACCTTGCCAATCACCGCATTGCGCGTAACCCCGCCCAATTCCTTGGCAATCTGGCTGGCGCTTTGGCCATCCGCCCACATTTTCGTCAGCGTTTCAACACGCTCATCTGTCCAGGACATGCCTATCTCCGGTGTTGGGGGCGGGCAAAGTGGCCGCGCCTGCGCCAATTATCTGTGACGGGCCTAGATACAATCCCAGCGCGGCGGATACAAGGCCCGCAGTACCCTTACCGCGAAAACAAAGGGCAAAACCCACAAAATCACACGTTACAAGGTCCCGCCCCCCCCTTAGCAAGATGAACATGATCACGCAGGCACTCCATTTCCAACTGCCCCGACGCCGACGCTAATCAACGCGTTTTCGGCCGATCTACCATGCCCGACAGGCACGCCGCCCCGTTTCCCCATGACATAGACGTTGACTTGGCGGCCCGCCTTTGGCACGGCTAAGCATCCCCACCAAAAGGACAACACCATGATCCCCGCCATTTTGCCCACCTACAACCGTGCTCCCTTGGCGTTTGCCAAAGGCGAAGGCTCATGGCTGACCACAATGGATGGCGCGCGATACTTGGATTTGGGGGCAGGCATCGCAGTAAACGCGCTTGGCCACGCCAACCCCGCATTGGTCGAGGCGCTGACGGAACAGGCCGGCCAATTGTGGCACGTCTCCAACCTCTACCAAATCCCCCAGCAACAAAAACTGGCGGATTTGCTGGTCGAACACACCTTTGCCGACACGGTCTTTTTCACCAATTCCGGCACAGAGGCCGCCGAACTCGCCATCAAAATGGCCCGTAAATATTGGTACGACAAAGGCCAACCAGACCGAGTGGAAATTTTAACCTTTACTGGTGCATTCCATGGCCGCTCCACCGGGGCCATTGCTGCCGCAGGCTCCGAGAAAATGGTCAAAGGCTTTGGCCCCTTGATGCCCGGCTTCAAAACTCTTGATTTTGGCGACCATGACGCCCTGCGCGCGGCCATGACAGACAATGTCGCCGCCGTCATGCTCGAACCAATCCAAGGCGAAGGCGGCATCCGCGTGCTGCCCGATGCTTGCCTGAAAGGGCTCCGCGATCTGTGCGATCAAACCGGCGTCCTGATGATTTTGGACGAGGTGCAATGCGGCGTGGGCCGCACGGGCAAACTGTTCGCGCATGAATGGTCCGGCATCACTCCCGACATCATGATGGTCGCCAAGGGCATCGGCGGCGGCTTTCCCATCGGCGCGCTGCTGGCCACCGAAAACGCTGCCGCAGGCATGGTGCCGGGCACCCACGGCTCTACTTATGGTGGCAATCCTTTGGGCTGCGCCGTTGGCGCAAAAGTGATGGAAGTGATCACGGACCCCGCCTTTCTGGCCGAGGTGAACCGCAAAGCGGGCCTTTTTCGCCAAGGGCTAGAAGGGCTGGCGGCCAGCCATCCGGAAGTGTTTGAAGGAGTGCGCGGCGCAGGCCTAATGCTAGGCCTAAAGTGCAAAGCGCTCAATACGGACGTGGTCAAAGCCAGTTACGGCCAACACCTGCTGACAGTGCCCGCCGCCGATAACGTGGTCCGCCTGCTGCCCGCACTCAATATCACCGATGCCGACATAACCGAAGCATTGGCCCGTCTTGATCACGCAGCCGCTTCGCTCGCGTCCTAAATCCTATTCATCTTAGTAAAAATACCTCGGGGGGTCCGGGGGGCTGGCCCCCCGGCGCTTTCCAGAAAGCAAAAATGGCTCATTTTTTAGACATCCACACCACCTCCGCCACCGACCTGCGGTCTATGATCAACAGCGCCCATGCGATGAAAACCGCCCGCAACGGCCGCCCCAAAGGCACACCCGATGATGACCAACCCTTGGCAGGCCACATGGTCGCCTTGATCTTTGAAAAACCATCGACCCGCACGCGCGTGTCCTTTGATGTCGGCGTGCGCCAACTTGGCGGGCAAACGATGGTGCTGTCAGGCAAGGAAATGCAGCTCGGCCACGGCGAAACCATCGCCGACACCGCCCGCGTTTTGTCGCGCTATGTCGATCTGATCATGATCCGCACGTTTGAAGAGGCGACACTCTTGGAAATGGCCGAACACGCCACCGTCCCCGTGATCAACGGCCTGACCAACCGCACGCATCCCTGCCAAATCATGGCCGATGTGATGACCTATGAAGAACAGCGCGGACCGATCGCTGGCAAAAAGGTCGTCTGGTGCGGCGATGGCAACAACGTTGCCGCCAGCTTTCTGCATGCCGCTGGCCAGTTCGGCTTTGATTTCACCTTCACCGGCCCCCAAACCTTGGACCCCGAGGCGGAGTGGATCAACTTCGCCCGCGCCAAAGGCGTGACCGTGGCGATCGAACGTGACCCAGCCCGCGCTGTGGCAGGCGCTGATCTGGTGGTGACAGACACTTGGGTGTCGATGCACGACCCCGAATCCGCAAAGGAACGCCGTCACAACCAACTCCGCGGCTATCAGGTGAATGAGGCGTTGATGGCCCATGCCAAACCTGATGCTTTGTTCATGCATTGCCTGCCCGCGCATCGCAACGATGAGGTGACAAGTGCGGTTATGGATGGCCCCCATTCGGTAGTATTTGACGAGGCGGAAAACCGACTTCACGCCCAAAAAGCGGTGATGCGTTGGTGCTTGGGGGTTTAGGCCATGACAACGGCGCTGGTGGTGATTGACTGCCAAATGGAATTTGCGCGGCGCACGGCGGCAGGCCAGCCCCGCTCCAACCCGCTGGCAGAAACCGCGATTGCCGAAACTTTGGCACAGTTTCGGGCTGCGGGGTTGCCTGTTGTCCATATACACCATGATGATCCGCGCCCCACGTCCCGCTTTCGGATTGGCACGCCCGGCGGCGTTGTCATGCCTTGCGCGGCCCCTTTGCCGCCCGAGGCGGTGTTTATTAAAACCGGCTCCTCCGCTTTTATCGGCACCGAACTGGCCGCGCATTTACAGGCTTCTGGCATCACCCATCTGGTCGTGATCGGCGCTGCGGTAAATTACTGTGTGTCCAGCAGCGTGCGGATGGCGGCCAATCTGGGGTTTGCGGTCACGGTGGTGCAGGATGCAGTCTTTGGCTTTGGTATTACCGGCCCGGACGGTGTGGCGCATGATCCGGCCACGGTTTTATCCGTGACCTTGGGCACACTCGCTGACTTTGCCGCCATTGTTTCCAGCAGCGATGTTATGGAACGGCTCTAACGCTCCCGTTCACGAAATCTGGAAACAGTGCGCGGCCCATAGGCCAGATTGTTCGCTATTTAGGCTAAATCGCACCCCTATTGTTTCCAAATTCACACAAATGCCACCTTTCGCACAAAGATTAAACACAGCCAGCCCCTATCCCTAAGCTTAGAAATTTTTGGGATGCGGTGCCAGAATGGCTGCGATCAACACAGGACTGGGCGGGCCGCAAGGCGTGGGCGAAGGCAGCGTGCGCGGCGGCCCTTTGACCACTGGTAACTATGATGACGGCGCGCTGCGCCTCAACATTACCTCCGTGTTTGGGCCATCCGGCATCAATTATTTCGGCACAAATTACACCAGTATTTTCATCAATACTAATGGATTGATTACCTTCAACAGCGCCGTGACCAGCTATACCCCGACCGCGCTATCTGCCCTAACCTATCCTGCGATTGCGGTGTTCTAGTCGGATATTAACATCACCAGCGGCACGGCCAATGGCACCAATAACATCTATTATGACCTCGACCCAGCATCGGGGCGCGTCACGATCACTTGGCTGGGCGTGCGCCCCTATTCGGGCTCTGGCACCAACACGTTTCAACTGGTGCTGGAACACACGGGCAACGGTAATTTTGAAATCGACTTCATCTATCAACAGGTGCAATGGACCAACGGTTTTGCGGGCGTGGCGCAAACCGGCATGACAAATGGCGGCGCAATCGACTATGTTATCCCCGGATCGGGCAATGCGGCCGCGTTGACAAACTTCCCCAACGCCGTGTTGGATCCAAATGACCCCAACGGCATCTGGTCCACCCGGTTTTTGAATGGCAACCCCGTGTGTTTTGTCGCAGGCACCCAAATCGCCACCCCAACAGGCCCGCGCGCCGTTGAAAGCTTGAAAGCGGGCGATTGGGTGGAAACGCTGGACGACGGCCCGCAGCCCCTGATCTGGGCGGGCGGCGGCAGCGTGATCGCGGCAGATGCGGCGCGCCCTGTCTGCATCAGCGCGGGCGTGTTGGGCAATGACGCCGATCTGTGGGTATCGGGCCAACATTTGATGCTGCTGTCAGGGGCCGATTGCGAACTGCTGTTTGGCGAGGCAGAGGTGCTGGTCGCCGCCAAACATCTTCTCGGGTTGGCGGGCGTTTTCCAAGCGGTGGGGGTGTGCAAAGTCAGCTACCACCACCTGTTGCTGTCGCGCCATCAATTGGTGATCGCCAATGGCACCGCCGCCGAAACCCTTTTCCCCGGCCCCCAAGTGATTGAGGCTTTGCCCCACCGCGCCGCCACAGACCTAACCAAAATCTTGCAAGCCGATGCGCGCGTCACCCATCTGCACGCCACCGCCGCCCGCCGTATCCTGACTGCCCATGAAGCACGGGTATTGTTGGCACGCCGCCACGCACAGCATGCAACACCCCCCGCAATATCACGTCCCGCGCGGCTTTGCGCGTAAGGTTGGGTCCGCCACACGCGGGTCATCGGGCCAGGGGTGGCGCGGATACCGGCCCCGCATATCCTTGCGCACATCATCATAGGTGTTGGTCCAAAACCCCGGCAAATCCATCGTGGTTTGCAAAGGGCTGCCCCCCGGCGACAGCAAAGTAACCCGCAACGGCAAGGATTTCGGCCCCACAGTCGGGTGCTGTGTAACGCCAAACATCTCTTGCAACCGCAACGCAATGCCCGGCGCTTCGCCATCATAATCAATCGGGATGCGGCGGTCCAACGGGGTGGTGAAATGGCTGGGCGTCAAACGGTCCAGCAATTGCATGCCGTCCCAGCCAATCAGCGCGCGCAGCGCCTCTGTAAGGTCCAGCGCGCGCAACTGTCCTTCAGTTTTCAGACCACTTAAATACGGCAACAACCAATCCGCACTGTCCATCAACGCCGCGTCCGTAAGGTCCGGCAAATCGCTGCCCTCCTCTCGGCACAGCACCACACGGGCGCGCAGACGGGCCGCAGCAGGCGTCCACGGCACCCCCAAAAGGCGCAAACCGTCAAACGCCGCACGCGCCACAGCCTCCGCTGGGGCATCGGGCCACACGCGATCATCCAACACCAGCGCACCAAAGCGTTCTTGCCGCCGCGCAATCACTTTCCCCTCGCGCCGCGACCAATCGCACACGTCAACCCACGCAATCTGCGGCCCAAACAGCGCGCGCAGCTCCGCCTCCGTGATCGGGGCGGCTTGGCGTATCCGCGCTTCACGGGCATCGCCGTCAAGGTCCGTCGCGATCATCAAGCGATGGCCCGCCAGCGGCGTTCCTGCCTCCATCACGGCCCCTTTGCCCCCTGACAGAATAAACCGCGGCGCATCACCTTTGCGCCGCAGCGCCACCCGGTCGGGATAGGCCAGCGCTGCAAGCTGTCCGGGGGAAAATGCGCTGCGCGCCTCACCCCGCTTCAGCCGCTTTGCCTCGGCCTTTATGCGCTCCACCACGCCACGGTCCACCGCAAAGGGATGGTTTTCTTCAAACCCGCGCGGGTTGGCAATCGCAGCCAGCCGCAGGTTAAGGTCGGGCGGCGCACCGCGCACAGGGTCACGTTCGGCCAAAACCGCCGCCAAGGTGGCCGCATCTGGCCCGCCCCCCGCCATTTGCAGCATATGGCCAAGGCGCGGATGCAACGGCAACGCAGCCAGCGCACGACCATGATCGGTAATCCGCCCTTGGTGCAACGCGCCCAATGATGCCAACAACGCCTGCGCCTCGGCCATCACCCCCGGATTGGGCGGCGTCAAAAACGCCAACCCCTCCGCACTGCCCCACAGCGCCAGTTCCAGCACCAGCGGCGTCAGGTCCGCCGCCTCAATCTCTGCTGGCGGAAAGGCGGCCATGCCCCCCTCCTCGCCCTTGGTCCACAACCGATAACAGGTGCCGGGGGCCACACGCCCCGCCCGGCCCCGCCGCTGTTCCGCCTCGGCCTTTGTCACCCGTTCCGTTACCAACCGCGACATGCCGGAATTGGGGTCAAACCGCGCACGCCGCGACCGCCCCCCATCCACCACAACCCGAATATCCGGCAAGGTCAGCGAGGTTTCGGCAATCGCGGTGGCCAACACAATCTTGCGCCCCGATGCTTGGGGGGCCAGCGCCGCGCGTTGATCGGCAAAGGGCATATTGCCAAACAGCGGGCGCACTGTGCAATCGGGCGGCAAACGGCCCGCCAACGCCGCCTCCACCCGCCGAATTTCGCCTTCACCCGGCAAAAACGCCAACAGCCCCCCTTCGGGACACTCCTCCAGCGCTTGAACAATAAGCGCGGCCATTTCAGGTTCCAGCCGCGCGCGAGGCGGCAGCGGGCGCGCCAACCAACGGGTTTCAACCGCAAAGGCTCGCCCCTCAGACGTGATCAACGGCGCATCGCCCATCAACGCGGCCACCGGGGCCGCATCCAACGTGGCCGACATCACCAAAATCATCAAATCATCGCGCAACGCCCCTCGAATTTCCAAGGCCAGCGCCAACCCCAAATCCGCGTTCAAACTGCGTTCGTGAAATTCGTCAAAGATCAGCGCACCAATGCCATCAAGGCCGGGATCAGACTGAATCATCCGGGTCAAAATGCCTTCGGTTACCACCTCAATCCGCGTGGCGCGGCTTACCTTTGCCTCGCCGCGCACACGGTATCCCACGGTTTGGCCCACAGGCTCGCCCAGCGTTTCGGCCATCCGTTCGGCCGATGTGCGCGCAGCAAGGCGGCGCGGTTCCAGCATCAAAATCCGGCCCGCAACCAGCCCCGCCTCCAGCATCGCCAACGGCACACGGGTGGTTTTGCCCGCACCGGGCGGCGCTTGCAGCACAGCCTGACCATGGGCGCGCAAGGCGTCCAAAAGGCGGGGCAGCGCCTCATCAATCGGAAGGGGGTCGTTTGGGTTCACAGCAGCTCTATCGGCGTTTCATCGCCGCTTTGCCATAGATGGAATCCAGCGCCACCTCCGTCACCCGCATCCGGCCGTTGCCCGCCGCGCGGTACGTCAGCGTGAACGGAAAGGTCGTGCGCTCTGCCATCTCCGCTGGCTTGAAGCCCGCAATGCGCTTGTATTGGCCCGAACAGGTTACGCTATCCCCCGACTTCACCGGTTTTGACAACACGATGGAACTTACATAACGCCCATCATACATCGGCAAATTGACCCGACATTCCTGCCCCATATCAACATCGCGCAAAATGGCATAAAGGGCGGTCAACGTGTCCACTGTGCCGCCTTGGCTGGCAGGGTCAATCTCGCGGTCACGCCCTTCACGCGGGGGCGTGTATTGCACCGCACGCGGCACGCCGCGCGTATAAGTCATTGTGCTGGATGATTTTTTCTTGCCAGTGTCCGCCTGCTCCACATAACTGGACGGGATATAACGCGCACCATTCACGGTGCCTTTGACGGTCGCAGTATAACTGATCTTGCGCAACAATGCCGCCAGCCCCGCACTTTTCAACACGCCAGACACGGCATATCGGTTGCCGTCCTGCACGCCCGAAAAACTCAGGCTTGCCGCACTGATCCCGCGGATCACCACATCAAAAACCGCCTTATCCTCCATCCGTTGGGCATGGGCGGCGGCGGGCAACATCGCCCCAATCACAAGGGCCGTCGCAAGGGCACGAAGGGGTTTTATCATGGGATCAACACTCCTTTCCGGCGTTTTGTTCCGTTTCCACTGGCATATACGGAATGGGCGGTGCAAAAAACCCTAAAGCGGGGGGGAAAGGTGACAATCGCGTCACCCACCCCCCCCAAACAGTGAAACTTTGCCGGAGCCGCCGCATGGATGTTTCAGAAATCGCAGAAAAGCTGGTCTTGGGCGACAGGCGGGCCTTGGCGCGCGGCATCACACTGGTGGAATCGCGCCGCGCCGATCACCGCGCCCAAGCGTTGGATTTGGCAAGTCGGTTGCGTGGCACGGGCCGCCAAGCCTTGCGCATCGGCCTATCCGGCACGCCCGGCGTGGGCAAATCCACCTTCATCGAATCCTTTGGGTTGATGCTGGTGGCCCAAGGGTTGCGGGTGGCGGTGCTGGCGGTGGACCCGTCATCGGCACGGTCGGGCGGCTCCATCTTGGGCGATAAAACCCGCATGGACCGCCTCAGCCGCACGCCTGCGGCCTTTATCCGCCCCAGCCCCAGCCAAACCCATCTGGGCGGTGTGGCGCGCCGCACGCGCGAGGCGGTGGCCCTGTGTGAGGCGGCAGGGTTCGACGTGGTCCTGATTGAAACTGTCGGCGTGGGCCAATCCGAAACGGTGGTAGCGCAGCTGTCCGATCTTTTCATCCTGCTGCTGGCCCCGGCAGGCGGCGATGAATTGCAAGGCGTCAAACGCGGCATCATGGAAATGGCCGATATGATTTTGGTGAACAAGGCCGATGGCGATCTAAAATCTGCCGCCCTGCGCACTTGCGCCGATTACGCGGGGGCCCTGCGCCTGCTGCGCCGCCGCCCCCAGGACCCGCCCGATTTCCCCAAGGCAATGACCGTCTCTGCGCTGCACGATTCCGGCCTTGCCACGGCTTGGGGTGAAATGCGCACCCTAAACGACTGGCGCCGCAGCCACGGCCACTGGGACCAAAACCGCGCCGAACAATCACGCCACTGGTTTGAAGATGAAGTGCGCCAAGGCCTGCTGGCCGCGCTGACCGAAAACCCA
Source organism: Pseudorhodobacter antarcticus (assembly GCF_900110135.1). Taxonomy (GTDB): domain Bacteria; phylum Pseudomonadota; class Alphaproteobacteria; order Rhodobacterales; family Rhodobacteraceae; genus Pseudorhodobacter; species Pseudorhodobacter antarcticus. Next base: position 55,169 of record NZ_FOCO01000009.1, on the reverse strand, counting down.
GACATGCGCGCCAAAATGCGGGCCGCAGGCGATGCGGTGGCCCAAGGGCAAACAACACCCGATGCCGCCGCGGCCACGTTGCTGGCAGCCCTTGCGGCACGCCCTTAACCCGTTGCACATACCACCCCAACACCGCGCGCTGGCCTTAATCTGAATTAACCTAAACCCCCTAATTCTGGCCCGGCGATGGCAACCCCACGGGTTTGCCTTACGAAATGCACAAAACGTGAGGGTTTGGATCAATGAACAAAGCGATTACCGACGGGCTGGTACTGATGCCGCCACCGTTTTCGGCCGGCCTCAATCTGTGGTCACGCGGCGATGGGGTGCCCGGATCGGCCAGCTATCTGGGCCAATCCAACGTGGCGCTTGTGCCCGCAGATGCCGATTTCGGCGGCTGCCTGGAAATGCAAAAAACCACGACCACGCAAAAACTGCGATCCTACGCGCAAACCTCCATCATTCCGGGGCTTTATTTGCGCGTGTCGGCGCGGGTCAAAGCGATTTCGGGCAACCTGCCCACCGTGCGCATCGCGGGCTGGGCCGGATCATCCACCAACGCCAACGTGCTGAACGTGCCCCAAATTGGCCCCGCCGTCACGCTCACCACCTATGGTGAGGTTGTCACGGTGTCTGCGATCATCGCCACAGGCAACCGCCCTGGCGTCAATATGGCTTGGGGCGCCACCCCAGTGTATGGCTATTTCGGGCTGGACCTGATCGGGCCAAACGGTGGTATCGTACGGATTGATGATATCGTGATCGAAGATATCACCTCTGCCTTTCTGCGCGATTTGATGGATTGGGTGGATGTGCGCGATTTCGGCGCGCGCGGCAATGGCATCACCAATGACGCCGCCGCCTTTGATGCCGCCGACACCTATGCCCGCCTGAACGAAGTGTCGGTTTTGGTGTCCAAAGGCACCTATTTGCTCAACACCAACGTCACCTTCACCGCCAAAGTCCGGTTTGAAGGCACGGTTATCATGCCGCCGCAATTCCGGCTGTCTTGTACCCGCGATTACAATCTTGATACCTATCAATCCGCTTTTGGCAATGAGGAGGCAGGCTTTCGTCGCGGCCTGCAAGTGCTGTTTTACTTCACCGATCACGCCAGCTTTGATTTGAACGGGCGGCGCGTTTTGCTGTCCAGCCCGGTGGATGTGGCGGCGGTGGCAGGGCTGACAACGCTGGTGCAGCGCCGCGTGCTGACCAATGGCCAGATTGAGGCGGATAATTCCACCGCTTGGGCCGATGAAACCACCACATCCGTCGCCACCTACACGCCCAACAGCAATGCGTTTCGTTTAACGGGCGTGTCAAACGTGGCCAACATCATCGTCGGGTCACGCATGACAGGTACCGGGGTTGGGCGTGAAATCTACGTCACCTCCAAGGACGTTGGCGCAGGCACCATCATGATCAGCCGCCCTTTGTGGGGGGCCGCAGGCACGCGCACCTACACCTTCCGCCGCCATAAATACCTGTTGGATTTCAGCGGCTTTGCCAATTTGGGCCGGTTTGAAATTACCGATATGGAACTGCAATGCGGTGGCCGTTCCAGCGCGGTCATGTTACCCCCCGCAGGGATCGGGTTTCGCTTTGCCGATTGCACGTTTAACCGCCCCAAGGATCGCGGCATCACCTCCATCGGCGAAGGGTGCCAAGGCCTGTTCGTCGATCAATGCCAGTTTTTGTCAAACGAACAGCCCATCCCGGCGCAAAACCGCACATCGATTGCGATGAACGTCAACTCCAACGACCCCAAAATCCGCGACAACCGCGTGGTGCGCTTTGCTCATTTCGCCATTCTGGCAGGGTCGGGCAACATCATCAGCGGCAACCACTTTTTCCAAGGCGATGATCAAACCGCAGGGGTACGGCGCGCGGGCATTGTGTTCACCTCCACCAACATCAAAACTCTGGTCATCGGCAATTACATCGACAATTGCTTCCTTGAATGGTGCAACGAACACGACAGCGCGCCGGGCTTCAGCAGCGAGTTTTCCTTTGGCGGGCTGACGGTGACAGGCAACATCTTCACCTCCACCGACACGGGCACATCGTTCAAATACTTCATCATCACGCCTTATGGGCCGGGCCATTTTATCAACGGCCTTGCCTTTACCAACAACGTGTTTCGCACCGTGGCGGGCAATATCGACCGGATTGAGGCGGTCGATACCACCTATTCCACCCTCGATTTTGCGCGCTTTCGCAACATCACCTTTGACGGAAACGCCTATAATGGCGTGAACCAAATCACGCAAAGCCCGGTGACGATCCAACACGATCAAAACACGGCGTCCAGCACTTGGGTGGTCGATACGGCGGGCTATCTGCCCTTTGGTGGGCGCGCGCGCAGCGTGGCGTCTGTGGTGGTGGAAAACGGGGTGCGCACCGCGGCCAATGCGCTGGATTACTCCAACCCGTTTGTTGAAACGGAAATTGGCCCAAACCAGCGTCAAATTAACCTGCGTTGGCCGCAAGCCTTGCGCGGGCGGGTACACGCAACCATCCGCTGTGACACCCCGAACTGAATCAAGTCACAAAGGCGGGCTGGAAACGGCCCGCCTTTCAGCTGTCCATCTTCAAGGCGCTGATAAACGCCTCTTGCGGGATTTCGACTTTGCCAAACTGGCGCATCCGCTTTTTCCCGGCTTTTTGCTTTTCCAACAGTTTTTTCTTACGGCTGGCATCCCCGCCATAACATTTCGCGGTCACATCCTTGCGCATCGCAGACAAGGTTTCGCGCGCAATCACCCGCCCTCCAATCGCCGCTTGGATTGGAATTTTGAACATGTGGCGCGGAATAAGGTCTTTCAACTTTTCGACCATCGCGCGGCCCCGCATATCGGCACGGTCGCGGTGCACCATCATCGACAGCGCATCAACCGGTTCATCGTTGACCAAAATCGACATCTTAACCAGATGGTCCTCACGGTACTCCGAAATCACATAGTCAAAACTGGCGTAGCCTTTGGAAACCGATTTCAACCGGTCGTAGAAATCAAAAACCACCTCGGCCAGCGGCAAATCATATACCACCATCGCGCGCGGCCCGGCATAGGACAGATCCATCTGGATGCCCCGGCGGTCTTGGCACAGCTTCAACACATCGCCCAAATATTCATCCGGGACCAAAATCGTCGCCTTGATACGCGGCTCGTCAATATGGTCAATCAGCGTCAGGTCGGGCATGTCGGCGGGGTTGTGCAAATCGCGCACCTCGCCGTCTTTCATGTGCAAATGGAACACCACTGACGGCGCTGTGGTGATCAAATCCAGATCATATTCACGCTCTAACCGGTCGCGAATAACCTCCAGATGCAAAAGCCCCAAGAACCCACAACGAAAGCCAAACCCAAGCGCCGCCGATGTTTCCATCTCGGAACTAAAACTTGCATCATTCAGTTGCAGCTTTTCGATCGCATCGCGCAGATCGTCGAAATCATTGGCATCGACCGGGAACAGACCACAGAAAACAACAGGTTGCGCGGGCTTAAACCCCGGCAGCGGTGTCTCACAGCCTTTTTTCTCAGACGTAATCGTATCGCCCACACGGGTGTCGCGCACTTGCTTGATGGACCCGGTCCAAATCCCAATCTCGCCCGGCCCCAGTTCCGCAATATCCACCATCTGCGGCTTCAACACGGCCAGCTTATCCACGCCATACACCGCATTGGTCTGCATCATCTTGATGCGGTCGCCCTTGCGCACCACGCCATCGATCACGCGGATCATCACGACCACGCCCAAATAACTGTCGTACCAGCTGTCCACCAACATCGCCTTCAATGGCGCGTTGCGGTCGCCTTTGGGCGCAGGCAGCCTGGTCACAATCGCCTCCAGCACCTCGGGAATCCCAATGCCGGATTTGGCGGAAATCATCACGGCATCGGACGCATCCAACCCGATCACGTCTTCAATCTGCTGCTTCACCCGTTCCGGCTCTGCCGCAGGCAAATCAATTTTGTTCAGCACGGGCACAATTTCATGCCCCGCATCCAGCGCGTGGTACACGTTGGCCAGCGTCTGCGCCTCAACCCCTTGGCTGGCGTCGACTACCAACAAAGATCCCTCCACCGCCCGCATCGACCGGCTGACTTCATAGGCGAAATCCACATGGCCGGGCGTGTCGATCAAGTTCAGGATATATCGTTTGCCATCCTTGGCCGGATATTCAATCCGCACCGAGTTGGCTTTGATCGTAATCCCCCGCTCCCGCTCAATATCCATTGAATCGAGCATTTGCGCCTTCATATCACGTTCAGCCACCGTCCCCGTCATCTGGATCAGACGATCGGCAAGGGTGGATTTACCGTGGTCGATATGCGCCACGATGGAGAAGTTGCGGATGAGTTCAAGGTCGATCATAGACGTGGATATGATGCGGAATCACGCATTGGTCAAGGACAGATGCAGCGCAGGCCGCCGCACCCGCCAAAGCCCGTTCAAGACTTCTTTTTCAACTTCGTCAACGCCTTCGCCAACTTGGCCAACTGGCCCTCAATCTTGCTGGTGCGCTGCTTGATCTCTTTTTTCAACGCTTTGGTTTTCGCAGCCATGATCCGGCTCCTTTTTCGCTAAATTTCCATTCTGAAAACCCTACCGACAAAACCAACCCCTGTACAGGCCAGCCCCCGGAAATGAAAAACCCCCTTTGGACAGTGCCAAAGGGGGTAAGGTTTGTTCTGCCCGACTTCTTGCCAAACCCCCAACGCGGGGGCGTGGAGCCTATGCTTAACGGATAAACGCATCCCCGAACCCGGACCGCCGCGCCTGCGACAAGGCCGCCTGCGCACTGCCAGCATCCCCAAACGGTCCGGCCATTACGATTTGCATCGCGCGGCCTTTGTTGGTGATCCGCGATTTCGTCACTGGCAGGCCCATGCCTTGCAAACGGCCCACACTGCGGGCCGCGTTGCCCGCCTCACCAAAGGTGCCGACCTGCACATAATACCCACCGCGCGCACGCTGCGGCGCATTGCTGGCAGATGTCGCATATACCCGGCGTTTCACTGGTTGGTCAGCGGTCAATTGCGCGGGAACATCGCGGGTCCATACTTGGTCCTGCTGCGCCTCGCCCCAGCGCGTACCAATCCCGCGATTGGGGTTCAGACGATCATCTTTCCACGCTTTGATGTAGCCTTTTGGGACAACTGGCGCGGCTGCGGCGCTTGGACGACGCAGCGTATATCCATCATTCGCGGCCGTTGGGGCATATGTCGGTGCTGTGACGCGCGGCGCATTCACGCCCTGCGGCACCCCACCACGAACGCCAAACGCAGGGCGGCGCGGGGTGTAACCGTCATTGCCACTGGCAATCTGCGGCGCATAGGCTTGGGTTGCCGATCGGGCCAATGGTACATTGCGCTGCGCCTGCAAAGCATTCAGCGCGGCCTGTACATTGAAATTCGGGTTCGACGAACACATCAGCGACCGCCGACCATCCGCCAGCGTCACCGGCGCACCATAAGGCGACGATGCGGGGCAACCCTTGCGGCGCTGTACGGCGTTTGGCAGAGGAATATCAACCCGCGTGGCGGCGCGCTGTGGGGCCTGCACGCGCGAAACGGGCGCTGTAGCGCGCGGCAACTGACTGGCGATGGTGCGCATTGGCGCGCCAACTGCCTCACGCGGGGCTTGGCGCGGCACGGGTGCGGCAACCACGGGTGCCGCAACAGCTGCGGCCACTTCACGCGCGGCAGATGCTGGCGACGGCCCGCACAATGCTTTGCGATCACGCGAAATTCTCGGGACCCAGCTGACGCGCCCACCGATACCTGCGCGCAAAAACACGCACCCCCGGCTGTCAACATATTGCGAGCCTTTGAAGCTGGATGGCGGATTTTCGGCAGGCCCGGCCATGGATTGGGCGGACGCGGCAGATACAGTAGCAAGTGCCACCAAAGCCGCAACGGCAAACACTTTGAACATAACTACCCCCAAGGTCGTATCGGGTCGATAATGGTCAAGGTTTGCACGCGAGTAAAGGCCAAAAGGCCGCTATTTTGTACCAAACATGCGGTCACCCGCATCCCCTAGCCCCGGAACAATATATCCATGGTCATTCAAATGGCTGTCCAAACTGGCCGTGACAATCGGCACATCGGGATGCGCGGCCTTCATCCGGGCCACACCTTCGGGGGCTGCCAGCAAGCACAAAAACCGAATATTAGTGGCCCCTTGCGCCTTTAGCAGGTCAATCGCCGCCACTGATGAATTGCCCGTAGCCAGCATCGGGTCCACCACAATCGTCATCCGGCTGTCCAGCGCGTCCGGCACTTTGCAATAATATTGCACGGGTTGCAGCGTTTCGGGATCGCGGTACAGCCCCACAAACCCCACCCGCGCCGCCGGGATCAATTCCAAAATCCCGTCCATCAACCCATTGCCCGCCCGCAAAATTGATATCAGCGCCAGCTTTTTACCCTCCAGCACCGGCGCATCCATCGGCTCCATCGGTGTTTCAATCCGCCGCGTGGTCATCGCCAAATTGCGCGTCACCTCATAGGCCAACAGCAAACTGATCTCTCGCAGCAGCCGCCGAAAGCTGCTGGTCGATGTGTCCTTGTCGCGCATCAAAGACAATTTGTGCTGCACCAAAGGGTGGTTCACGATGGTCAAATGGTCAGTCATGGGCGGTCTCCAATCGTTTGCGCAGCTTTGTTTTGGTATCCGCGTCACAAAACGCCGCGTCAAGCGCGGTCTGGGTGATTTCGGCAAAAACCCCGTCATCCCAATCGAACGCTGCGTGCAATCCGGCATATTCCGCCTGCATGGTGGTGTGGAAAAACGGCGGGTCATCGGTGGAAATGGTCACTTTCACCCCGCGCCGGTACAATTCCCCAATCGGATGCTTGCGCAAACTGGGGTACACGCCCAGCGCCACGTTCGACCCCGGACACACCTCCAACACCACGCCTTGTTCGGCCAATTGGTCCACCAGCGCCAAATCCTCAATCGCGCGCACGCCGTGGCCCACCCGCGACACGCCCAAATCGGCCAACACCGCCCGCACACTTTCCGGCCCGCCCCATTCGCCCGCATGCGCCGTCAAATGCAGCCCCGCCTCACGCGCGCAATCAAACGACCATTTGAAATCGGCAGGCGCGCCCGATGTCTCATCCCCCGCCAACCCAAAACCAACGATAAAATCCCCCACCGTTTCCGCAGCGCAAACCGCTGTTTGCCGCGCCTTATCGGGGCCAAAATGCCGAATGGCGGTCACAATGCCGCGCAAGGTAATCCCCATATCGCGCTCCGCCGCCTCCGCCGCCTCACGCATTGCCAGCAGGTATTCGCGCCACGCGCCAACATCACGCCCCCCGCAAAAATCGGGGCTTAAAAACGTCTCGCAATAAATCACGCCCGATTTGGCGCTTTCTTCCAACACCGCCCGCGTCAGGCGCGCGTAATCCTCAGGGCTTTGCAGCGTCGATGTTGCCGCCTCATACACTTTCAGAAAATCCCAGAAATCGACGTATTTATACGCCCCCTGCGCATCGAATATCCCGCTGATATCCATATGCTTTTCTTTCGCCAACCCGCGAATGAACGCAGGCGGTGCGGCCCCTTCCAAATGGTGGTGCAATTCCAACTTTGCCGGATTGGCGCGCGACACATAGCTCATAAAAACGACCTTCCGGGTCCATGGGCCGTAACCCCCAAATGCGCGGCAACACTTGCCGCCACATCGACAAAGGCACAATGCCCAATCGCCCCCGCACCCACGCCTGCGCAGAGCACAGGCACCCGTTCGCGCGTATGCTCGGTCCCGCGCCACGTCGGGTCATTGCCATGATCGGCGGTGAAAATCGCCAAATCACCGGGCCGCATACCTGCCAAAAACACAGCCACGCGCGCATCAAACCATTCCAGCGCGCGCGCATATCCCGCCACATCGCGCGGGTGGCCATAAAGGCTGTCAAATTCCACAAAATTCGCGAATGTCAGCGATCCCTCCTCGGCACTGTCTTGCAACCCCAGCAACACCTCAAACAAATCGGCATCCGACTTGCCTTTGTGCAGCGTTCCAATCCCGCGCCCCGAAAAAATATCGCCAATTTTCCCCACCGCATGGGTGGCGCGCCCCGCATCTTGCACCCAATCCAGCAGCGTTGGCCCCGGCGGGTCCATCGCAAAATCGCGCCGGTTCGCCGTGCGCTTGAAATCGCCACAAACCCCGGTAAAGGGCCGCGCAATCACCCGCCCCACTTTGCGCGCGTGCAAATAGGGGGCCAACGCTTCGCACAGCGCGATCAACCGCTCCAGCCCAAACGCCTCCTCATGCGCTGCGATCTGGAACACGCTGTCGGCGGAGGTATAGCAAATCGGCCACCCCGTGCGCAGATGCGCCTCGCAATGCGCGGTGATGATCGGCACGCCGGACGCGTGGCAATTGCCCAAAATCCCGTCCGTCCCCGCCAAGCGGCACACTTCGGCCACCAGATCGGGCGGAAACGCAGGCGTGGTGTCGGGGAAATACGACCACTCCCACGGCACAGGCACCCCCGCCAATTCCCAATGCCCCGATGGCGTGTCCTTGCCGCGCGACACTTCCGTGGCCGCCCCCCAACGGCCCGCAGGCGTGACCGCATCAAAACTGGCCCCGGCATCGGCCAATTCCATCGCTTGGCCCAGCCCCAACCCCATCAAATGCGGCACCTGCAACAGCCCCGCGCGCCCCACATCGGCCAAACCCGCCGCACAGGCCTGCGCGATATGCCCCAGCGTGTTGGCCCCCGCATCGCCAAAATCGGCAGCATCCGGCGCGCCGCCAATGCCCACCGAATCCATCACCACCAAAAACGCGCGTTTGTTCATGTTACTTTTCCAATGATCAAAGGCAGGGTGTCGGGGGCCACATCGCCAATCCGGTACGCCTGCGCCAAACGCGCCAACGCCGCCTCTGCCGCACCAAGGCTTGCGGCATGGACCATCGCCAACGGCTCGCCCGCCTCCACCGCCTCGCCCAACCCCATCAACTCGGCAAAGCCCACCGATGGGTTAATCCGCGCGCCCTCGCGCAAGCGGCCACCGCCCAGATGCACCACCGCCTCGCCCACCGCTTGGGTGTCAATCGACATCACAAAGCCTGCGCGCGGCGCGCAAAATTCCACCATCACCGGGGCGGCAGGCAAACGGTCGGGCCAACGGTCAACGAAATCCGCAGGCCCCCCTTGCGCCGCAATCATCCGGCCAAAATACTCAGCGGCGGCCCCGGATTCCAACGCCTCCTCCACCCGCGCGGCCCCCTTGGCGGCATCGGCGGCCAGCCCGCCCAGCGCCAACGCCTCCCCCCCCAGCGCCACGGTCAAATCCCACAAATCGGGGTCAATCGCGTGGCCTGTCAGGGTTCCCATCACCGCGATCACCTCCAACGCATTGCCCGCCGCACTTGCCAGCGGTTGCGACATATCGGTGATCAGCGCGGTCGTCATGCAGCCCGCCCCTTGCGCGGTACGCACCAAGGCTTGCGCCAAAACCCGCGCCTCGGCCTCCGTCTTCATAAACGCGCCAGACCCGCATTTGACGTCCAGGACCAACCCCTCCAACCCCGCTGCCAGCTTTTTCGACAGGATGCTTGCGGTGATCAAATCCACGCTGTCCACCGTGGCCGTGACATCGCGAATGGCGTAAAGACGGCGATCGGCCGGGGCAATATCGGCCGATGCCGCGACAATCGCACAACGCCCCTGCACCAACTGCGCGCGCAAATCATCGGGCGTAAGATCAACCCGCAGCCCCGGTATCGCCTCCAGCTTGTCCAGCGTGCCGCCCGTATGCCCAAGGCCGCGCCCCGAAATCATCGGCACATAAGCCCCGCAGGCCGCCAGCGCGGGCGCGAGCAACAGCGACACACAATCACCAATCCCCCCGGTGGAATGTTTGTCCAGAACCGGGCCGGGCAAATCCCATTCCATCTGCATCCCGCTGGTTTGCATCGAACGGGTCAAGGCAACGCGCCCATCCGCATCCAGCCCCCGCAGACAAATCGCCATAGCAAACGCACCCGCCTGCGCATCCGTCACCTCACCCGATGCCAAGCCCCGCGCGAACCAATCCAGCGCCCCCGGCGCAGGCGACAACCCGGCACGCAGGCCCGCGATAATGCCGCGGGCCTCAAATTCACTTGCCATCGACATTGGCCATATGGGTCATGCTAAACGCCCCCGGCAGCAAATCTGCGACCGTGACAGACGCCGAAACACCCCCCTTTGTCACCATTGTCACCACCACCTCCGGCCCCGCAAATTCCGCGATTTTTTGGCGGCACCCGCCGCAGGGGGTGACGGGTGTCGGGCTGTCGGAATAAACCACCAATTCGGCAATTGCATAATCCCCACCCGCGCACATCGCCGCAATCGCCGCCGCCTCGGCACAGGTCCCTTCGGGATAGGCCACATTTTCGGCGTTCACGCCAACATAGACCTTGTCATTCGTGCTGCGCAGGGCCGCCCCCACTTTGAAACGGGAATAAGGGGCATAGGCGTTTTCACGCACAGCTTTGGCGGTATCGAGCAAGGACATATCAGCCTCCGGTTTGGGGTTGGTTTTCGGGCAGTCTGGATCCGGGGCGCGCAAGTTTCAAGCGGTGACGTATGGGGCACGCGCCGGGGGTTTCACACCCCCGGACCCCCGTGAGGTATTTGGACCAAGCCGAATGGGTCAGAGGACCGTTGTGGTGAAATCACCGGGCAGCGTAACCTCTAGCAATTGCAAGTCGGGAGTGGTGTCGATGTATTGCGTGGCCATGCCAGGCGGGACGACAAAGGCATCGCCCATGGTTAGTCGGTAGGAGGGCTTGCCCGCGCCTGTCAGTGTCATCTGGCCTGACATCACATAGGTGAACAAAATATCGGTGTCGTGTTTCGTGGCGGGGGCTGGCCCTGTGGGGCGGACGACCATGACGCTTGCCACGCCTTTGGTGCCTGCGTTGATGGTGGTATCGCGCGCCTCAAACCCCGGAATGCGGAAAGGGTGGAACGCGGCATTTGCGCCTTTGTTATGCACAAACCGCTGGCCCTGCCATTCGCGATCCGGGCGCAGATACGGGGTCGGCAACCGCAGGTCATGGTCAATTTCGGTGACATGTTCGGCGGGCACGCCAATTTCGATCACTTCAATCCCATCAGACGCCTCCAACACGCGGTGGCGGATTTCGGGCGGTTGGATAAAACAATCCCCCGCATGCAGGCGCAAGATGCCACCCTGATCTTCATAGACCACATCCACCCATCCTTTGACGCAAAATATCAACTGGAACCCGACTTTGTGAAAATGCACCATGTCGGGCACCGGGCCACCATCGGGGATGCGGATATGGCTGGCGATAATCGCCCCACCCAGTCGCGATGGCACCAGATCGCGGTATTGCATGCCCGCGCGCCCAATCACCCAAGGCGCTTGATCGGCCAAACGCCGCACAACAAACGCATGATCGGTGGCGGGCAAGACCAAAGGTGGGTTCAACGCCTCAATCTCTACCCGCGTTCCATTCGGTGCTGTCAGCCTGCGCGCAGGAAACGCCCCCACATCATCCGTCAAAATGCGGATTGTGCCCGGCGCTTCAACCGCGCCCTTTTGGATGCGCAACCGCAGGCCATGCCCGGACAGCACCGCCACCTCCGGGTCATCCGCCGGATAAATCATATCCAACCGCATCCCCAACACGCCCGTGAAAAACGGCAAATCATCGCGCAGCTGTTGCGTGGGCAGCCGCATTTCGGCACGGATTTCAGGCATCGTTTCCCCCATGTTTTCCCCTGCGATCACGCCCGCAGCATGCAAAGGCCCGGCCAAAAGAACAAGACCCCGCGCATTATCAAATTTATCCTGAAATTGCCCCACATTCCCACGGGCTTGCGGCAAACGCAAAATAGTTTAAGCCTAAACCACCTATCGGGAGGGGTCACATGGACGACACACGCAACGACAACCAACGCCAAGCCGCCTTGGATTATCACGAGTTTCCGAAACCCGGAAAGCTGGAAATCCGCGCCACCAAACCGCTTGCCAATGGCCGCGACCTTGCGCTTGCCTATTCCCCCGGCGTCGCCGAAGCGTGTTTGGAGATTAAGGCAGACCCCGCCACCGCCACCCGCTACACCTCCAAGGGCAACCTTGTGGCCGTCATCACCAATGGCACCGCCGTTCTGGGCCTTGGCAATATCGGCGCGCTCGCCTCCAAACCCGTGATGGAAGGCAAGGCGGTTTTGTTCAAGAAATTCGCCAATATCGACTGTTTCGATATCGAAGTGAACGAACCCGACCCCTATAAACTCGCCGAAATCGTCTGCGCGCTGGAACCCACGTTCGGTGCGGTGAACCTTGAAGATATCAAAGCCCCCGATTGCTTTATTGTGGAGGAAATCTGCCGCCAGCGCATGAACATTCCCGTGTTCCACGATGACCAGCACGGCACGGCCATTGTGGTGGGGGCCGCCGCCACCAACGCGCTGATTGTGGCGGGCAAAAAGTTCGAAGATATTAAAATCGTCTCCACCGGCGGCGGCGCTGCGGGCATCGCCTGCCTGAACATGCTGTTGAAACTGGGCGTCAAACGCGAAAACGTCTGGCTGTGCGATATCAAAGGGCTGGTCTACGAAGGCCGGACCGAGGATATGACCCCCCAAAAGGCCGAATACGCGCAAAAATCCGATCTGCGCACGCTTGCTGATGTGATTGGCGGCGCGGACCTGTTTTTGGGCCTGTCTGGCCCCGGCGTTTTGAAACCCGACATGGTCGCGCGCATGGCCAAACGCCCCATCGTCTTTGCCCTTGCCAACCCCTCACCCGAAATCTCACCTGCTGATGCGCGCGCGGTGGTGCCCGATGTGATCATGGCCACCGGGCGCTCCGATTTCCCGAACCAAGTCAACAACGTGCTGTGTTTCCCGTTCATCTTTCGCGGTGCGCTGGATGTCGGTGCCACCACCATCAATGATGAAATGAAAATCGCCTGCATCGAAGGCATCGCAGCCCTCGCCCGCGCGACCACAAGTGCCGAGGCCGCAGCCGCCTATCAAGGCGAACAACTGACCTTTGGGGCCGAATATCTGATCCCGAAACCGTTTGATCCGCGCCTAATCGGTATCGTCGCAGGGGCCGTGGCACGCGCCGCGATTGAAACCGGGGTCGCCACCAAAAAAATCGACGATTTCGACGCCTATAAACGCAAACTCGACGGGTCGGTGTTCCGTTCCGCCCTCATCATGCGCCCGGTGTTCCAAGTCGCCGCCACCGTCACCCGCCGCATCGTCTTTGCCGAAGGCGAGGATGAACGCGTGCTGCGCGCCGCCAACGCCATGATTGAGGAGACGACCGACAAACCCATCCTGATCGGCCGCCCCGATGTCATCGCCAACCGCTGCGAACGCGCAGGGCTACCCATCCGCCCCGGCCGCGATTTTGATCTGGTGAACCCCGAAAACGACCCCCGCTACCGCGATTATTGGGAAACCTATCATACCTTGATGGCCCGCAAAGGGGTCAGCCCCGATATCGCCCGCGCCGTGATGCGCACCAACACCACCGCAATCGCCGCCGTGATGGTCCATAGGGATGAGGCGGACAGCATGATCTGCGGCACCTTTGGCCAGTATCTGTGGCACCTGAACTACGTCAACCAAGTGCTTGCCACCGATGGTCGCCACGCCATCGGCGCGCTGTCGCTGATGATATTGGAGGATGGGCCTTTGTTCATCGCCGATACTCATGTCCACACCGAACCCACCCCCGCACAAATCGCGGAATCGGTGATCGGGGCCGCGCGCCACGTCAAACGCTTTGGCATGACGCCCAAAATCGCGCTCTGCGCTGGGTCACAATTTGGCAATCTTGACAGCGATACAGGCCGCCGGATGCGCGGCGCATTGGCGATCCTCGACAGTGCCCCCCGCGATTTCTTGTACGAAGGGGAAATGCACACCGATGCTGCCCTCGACCAATCCTTGCGCGACCGCATTTTCCCGGGTGGCCGCTATGATGGGGCTGCAAACGTCCTGGTGTTCGCCAACACCGATGCGGCAGGCGGCGTGCGCAACATCCTAAAAATGCGCGGCGGCGGGTTGGAAGTGGGGCCAATTCTAATGGGCATGGGCAACAAGGCCCAAATCGTCACCCCGTCCATCACCGCACGCGGGCTGTTGAACATGTCCGCGCTGGCAGGCACCCCGGTTGCGACCTACGGCTAAAATCATCGGGCATGGGCTGGCGGTGCTGGCCCTGACCCTGATCACCCAAATCGGCGGGGTGGCATGGCTGCTTGCCCTGCCCTTCCGCCGCTTTTGGCTCGCATTGACAGCCACTTACGCCCTTCTTTGGCTCACAGCCTTCACCCTCGCCCCCCTCACAGGCCGTGTGGCACTGCCGTGTTTCGGTGACAGCCTGCGGTCGCAAAGCGTGCTTTATTGCGCGCTAAACCGCCATTACGTTACCCCCACCCTCCTCACCCTCACCACCGATTTGGCCGCCCATATGGCCACCACCCATCCCGGCAGCGTCACCCTCACGCTGGATGCGGGCTTTCCTTTCACCAACCTGCCTTTGCTCCCGCATCTCAGCCATGATGACGGTGAAAAACTTGACCTCGCGCTTTATTGGGAAAACCAACCGGGGCGCAGCAAATCCCCCATCGGCTATTGGGGCTATGCGTCCGGCCCCACCAATTGCCCCACCCGCTGGGCCGATCTGCGCTGGGATATGGCCCTGCTCAACGCAGCCCTGCCCAATTGGCCCCTTGATGCCCCCCGCATGAAAACCGCCCTCACCTTCCTTGCCAACGACCCGCGTACAGGCAAGATCCTGATCGAGCCGCACATCCCTGCCGCCCTTGCCGTTGCCCATCCCAAAATCCGGTTCCAAGGCTGCCGCGCCGCCCGCCACGACGACCACATCCACCTGCAGCTTTGACCCCCGTTTGCGCTAAACGTGACCATTCGGCACACCCCAAGTCAAAAACACCGCCTAAACACCCCCGCAACAATCTTGCAAGATAGGCTGCCGCAGCGTAACAAGGCGCAAAGCGCATGGGGGTATACAATGGCATACGCAGACGTTTACGCAGGCTGGAAGGCCAATCCCGAAGCCTTCTGGATGGAACAATCCAAATCCATCGACTGGCACAGCGCCCCCACCCACGCCCTCAACGCCACCCGCGCGCCGTTTTACGAATGGTACACGGACAGCATGGTCAACACCTGCTGGAACGCGGTGGACCGGCATGTGGAGGCAGGGCGCGGCGCGCAAATCGCCATCATCCATGACAGCCCCGTCACCCGCACCAAACACTCCATCACCTATGCCGAATTGCGCAACCGCGTCGCCTCGCTCGCGGGCGCATTGCGCGCCAAAGGCGTGGAAAAAGGCGACCGCGTCCTCATCTACATGCCCATGGTCCCCGAAGCGCTAGAGGCGATGCTGGCCTGCGCCCGCCTTGGCGCGGTCCATTCGGTCGTGTTCGGCGGTTTCGCCGCCAGCGAACTCGCCGTCCGCATCGACGATTGCAAACCAAAGGCCATCATCGCCGCCTCCTGCGGGGTAGAGCCGTCCCGCGTTATCCATTACAAACCGCTGCTGGACGGGGCCATCGACATGGCCACCCACAAACCCGATTTCTGCGTGATCTTTCAACGCGAACAAGAGGTTGCAAAGCTGATTGAAGGCCGCGATGTCAGCTGGCACGGCTTTCAATACGGCGTCGAACCCGCCGATTGTGTGCCCGTCCCCGGCAACCACCCCGCCTATATCCTTTACACCTCCGGCACCACAGGGGCACCCAAAGGCGTGGTGCGCGCCACCGCGGGCCACCTTGTCGCCCTGAACTGGACCATGAAAAACGTCTATAACGTGGACACGGGCGATGTGTTCTGGGCCGCCTCCGATGTGGGCTGGGTCGTCGGCCACAGCTACATCTGCTACGGCCCCCTGATCGCAGGCTGCACCACGATCGTGTTTGAAGGTAAACCCGTCGGCACCCCCGATGCAGGCACCTTTTGGCGCGTCATCGCGGAACACAAAGTCAAAAGTTTCTTCACCGCCCCCACGGCGCTGCGCGCCATAAAACGCGATGACCCACAGGGCAAACTGGTCGCTGATTACAACCTCAGCAACCTCAAAACCCTCTACCTCGCAGGCGAACGCGCCGACCCCGACACCATCAATTGGGCCATGACCGCCCTCAAAATCCCCGTGATCGACCATTGGTGGCAGACCGAAACCGGCTGGGCCATCGCCGCCAACCCCATGGGGATTGAGGCGCTGCCTGTCAAAATCGGCTCCCCCTCCGTCCCCATGCCCGGCTATGATGTCCAAGTGTTGGATGAAGGCGGCCACCCCGCCCCCCCCGGCACCCTTGGCGCAATCGCGGTCAAACTGCCCCTGCCCCCCGGCACCCTGCCAACCCTGTGGAACGCCGAAGATCGCTTTGAAAAATCCTACCTCACCACATACCCCGGCTATTATGAAACCGGTGACGCAGGCTATATCGACGATGATGGCTACCTCTATATCATGGCCCGCACCGATGACGTGATCAACGTCGCCGGCCACCGCCTGTCCACCGGTGCTATGGAGGAGGTGCTGGCCTCCCACCCCGATGTCGCCGAATGTGCGGTAATCGGCGTCGCGGACCAACTCAAAGGGCAATCGCCCTTGGGCTTTCTTTGCCTCAACGCAGGCACCACCAAATCCGATGCCGATGTGATCGCGGAATGTGTAAAACTGATGCGCGCCCGCATCGGCCCCGTGGCCGATTTCAAACGCGCGCTGGTCATCCAACGCTTGCCCAAAACCCGGTCGGGCAAAATCCTCCGCTCCACCATGGTGAAAATCGCCGACAGCGCCCCGTTCAAAGCCCCCGCCACGATCGAAGACCCCGCCGCGCTGGATGAAATCCGCACCGCCCTGCAAACCTTGGGCCTCGCCAACGGCACAGCGTAACCCCCCCGTGGCGCGCAGGGCACCCCCAGCGCGCCACAGGGCCGCTGGCCCAAATCCCACCGCTTTTCTCAACCCTGCCGCAAAATCCCAATTCCAAAACGCGGCTTGGTGTGAAAAGGTCGAGAATAGCATGAACACCAAAACGCCCCCACACAGCGCCCCCCCCACTCCGCCCCCGCGCGGCACAGATGCCACGCCCGCCTTTGACCCGGCCATTTTCACCCGCCTCCTCACCCTCGCCGGCCCCGATTTCGCCGCCGAACTGGTCGCGCGCTATCACGCCGATCTGGCGCAAGTGCAAGCCCAGTTGCGCGCGGCCCTGCCCCCGCAAAACGCCCCCGATTGGCCCACCCTCGCCCACGCCTCCCATGTCCTAATTGCACTTGCAGGCACCGCCGGGGCAACCGCGCTTGAAACCACAGCCCGCCACCTCAACCACGCGGCCACGGCCCAAAACCCCACGGCCACACGCGCCCATCACGCCAAAACCCTCCACGGGCTGGCCCATCTCATCACCTTTATCACCCAAATCACCCCCCAAGGGCACACCCCACCATGACGCCCCCCGCCAAAACCGCCCCTCCCCACCCCCCGATCTTGCTGATCGAGGATACGATGTCGCTGCAACTCGTCTACCGCGCCACGCTGATCAACGCTGGCCACCGCGTGTCCTGCGCCGCCACCGCTGCCGATGGCTACGCGCTGTTTCGCAGCGAACAGCCCCGCATCGTGCTGCTCGACCTTACCCTGCCCGACCGCGACGGGCTGGACCTGATGCAAGATATGCTGGCCCACCAACCCGACACTTGCGTGATCATCATCACCGCCAACGGCTCCATCAACAAAGCGGTCGAGGCGGTGCGCGCCGGGGCTCATGAATTTCTGGTCAAACCCTTTGACGAAGGGCGGTTTTTGTCCTGCATCGACAACGCATTGCGTGAGGGGGCTCTGCGTGAAGGCGCCCAACGCGACGGCGCCACACGCGACACCACCTCAACCAACAGGCCCCCACGCCCCAACCAATCCCTCAGACCGCGCGCACCCTCAAACCACCCCCCCCCCCTCCCCGAAGGCTCGTTTATCGGCTCCTCCCCCCCCATGTCCCGCGTGCAGGAAAAAATCGCCGCCTGCGCCCAAAGCATGGCAACCGTGTTCATCACAGGCGAAAGCGGCACGGGCAAAGAACTCTGCGCGCTCGCCGTTCACCAACAATCTCCACGCCACTTTGGCCCTTTCATCGCCCTAAACTGCGGCGCAATCCCCGCCGACCTCTTGGAATCCGAGGTGTTCGGCCATGTCAAAGGCTCCTTCACCGGGGCCGTCGCCGATAAAATCGGGGCCGCCGCCGCCGCCGATGGGGGCACGCTGTTTCTGGATGAAGTCTGCGAAATGCTGCCCGCCCTGCAAACCAAACTGCTGCGGTTCTTGCAAACCTCCGCGGTGCAACCCGTGGGGGCCACCCGCCCGCGCAAGGTCAACGTCCGCATCGTCTGCGCCACCAACCGCGACCCCGCCGATGCCGTGCGCCGTGGCCAGTTCCGCGAGGATTTGTATTACCGCCTCTACGTCATCCCCATCCACATGCCGCCCCTGCGCGACCGTGGCCTCGATGTGATCGAAATCGCCGAAACCGCCCTGCACCGCTTTGCAGCCGAGGAAGGGCGCGCCTTCACCACCCTCGCCCCCGATGTGCGCGCTCTGTTTCAATCGCTGCCGTGGCCGGGCAACGTGCGCCAACTTCTCAACGTGATCCGCAACGTCACAGTGCTTTATGATGGCCCCCAGGTGCTGGCCTACATGCTGCCCGGCGATCTGACCACCCCACCCCCCACGCCAGAAACGCCAAGCCCCCCCGAAACAGCCGCGCTTCCAAACCTCGACGCCCTGCTGGGCCTGCCGCTGGCCGAGGTGGAACGCCGCATCATCCAAGCCACCATCGACATGCACGCAGGCTCCATCCCCCGCGCAGCCCGCGTGCTGGATGTCTCGCCCTCCACACTTTACCGAAAACTCGAACAATGGGCAAAACCGGGCAAAACCTAATGCCCCCGCTTCGGCTTGGTCCAAATACCTGACAACACCAGCCCCAAAACCCGGCGTTTACCGCGTCAAAAACACCCGCAACGTGTCCTCAAACTCGCGCGGTTTTTCGGCGTGCAACCAATGCCCCGCGCCCGGAATTTTCGCAAACCGCGCGGCGGGAAACAACGCGCGCATGTCGGCGCGGTATTCGGGCTTTACATAATGGCTACCTGCCCCCGCCAAAAACAACACCGGGCCGTCAAACACACCTTTGGTCCCCGGCCAGCCCACAATCGCGGGCATCTGCTCCGCCAACACGTCCAAATTCAACCGCCACCGCACCGGGTCCGCCTTCAAATCCAGCGATTGCAGGAAAAACGCGCGCAGCCCCGGGTCCTCCATCACGCCCGCCAACCGCGAATCCGCCGCCCCGCGCGTGGTAATCCCGGCCAAATCCAGCCCCTGCATCGCGCGCACATGCGGGCTTTGATCGTGGTCATAGGCGACAGGCGCAATATCCGCCACAATCAAGCGGTCCACCAAATCCCCATGCGTCAGCGCCAGTTGCATCGCGGCCTTGCCACCCATTGAATGGCCCATCACATCCATCCGCCCGCCATGTGCCGCAATCACCGCCGCCAAATCCGTCGCCATATCCGCATATGTGTGGCTGTCAGCCCAAAAGCTGTCTCCATGGTTGCGCATATCCACCGCCACTACATCGCGGTCAGCGGCCATGCGCCGCGCAATCACCCCCCAATTGCGCGCCGACCCAAACAGGCCATGCACAATCAACAAAGGCGGCAAACCAACGGGGCTTTGGGCGGGGTAAAAGACCGAATTCAACATAATTAAGTCATACCCCAACCCATCCCACCGCACCAGAGCAGTTGATCCGCACACTGTCCCGGCGTAAACAGGGGCAAATCATCAAAGGGACAACAGCCGATGGGCTTGGTTACAATCCAACAAATGGCCTACCGCATTTCCGATCTGTTGTCAGACCGCCTTGGCATCAAGGGCCAAGATCTGTCCGAAAAGCTGTCCCACGGCGGTGCCCGCCTGCCCCGCCGCGTCCAAACCGCGGCATTGGCCTTGGCCGAGGCTGCTGAAAACGCCCCCAACCCCAAACTCCTGATGCAGATCGACCACGAGGCGGTCGCCAAAAATTACGACATCTGCGTGCGTCACCTGCGCCCGTTGAATCGCGCCCACCGCCTGCGCGGCAGGCTTTTGGGGTTCTCGACCTCGGTCCTTTTCGGATTGCTGACCATGGGCGCGCTGATCGCCGCCTTTATGGTCTGGCGCGGGCTTATCTAACGGCGCGACAACGCCGAACGGCTGACCACTGTCACCGTCGCAAACGCCACATACAGCAGCAAATACCACGACCCCAGTTTGGCAAAACTTACCCATTGCCCCGAGATTTGCCCAGAATACAGCCACGTCCCCGTGGCCGTGCCCACATTTTCCGCCATCCACAGCGCAAAACTTGCCAAAAATGCGGCCAGAGGCATCGGCATCCATCGCGCTTTGACCGTGTTCACAAACCAAACCTTCGTGCGCGCAAACAATACAATCGTCGCGACGAACAGCCCAAGCCGAATATCCATCACAAAATGATGCGCAAAGAAATTCACATAAATCGCCACCGCCAAAACCATCGTCATCCAAAACGGCGGGTAAGGCGCAAACCGCATCGCAAAAATCCGAATAACCCGCGCGATGTAGCTGCCCACGGCGGCATACATGAACCCCGAAAACAGCGGCACCCCCATCAGCTTGAACAGCGCAGGCTCCGGATATCCCCACGACCCCGCATGCACCTTGAACCACTCCATCGCCGTGCCCGTGGCGTGAAACAGCAAAATCACCCGCGCTTCCTCCCACGTTTCCAGCTTGAACCGCAGGAACAAAACTTGCACCAAAATCGCGAATATAAACAAGAAATCATAGCGTTGGATCACCCAATCGGGGTTCCAAACCAGCTTGGTGACAATAATCATCGCCAACAACAAACCGCCAAAAAAACAGGCCCAGGCCTGCTTGCACAAAAACATCACCAACTCGCCCGCAACACCGGGCATCCGCGCACGCACAAAGTCGCCCAAACGGCGCTCTATGCCCAGGTTGTCACGGTGAAGGTGCAGCGCCATAACGCGAAAAAAGGGCGCGGGTGTGACCCCGCGCCCCTTAAATCACAGCCCCGGGTAGATCGGGAAACGCGCGCAAAGTGCCGAAACCTTCGCCTTCACGGCCGCTTCAACCGCGCCGTTGCCATCCTCACCATTGGCGGCCAACCCATCGACCACTTCGACAATCCAATCGCCAATCTGGCGGAACTCCGCCTCGCCAAACCCGCGCGTGGTCCCCGCAGGCGTGCCCAAACGGATGCCCGATGTTACCATCGGCTTTTCCGTATCAAACGGGATGCCGTTTTTGTTGCAGGTGATGTGCGCACGGCCCAACGCCTTTTCGGTCGCGTTGCCCTTCACGCCCTTGGGCCGCAAATCGACCAGCATCAAATGCGTGTCGGTGCCGTTCGTCACGGTGCCAAGCCCGCCCTTCATCAACTGGTCCGCCAACGCCTGCGCATTGCGAATAACCTGCCCCTGATAGGCCTTGAACTCTGGCCGCAACGCCTCGCCAAACGCAACCGCTTTTGCCGCGATCACATGCATCAACGGCCCGCCCTGAATCCCCGGAAAAATCGCCGAGTTCACCTTTTTCGCAATTGCCTCATCATTCGTCAAAATCATGCCACCGCGCGGCCCGCGCAGGGTTTTATGCGTGGTCGTGGTCGCCACATGCGCGTGCGGGAACGGGCTTGGGTAATGGCCAGACGCGATCAACCCCGCGAAATGCGCCATATCCACCAGAAAATACGCGCCCACCTTATCGGCAATCGCCCGGAACCGCGCGAAATCCAAAATCCGCGGAATCGCCGACCCGCCCGCAATAATCAGCGCGGGCTTATGCTCCAACGCAAGCGCTTCGATCTGGTCATAATCAGGCAGCAGGCTGTCTTGCAAAACCCCGTATTGCACGGCGTTAAACCACTTGCCCGACTGGTTCGGGGCCGCGCCATGCGTCAAATGCCCGCCCGCATCAAGCGACATCCCCAAAATCGTGTCGCCGGGTTTGATCAGCGCAGTAAACACGCCTTGGTTGGCCTGCGACCCCGAATTGGGCTGCACATTGGCAAACTCACAGCCGAACAATTCCTTGGCGCGGTCAATCGCCAAAGTTTCTGCAATATCAACATATTGGCAACCACCGTAATAGCGCCGCCCCGGATAGCCTTCGGCATATTTGTTCGTCATCACGCCGCCCTGCGCTTCCATCACGGCGCGCGACACGATGTTTTCAGATGCAATCAACTCAATCTCATCGCGCTGGCGGCCCAGTTCCAGCGTCATCGCATGGAACAACTCGGGGTCACGCGTGGTCAGGCTTTCGGTGAAAAATCCAGCGTCACGGTGCGCGGTATCTGCGGCGGCGTTCATGGGCGTCTCCTGTTCAATCCTAGGGGCTTTGCCCAAGGTTTAACCCGGCTTGGCCCCTACGGAAAGCCAAGAATCCGCCATGCTACCCGGTTTGCGCGACATTCCCACACAGGCGCACCCGCTTTTCAGGCCCCGCCACACGCTAAGGGGTTGAAACTGCCCGCCCCTGTGCCTCAAACTGCCCCTGCCCACATATCGCGGGCCATGGGGGAACGTTTTGTCGCACCGGATTGCATTTTTGGCCAGTGACGCCCCCGCCGCCCAAACGGCCCTCGCCACCCTGACCGCCCTTTACGGCAACCACCCCTTGCCCGGCGCCACCCATATCGTGGCTTTGGGCGGTGACGGTTTCATGCTGCAAACCCTGCACAAAACCCAGTCGCGCGATCTGCCCGTCTATGGCATGAACTGCGGCACCATCGGTTTTTTGATGAACGCTTACGGAATCGACAACCTGCACCAACGGCTGGAGGAGGCAGAGGAGACCGTGGTCAACCCCCTCACCATGCGCGCCGAAACCGCAGATGGCGGCGTTGAATACGGCCTTGCAATCAATGAAATCAGTATGTTGCGCTCTGGCCCCCAAGCCGCCAAACTGCGCATATCGGTGGATGGCCGGGTTAGGATGGAGGAGCTGGTTTGCGATGGCGCCCTCGTCGCCACCCCCGCAGGCTCCACCGCCTATAACTATTCCGCGCATGGTCCCATCGTGCCCATCGGCTCTGATGTCCTCGCTCTTACCGCGATCGCCGCGTTCCGGCCCCGGCGCTGGCGCGGCGCACTGCTGCCCAAATCGGCCGTCGTGCGGTTCGACGTGCTCGAGGCGGAAAAACGCCCCGTTCGCGCCGATGCCGACTCTATCTCTGTGCCCAACGTGCTGGCCGTCGAAATCCGGTTGGACCCTAAAATCCGCCACCGCATCCTGTTTGACGAAGGCCACGGCCTAGAGGAACGTTTGCTGCGCGAACAATTCGCCTAATCGCGCCAAAATCACCCGGCGATTTGTTTCGCAATAATCCAACTCGCCGGAATCGACACCACAAACCCAATGCCAATCGCAATCAAAAGCGGGTTTAACGTGTCATATCCCATGACCAACGACACAATCATGCCCACCCCCATCAAGGTGGTGGAAATCATCGAAAACAAAATCAACATCAGGCGGGGCATCGCATTCTCCATATCCAAGCTTGTGGGGGCAGATTAGCAGCCCCGCGCACGCCCCGCCTTGATATGGCTCAACTCACCGCTTGCCGTAATACAGACCCACCACATGTTCGGCCTGCGCAAAAAACAACCAACGCGCCGCGAACGCGCCGACCAAATGCACAAAAACGGCGGCCAACAACAGCCCGGCACCGCCCACCGCCGCCATCAGCGCGGGCAACACCGCCGCACACAGAACCGCGATCATCCGCAGCTTTTGCCCATGCTTGCGCCCCACAACAAAAATCATCTCACGCAGCAGATAGTTTTCGCCGGTATGCGGCTGTTCAAACACCGCAACTTTGCCAATCCGCCCCAATCCTGTGGCCGTTTCCATGCTTTGCCCCGCGCGCGCAAACTGGCGGTCGCCCACATAAAACAAGACCAACATCACCACCGCCAACCCCAGCAACAACACAAAGGCCAGCACCGCCTGCAACGCCAACAGCGCACCGCCGGCCAGCGAAAACGTCATAAACATCACGGGCGTCAACCAATGATGCCAACGCGGCACCGCCTTGATCTGCGCATAAATCATCGCTGTGCAAAACACCGTCACCAACGCTAACGCCGCCGCCAATCCGCGCCAAACAAACGGCACGCCAAACCCCAACCAATCGCCCAGCGCAATCGGGGCCATCACAAAAAGCGCCAGCACCGCCGCCCAGCCTTCACGGCTCAACCAACTGCTGCGCCACTGGGAAAACGCCTTTAACGCCCGCTGCGGGTTGCCCAAATGCGCCGTCGCCGCGATCAATCCGCCAACTGCAAGCGCATATCCAACGCCCCAAATCCAAAACGCCGCCCCCCCCGCCACGGGCAAAAATCCCAGCGCCAAAAACACCATGAACCCAAAGCCAAGCCCCGACAGGACCGAAAATATGATAACAGACGGTGCCGGATGCATCAGATTTTCCCCAAAACACGGTCCAACCAACCGGCAAACCCTTTGGCCTCAATATCCAGCAATGGTGCCAGCAACGACGCCTCGCTCCGCTTATCTTTTGGCCGTGGGGCCAAATACTTGTTCACCGGGCGCGTTCCCATATCTGGCATCAAATCAAACCCGCGCTTGGCCGCCAGTTGCGACACTTTGCTGTCCGGATCCGCGAAATCCCCAAAATGCCGCGCACCGGTTGGACAAGTGCGCACACAGGCAGGCTCTCGGTCCTCCTCCGGCAAATTCTCATTGTAAATCCGATCCACGCACAGCGTGCATTTTTTCATCACCCCCGCGTCAGCATCCATTTCGCGCGCGCCATACGGGCAGGCCCAGGCGCACAAACCACAGCCAATGCAATCGCTTTCATTGACCAGAACAATCCCATCCTCCTCTCGCTTATAACTCGCCCCCGTTGGGCAAACGGTGACACAAGGCGCATCCTCACAATGCAAACATGACCGGGGAAAGTTAATAATCTGTGCAAAACCCTCATCAGGTTGCACTTGATAGGAATGGACCCGGTTCAAAAACGTCCCCGACGGCTGCGCCCCATACGCATCTTGATCGCTCAACGGCGCACCATACCCCTGATCGTTCCAACCCTTGCAGGCCGTCACGCAGGCATGACACCCCACGCAAGTGTCCAGATCAATCGCCAATCCCAGCTTTTTCTGGGTATGTCCCGGAAGGCATGTCATACCTGCACCCCTTTCAAACTCAACGCGGGAAAGGCGGGCTGCGCCTCCTGCGGGGCGTCCACTTTTTCAATTTTCACACGCAAATCAAACCATGCGGCCTGCCCGGTCACCGGGTCGGAATTGCTCCACCGCATCCCGTCACCCTTTTCGGGCAGCAACTCCGAGATCAAATGGTTCAGCAAAAACCCCTTTGTCGCTTCGGGCGCATCCGGGTCCAACCCCCACGCGCCTTTGCGTTTGCCAATCGCGTTCCAAGTCCAAACCGTATGTTCATTCAGCGCCGCCATATGCGCCACCGGCACCACAATCGCGCCATTGGGCGATGTCACCCGCGCCCAATCGCCCTCCGCAAACCCATGCGCAACCCACACCGTCGTCGGCACATACAGCGGGTTCTGCCCATGAATTTGCCGCAGCCACGCGTTCTGCGACCCCCAAGAATGGTACATCGCCATCGGCCGTTGCGTCAGCGCATGCAGCGGATATCCCCTCACATCATCGCCAAACGGCGCATACCATATCGGCAACGGGTCCATCGCCACCCGCAGCCGTTCGCGCGCGGCCTCGGGCGGCTGGCGGTCGCCAAACCCTTCGGCAGCCAATTGAAACTTCCGCATCGGCTCGGAATAGATCGAAAACAAATACGGCTGCGGCGCATCATACAGCCCAATCTTCACCGCCCAATCCTGATAGGCCTTGTTCCACGGCTTATAAAATTCCGCCCCTTCCGGCACATGCGCCTGAAAAAACGCGCCGTTGTCGATGTACCGCTGCAACTGATCGGGGTTCGGTGCGCCGCGCCCAACGTCGTCGCCATCGCCGCGAAATCCCATCAACGGCCCCACGCCGGGCCTGCGCTGGTGGTTTACAATATAATCCGCATAATCGCGGTACATCGCCCCCCCCTTATCATCCACAAACCCCGGCAGGCCCAACCGCGCGCCAAGGTCAATCAGCACCGACTGAAACCCCCGCACCTCGCGGTCAGGCTCCACCACCGGCCAGCGAATACTGTCACCCGCCGCACCGGGTTCCGAAATCGGCCGGTCCAGCAAGGATATACAATCATGCCGCTCCAGATACGTCGTATCGGGCAAAATCAAATCAGCATAGGCAACCATCTCACTCGCATAAGCATCCGAATATATGATCCGCGGGATCACATATTCCTCATCGTCGCCTTTGTCGGTCAACATCTCCATAACGGCCGCCGTGTTCATCGACGAATTCCACGCCATATTCGCCATATACAAAAACAACGTGTCAATTTTATACGGATCACCAGCATGCGCATTGGCGATCACCATATGCATCACCCCATGTGCCGACAGCGGATTTTCCCACGAAAACGCCTTGTCAATCCGCGCCGGATTTCCCTCCGCGTCCAAACACAAATGCTCCGGTCCGCGCGGATAGCCCAAGTGCGGCCCGTCCAGCGGCTTGCCGGGCGTCACCTTGCAATGCGGGGCCGGATGCGCCTCGGCGGGCTTGGGGTATGGCGGCTTGAACCGGTATCCGCCCGGCGTCTCCACCGTCCCCAAAACCACCTGCAACAAATGCAGCGCCCGCGCGGTTTGAAACCCGTTGGAATGCGCCGAAATCCCCCGCATGGCGTGAAACGACACAGGCCGCCCCACCATCCGGTCATGCGCATCGCCGCGAAAATCGACCCACGGCTGCGCAATCTCAATCGCCTCATCAAACGCCACGCGCGCCAACTCCGCCGCCAGCGCCCGTATCCGCACCGCCTCAATCCCCACCCGCGCCGCCACCGCCTCCGGCGCATAATCCTTGCTCAAATACCGCTCGGCCATATGCTGAAACACCGTCCGGTGGCCCTCATAAACCGCACCCAAATCCGGCCGCACCCCCGGCGCATCAAATGGCACCAAAACGCCGCCAGACATCACAACCGCCTTGCCCGCAGCATCCCGTAAAAACAGCCCCTTTTCCGCGCCTTCATCGCTGCGCACCAACAACGGCGCATTGGTGAACCTTGCGAGGTAGTCCAGATCAACCTTCCCCGCCTCCAGCAAACAATGGATCAACGCCAAAATCAGCAACCCATCCGCCCCCGGCGTCACCCCAAACCACTCATCCGCCACAGCGTTATAGCCTGACCGAATAGGGTTCACCCCAATCACGCGCGCCCCCCGTTCCTTCAGTCGCCCCAACCCCATCTTAATCGGGTTGCTGTCATGGTCTTCAGCCACGCCAAACAGGATAAACAGCTTCGTACGCTCCCAGTCGGGCTGGCCAAATTCCCAAAACGCGCCACCCACCGTGTAAATCCCGCCTGCCGCCATGTTCACCGAACAAAACCCGCCATGCGCCGCATAATTCGGGGTGCCATAGTTTTGCGCCCAAAAGCTGGTCAAACTCTGGCTCTGGTCACGCCCGGTGAAAAACGCCAGCTTTTGCGGGGCCTCGGCGCGCAACGGCCCCAACCACTCCACCGCAATCCCCAGCGCCTCTTCCCAGGAAATCTCCTCAAACGCGCCAGACCCGCGTGGCCCCACCCGCCGCATCGGGGCCCGCAGGCGCGAGGGCGCATAAACCTGCCGAATTCCCGCCGCCCCCTTGGCGCACAAAACCCCTTTATTCACCGGATGCGCGCGGTTCCCTTCAATATACGTCACCTTGCCCGATGTCAGATGCACATCAATCCCGCAGCGGCACGCGCACATGTAACAGGTGGTCTTGCGCACCTCGTCCGACACGCGCGGCGATGTATCAATTTTCGGCTGCACCACCCTCACGCCCCTTTGTCCATCAACTGGCCCGCCTCATGGGCAATCCACGCCTCCTCTGCCGCAGGGATCACCCAAGCCCGCACCAAGGATTTGATATCATGCAGGTTTTCCGCGCCCGCCGCATTGGCCTGCGCATCAAAACGCAGCCCCGTAAACGCCAAACCATCCATGATCGCCCCCCGCATTTGCACATCATTCTCACCGATCCCCCCGGTAAAGGCCAGCGCATCAATCCCGCCCATCGCTGCAATCATCGACCCCGCGTGGCGCACCGCCCAATAGGCGAAATGGTCGCGCGCAAACTGCGCCTGCGCCGTGCCCGCCTGCGCCAAAACCCGCATGTCGGACGCACCAGCCAGCCCCAACAGCCCGCTTTCCAAATTCAAAATCCGGCCCGCGCCTTCAATCCCGTAAACTTGCGCCAGTTTCAAAACCGCGTTGCCGTCAATCATCCCCGCCCGCGTGCCCATCGTCAGCCCTTCCAGCGGCGAATACCCCATCGTATGCCCCACCGATTGCCCGTTCAAAATCGCACACAGCGACGCGCCATTGCCCAAATGCAGCCCCAACAACCGCCGCGGCACCTGCCCCGGCACCGCCCGCACCATGCTGGCATAAGAAATTCCGTGAAACCCGTAGCGCCTAATCCCCAACGCCTCCACCGCGCCCGGCACGGCGTACCGTGCGGCAACCTCAGGCTGGGTCGCGTGAAACGCCGTGTCAAAACTGACATATTGCGGCAAGGCGGGCACCAACGCCGCCAACGCGCGAAGGCCCGCCAAATTCGCCGGATTGTGCTGCGGGGCCAGCGGCACGCAGCCCTCAATTGCGGCCATCACGGCAGGCGTCACACGGCAGGCCGCCACCAAATCGCGCCCGCCATGCACAACCCGGTGCGCCGCCGCCGCAAAGCCCGCAACCGCAAAACCCGCCTCTGCCAGTGCCGCCAAACACAGCGCCACCGCCGCACGGTGGTCAGGCGCATCCACCGCCCGCGCCACACCGCCAAATTTCAACTGCGCCGCCCCGCCCACTTCGGATACCGCGCCTGATGCAACTTGCGCCCCACCCGCAAACACCGCGAATTTAACGGATGATGACCCCGCATTGATCACCAAAATCTTGCGCATCACAAAACCGCCTTTGCCAACCCCATACACGCCAAAACGGCCAATAACCCAATCGCAAACCGCCGAAAATCCTGCGGGTCCGTGCCAAAGAAATGCCGCCCCCCCAGCCAAACCCCCAACACCGCGACAGGCAACCCCGCCACAACCCCAACCACCGCATCCGCCCCAATCAACCCATGCCACCACATCAACGGCAACGTCACGGCGTCCAACAGCGCAAGATACACAATCAACGTCGCCCGAAACGCCCGCGCGCTCACCCCTTGCGCCGCAAAATAAGTGGCCACCGGCAGCCCCCCCATCCCCACCGCATTTGCCAACCCCGAGATAACGCCCATCCCCCCATGCGCCCGCACCCCCTGCGGGGCAGTCACCACAAACCCCCGCATCAACACGGCGCACATCACCAACACATAAACCGCAATCACCACCCGCGCGGCATCCGGCGGCACTTGGGTGATCGCCCACAACCCCAATGGCAAGGCCACAACCGCCCCGCATAACAGCGGCACCACGCGGTTCCACGCCACATCCCGCGCCACACCGCGCCATTGCTGAAACGTCAGCAAAAAGTCCAAACACAACACCACACCCACCATCATCATCGGGTTCATCACCAGTGACGCCCCTGACACGGCCAGCGCCGCAAATCCAAACCCGGAATATCCCCGCACAAACGACGCCACAAACAAAACCACCAGCATATAGGCGGCGCTGCCAATGCTCAGATCAAAAGGGATGCTCATACGGGCCGCACCGGCTTGCACCTGTCGGCCCGCGCAATCCCCGCCGCAATCAACCCCACCCCTTCGGCAATCCGCCCCACCGGAATCGTGGAATACGCCAGCCGATAATAATTGCGCGGCGCGCGCGCGGGGTCAAAAAACACCCGCCCCGGTTCAATCAACACACCCTGCGCATGCAACCCGCGCGCCAAGGCTTCGGTGTCCACCCCCTCCGGCGCCACCATCCAAAAACTCGACCCACCAACCCCGCCCTGCCCCGCCACTTGCAACCCTGCCGCCTCCATCGCCTCGCCCATCGCCAAACGCCGCCGCTTGAACGCCTGCTTCATCCGGTTCACCAACGCATCATAATGCCCGAGGCTTAAAAAATACGCCGCCGTGCGCTGAATATGGCCGGGCGGGTGGCGCAACGTCAGCGCCCGCAACGCCCGCGCCTCGCGGATAAACCCTTCGGGGGCCACGATATACCCCAACCGCAACCCCGGAAAGATCGACTTGGAAAACGACCCGACATGAACAACCCGCCCCTCACGGTCCAGCGATTTCAACGCCGGCGACACCGCCTTCAGGAACGACATCTCGAACTCATAATCATCCTCGACAATCACAAAATCCCGCGCGCTTGCGGCCTCAATCAGCGCCCGCCGCCGCGCCATCGGCATTGTCGCATTGGTCGGGCAATGATGGCTGGCGCTGGTGAACACCACATTCACCCCCGCAGGAATTGCATCGGGTGGCAACCCGCCTTCGTCCACATCCACCCAGTCCACAGCCGCCCCCGTCTGCGCCAAAATCCCGCGCAAACTGGGGTATCCGGGGTTTTCCACCGCCGCCCGCACGCCCGGCCGCGTCAAAACCTGCCCCGCCAACCACAGCGCATTTTGCGCGCCCATCGTCAGCAACACCTCCGCCCCGGTCGCCTCAATCCCACGGCGCGGCAAGATGTTGCGCAAGATATATTCGATCAGCAACGGATCATCACGGTCGTAATAATCGCTGGTCAGCGCTTCAAAATCCCGCTTGCCCAGCGCGCGCACCGCACATTGCCGCCAGTTTTGATGGTCAAACAAACTGGCATCCGCCTGCCCATAAATGAACGGATAGCGAAAGCTGGCCCAATCCGCAGGCCTGCGCAACATCTCTGCGCCCGAAAACCGCTGGCCCGTGCGCTGCGCATAATCCACCTGCACGGCCAGCGCGCGCGGCCCCACCTCAAATTCAGGCTGCAACGGCGCGCTGGCAGATACAAAATACCCCGACCGCCCCTTTGATGTCAGATAATCAGACGCCACCAAATCGGTATAGGCCAGCGTCACGGTGATGCGCGACACCCCCAACTGCGCCGCCAACCCCCGGCTGGATGGCATCTTGTCACAAGCGCGAAACCGCCCCGCCACAATGCCCTCGGCCACCAATTGCCGGATACGCTGCTGCAAAGTGCCATTCAAATTGCCATGCAAAAAGAACGCTTCCGGGGGGATCGCCATTCTGGCCTCATGTCACACCAAATCTGGACCTATCCCGCGCCCAGCCCGCGCAAAAGTCAAGCAGCCTTATCGCCGGACCACCCCAATATAGGCCACAGCCAACCCTTGCCCACCCGTGACGCGCGCAATCACCTCTGCGCCCGCCAACACATCCGCGCCCCGCCCGTCGGCCCAAACCTGCATCGACAACGCGGCCCCCGGAACCAAGGTCGCGCCACCCACCGTGATCACATCATCGCCCACCCCCGCCCGACAGCGTGCTGTTGGACCCGTTGCCCAGCAACGTGTTCGACCCCGGCCCATCAAACAAATTGATCGGCCCGGCGTCCGCCCCGCCGCGCACAAACAGGTCAATCATCGCGGGGTCCATGCCTTGCGCCCCGCCAATTTCGGCCACCAAATCATCGCCGTAAAACAAATCCGCGCCGGTTCCATCGGCCCAATCGCGCAGGGTCAACGGCCCGGCATCGCCCGCGCCCACGTCAATCCAAACCCGCAGGCTGTCTTGGCTGCGGTCAAAATCGGTGATCTGCGCCACCGCATCATCGCCCAAAATGTCAAACAGCGTCAGCACATCACGGCCCTCGCCGCCTGTCACGCCGCTGGCCCCTCCTCCAGATAGGTGTCGCCGCTAAAAATCGTGTCATTGCCACCCCGCCCGTCAATCACATCGGCCCCCACGCCACCGTCAATCCGGTCTGACGCGGCGGTGCCAAAAATCGGCGCATTGGGCAAAACGGGTGCCGGAACAACAGGCGCAAGCAAAACAGGCGGGGGCAGGATTGGTGCCACATTAACGGGCCCCCCGGCCTCACCCGGCACCACAACGCCCGGCTCAACGTCTCGACCGTGTCCACCTCTGGGGCAGTCTCCACCGGCACGGGTATCGTCGCCGCAGGGGCCGCAACGGGCCCGCTATCGGGCGCGGCATCACTCTCCGCGCTATCCCTATCGGAATTCATCATCATCGACAGGCCAATAAACCCACCCACCAGCAGCAACAATTCCAACACAACACCCCACCCCAACCCGCGATGCCGCGTTAAAATTCAGTTAACACAAAAACAAATATCATTACATACCAATGAAGTACCCGGAAAATCGCGCGCGATTTTCCGGGTACTTCGTGCGATGTATCGCGGTTGCGATCAGGAAAAAACCTTGGTCAGCGCAATATCCACCGCATGGGTGATCGCATCAATATCATCTCCCGTGGCGATCAAAGGCGGCGCAAACGTCAGGGTGTTGTTCAGCCCCGTCAAACTCCGGTTTGTCATGCCAATCAACACGCCCTGCGCCGCACAATCGGCCACCACAGCCGCCACTTTCTTTTCATCCGCAGGCTCTTTGGTCCCCCGGTCCGCGACCAATTCGGCCCCACAAAACAGCCCCTTGCCCCGCACATCCCCAATCACCCGATGTTTGTCCATCAGGTTGGACAGGTTTCCCATCAACCGCTTTTCCATCCGCAAGGTGTTGCCCAGCAGGTCCTCATCCTCCAAAATCCGCATGTTTTCCAACGCCGCCGCAGGCCCCGCCGTGCAGCCGCCAAAGGTGGAAATATCGCGAAAATACGACAGCGGGTCGTTCGGGTCGTCCTTGAACATGTCAAACACAGCCTCGGTCGTGACCATGCACGAAATCGCCGCATACCCCGACGCAACCCCTTTGGCGAGGCTGACAAAATCCGGCTTAATTCCGTAATTTTGATAGCCCATCCAAGTGCCCGTGCGCCCCATCCCGCACACGACCTCATCAATATGCAGCAAAATATTGTATTTCTGGCAAATCTCTTGCACCCGGTCCCAATACCCCTCAGGCGGCGTAATCACGCCCCCGCCCGCTGTCATCGGCTCCAAACACAGGCCGCCCACCGTGTCCGGCCCCTCGCGCAAAATCACCTCTTCGATCGCATCCGCAGCGCGCAGACCGTAATTTTCCACGTCCCACTGCTTGCGATATTCCATGCAATGCGGCACCTCCACAAACCCCGGCGCAAAGGGGCCATACTGGGCGTTCCTCTCATTCTGCCCCCCCGCCGACATGGTCGCCAAAGTTGACCCGTGATAGTCGCGGTTGCGGTACAAAATCTTGTATTTCTTGCCGCCATGATGCCGGGCCGAGATTTGGCGGATCATCTTGAACGCCTTTTCATTCGCCTCCGACCCCGAATTGGCATAATAAACCCGGCTAAGGCCCGGCATCTTCGCGATCAGTTTTTCCGCAAACAACGCGCCGGGCACGGACCCCGCCGCCCCGCCAAAAAAGTTCATCTTCAAAACCTGATCGTAAATCGCTTTGGCAATCGACTCGCGGCCATAGCCCACGTTGACGGTCCAAACCCCGCCCGACACGGCATCAATATGCTCCTTGCCCTTGGCATCCCAAACGCGCAGGCCCTTGCCCTCCACGATGATGCGCGGATCGACCGTTTCAAACGGTTTGTGCTGCGCCAGATGGTGCCAGATATGCGCGCGATCTGCGGCGATCACCCCGGACATATCGTTGAACGTATCGTTGCTGCGGGTCATCGCATCCATGGGAACACCTTTGGGAAAACGCGGGCAGGCCATCGCCCCCGCACAGAAATCAGATGATGTATCATGCCCGAATATCGGAATTTGCCAAGCCACCATTTAACGCCAGACCAAACGCCCTTTTAAGTCCAGAAAAGATCAAAACCCTACCAACACCAGCGTGATCACCGGGAACGCCACCAAAACCGCCACCCGCAGCACATCGGACGCGACGAAAAACAGCACCGCCTTATACGTCTCCACAATCGGTGTTTTGCGGTCCATCGTGTTGATGATGAACAGGTTCATCCCCACCGGGGGCGTGATCAGACCCACCTCCACCACGATCAAAACCAAAATCCCGAACCAGATCGCGGTCTGTTCCATATTGATCCGCGCCAGCGCACCCGCATTCACCCCGCGCAAACCCAAAGCGGCGATTTGATCGCGCGTCAGCTCCACCCCTTGGGCCAATGCGGCCTGCACGCTGGCCAGCATATCGGGGGCAATGACAACCCCACCCGCCAACGTATCCAGCGCGCGGGCGGCGTGCAGATCGGCCATGCTGACCATCCCAAAATCAAGCCCCTGCACCACAGGCCAAAAGATCGGCACCGTCAGCAAAATCATCGACAGACTGTCCATCAAACAGCCCAGCAGCAGGTAAAACACCAAGATCAAAACCATGACAACCCACGGGTTCAACCCTTGCCCCGTCACCCAAATCGCAATTTCCTGCGGCACTTGGGTCAGCGCCAAAAACCCGTTGTAAAACGCCGCCCCCAGCACGATAAAAAAGATCATCGCACTGGACCGGGCCGTGACCAAAAAACTGTCGGCCAGCGTCGCCCGCGTCAAACCGCCGTTCAACCACGCAATCAATCCTGTGCCAAAAGCACCCACAGCCGCCCCTTCGGTCGGGGTGAAAATGCCGCCGTAAATGCCACCAACCACGGTGACAAACACCAACAAAACTGGCCAAACCTTGACCATCGCCGCCATGCGTGCGGCATATGGCACCCGCGCCCGCACCCCCGCCGCATCCGGGTACAGCCGGACATAAATCGCAATCACGGCGACATATCCCAGCGCCGCCATCACCCCCGGAATGAACGCCGCCAAAAACAGCTTTGCAATGTTGGTTTCGGTCAAAATCGCATAAATCACCAACACGACCGACGGCGGGATTAATATCCCCAACGTGCCGCCCGCCGCCAATGTGGCCGTCGCAAACCCACCTGCATACCCGTTGGCGCGCAGTTCCGGCAGCGCCACGCGGCCCATCGTGGCGGCCGTGGCCAGCGATGACCCACAGATCGACCCAAACCCTGCGCAGGCCCCGATTGCCGCCATCGCCACACCGCCGCGCCGGTGGCCCAACCAGCTTTCTGCCGCTTTGAACAACGCCTGCGACATGCCGCCAAGCGTGGCAAAATGGCCCATCAACAAAAACATCGGCACGATAGACAGCGAATAGCTGGAAAACGTGGTGAAGGTTTCGGATTTCAACCGGGCCAGCGCCACGCCCGGCCCGCCCGTGATAATGCTAACCCCCACCAATCCGGCCAAAAACATCGCAAGCCCGATGGGCACGCGCAGAAATATCAGCGCCAGCAGGGCGGGAAATGACCACAGACCAATCGCCAAATCGCTCATGGTGCCGCCTGCGGCAAAAGGGGCCGGCCCAACCACGCTTCGGCCAGCCGTGCGGCGGCCATGTACAACCCAACACCCGCCGCCGCCGCCGCCCCCGACAGCGACAGCGCATAGGCCCACCACAGCGGAACCTGCAGCAGAAACGTGGTTTGCCCCGATTGCAGTTTGCTTACCATGCCTGCGCCCAATTGCACGGCGATCACGACCAGAACGGCGGCAAAAAGCCCCTCCGTTATCGCGCGCAAAATCCGGTCCGCGCGCGGCGGCAGGCGTGATGTGAACAGGTCCACCGCCGCATGCCCGCCCGTGATCTGGCACCACGGCAAAAAGGCAAAAATGGCAAAGGCGATGCCCGCCTCCATCAATTCAAAATCCCCCCGAATAGCCCCGATGCCCGCATCAAGGCCCCATTGCGCCACCCCCGGCATCACCCCAGCACCAACCATGCCATGCAGCATATCATTGGCCCAACGCCCCAACACCGACGCGCAGGTCATAAAGATCAGCGCCACCAGCATCAGCCCGCCCAAATAGGCAAACAATCGCGACAAAGTCAGGAAAAAGCGATGCATCACGCGCCTTTAATGCGGCAAAAACGGCCCGGCGCAGGGGGCTGCACCCGGGCCGCCTGTGCGATATCTCGTTACTTATAGGCCGCCATCAGGGCGCGCGCCTCGTCGATCAACGCTTGGCCGTCGATGCCTTTGGTCGCCATATCGGCCACCCAATCGGCATAGATCGGTTCCACCAGCGGCATCCAATTGGCAGCCGCATCAGCGGCGCTGATGGTGACAATTGTGTTGCCCAAATCCACCGCCACTTGCCGTGCGGGCGCGTCCGCATCCGCCTGCGTGCCCCCCGCAAAAATGGAAAACGCAAGGCCGGAATTTTTGTCAATCACCACCTTCAAATCATCAGGCAGGCCTGCGTAAACCCCTTTGTTCATCGCCAGAACAAAGGTGATGTTGTACAGCGCCGCCCCTTCAAATTCGGTATGGTTTTGCACCAGTTCCGGCACCTTCAACGACCCCGTCACCTCCCACGGGATGGTCGCGCCGTCGATCACCCCTTTGGACAGCGCCTCGGGGATTGCGGGCACGGGCATGCCCACAGGTTCCGCCCCCAGCTTTTCCAACATCTGGTTGACCATGCGCGACGCGCCGCGAATTTTCATGCCCTGCAAATCGGCGGGGGTCGCAACCGGATCAGCCGTGTGAAACAACCCCGGCCCATGCACCCATGTGCCCAGCATATGGACATCCTTGAATTCGGTATCCTTCATATGCGCTTCATACATCTGCCAATAGGCCGATGATGCAGCGCGCGCATCCGTCACGAAAAATGGCAGTTCAAACACCTCGGTCATCGGGAAACGTCCAGGGGTATAACCGACCACAGTCCAGATCACATCGGCCACGCCATCAACCACTTGGTCAATCAATTCGGGCGGCGCGCCCCCCAGTTGCATGGATGGAAAGCGGTCCACCTTGATTCGGCCCGCGCTGTCGCGTTCCACATTATCGGCCCAGACATCCAAAATCAGCTTTGGCACATTGGCCTGCGCGGGCAGGAATTGGTGCAGGCGCAGCGTCACCTCTTGCGCCATTGCACCGCTTGCCACCACGGCAGCCAAGACCGCCCCGCCAAGTGTCGCCATTGCGGTTCTGCGATTGGTCATATGCGTATCCCTTCCCAAACGGATCATGCAGCCTTCGGCGCAGTATTCGCATGGATCCCGCACATTTCAAAGCCCCCGCAAAGCCCCGGCCCTGCGGCACCTTGCGCGCCTGTGCGTTTCGGTTTCAACTGGCCCGCAAAACCCCCGTTTCCAAAAAGGCACCGCTATGGCCCAGATCGGCACCACCCCCCGTTATATGCCCGGCTTTGGCAATGATTTCGAAACCGAGGCGCTGCCGGGTGCCCTGCCGCAAGGCATGAACAGCCCGCAAAAATGCGCCTATGGCCTTTACGGCGAACAGCTGTCGGGCACCGCCTTTACCGCGCCCAGCCACCAGAATGAACGCACATGGTGCTACCGCATCCGCCCATCGGTCAAACACACCGGGCGTTTTGCGAAAATCACCCTGCCCTATTGGAAAACCGCGCCGCATATCGACCCCGATGTGGTGTCGCTGGGGCAATACCGCTGGGATCCGGTCCCCCATTCAGATGCGCCCCTGACATGGCTTACGGGCATGCGCACCATGACCACGGCAGGCGATGTGAACATTCAGGTCGGCATGGCCGCGCATGTGTATTTGGTCAACACCAGCATGGTGGACAGCTATTTCTACTCGGCGGATTCAGAGATGTTGGTGGTGCCGCAAACCGGGCGCTTGCGGTTTTGCACGGAATTGGGCGTGATAGATCTGGCCCCCCAAGAAATCGCCGTTATCCCGCGCGGTCTGGTCTACCGGGTAGAGGTTTTGGAAGGCCCCGCGCGCGGCTTTGTCTGCGAAAACTATGGGCAAAAATTTGATCTGCCGGGGCGCGGGCCCATCGGGGCCAATTGCATGGCCAACCGCCGCGATTTCAAAACCCCCGTCGCCGCGTTTGAAGATCGCGAGGTGCCAAGCACGGTGACGGTGAAATGGTGCGGCCAATTTCATGAAACCCACATCGGCCACAGCCCCTTGGATGTGGTGGCATGGCACGGCAACTACGCGCCCGTAAAATACGACCTGTCCACCTATTGCCCGATTGGCGCTGTGCTGTTTGACCACCCCGACCCGTCCATTTTCACCGTCCTCACCGCCCTGTCAGGGATTGAAGGCACAGCAAACATCGACTTTGTTTTGTTTCGCGAACGCTGGACCGTGGCGGAAAACACCTTTCGCCCGCCGTGGTATCATAAAAACGTCATGTCCGAATTGATGGGCAATATTTACGGCCAATATGAGGCCAAACTAAAAGGGTTTATCCCCGGCGGCATCAGCCTGCACAATATGATGCTGCCCCACGGCCCCGATCGCGGCGCGTTTGATGCTGCCAGTAACGCGGGCCTAAAACCGCACAAACTGGACCACACCATGTCCTTCATGTTCGAAACCCGCTTCCCCCAACACCTCACGGCATTCGCAGCATATGAGGCGCCGTTGCAGGATGATTACATCGACTGCTGGGCCGATCTTGAAAAGAAGTTCAACGGCACGCCGTGAAAGGCGCATTTGATTTTTGGCCCACGCGCCCCCAAATACGAATAACAACATCAGAAATGAGGCCAAAATGACCTATGCCAAAACAGACGAAGCCTTGGCGCGCTTAACCCCCGAAGAATTTCGCGTGACGCAAAAAAACGGCACCGAACGCCCTTATACCGGCAAATTCGACAACCATTTTGAACCCGGCATCTATGTCGATGTTGTCTCGGGTGAACCGCTGTTCGGGTCATCGTCCAAATTCAATTCAGGCTGCGGCTGGCCCGCCTTTGCCACCCCGATTGAACCCGCCAACGTCGCCGAATTGCGCGACGCCACCCTTGGCATGGTCCGCATCGAGGTGCGATCGGCACACGGCGACAGCCACCTTGGCCATGTGTTCAACGATGGCCCGCGCGATATGGGCGGCCTGCGCTATTGCATCAATTCGGCCAGCTTGCGCTTTGTGCCCTTGGACCAGATGGAGGCCGAAGGTTACGGCGATTACATCGACCAAGCCGGGGCGTAACGCCCCACCACCGCGATATTGGTTTTATTTCGGCGGCCCGCAGGATACATCTGGGGCATAACCCCGGCGCAGACTGGACTAAACCCCAACAAGGATGACCCTGCAATGACCGCAAATAATATCAGAAAATGGCTGTCCGAACGCCCCGAGGTGGAAACGGTGTTCGCCTGCATCTGCGATCTGAACGGCGCGATGCGCGGCAAACGCCTGCCAATTGAAAAGGCCAAGGAAATCATGGACGGCGGCCTGCGCATGCCGCTGTCTGTGATGAACGTCGATATCTGGGGCGAGGATATTGAAAATAACGAATTGGTGTTTGAAACCGGCGATTCCGATGGGATTTGCGATTACACTGGCCGCCCCATTGTGATGATCAACTGGACCAGCCGCCCATCAGCCCTTGTGATGTTCTGGATGAGCACCGAGGACGGCGTGCCCTTCGCCGGCGACCCGCGCCACGCCCTGTCCAACATCGTTGACCGCTACAAAGCGCTAGGAATGACCCCTGTGGTCGCGACCGAGCTGGAATTTTACCTCTGCGACCCGACCGAGGCACAACCCCGCCCCCCCGTTTCGCCCGTGACGGGCAAGCGGCTGGACAGTGACGGTGCGTTGTCACTGGATGAGTTGCAGCATTTCGACGCGTTCCTGAACGATGTCTATGACGCTTGCCACGAACAAGGCATCCCCGCCGATGCCGCGATTTCGGAAAACGGCGCGGGCCAGTTTGAAATCAATATGGTCCATGTCGCAGACCCGTTGCAGGCCGCCGATGATGCGGTTTTGTTCAAACGCTTGGTGCATGGCATCGCGCGCAAACACGGCATGGCGGCAACTTTCATGGCCAAACCCTACGGCGACCGGTCCGGCAGCGGCTTTCACGTCCATTTCAGTCTGATTGATGAAAACGGCGTGAACCTGTTTGACAATGGCACCGACCAAGGTGCGCCGCTGCTCCGGCACGCGGTCGCGGGGCTGTTGGAAACCATGCAAGAAAACACGCTCACCTTTGCACCGCACCAAAACTCCTACCGCCGCATGTTGCCCGGCGCGCATGCCCCAACAGGGGTTGCGTGGGGCTATGAAAACCGCACGGCGGCCATTCGTATTCCGGGTGGTAACCCCAAAGCGCGGCGCATTGAACACCGCGTCGCGGGTGCGGATGCGAACCCCTATTTGGTGCTGGGCAGCATCCTTGGCGGCGCACTGCTGGGGATCGAAGGCAAAATGCAACCCGCCGACCCGATTGTCGGCGATGCTTACAGCCAAAAGCTGGACCATTTGCCACTGGATTGGGCAACCGCGATCCAAGCGTTTCGGCGCGGGAAAAATGTGGAACATATTTTCTCCAAGCGCCTGCAAACCATGCTGGTCGAATGTAAAACCCAAGAAATGAAACGGTTCGCCCGCTATGTGACCGATTTTGAATATGACAGCTATCTGGAGTCTGTGTGATGGCCATTGAAACCTTTGCCACATCTGGCGAAACGAAACACACTGGCAGCTATTACGCCGCCAGCGCCAACCCATCGCCGGACCGTCCGGCCCTGCAAGGCGATCAGCAAATTGATATTTGCGTCGTGGGTGCAGGCTATAGCGGCCTGTCAACCGCGCTGCATTTGGCCGAAAAAGGCTACAAGGTCGCAATCATCGAGGGCGCGCGGGTCGGCTGGGGCGCATCGGGGCGCAATGGCGGCCAAGTGGTGAACGGCCTGAACGCCAGCCTGCAAACCATCAAAAAACGCTATGGCCAAGACACCGCAAATTTCGTGGCAGGCTTGGTCCAAGAGGGCGGCGAAATTATCCGCGAACGGGTCAAAACCTATAACATCGACTGCGACCTGAAACCCGGCAACATCTTCACCGGCCTCACCTCGGCGCATATGAAGGAATTGGAGGCGCGGCGCGCGTTGTGGGCCAGCCACGGGTTGCACAATCAAGATATGTTGGACAAGGCGCAACTGCACGACCACATCGGGTCGGACGTGTACGCAGGTGGCATGATCGACCACACGGGCGGCCACATGCACCCGCTGAATTTGGCACTGGGTCAGGCGGCGGCGTTCGAATCCCTTGGCGGCGTGATCTATGAACAATCCCCCGTCATTCATGCCGATACAGAGGCCGCCAAACCCGTGGTCAAAACCGCACAAGGCACCCTGACCTGCAACACGCTGGTGCTGTGCGGCAACGCCTATCTGGGCCATGTCATTCCGGCGCTGACATCGCGGGTCATGCCCGTGTCCACGCAAATGATGGCGACAGCGCCTTTGGAAAACGCGGATGCGCTGCTGCCCACCGATAAATGCGTAGAGGATGTGCGCTATATCCTCGATTATTTCCGCCTCAGCGGGGACAAACGCCTGATTTTTGGCGGTGGCACGGTGTACGGCGGCACGGACCCCAGCGATGTGGTGGCCAAACTG
The DNA here is from genome assembly GCF_900110135.1 of Pseudorhodobacter antarcticus. Lineage (GTDB taxonomy): Bacteria > Pseudomonadota > Alphaproteobacteria > Rhodobacterales > Rhodobacteraceae > Pseudorhodobacter > Pseudorhodobacter antarcticus. Next base: position 13,467 of record NZ_FOCO01000009.1, on the reverse strand, counting down.
CGCCCCGCGATGGAAAAAGTGTACCCCAGCCTGAAGGGTGTAAAGATTGACTATGCGTGGAGTGGGAATTTCGCGCTGTCGTTCAGCCGGGTGCCGCAAATGGGGCGGCTGGGGTCCAGCACCTATTTCGCGCATGGATATTCCGGGCATGGGGTGACGGGGTCGCACACCTTTGGCAAGATTTTGGCGCAGGCGATTGATGGTGACAAATCCCGGTTTGACGTGTTCGCCAAGGTGCCGTGGTATCCCTTCCCCGGCGGGCGGGTGCTGCGCGTGCCTTATTCAATGGTGGGGTCGTGGTATTACGCGCTGCGCGACCGTTTGGGCGTTTGACCCCATCCAGATTGCAATAAAAAGGCCCGGTTTTCACACCGGGCCTTTTTATTTAGGTAGGCCTTAGTCCGCCACGCAATCGGCGAAATAATGGATATGCCCATCCTCGCCCACCTCTTGCACCAACCCGTGAATGTCGGTTTCGAAACCGGGACATTCACGCGCAAATTCGCGGTTAAACTTCAGGTATTGCACGATTTTGGTGTTGAACACCTCACCCGGAATCAACAGCGGAATACCGGGTGGATAGGGGGTGACAAGGCTGGTCGTTATCCGCCCTTCCAGCGCATCAATCGGCACGCGCTGCGTGGTGCGGCGGGAAATATGCGCGAACGCATCGCTGGGTGTCATCGCAGGCGTCAGATCGCTTAGGTACATTTCAGTCGACAAAATCGCCACGTCATATTTGGCATAAAGCGTGTGGACGTGCTGGCACAGATCTTGCAGACCCATCTGTTCATAGCGCGGCTGTTTTTTGCAGAAATCGGGCATGGTGCGCCACATCGGCTGGTTGCGATCATAATCATCTTTGAACTGCTGCAACGCGGTGAGGAGGGTGTTCCAGCGCCCCTTGGTGATGCCAATCGTGAACATGATGAAAAAACTGTAAAGCCCGGTTTTTTCCACCACAACGCCGTGTTCGGCGAGGTATTTGGTCACGATTGAGGCGGGGATGCCCGTGGCCCCGAACCGCCCATCGAGGTTCAGGCCGGGGGTGATGATTGTGGCCTTGATCGGGTCCAGCATGTTGAAACCCGGCGCCATATCGCCGAAATCATGCCAGGTCTTTTCGCCCTCGGCCGGCACAAAGCCTTGTTTGTCGGTGCCTTTCAGCACCCAATCTTCACCGCTGCCAATGCCTTCGTCGCCGACAACATCGGGGCCCCAGACGCGGAACCACCAATCATCATCGCCAAATTCATCATCGACCTTTTGCATGGCGCGGCGGAAATCCAGCGCCTCGGCGATGCTTTCCTCGACCAATGCCGTGCCGCCGGGGGGTTCCATCATCGCCGCCGCCACATCGCAACTGGCGATGATGCTGTATTGCGGGCTGGTCGATGTGTGCATCAAATACGCTTCATTGAACAAATGGCGGTCCAACTTGGTGGTCTGGCTGTCTTGCACCAAAACATGGCTGGCTTGGCTGATGCCCGCCAACAACTTGTGGATGGATTGCGTCACATAGGTGACAGCATGTTCCGGGCGCGGGCGTTTGCGGCCCATCGCGTGAAAGTTGTTGTAAAACGAATGGAAACTGGCATGCGGCAACCATGCCTCATCAAAATGGAAGTTTTCGACGTAGCCGTCGAGCATGTGTTTGATAGTTTCGGTGTTGTACAAAACGCCGTCATAGGTGGATTGCGTGATGGTCATAATGCGCGGTTTGATGGTGTCCGCGTCAATGTGCGACAACAGCGGATTGTCACGGATTTTTTGCTTGATCGCCTCCACATCAAACTCCGACTTCGGGATGGGGCCGATGATGCCGAAATGGTTGCGGGTGGGGCGCAGGAATACGGGGATGGCCCCGGTCATAATGATGCTGTGCAGGATGGATTTGTGGCAGTTGCGATCCACAACCACCACGTCGCCGGGACCGACGGTGTAATGCCAGACCATTTTATTGGATGTGCTGGTGCCGTTGGTCACGAAAAAGCAGTGATCGGCGTTAAAAATCCGCGCGGCGTTACGCTCGGACGCGCCGATGGCACCGTTGTGATCAAGCAGCTGGCCCAGCTCCTCCACCGAGTTGCAGACATCGGCGCGCAGCATATTTTCGCCGTAAAACTGGTGGTACATTTGACCGATGGGGCTTTTTAGAAACGCGACACCCCCCGAATGGCCGGGGCAATGCCATGAATAAGAGCCATCTTCGGCATAGTCCAAAAGCGCTTTGAAAAACGGCGGCTGGATACCTTCGAGATAGATTTTCGCCTCGCGGATGATGTGGCGGGCGACAAATTCGGGCGTATCCTCAAACATATGGATAAACCCGTGCAGCTCGCGCAAAATATCATTGGGCAAATGGCGGCTGGTTTTGGTTTCGCCGTAAACATAAATCGGCACATCCGCATTTTTGCGCCGCACCTCACTGACAAATTTGCGCAGATTGGTGATGACCGGGTCAATATCGGGGCCGGGGCTAAATTCCTCATCATCAATCGACAAGACAAAGGCGCTGGCCCGCGATTGCTGCTGCGCAAACTGCGTCAGATCGCCGTAATTGGTGACGCCAAGCACCTCAAACCCTTGGCTTTCAATGGCTTGTGCCATCGCCCTAATCCCCAGGCCCGATGAATTTTCAGACCGAAAATCTTCGTCAATGATAACGATGGGAAAGTGGAACTTCATGGCACTTAACCTTTCAGGGGGGCAAAAGGGGGGGGGCGCCGCGCGCCCCCAAACTGGATGCGACCCGCAGCATCAATTGCACCGGGCGTTGGTCTGTTTCTTTCTGGTGATGCCCCCTTAGTCAAGGGGCGGCGACAGCGCCCCACCCGCACATTTTACGTTACCCGGTTACACTTTGCCTCCGCAACAGATAGGGTGGCCTCACAATTAAAGACATAGGGCCGCCATATGCCGGCTCCACCCCAAGGAATAAAACATGACCCCTTTCGCTATCGCAGGCGTACAAATGTACGTCAACGCGCTGGAACCCAACACCGATGGCATGCTGTCGCGGCTGGATATTTTGATGCAGCGCTTTCCGTGGACGCAGATGGTTTTGTTCAGCGAAATCGCAGCCCTCGGGCCGCTGCCCGAATTTTCGCTGCCTTTGATGAACGACCACATCGCGCGGTTCCAAGAAGCGGCGGCCAAACACAACATTTGGCTGATCCCCGGTTCCATGCACGAAACCGCCCCCGATGGCCGTATCTTCAACACCTCCGTCGTCATCCGCCCCGATGGTGGCATCGAAAAAGTTTACCGCAAGATTTTCCCCTTCCGCCCGTATGAGGCGGGAACAACCGCAGGCACCGAATTTTGCGTGTTTGACGTGCCTGATGTGGGCCGCTTTGGCCTGTCAATTTGCTATGACATCTGGGTGCCCGAAACCACCCGCCAACTGACCGCCCAAGGCGTAGAGGTGTTGCTGCTGCCCGTGTTCACCAGCACCGCCGACCGCGAGGTGGAAATCGCGATTTGTCAGGCCACCGCCGCGCAATTCCAAACCTATGTGTTCAGCATCAATGGCTTGGGCGCAGGGGGCAATGGGCGGTCTTGTGTGGTGGACCCGTCCGGCGCGCTGCTGCATCTGGCGGCAGGACATGAAGATGCTTTTCCCATCGAAGTTGACTTTGACCATGTCAGGCGTCAACGTGAAACAGGGCTAAAGGGGCTGGGCCAAGTTCTGAAAAGCTTTCGGGATCGTGAGGTTGATTTTTCGGTTTATGACCGGACCAGCGGCACAGATGATTATCTGAAAACGCTGGGGCCGCTGGCAGTGCCGCACCAAGGCACCCGCGCAGGCTTGGACACAGACGCGCCCGCCACAGCCATCGCAAAACTGCACGCAGCCCCCCAAATGCCTGCGGTTCCGGGCGTGGCAGCCAAATTGTAAAACGCGAACGGGCGCGGCCCAAGGCACAATGGCTTTGGGGCCGCGCCCCCCGCACCGCGTGTGTATAAAGGAGAGATACGGTTGGACTCGGTCAGCGATTATTATTCCGCAACGCAACTGCGCTTGGATCGGTGGAGCGCGCTGCGCGAAGCCGTCAACACGATCTGCCGCGATGAAGATGCCCCCCAGATTGCCGATCTGAAAAGCACAGTCGTTGATCTGTTCGACGGTTTGGCCTTGATCGAACCCTATTGGGCCTTTCCCGGCATGGCCGCGTTTGACCACATGCGCCGCCAGTTTGAACATGATAAATTTGATGACGTGGCCTTTTCCGTGGCCCGCGTGGCGCGCGGATTGACCACAGGCGCGTATCGCCGCCGCCACATCTCGCTTGAACCCGACACCGCCGATGATGACGATCACCAAGACGAAGAAATGCTCTCCCCCGAGGCGCGCGCCACCACCCGCCCATATTTTGAGGTGCTGATCGTCGATGATGCCAGCGACCAACAGCAACGCTGGTTGACCCACAACCTAACCCACATGCGCCGCGTGGAGGATGATTTCACCTATGACACCGTTGTAGTCCCCAGCCTAGAGGATGCGCTGATCGCGGTCCTGTTCAACCACAACATCCAAGCGATTGTGGTGCGCCCCGGCCTGTCGCTGAAATCCGCCAACAGCAACGAAATTCTGACCAAATACGCGAACAATGCCAGCGGCGATGTCCATTTCGACCAGATGAAACCCGAAGATTACGGGCCGGAACTGTGCCGCCTGATGGACCGAGTGCGCCCCGAACTGGACATCTATTTGGTCACCGATCGCTCGGTCGAAGATATTGCAGACCTTGATCTGGGCGTATGCCGCCGGGTATTTTACAACCAAGAAGATTTCATGGAACTGCACCTGAACATCCTGCGCGGCGTCGAGGCGCGCTATCGCACCCCGTTTTTCACCGCCCTTGTGAACTACTCCAAACAGCCCACAGGCGTCTTTCACGCCATGCCCATCAGCCGGGGCAAATCCATCACCCGGTCGCATTGGATTCAAGATATGGGCGCGTTTTACGGCGCCAATATCTTTCTCGCCGAAACCTCCGCCACCTCTGGCGGGCTCGACAGCTTGCTGCAACCCCACGGCCCGATCAAAGAGGCGCAAGAACTCGCCAGCCGCGCTTTCGGGTCCAAACAAACGTTTTTCGCCACCAACGGCACATCCACCTGCAACAAAATCGTGGTGCAAGCCTTGGTGCGCCCTGGAGATATCGTGCTGGTGGACCGCGATTGCCACAAATCCCACCACTACGGGCTGGTGCTGGCCGGGGCCGAAGTGGTCTATCTCGACAGCTATCCGTTGAACGAATATTCGATGTATGGCGCGGTGCCCCTGCGCGAGATCAAAGCACAGCTTTTGGCGCTGCGGGCGGCGGGCAAACTGGACCGCGTGCGCATGCTGTTGCTGACCAATTGCACCTTTGATGGTGTGGTCTACAACGTGCAGCGCGTGATGGAAGAATGTCTGGCGATCAAGCCCGATCTCGTGTTTTTGTGGGATGAAGCGTGGTTCGCCTTTGCCCGCTTCAGCCCAACCTACCGCCAACGCACCGCCATGCGCACCGCCAACAGCATGCGTAAAACGCTGCGCACGGACACCCACGCCGACGCCTATGCCGCCCAGCAAATCGCGCTGGAACATGCGTCCGATGATGTGCTGCTGGCCACCCGCCTTATCCCGGCCCCCACCGCGCGCGTGCGGGTTTACGCCACGCAATCTACGCATAAAACCCTGACCAGCCTGCGCCAAGGCTCCATGATTCACGTCAACGATCAGGATTTCAAAGGTGAAGTGGAACAATCCTTTCACGAAGCCTACATGACTCACACCTCCACCTCGCCCAATTACCAAATCATCGCGTCCCTCGACGTGGGGCGGCGGCAGGTGGAACTGGAAGGCTTCGAATTCGTCCAGCGCCAGATTGAAGCGGCCATGTCGATCCGCCGCGCCGTCACCAGCCACCCGCTTTTGTTGAAATATTTTCGTGTGCTGTCCGCAGGCGATATGATTCCCGAACAATTCCGCCAAAGCGGCGTGACCAGCTATTACGACACCCAACAAGGCTGGACCGATATGTGGGACTGCTGGGAAAAAGATGATTTCGTGCTGGACCCCACCCGCGTCACGCTGGCCGTGGGCGGCACCGGATGGGATGGCGACACGTTCAAAAACGATATTTTGATGGATAAATACGGGATCCAAATCAACAAAACATCGCGCAACACCGTGTTGTTCATGACCAATATCGGCACCACCCGATCGTCGGTTGCGTATTTGATAGAGGTGTTGGTGAAAATCGCCACCGAATTGGATGAACGGCTGGATGATGCCTCTCGCGCCGCCCGCTTGTCCTTTGATCGCCGCGTCAAAAACCTGATGGAAGATTACCCACCCCTGCCCGATTTCAGCCGCTTCCACGATGCCTTTCGCCCCGATAAACTGACGCCGGAAGGCGATATTCGCACCGCCTACTACCTCAGCTATGATGAAGAGAATTGCGATTACCTAGAATTAGACGGCTCGCTGCAAGCCGCAATGGACGCGAGCGATGAGGTGGTCTCGGCCAGTTTCGTCATCCCCTACCCCCCCGGCTTCCCCATTCTAGTGCCGGGTCAGGTGATCAGCCGCGAAATTCTGTCGTTCATGCGCGCTTTGGACGTCAGCGAAATCCACGGCTACCGGCCCGACCTTGGGCTGCGGGTGTTTACGCCTGCATCCTTGGCCAAATTGGTGGCCGCAAAAAAGAAATAAAACAAGGAGATACAAATGGTTACCACTCTTAGGAACATTTCGGAAATCCGTCGTTTTTTCCACCGCAATGAGGATCCGGTCTATTTCATTTCCGCCACCAACTTTAACCTGTTGGGCCTGGATGAATGGGTCAAGAACTTCAAATACATCTGCTACATCGACTGCTACGGCGGCAAACACCCCAATGTGTTCAGCCCGTCCGAACAACCCCACGCCGAATTTCAATCCATCGAAGATATCAACAACTACCTGTTGCAGCACAAAGAGGTGATTGATTTCATCAAACGCCGCGGCGGCAAACCCAAATTTGTGTTCTTGATGTTTGATGCCGAAACCGAACGCCTGTCGCGCGAACTTGGCGCCGATGTCTGGTTTCCAAAGGCCAGCCTGCGCAGCAAAATGGACAATAAAATTGAAACTGTCCGCATCGGCAACAAGGCAGGCGTGCCCTCCGTACCCAATGTGTTGTCCGAGGTGAAATCGTACGACCACCTGCGCGCGGTCTGCGAAAAGGCCGGGATCGGCCATGATCTGGTCTTGCAATCGGCCTATGGCGACAGCGGCCACACCACATTTTTCATCAAGACCGAGGCCGATTTTCGCCGCCACAGCCACGAAATCATTGGCGAGGGCGAAATTAAGATCATGAAACGCATCGACTGTCGCGGCTCCGCGATTGAAGCGTGCGTGACCTCTCAAGGCACCATCGTCGGCCCGCTGATGACCGAACTCGTCGGGTTCAAAGACCTCACACCTTATCGCGGCGGCTGGTGCGGCAACGAAATTCTGGCCACCGCCTTCCCCCCCAAAGTGCGCCAAAAGGCCCGCGACTTGACGTTTCTCTTTGGCGAACAACTGCGAAAAGAAGGCTATCGCGGCTATTTCGAACTCGATTACCTGATCGACAAGAAAACGGGCGATCTGTGGTTGGGCGAATTGAACCCCCGCATCACGGGCGCGTCGTCCATGACCAATCACGCCGCCTTTGCCCATGCCGACGCGCCGCTGTTCCTGTTCCACCTGCTGGAATTTTCCAAAAAGAAATTCAATCTGAATGTGGATGAACTCAACAACCGTTGGGCCGACCCGAATATGATTGATAGCTGGAGCCAGATGGTGATCAAACACACCGCCGACACGGTGGATATTTGCACCGATGCCCCCGAAACCGGCATCTATAAAATGCTGGAAAATGGCAGCGTGGTGTACGACCGTTTCGACTATCACCGCCGCGCGGTGGAAAGCGAAAATGAAGCATTCTTTTTGCGCATCCTGCGCCCCGGCGATTACCGCTATGAAGGGGCCGATATTGGCATTTTGGTCACGCGCGGCCGTTCCATGACCACCAGTTTCCAAATGAACGAACGCGCTAAAAAATGGATCCACGGCATCAAAAAGGCCGTGCAGGGCAAACCATTGCCCGATGCGAACGCGGGGCCCGCCGTGGCCGAACCCGCCTTCAAAATGATCTGACCCGATGCTGTGGCGCGCCATAGCCGAAGGGTCGCCCGGCCCCAAATGGGCCGGGCTTTTCGCCGAATATTGGCCCGCCTATAAAAAATGGTGGCTGCGCGAAGGCGAATCCGCGCGCCCCACCTACCGCGATTGCAGGCGCGCTTTGGTGCAGCACATGCCCGAAATCGTGCCCCATTATGACCAGCTTTGCGCTTTGGCAGGCGGTGGCGATCTCGCCGCGCGCTTTCTCAGCTTTTATTGCCCGCCCCCCTATCTTTCGGGCTGTTCCCAAGCAATCTGGACCGGGGCCGAACCCGTCTTGGTGCGCAACTATGATTATGATCCCGCGGCCTTTGATTGCCTGATCTTGAAAACCGATTGGCAAGGGCGGCGCGTCATGGGCACGTCCGACGGCGTCTGGGGGCTCGTGGACGGGATGAATGACGCGGGGCTTGCGATCTCGCTTACCTTTGGCGGCAGGCGCGTTGTGGGCGCAGGGTTTGGCGTGCCCTTGATCCTGCGCTACGTCCTGCAAACCTGCACCACAACCGAACAGGCGGGGGCCGCCTTGGCGCGCATCCCCTGCCATATGGCCTATAACGTCACCGTGCTGGACGCGCAGCGCAACTACATCACCGCGATGCTGGCCCCCGACCGCCCCGCCATTCTCACCCATGCCGCCGTGGCGACCAACCACCAAGAACAGGTGGATTGGATCAGCCATGCGCGCTTCACCTCCACCGTGGAACGCGAACGGTTTTTGCTGCACCGCCTGACCCTGCACCGCGACCCGCAGGAAAAGTTCATCAATGCCTTCCTGCGCGCCCCTCTCTATTCCACCGCCTTCGCCTCGGGGTTCGGCACCCTCTACACGGCCGTCTACCGCCCCCGCCTCCAAGAAATGGAGGTGCGCTGGCCCGGCACCGTCTGGTCCCTAACAATGGCCGATCAATGGGATACCGCCCGCCACGTCAAAATACCCACCCCCGCCTAACGCACGCGCCCCACCGCTAAATACACGCCCAGCCGTTTTTCACCCTTGTCCGCAGTCGGATGGATTGCTAGATGATGCAGGTTGGAGGCGTGGCTGAGAGGCCGAAAGCACTCGGTTGCTAACTGAGCGTGGGTGGAAGCCCACCGTGGGTTCGAATCCCACCGCCTCCGCCACTTACCCCCACCAAAGTGTTCTCCCGATCCGGCTGCGACGGAATTTTTCTGTTGTTTTCAAGGGTTATGCAGGTGGAGCTGTTAACCAGCAGTTTCCCTAGAAGGCCCAAAGGCGTTCTCTCTGGGGCGATATTCTCCAGACCTGTTGCCTTGGCTGTTTTGGTGAATTTCCATAACCGCTTGAATCAGTTTGACTAAAGTACGGTTTTGAGGTGAGTTCGACCGCAGTCGCGCCTGCGGCAGTTGTGACTGGGATCGGAATTGGTCAGGCCATTATGCGCTCCAGTGGTCTTGTCAGAGGAAACCGGCTTGATCTGGGCTGGGCGTCGGCCTAGCCTTGCCGAATGACAAAACGCTCGCCTTTTCGGTATTTCAAAACATCACCCGAGATCATCTGCCTGGCTGTGATGATGTATGTCCGGTTCCCGCTTTTACTTCGCAATGCCGAGGATCTGCTGCATGAACGTGGCATCAACATCAGCCACGAAACGGTGCAGTTCTGGTGGAACCGTTTTGGTTCGATGTTTGCCGCGGCGATCTGAGGAAAACGGGTTCAGCGACTTCGTGCTCATTCGAATTGGCAATGGCATCTGGATGAAGTGTTCGTGAAAATAAATGGGGAGTAGTACTACCTTTGGCGCGCGGTTGATCATGAAGGGGAAGTTCTCGAAAGCTTCGTTACAAAGCGCCGCGATCGCAAGGCCGCATTGAAATTCCTCAGGAAAACGATGAAACGGCATGGCGAACCGGACATCATTGTGACCGACAAACTTCGATCCTACGGTGCCGCGATGAAGGTCATCCGCAACGCCGACAAACAGGACACTGGCCGCTGACTCAACAATCGGGCCGAGAATTCGCACCTGCCGTTTCGACGACGAGAACGAGCCATACAGCGGTTCCGCAGCATGCGAACCTTGCAGAAATTCGTCGCCATACACGCCTCAGTCCACAACAATTTCAACCTGGAAAGACATCTATATTCACGTGCCAATTTCAAACTTAACCGCACCGCCGCTCTGGCTGAGTGGCGCCGGTTGGGCGTGGCATAAGGGGCAGCCTCACTGTCCTTGCAGAGACTGGTTCGCATTTGTCTGACACCACCCAAGGTTGGGATAAAGGTAACTCCAAGAAGGACGGGCACCAGAAGCCCGGCGCCCGTCGTATTTCTTCGAGGGCGTTTCGCTTATTTGCCCTCTGCCCGCTCACTTTGCAAACCACGGAAAACACAATAGCACATTACCAGCAGAACCACCGTGAACAGCAGCCCGGTCGAGATGACCATCGATTGCAGCGCAGCCAGTCCTCCGCCTATCAAAAGCGCGATAGCGACCGCGCCCTCAAAGATGCACCAGAATACGCGCTGGGTTGCAGGTGCATCGACCTTGCCGCCCGCTGTGATCGTATCGATCACCAGAGAGCCTGAATCCGAGGACGTGACGAAGAACACGATCACCAGCACGATGCCAATAAACGAAGTGATTGAGGCAAGCGGTAACTCACCCAGCATTTTGAACAGCTGCAGCGGAAGCTCTGCATCCTGCGCCCCGGAGAAATTATCCGCAATCACCTGATAAATGGCAGTGCCGCCAAAGATCGACATCCACATCACGCAGACAAAGCTGGGGATCAGCAGGACGCAGATGATGAATTCACGCACCGTCCTGCCGCGGCTGACACGGGCAATGAACATGCCCACGAACGGCGACCAGCTGATCCACCACGCCCAATAGAACGCTGTCCAGCCCTGACTAAAGTTCACGTCTTCGCGGCCGAATGGATTGGCGAGCGCAGGCAGAAATTCGACATAGGCTTTCAGGCTGTCCCAGAAGAACGAGAGTAGAAACGCGGTTGGTCCTACGATCAGGGTGAACAGTGCCAGCAAACCGGCCAGCCCCATGTTGATCTCTGACAGGATTTTGACTCCGCCGTCGAGCCCGCGCAGCACCGAAATCAGCGCCACAGCGGTGATCGCCGATATCAAAATCACTTCTGTCGTGTTGCCCATGGGAACGCCGAACAGCTCGTTCAGACCTGCGTTGGCTTGCGTGGCCCCGAACCCCAGTGACGTGGCCAGCCCGAAAAGGGTGGCAAACACCGCCAGAATATCGATGACGTGGCCCGGCCAGCCCCAGATACGGTCCCCGAAGATAGGGTAGAACGCCGACCGGATCGTCAGTGGCAATCCCTTGTTGTATGTGAAAAGCGCCAGCGCCAGTGCAACCATCGCATAGATGGCCCAAGGATGCAGACCCCAGTGAAAGATTGTCGCAGCCATGCCCAGACGAATGGAGGCTGCCTGATCATCAAGTGCGCCGCCGAGTGGTGCCCAATCGGTCCGCATATCACCATTCAGCACCGTGCCACCTGCAGAGGTCGAGAAATGCGTCAGAGGCTCAGAGACCCCGTAAAACATCAGGCCAATGCCCATACCGGCCGCGAAAAGCATCGAAAACCAGCCGATGTAGGTGTAATCGGGCTTAGCCGTTGAACCACCCAAACGGATGGAGCCGTAGGGCGAAACCACCAGCAGCAGTGCAAAGATCAGCACAATGTTAGCGGAGCCAATGAGGAACCAGTCAAAATTCTGGGTGGTAAAGTTGAACATGGCTTTGAAAATTGCGTCAGCCTGTTCGGGCAGTGCCAGTGTAAAAAATACGAATGCCACGACCGCAGCGCCGGATACGAGGAACACGGGGTTGTGGATGTCATATCCGAACGGACCAACCGTTCCGTCGACGTTATCCTGCCCGATCTCATACTCTGTCTCGATGATATCCGCAGTGCCTTGCGGCGCGGGTATGCCTTGGTTGGCGGTTTCGTCAGACATCGAATGCCTCCTCCTCGAGATTTTGGAATGCTTGGGAGCGCCTCAGTGCGCGCGCACCAGAAAAACAGACGCCCCGGTATGACGGGCCAAAGCGCCACCATGTGATGGCAGCAGCATGTCAGCCATGTTCGGAATATGCGTCGCCATGACGATCAGATCTGCGCCTAGCTCGTCGACCGTGCCCGCCAGCTTCTTGTCCAGATCAACAGTAGGATCGGAACTGACAACGCTATGGGCCGCAGTTCGGTGACCTCGTTGATCGCTTTGCGCTTTGGCAAAATCGGCGAGCTTATGGGCAAATTCTTCGGGGTTGTGGGCGATCGCACCAGGCACATTCGACGTGATTGCCACATATGTAACTATTGCATCGTAAAGTTTAGCTAAATCAGCCACGATCACAAATGCGGTTTCGGACTTGTCGATATGTGCCAGATCGACGGGGACCATAATGTGTTTGTACATGCTCATATCTCGCTGCTCGCCGAATAACGGCATGTGCGGTTGCCCTCATCGTTGGGAATTCTGGAATAGTTCATTCATGTCCTTCCTGCTGCTCCATGCAAGGCGCGCTGGTGCCCATAATTGCTGTGTGCAATCGAACTTAGAAGTGAATCATAGGGCTATCCGCCACAAATGTCGATTGCCAGTCCAAGGTTTGGTTTTTCAGTGATTGCAGCGCAAGGTTACCTTTCCCGCTCAGAGGCCATCCCAGAGCGTTCTCAACCAGAGTTGGTCGCGGAATTTCGGACCAGTTGTTAAGGTGGATCACATGATGAGAGAAGTGATCCAGAATGAAGAAACGAAAGAACCATTCGCCTGATTTCAAGGCGAAGGTTGCGCTTGAAGCGATCCGTGAGGAGCTGACGCTGGCGGAGCTGTCGAAGAAGTACGATGTTCATCCGACACAACTCGGCACTTGGAAGCGCGCGGCGATAGAGAACATGGCGACAGCTTTTGCGCGCCGAGGTGCCGCCCCGGAGCAGGTAAGTGCGGCTGAACTCGACAAGCTGCATTCCAAGATTGGCCAACTTGTGGTGGAACGGGATTTTTTGGCCAATGCCTCGCACCAGTTGCTCGGGACGCGAGGCAAAAAATGGTGAGCAAGGATAACAAGTTAAGCGTCCGTCGCCAGTGTGCGCTACTGACCCTGGCGCGGTCAAATTTGTACTATGAGCCGAAGGGTGAGAGCGCGGAGAACCTGCGGTTTATGGCGCTCATCCATTGCCCGGCAGGCGCATGGCATGGCCATGCTGCCGAGAGGGGACAAGCAGTTCTTGGAGACGCCGTGGTACGGATCGCGCCAAAT
>NZ_FOCO01000013.1 GCF_900110135.1 Pseudorhodobacter antarcticus | reverse complement strand
GGGCACCTCTATTAATTCAGAACCGCCAAAGGGGACCGCAATGAAAACAATTACTTACGGGGCGATCATTGACCATTTATGGTATTAATAGAGGTGCCCACATGTCTACATGTGCGAGAGGGGGCAACGACCGACGGCGGCCCTGAATACCATGCTTTCGGGCCTGCCACTCGCCGTCGCCAAGGAACTTAATCCCAGTGCTATCGACGAGCAGGTTCAGCGGCCCATCGGCACAACGATAGGGGATCTGGACGGCCAGCGTCCTTTACCGTCTGCACAGGGTCGTATAATCCTGCACCGCCCAGTTCAGGTTCGCCAACTTCAGCAAGCTGGCGACCATGCCGGTCGTCTGCCGTAATGGCAACTTGAACAGAACTTTGATCGTCAGGCAAAACTGGATGGCCGCATCAGAGAACACCGCGGGCCGACCGGGACTGCCGTCATGCGGCGCAAGCCAGATTATCTCCTTATCCACCCCCCCCCTCTCACGCATACAAACATGCGTTGCCTGGCAACGGATCAACAGCGACCCACGCTTCTTCAGGGAGGCGGTGTAGCTGGACCAGTTCGTCGTGCGGTAGCGAGCGGGTGATGGCTTGCTCATGCCGCCCGTCTAACCGCATGGAGTCACGATGTGAATCCTCGGCAATCAGAGTTCTGCAACAACGCCTCGAAGATTGGGCATGGTCAGCGATGGATTACCATTACAATTCTGACTATTTCCGCGATAAAAAAGGGCTTTTGAACCTTATTGTTCAATGTGTTTCGACCACGGCGTTCCGCCCTCAAGTGGTCAGCGAAGTGTTGGTTCTCCCTCATGCTACAATCATTAGGCGGGCCCGGACAAACTCGCAGCTGATTTTGATATCAGCACGTTTTCGATGAATAAGGGCGCCACAATCCCGCTTGTTTTTTGATTGGCTGCGCGCCACTCAAGGCGCAGCATAAATCGCGTTTTTATATCCGCATCGCTTGCCAAAATTTAGCGCCGCGTCAAAAAACAGACCCCAGCCCTCTTTTGCGGGGCGGTGTAGGGTGGGTGTAACCCACCGCCCCGCGCCGCCTCAAAACCGCGCGATCAAACCTTAATATTTAGTTAACAAAAAAATCAACACCAAACCAAATCAATGTCTTACCCCCCGCATCGCGCGCGATTTCGCACCCGCCAAACCGCGATGCTACCCCGGCAAAAGCCGATCAATCACCCCCATCAAGCCGTCGTAATCATCCAAAATTGCGTCCGGTTCCAATCGCGAAACCCCTGCCCCCTCCGGTCCGAACCCCACCAAGATAATCGGCACCCCCGCCGCCCGCGCGGTGTCCCGGTCCGTCACCGTATCCCCAATCAAAAGCGACCGCGCAGGCAGGCCCCCCGCCCGCCGCACCGTTTCAAAATAATGCTCCGGGTCAGGCTTGCGCACGGGCAAACTATCCGCCCCCAACAGCGCGCCAAACAGGTCTGATATCCCCAGCGCCGCCACCAATTGCACCGCCAACCCTTCGGGTTTGTTCGTGCAAATCGCCGTGGCAAACCCAGCGCCGCGCAACCCCTCCACCGAACGCACAGCGCCGGGATAGAGCCGCGTATGCACCGCAATCGCCCGCCCATACTCCGCCAGTAAAACCGGATACTGCGCATCAATATCGCCCTCATCCCACCCCAAGCCCAACCGCCCGGCCCCCAGCCGCAACATCGCCCGCCCGCCCGCGAACGCCGTCAATTGATCCGCCACCGCATCCAACGGCCGCCCCTGCCCCCGCGCCTCAAAGCACGCATTCGCGGCGGCGATCAAATCTCCGCTGGTGTCGGCCAACGTCCCGTCCAAATCAAACACAACCGTCCGCATATTTCCCCCCATATGACAGCGCTGCAACAGCGCGTGACCAGCCCGGCCTTGCGACTCAGGCCCCCCCGTGTAAAAGGGAACCCACAGTGATGGAAAGGGTTTCATGTCGGTTTCATTGATCGTTTTGGCCGCAGGCAAAGGCACCCGGATGAATTCGGACCTGCCCAAAGTTTTGCACCTTCTGGGGGCCGCCCCCCTTCTCCACCACGCGCTGCAAGGGGCCCAAGCATTGGACCCCGAAAAGATCGTCGTCGTCGCAGGCCACGGCGCGCAAGCGGTCGAAAAAGCTGCCCGCGCTTTTGATGACAGCATCACCGTGGTCTTGCAAACCGAACAGCTTGGCACCGGCCACGCCGTCGCCCAAGCGGCCTCGCAGCTGGCAAATGCCACCGGCGACGTGATCGTTCTTTACGGCGACACCCCTTTCGTGCGGCTGGAAACTTTGCAAGCCATGCTGGACGCCCGCGCCGATCATGCCGTCGTCGTGCTGGGGTTTGAAGCCGCCGATCCGGGCCGCTATGGCCGCCTGATCACGTCAGGCGACAGCTTGGACCGCATCGTTGAATTCAAGGACGCAACCGACGCCGAACGCGCCATAACCCTGTGTAATTCCGGCGTGATCTGCGCCGAAGCGGGTGTGCTGTTCGATTTGGTCGCCCAGATCGGCAACCAAAATGCGGCGGCTGAATACTATTTGACCGATATCATCGCGCTGGCCCGCGCCGCTGGCCTGTCCGCAGGCGTGGTGATCTGTGACCAATCGGAAACGCTGGGCATCAACACCCGCGCTGAACTTAGCCAGGCTGAGGCGCTGTTTCAGACCCGCATGCGCGCCGAGGCGATGGACAACGGCGTGACCCTGACCGACCCCGCAACCACCTATTTCGCGCTGGACACGGTGATTGGCCGCGACACCACCATCGCCCCGAATGTGGTCTTTGGCCCGCGTGTCACCATTGAATCAGGCGCCGAAATCCGTGCCTTTTGCCACCTTGAAGGCTGCCATATCAGCCGCGGCGCCGTTGTCGGCCCCTTTGCCCGCCTGCGCCCCGGCGCGGAACTGGCCGAGGATGTTCATGTCGGGAACTTTGTTGAAATCAAAAACACCGTGCTGGATGAAGGGGTTAAAGTTGGCCACCTCACCTATCTAGGCGATGCACATGTGGGCGAACATACCAACATTGGCGCGGGCACGATCACCTGCAATTTTGATGGGGTCAGCAAACATCACACAGAAATCGGTCCGCGTGTGTTTATCGGATCAAACACAATGCTGGTCGCGCCTGTCACTGTGGGGCGCGATGCGATGACGGGGTCGGGTTCCGTGATCACCAGCGATGTCCCGGCGGAAGCCTTGGCGCTGGGGCGGGCCAAGCAAGTGAACAAACCCGGCCTCGCGGTCAAGTTGTTCGATATGTACAAATCTGCCAAGGCAAAATGCCAGAAAGAAGTCCAATAATGTGCGGTATTGTCGGGGTCCTTGGTAAGAACGAAGTCGCACCTTTGCTGGTGGAGGCGCTGAAACGGTTGGAATATCGCGGCTATGACAGCGCCGGCATTGCCACATTGGATGGCGGCCGGCTGGGGCGGCGGCGTGCGGTGGGCAAGTTGGTGAACCTTTCGGATTTGCTAGTGCATGATGCGCTAGCAGGCAAATCCGGCATTGGGCACACCCGCTGGGCCACGCATGGCACGGCCACTGTTGCCAACGCGCACCCGCATCAATCGGGCAAAGTTGCGGTCGTTCACAACGGCATCATCGAGAATTTTCGCGATCTGCGGGCGGAGTTAGAAGCAAAGGGATATGTTTTCGAATCCCAAACCGATACCGAAACCGTTGCCATTTTAACCCGTGCCCATTTGGACGCAGGTATGACCCCGATTGAGGCCGCGCGTGAAACGCTGGCGCGGCTGCATGGGGCGTTTGCGCTGTGTTTTCTGTTTGAGGGCGAAGATAATCTGATGATCGCAGCCCGCAAAGGATCGCCCTTGGCAATCGGGCATGGCGAGGGAGAGATGTTTGTCGGGTCGGATGCTATCGCACTGGCCCCCATGACCGATACCATCACCTATTTGGAAGAAGGCGATTGGGCGGTTTTGACCCGGCAAGGCGTTGAAATATTTGATGAACACAATCGTCGCGCCAACCGTGGTGCCACCAAAATCGTGCTGGAAAATACCCGCATTGAAAAGGCCGGTTACAAACATTTCATGGCAAAAGAGATCGCCGAACAGCCCATAGTGCTGGCTGATGCGATCAAACATATGGTCGCAGGCAACGCCCTGAACCCGCCTGCAGAGGTGGATTTTGCGGGCGTGGACCGTTTGACCATGGTCGGTTGCGGCACCGCCTATTACGCCTGTGTGGTGGCGAAATATTGGTTTGAACAAATCGCAGGCCTACCCGTGGATGTGGATGTCGCGTCTGAATTTCGCTATCGCGAGCCGCCGATCACACCCAACACTTGGGCAATTTTTGTCAGCCAGTCTGGCGAAACTGCAGACACGCTGGCCGCCCTGCGCTATTGCCGCGACAAGGCGGCAAAAATCGTGGCGGTGGTCAATGTGCCCACATCGTCAATCGCGCGCGAATCCGATATCGCCCTGCTAATCCGCGCGGGGGTGGAGGTGGGTGTTGCCTCGACCAAGGCCTTTACCTGCCAATTGACCACTTTGGCGCTGATGGCGTTGAAAGCGGCAGTGGACCGCGGCCGTTTGACACCTGCCGAACTGGCGCAACATATCGCCGATTTGCAGGCCCTGCCGGGGCTGGTGAGCCAAGCGTTGCGCATCGCGCCAGAGGTTGCCGTGATCGCCGAGGAGTTGGCCGAAGCGCAGGATATCTTGTTTCTGGGGCGCGGGCCACTGTTCCCATTGGCGATGGAGGGCGCGCTAAAGCTGAAAGAAATCAGCTACATCCACGCCGAAGGCTATGCCAGTGGTGAATTGAAGCATGGACCGATCGCGCTGATTGATGCGCGAGTTCCGGTGATCGTTTTGGCCCCGCGTGACGCGTTGTTTGAAAAAACCGTGTCCAACATGCAAGAGGTGATGGCGCGGCATGGCAAGGTTCTGCTGATCTCCGACGCGGCGGGCGTGGCCGAGGCGGGCGCGGGCTGTTGGCGCACGATTGCGATGCCATCGGTGCCAAACTTTCTGGCGCCCATTTTATACGCAGTTCCAGCACAGTTACTGGCCTATCACACCGCGATTGCGAAAGGGACGGATGTGGACCAACCGCGAAACCTTGCCAAATCGGTGACCGTCGAATGATGTTGCAAGAGGCGATTGCGCAACTGACCGCCTGCGCCATTCCGGAAAAAGCGGCTGATATGGCGGCCTATCACAAGGCAGATCGTCCCTATCTGGGCACCGCCCCCTCTGAAATTGATGCGCTGTGCAAGGTGTGGCGCGTGGATCTGACGCTAGACGCACGGCTGGCGTTGTGTGCGGACCTGTGGGGCAGCAATATCCACGAGGCGCGGATCGCGGCGGCAAAACTGCTGACACAAGCGCGTATCAAACCGGATGATGCAGGCGCATGGGATTTGATCTGCGCCTGGCTGCCGCAGCTTGACGCTTGGGCAATTGCGGATGCAGTTTGCAGTGCCGCACAAAAGCGGATTGTCGCGGACCCATCGCGCCTTGAAAAGGTGGAGGCGTGGACCAAAAGTGAGGTGATGTGGGAAAGGCGCGCGGCGCTGGTGGCCACTTTGCCTTTTGCCCTGCTGAACCACCCCAAACCGGACGAGGCCGAGGCGCGCGAACGCGTTTTGCATTGGGCCGCGTCTTATCTAACCGACAAGGATTGGTTTATCCAAAAAGCCGTGGCGGGCTGGTTGCGTGGTCTTTCCAAACATGACCCCGACCGCACGCAGGCGTTTTTGGCAGAATACGGCGATTTGATGAAAACTTGGGCGCGCAAAGAGGCCGGGCAACTTCTGCCCTAACCTTGCAGTTTCACCTTGGTAAAAATACCTCCGCCGGAGGCAAGATTTTTCATGGAAAAATCTATTTTGTCAGCCGCCCGTATGGCTCATGTGTCGGGTCATTTGACCGCCCGCTTTCTGACGGGAATAGTCGAAATCATGGCCTTTTGGCTTGCGGCTGATCGCGGTGCGGATCGCGGTTTCCAGCAGGTGGTTTTCAGGGCTGGCACGCAAGGGCGCGCGCAGGTCTGCCATATCCTCTTGCCCCAAGCACATATAAAGTTCGCCGGTGCAGGTCAGGCGCACGCGATTACAGCTTTCGCAGAAATTATGCGTCAGTGGCGTGATAAATCCAATGCGCTGGCCCGTTTCTTTCAATCGCACATAGCGCGCGGGGCCGCCTGTGCGGTCGGGCAGGTCGGTCACGGTGAAACGGTCGCGCAGGCGGGCGCGCAGCTCTTTTAGCGACCAATATTGGTCCAGCCGGTCCTCATTCCCCAGATCACCCATTGGCATCACCTCAATGAACGTCAGATCATGGCCTTCGCGCGCGCACCAATCGGTCAGGGTGAACAGTTCATCCTCGTTAAACCCTTTCAGCGCGACCGCGTTGATTTTGACGTGGATCCCCACCTCTTTTGCCGCGGCAATTCCGTCTAACACTTGCGAAAGTCGCCCCCAGCGGGTGATTTTGGCAAATTTTGCGTCATCCAGCGTATCGAGTGAGACATTTATGCGTTTGACCCCGCAAGCCGCAAGATCGGCGGCGAATTTGCGCAATTGGCTGCCGTTGGTGGTCAACGTCAGCTCTTGCAACGCACCGGAGGTGAGGTGGCGGGCCATACCGTCGAAAAATGTCATAATCCCTTTGCGCACAAGGGGTTCACCGCCCGTGATGCGCAGTTTTTGCACGCCAAGGCCGATGAAGGTGGAACACATGCGGTCCAACTCCTCCAGCGTCAGCAGTTCCGCTTTGGGCAGAAAGTTCATGTTTTCGGACATGCAATAGACGCAGCGAAAATCGCAACGATCCGTCACAGAGACGCGCAGATAGGTGATGGCGCGGGCGAATGGGTCTATCAATGGCGTGTTCATGTCATCAAGGTAGGCCGCGTGGCAAGTCGGTGCAAGGGCATTGAAAGCCGCAAAGGCAGCAGATAGAGTTTTGGCCATGAAACATAAAACCGTGGCTTTGTTGCCCGCCCTTTTGATCTTGTCTGCCTGCGCCAGCTTGCCCTTTGGGAAGGGGGGCGGACAGGCGATGGAACCTGTTGGCGTGATTGAACCGCGCCCGCAGACGCGTCCGGCGGTTGGCCCGACATCTGGCGGGGTTGCGGTGCCGCCGGTGGGCGCGAAATCTGCGGCGGCGTTGGATACCACGACCGCCGCGCAAAAGGCGGCAGCACTTGCGGCGCCTGCGAAACCTGCGGGCGAGCAGAGTTTGGGCAAGACGGCCGTCGCACTTGGCAATGTGACAGAACCGGGGTTTTGGCTGCGGTCTGCCTTGGTTAAATCTGCGGGGTCTGGGCGCGTGGTGACGGCTGCGGGCGGGTCGATTGCGGTGGGTTTGATTCCGGGTGACGGGGCAGCACAACTGTCGCTGGCAGCGTTTCGCGCGTTGAACCTGCCCTTGACCGACCTGCCAGATGTGACGATCTTTGCGCAATAGGATGATCCCGCTGTCGGGGGATTGGGCCGCAAAGCGGGCCGCCTTTGCATGGGATTGGCCAGCAGATTTCAACATCGCGCAGGGGTGTTGCGATGATTGGGCGCGCGCGGAGCCGGACCGCGTAGCGCTGATTGAGGTTGATGCGCAGGGGGCCCGCGATTGGACCTATGGCGCGCTGAAAGACGCATCAGACAGGCTGGCATCGGCGTTCTTAAGGGCAGGCGTGCGGCGTGGCGACCGCGTGGCTGTGCTGTTGGCGCAATCTGCTGCGGTGCCAATTGTGCATTTTGCGGCGATGAAGCTGGGGGCGGTGGCGCTGCCGTTGTTCACGTTGTTTGGCACCGATGCCCTGTTGTACCGCCTGGCGGATTCAGGTGCGGCGGTGGTGGTAACGGATGGCGAAAGCCTGTCAAAAATCCTTAAGATCGCGCCAGAACTGCCTGATCTTACATCTATATTCTGCACAGACGCCACACCGGATGCGGCGAATCTTTGGGCCAGCATTGCCGCCTATGCCCCTTTGGCTGAACCCGTGATAACCAGTGCGGAGGATGCGGCGGTGATGATCTATACGTCGGGCACAACAGGGCCGCCCAAGGGGGTTTTACATGCGCACCGGTTTTTGTTTGGGCATTTGCCCAGCATGGAATTGACGCATGGCGGCTTTCCGCAGCCCGGCGATAAGGGATGGACGCCAGCCGATTGGGCGTGGATTGGCGGATTGATGGATATGGCGATGCCGTGTCTGTATTACGGTGTGCCACTGGTGGCGCACCGGATGCGCAAGTTTGATGCGGCTGCGGCCTATGCGTTGATTGCCGATCACGGTATCCGCAATGTGTTTATGCCGCCCACGGCGTTAAAGCTGATGCGCGGTGCGGCGGTGCCGGACAGTGTGCGCCTGCGGTCCATTTCATCGGGTGGCGAGGCGTTGGGGGCCGAGATGTTGGTATGGGGGCAAGCCACGCTGGGTGCGCCGATCAACGAGCTGTACGGCCAAACGGAGTGTAATTTATGCGTAAGCCAAGTGGCGGGAATGATGGCAGTCAAACCCGGCAGCATGGGGCAAGCCCTGCCCGGTTTTGACGTGGTGGTGATGGATGATGCGGGCACGCCCTGCCCGCCGGGCGTGATGGGCGAGATTTGCGTGGCCAAAGGGGCGGCCAGTATGTTTTTGCGCTATTGGAACCAGCCCGAGAAAACGGCGGCGAAGTTTCGCGGGGATTGGCTGCGAACGGGTGATTTGGGGGTGGCGGACAGCGACGGCTATCTGACCTTTGCCGCGCGCGATGATGATGTGATTACATCGGCGGGGTATCGCATTGGACCATCGGAAATTGAGAATTGTTTGATGGGCGACAGTGATGTGGTTATGGCAGCTTGCGTGGGGGTGCCAGATGCGCTGCGCACCGAAATTGTGCGTGCTTTTGTGGTGTTGCGCAGCGGTGCGGTGCCCGATGCGCAGCGGTTGATTGACCGGGTGAAAACGCGGGTTAGCCCACATGTGGCCCCCCGCGATGTGGTGTTTGTGGACACCTTGCCGATGACTGCCACCGGCAAGGTGATGCGCCGCGAATTGCGGGATTTGGCGGTTTAGGCCACCCGGGTTTTACGCCGCAGGCATCCGCGCCTCGACCATGCCCGCGTACCAGCTGGACCCAAAGGGGATGGCGTTGTCATCAAAGTTATAGGCGGGGTGGTGGACCATTGCGGTGTCGCCATTGCCAAGGAAGATATAAGCGCCGGGGCGTTCGTTCAGCATATAACTGAAATCCTCGGCGCCCATCAGGGGGGCTGTGTCCGTGCTGATATGGCCGGACACGGATTTCGCGACTTCCGCGGCAAAAGCTGTGTTTTCTTCGGCGTTTACGGTGGCGGGATAGCCGCGCTGAAAATCGACGGTGGCGGTGGCCCCGTAAGCGGCAGCCATTTGGACGGGCAGCAGGTTCATCCGCGCTTCCACCAAGTCCTGCACGGCGGGGTCGAACGTGCGCACAGTGCCTTTTAGAACAACGGTTTGCGGGATGACGTTATGGGCGTTGCTGTCGGTTGACACCACGCAAGTGGACACGACGATTTGTTTTAGCGGGTCCACGTTGCGCGATGCGATGGATTGCAAACCGACGATGATATGGGAGGCAACCAGCAGCGTGTCGATGCAATCATGCGGTTTTGCGGCGTGGCCGCCTTTGCCCGTCACGATGATTTCAAACTGATCGGCTGCGGCCATCATCGGGCCGGGGCGGATTTCAAAGTGGCCCACGGGGATGCCGGGCATGTTGTGCATGCCGTACACCTCTTGGATATTCCAGCGGTCCAGCATGCCGTCCTTGACCATTTCATCGCCGCCGCCGCCGCCCTCTTCGGCGGGTTGAAAGATCATGACCGCTTTGCCATCAAAGTTACGAGTTTCGCACAGGTATTTGGCAGCCCCCAGCAGCATGGTGGTGTGGCCATCATGGCCGCAAGCGTGCATTTTCCCCGGCGTTTTGCTCGCGTAATCAAGGCCTGTCGCCTCGTTGATCGGCAAGGCGTCCATGTCGGCGCGCAGGCCCACCACCTTGCCGCTGTCGGTTTTGCCATGGATCACGCCGATCACGCCAGTGCGCCCGATGCCTGTCACCACCTCATCACAACCATAGCTGCGCAACAGGTCCGCGACTTTGGCAGCCGTGCGATGCACATCGAACAAGAGTTCGGGGTGTTCGTGGAAATCACGGCGAATCGCGGTGAGTTCTGGCAACATCTCGGCAAAGCGATTTTTAACGGGCATGGTGGCCTCCTGTTATGATGGAGCCAGCGTGGTACAATCGGCCCCGGCCCGCAAGGGTCAGAGCGTGGGGGCGGGTTGAATTTTTGAACCATCGGTAAAACGCGACAGGCGAAAGCGTTGGATATTGTGGCCCGTGGGGCGGCCCGGCCCCAGATCGTTGGCAAGGCGGCGCCACAACGCAAGGCTTTGCGCCATGATTGGCAATTCGTCGGGGTCGCGGGCCTGTTGGCGGATCCAGCCCCAGTTGCGGCCGGATTGTTCGCCTGCCACCCTGCCCTTTTCGCACAGTACCACCTTTTGCCCAGCCAGCGTAAAAAACCACGCGGTCATGACCCCCATGATGCCGCCGCCAATCACGACCACATCGCAGGCGGCGGGCAAGGCGGCAGTGTGGGCGGGCGGCTGTTGGGCGTGGATGGGAAAGGGTTGCATTTATGCGGCGAGATCCTTGACCAACCGCTGCATGAAGGCCCAGCCTTCGTTAAACTGCGCCACCTCTAGGTATTCGTTGGGTTGATGCGCTTGGGCAATGTCGCCCGGCCCGCAGACCACGCAAGAATAACCCTCGGCCTGAAACTGCCCGGCCTCGGTGCCATAGCTGACCACATCGGAGTCGTTGTCCCCCGTCACGCGACGCACCAGCGCATCGGCGGCCCCGCTGATTTCAGGCACAAGGGCGGGCACGAAAAAGGTCTGCACGCAGGTGATCGCGGCTTCGGGGCGGATGGATTGGATTTCTGCCTCCAGTGCTGCGGCGCGGGCCAAAAAGCGGTCGGCCCAGACGGATTCACTTTCGCCCGGCACCACGCGAAAACCAAAGCCAAAGTGACAATCCTTGGCGGTGATGTTTTCGGCGGTGCCCCCGCTGATTTTGCCTACATGCGCGGTGGTCCAATGCGGCACGAATTTTTCGGACAGAGCGGACGGTGGTTTGGCGGCGTTTTCGGCATTGATCTGGTTGGCCCAGTCGATCAGTTTTGCGGCCGTCATAATGGCGTTGACGCCTGTGTGCATCAGCGAGGAATGGACTTCAAACCCTTGGATATGAACGGAAAATCCGTGACCGCCTTTGTGGCCATTGACCAGCTTCATCATCGACGGCTCGCCCACCACCACGGCGCTGGCGCGCGGCAGGGTTTTGACCATTTCCGCGATCATGGGGGGGGCGCCGACGCAGCCCACCTCCTCATCATAGCTGATCGCGATTTGCAGGGGGCGTTTGACGTTTGATGCCAGCGCAAGGGGAACGGCGGCCAGCGCCAGTGCCAAAAACCCCTTCATATCGCAGGTGCCGCGGCCATACAGGCGGCCGTCTGCCTCCACCACCTTGAACGGATCGGTGGTCCATGCTTGCCCTTCAACCGGGACCACATCGGAATGGCCGGACAGAATCACACCATCCGGCACATTGGGCCCCACATTGGCGAAAAGCGAGGATTTGCTACAATCATCGTTGCAGACGCGATGCGAAGTAACCCCGTGCGAGGTCAGATACCCCGCCACCCAGTCGATCAGATCAATGTTGCTGACCGAACTGACGCTGCGAAACCCGACCAAGTGGTCAAGTATTTCACGGGGAGTAAGGTGCATCGGGGTCATCGAGAAATTCCTATTGATTGCCTTGTTTTGCGGCCAAACTTGGCCTTGCCCCGCGCGCAGGTCAAGCACGATCGGCGCGGACGGGGGCGCCATTTGCGGACCGCGTGCAGAAAGATTGTTGCGGGGGGCGTAAAAAACGATAACACTCACCGTAATTGGTACGGCACAAGCCGCGCTTGCGTATAAGAGTCAACGACATGGGGGTCGTCATATGCCCGATGGGGCCAAGCCTGTGCTGGATGTGCGGGGCTTACAGACCGTGTTCCGCACGCGTGGCGGCGACGTACACGCGGTCAATTCAGTCAGCTTTCATCTGGAACCCGGCGAACTGCTTGGGGTTGTGGGGGAAAGCGGGTCGGGTAAATCCGTGACCATGATGTCGTTGATTGGCTTGCTGCCGATGCCCCCTGCCGAGGTGCGGGAGGGTGAGGTGTTGCTGGGCGACATGGATATTCTGAAAATCTCGCCAGCGCAGTTGCGCGATGTTCGTGGGCGGCGCATTGGTTTTGTTTTTCAAGACCCGATGACCAGTTTGAACCCGGTCTATAACATCGGCAACCAAGTGATGGAGCCGTTGCGCCGCCACATGGGCATGAACAAGGCGCAGGCCTACACGCGCGCGGTGGAGTTGATGGAGTTGGTGGGCATCCCCGACCCCGAGCGTCGGTTGAAGGATTATCCACACCAGTTTTCGGGCGGGATGCGCCAACGCGTGATGATTGCTATTGCGCTGGCGTGTGACCCCGAGGTGTTGATCGCGGATGAGCCGACGACAGCGCTGGACGTGACCATTCAGGCGCAAATCATTGAACTGGTGAAGGAATTGCGTACCAAGCTGGGGATGGCGATCGTATGGATCACGCATGACCTTGGCGTGATCGCGGGCATCGCGGATCGGGTGATTGTAATGTACGCGGGCCAAGTGGTGGAGCAGGCCCCGGTGAAGGAGCTGTTTGCCAATCCGCAACACCCCTACACGCGGGCGTTGTTGAAGACGATTCCATCGGTGACGGGCGAACGCGAAACCCGATTGAAGGTGATTGAAGGCCAGCCGCCCATTTTGGGGGCAGCCCCCACCGCTTGTCCTTTTGCGCCCCGCTGTGGCCATGCGTTTGATCGCTGTGGCGCTGAAAACCCAATCCGTCGGGCGCTTGGGGCGGGCCGCGTTGGGTATGGCCACGATGTCGCTTGCCACTGGGACGCATCAAAAGGGGCCGCGCATGCTTGATGCCAAACCGAGTGTAAAGCTGGTCACAAAGCTGGTCGAGGTCAAAGACCTGAAGATGTATTTTCCCATCCACACAGGCCTGTTTCGCCGCCATACCGGCGATGTGAAAGCGGTGGATGGGATCAACTTTGATATTTATCAAGGCGAAACCCTTGGGCTGGTGGGCGAGTCTGGTTGCGGCAAATCCACTGTGGGGCGCGCGCTGCTGCGGCTTTATGAACTGACCGCCGGGTCGGTGACGATTGAGGGCGAAGACATCGCCACATTGGAGCCGGAGGCGTTGCGCAAAAAGCGCCCGATGATGCAGATGGTGTTCCAAGACCCGCAGGCCTGTTTGAACCCGCGCATGACCGTGGCGCAGATAGTCTCTGAGCCGCTGGACGAACATACCGATTGGAGCGCAGACCAAAAGCTGGCCAAAGTGTATGAGCTGATGGATGCGGTGGGGTTGAACCGCGTCTTTGCCAACCGTTACCCGCATGCGTTTTCGGGCGGGCAGCGCCAGCGCATCGGGATTGCACGCGCATTGGCATTGAACCCCAAGTTTATAGTGTGTGATGAACCAATCGCGGCGTTGGACGTGTCCATCCAAGCGCAAGTGGTGAACTTGCTGGAGGATTTGCAGGAAAAGCTGGGGCTGACCTATTTGTTCATCAGCCATGATCTGTCGATGGTGCGCCATATCGCGGACCGGGTCGCGGTGATGTATTTGGGGCGGATTGCGGAAATTTCCCCACGCGAGCCGCTGTATGCCGATCCGCTGCACCCCTATGCCAAGGCGTTGCTGTCGGCGGTGCCAGACCCGGACCCATCGCGCGAGGCAACGCGCCAGCGCATTATTTTGAAGGGCGATGTCCCATCGCCATCAAACCCGCCGAAGGGCTGCAACTTTTGCACGCGTTGCCCCGAAGTGATCCCGATTTGCCGCGAGGTGAAGCCCGAATTGGCCGAGGTACGACCCGGCCGTTTTGTGGCCTGCCACCTTGTGCCCGCCCAAAACAATAATGCTGCCGGATCAACCAGCGGCACGACGGTCCAAAAGCACAACCAACAAGGAGAACCAGAACAATGAAAATGAAAACCGCCCTGCTGGGCGCTGCCTGCGCTTTCGCCTTTGCCCCTGCGGCATTTGCGGAACGTGGCGCTGATGGCAACGTAAAGGTCCTGTATTCGCAGGCCGTGTCGATCATGAACGCCTATCTTTCATCGGGCACCAAAGACGTTGAAGTGGGCAGCATTGTGCTGGAACCGCTGGCGGGTTTTGATGAAGTGGGCACGATGTTCCCACGTCTGGTGACTGAACTGCCAAGCTTGGAAAATGGCGGCATTGCCGAAGATCTGACCTCGGTCACATGGAAAATTACCCCAGGCCTGTTGTGGTCTGATGGTACAGCGTTCACCGCCGATGACGTGGTGTTTACTGCCGCCTATTGCATGGACCCTGCGGGCGGTTGTGCGCAATTGGCGAAATACGAAGGCGTGCAGTCGGTTGAAGCGATTGACCCGCTGACTGTCAAAGTCACGTTCACCGGGCCAAAGCCAAACCCATTGGTGGCCTTTGTGGGCGCGGAATCGCCCATTCTGCAAAAGGCACAGTTTGCCAATTGTACAGGCGCTGCGGCACCGACCTGCACCGAAGCCAACTTTAACCCCATCGGCACCGGGCCATTTATGGTCACTGATTTCAAGGTGAACGACAGCGTTGAATTTGTGGCTAACCCCAACTACCGCGACCCGGCAAAGCCAAACTTTGCCACGCTGTCGGTCAAAGGGGGTGGTGATGCGGCATCTGCGGCGCGGGCCGTGATGGAAACTGGCGAATTTGATTACGCTTGGAACACCCAGATCAACCCAGAATTGCAAGCGGCCATGGCGGCAGGCGGCAAGGGCCAGTTTGTGACCGGTTTCGGCACGCTGGTTGAACGGATTGAGATGAACATGACAGACCCATCCCCGGATTTGCCCGAGGGGGAACGCTCCACCGCGATGCACCCGCACCCGATCTTGTCGGATGTGAACGTGCGCAAGGCACTGTCGATGGCGATTGATCGCAGCCTTTTGGTTGAGGTTGGTTACGGCGCATCGGGCCGCCCGACCTGTAACTTGGTGCCAGCGCCTGCGATCTATGCCTCGCCCAACACGGACTGCATTGCGCAGGACATGGACGGCGCAAAGGCGTTGCTGGATGCAGCGGGCTGGGTCGTTGGCGCGGATGGCGTGCGTGAAAAGGATGGCAAGCGCTTCAAGCTGCTGTATCAAACATCCGTAAACCCCGTGCGTCAGGATTTCCAAGCGCTGATCAAAGGTTGGTGGAATGAGCTGGGCGTTGAGGTGGAGTTGAAAACCATCGATTCCGGCATCTTCTTTGGTGGGGACCCGGGTTCGCCCGACACCTTCCAGAAGTTTTATGCAGACGTGGAAATGTATGCAAACAACTTCCCCGGCACGGACCCAGAACCGTATATCGTGGCCTATACTTGTGACAAGGCCCCAAAGCCTGAAAGCCAGTGGCAGGGTGAAAACATCAACCGTTTCTGCGACCCGGTGTTTGATGAACTGGCCGCAAAGTTGATCACAACCAAAGGCGAGGCAGAGCGCGCCGCGATTGTGATCCGCATGAATGAAATGCTGACCAAGGACACCTACACAATCGTGCCTTTGGTGGACCGTGGCCGTTTGTCCGCACATTCCAACACGTTGGGCGGTGTGGTGCTGAACGTCTGGGATTCGGAAATGCACAACGTGCAGGACTGGTT
This sequence comes from Pseudorhodobacter antarcticus, assembly GCF_900110135.1. Classification (GTDB taxonomy): domain Bacteria; phylum Pseudomonadota; class Alphaproteobacteria; order Rhodobacterales; family Rhodobacteraceae; genus Pseudorhodobacter; species Pseudorhodobacter antarcticus. The sequence goes on along the minus strand of NZ_FOCO01000013.1, from coordinate 76,891 downwards.
CCGCATCAAGTGATCTGACACGACTGGGGCGGGAGGCGTTTTGCGCCCCCCGCCCCTTCCCTATCTTTTCGCTGCTGAACAAAGGCGCCGCATATGCTTACCTTTACCCTTCGTCGGCTGATGTTTGCCATCCCGACGCTTTTGTTCATCAGCTTGCTGATTTTTCTGCTGGTTGACCTCGCCCCCGGCTCTCCGATGAGCCAGATCCCCCTGACCGTGCCGCCTGATGTGCGCCTGAAGATCATGGAGGCGATGGGCGTCAATGAACCGGTGTTCGTGCGCTATTTCTTGTGGCTGAAACAGTTTTTCGTGGTGGAACCGTTGGTGCTGTGGGACCATTGGTTTGGCACCAGCTATTCTGACGGGATGCAGCGCATTGTCAGCTGGCAATCGCGCAGCCCGGTGATGGATATTATCGTAGAACGCATGCCACAAACCCTGACCGTGATCGGCACATCCTATGTCTTGGGGGTGATGATCGCGCTGCCGATTGGGATTTATTCGGCGTATCGCCAATATTCCTGGTTTGACCAGATCGGCACATTCATCGCAATGATCGGGTTTTCGGTGCCGACATTTTTCACCGGTTTGGTGCTGATTTTGGTGTTCGCGGTGAACTTGCAATGGTTCCCGTCGATTTATGACACCAGTTTGCGTGTCACGGATTGGGATAGTTTTCTGGCGCAGGCCCGGCAAATGGCGATGCCTGTCATGGTGTTGGCCTTGTTCAACGCGGCCCAGATCAGCCGATATATGCGGTCGTCGATGCTGGAAAACCTTGGGGCGGATTATGTGCGCACCGCGCGTGCCAAAGGGTTGTCCGAGCGTATTGTCGTGCTGAAACATGTTGTGCGCAATTCGATGATCCCGGTTGTGACCGTGATCGCACTGGGAATACCAAGCATTTTTGGCGGTGCGATTATCACCGAACAGGTGTTTCGCGTGAATGGATTGGGGGCGCTATTGATCGGGGCGATCCAAGGATCGGACTTGCCGACGGTGCAAACCCTGACCTTTATTTTTGCCGTGTTGATCGTGTTGTTCAACCTGATCGCCGATATCTTATACGGCATGCTTGACCCGAGGATCCGCTATGACTGATACCGCCCCCCTTGCCAAACCGCGCAGCCAATGGGCCGATGTCTGGGTGCAATTCAAAACCCACAAAGGGGCATTGGTTGGGCTGTTCGTCTTTGTCTCATTAGTTTTGTTCGTGTCGGTTGGGCCGCTTATTTGGGCCAAAGACCCGACATTCATCAACCCTGACGGGGCCACGATGATCCGCACACGCAATAAGCCGCCGTCGCTGGAATGGCCTTTGGGCACCGACCAACTTGGTCGTGACATGCTGGCGCGGATGATGAAAGGTGGGCAAGTGTCCATCGCTGTGGGTTTGACGGCGATGGTGATTTCGATCACGTTGGGCACGTTTGTCGGCGTGATTGCAGGGTATTTTAAGCGGTTGGACAATGTGTTGATGCGGGTCACCGACCTGTTCTTGGCCCTGCCCTTGCTGCCGTTGCTGTTGGTTATGGCGATGTTGTTTCGCGATCCATTGTCCAAGGCGTTTGGCACTGAAGGCGGCACGTTTTTGTTGATTGTGGTCGCCATCGGTCTGACCAGTTGGATGCAGGCGGCGCGTGTGGTGCGCGGTGAGGTGTTGGCGCTGAAGGAACGTGAATTTGTGCTGGCCGCGCGGTCCATCGGGACGCCATCGCGCCGCATGATTTTACGCCATATCCTGCCCAATGTGATGTCGCCGATCATGGTGGCGGCAACTTTGGGAATTGCGAATGCGATCATCACGGAATCTGCGCTATCGTTCCTTGGACTTGGCTTTCCGCCTGATTTTCCGACATGGGGGCGGCTGTTGTTTGACGGTGCCGAATATATCCAGCAATTCCCCGAGCGGGTGATTTGGCCGGGTGTGGCGATTTCGCTGACGGTGTTGTCGGTGAACTATATCGGGGACGGGTTGCGCGATGCGTTGGACCCACGGATCCGGGGGCGTTAAGCCTGCAATGGTGTAAATAAAACCAATCCCCCACGGCAATCGCCCGCGCTGGAACATCTGTTCCGTGCGGGCTTTGTTTTGCGGGCGATTATTCTGCGGGGTGGGGCAATTTGGAACGCTGTTCTAATATTGCGACATATGGATTGGCTGCTGGATATTGCACTGCCGCCAACCTTGCTGCAAACGGAACAAAATTCCGTCGATGCAGGAGGCCCGCATGTTTGAAACCCTTGGCTTTGACGCCGTTACCCCACGCGGCGCGTCCGTGATGCTTGGGCTGGTGATTGGGCTGGCCTTTGGGGCCATGGCCGAAACCACGCGGTTCTGTTTGCGGCGCGGTCTGGTCGGCGCGCCGGCGGAACGCAAGCCTGCGCTGGCGCTGTGGGCTGTTGCGCTGGCCGCTGCGCTGTTGGGCACCCAAGGGGCGGTTGCGGCGGGATGGATCAGTTTTGACGGGCATCGTTTGATGACGCCCGACCTGCCCGTGGCGGCGATCGTGATTGGCGGCTTGGCGTTCGGGGCTGGCATGGTGTTGACGCGGGGCTGTGCGTCGCGGTTAACGGTGCTGAGTGGGACAGGGAATTTGCGCGCGCTGATGGTGCTGGGGGTGTTTGCCATTGCGGCACATGCCACGATGAAAGGGCTGTTGGCGCCGTTGCGCACATCGCTGGGCACGCTGACGGTGCCAATGGGTGAGGCAATCAGCTTGGCCGCGCTGCCGGGCGGGGGTGCGTTGGTGACGGGGTTGATGGCAACGGCGGCGCTGGCCTATGCGGCCACGGCGCGCTTGTCCTTTGGTCGGGTTGCTGCGGGTGTGGCGATTGGGCTGTTGGTGCCGTTGGCCTGGGTTGGCACGGGGTTCGTGCTGCTGGATGAATTTGACCTGATTGCGATGGAAAGCCTGTCTTTCACCCTGCCGCTGTCGGATACGCTGTTTTGGGCGATTGCATCATCGTCGGTCGCGGCGGGTTTTGGCACGGGGTTGTTTGGTGGCACGATTGGCGGGGCGGCGCTGTCATCGTTGGCCAGCCGCCGATTTAAGTGGGAAAGCTTTTCATCGCCCGCACAAACGGGACGTTATGCGCTGGGTGGCGCGTTGATGGGCATGGGTGGCGTGTTGGCGGGCGGCTGCACCTTGGGCGCGGGCCTTGCGGGTGTGCCAACGTTGTCTGTGGCAGCCCTCTTGGCGCTGGCGGCAATTGTGGTTGGTGGCGTGGCCGCGGACCGCGCGCTTAACACACGGGCCGCATCGCCCGCGTTTGGTTAATGCAACCGATTGCGGATGCGGCGCACAAGGCCCCAGACCCCAAGAATGACCAAGGGGGCCAATACGGCCATCGTCCAACCTTTTGATAGGCCCAAGCTATCGGTGACTGGATAGATGACATAGGCCAAAATGTTCATCGCATAATAGCTGATCGCGACCACAGACAGCCCTTCGACGGTGGTTTGCAGGCGCAATTGCAGATCGGCGCGCGCATCCATGCTTTCCAACAAACGCTGATTTTGTGCGCTGCGTTCCACATCAACCCGTGTGCGCAACAATTCGGCCGCCCGTGTGGCGCGTTCCGCCATAGAGCCCAAACGGGCCTCAACTGATTTCACGGTGCGCATTGCGGGGTCATAGCGGCGCATCATAAATTCGCCAAAGGTCTGCAGCCCCTTTACGCGGGTTTCGCGCATGACGGACACACGCTGCGTCACAATCGCCTCATAAGCTGCGGTTGCGCCAAAGCGAAAGCTGGATTGCACGCCCAAGCTTTCCAGCTCCGCAGAAATTTCGAGCAGGGTTTTCAGCACGGCCTCTGGCGCTTGGCCCGTGCTTGTCATACCAGAGATCATGGTGGCAAGCTGGGGGTCCAAGCGGTTCAACTGCGCCCCCAGACCGCGTGCGCGCACCAGCCCCAACATCGACATGGCGCGGTAGGTTTCCACCTCACACAACCGCTGCACGATGCGGCCCACGCGGCGCGCGCCGGTGCCTTTTTGCACGAACACGGCAAAGCGCATGTGGCCCGCCTGATCAATCCGAAAATCACCCGCGATCACCGCTGCACCATCAACCACCCGGCTGATGGCAAGACTTTCGGGAACAAACCAGTCGCCAAGTTTGGCCAGCATCTCGTCTTCGTCGGCCAGCATCTCCTCCACCCGGATCAACACGGATACGAGGCGGGAACCGGGCGCGGTTGCAAGCCAATCGGCGGGGAACACGTCCGCCTCCATCGGGTCAAAAGCGCGGGTGGACACGCCTGGACCAAAGGCAGAATAGGTCACAAATTCGGTATGGCTTTCCCATTTCAGGTTGTGCCGCCCGATGCCACCGGAAAAATGCGTGGCCTCGGGTTGGGGGTGCGGGCTGGCGTGACGGTCCAGCAAGCCCAAAAGATGCGCAAGATCCTTGCTCCGGTCGCGGCTGACAGCGCGCTCCGGCTCTTTGATCGCAATGTAGACAGCGTGGGACGGCACCGACAGCGCCGGAAAAGGCCGGGCGTGCAGTTCATTCACCAAGTCATAACGCAGCGGATGATCTTTGATCTTGGACATAGGATCCTCAGAGGGGGCTGTTTGGCCAGCAGACGCGGCAGGGCGGGGTTTGTAAATCTTGGTTCCACACCTGCGGCAGTGCGCAACGGTACACTGGCAAATCAGCAACGCTTTGATCGGAAAGGCAAACGCCCCACTGTTTCCAGCGGGGCGCAATTTTATGTGGCGCTGACTGGATCAATCGATCAAAGGCAGCAATGCGTCCAAAGATTTTTTCGCATCACCATAAAACATCCGCGTGTTTTCTTTGAAAAACAGCGGGTTCTCGATGCCGGAATAGCCAGTACCTTGGCCGCGTTTTGACACGAACACCTGTTTGGCTTTCCAACATTCCAGCACGGGCATGCCTGCGATAGGGCTGTTGGGGTCATCTTGGGCGGCCGGGTTTACGATGTCGTTGGACCCGATGACGATTACCACATCGGTTGTGGGGAAATCTTCGTTGATTTCATCCATTTCCAAAACAATGTCATACGGCACCTTCGCCTCGGCCAGCAGTACGTTCATGTGGCCGGGCAAGCGGCCCGCCACAGGATGGATCGCAAAGCGCACGGTTTTGCCTTTGGCACGCAGTTTGCGGGTCAATTCAGACACGGTTTGCTGCGCTTGCGCCACGGCCATACCGTAACCGGGGATGATGATGATGCTGTCGGCTTCATTCAGCGCGGCGGCGACCCCTTCGGTGTCAATGGCGACCTGTTCACCGCTGATTTCCATCGCGGGGCCTGTGGTGCCGCCAAAGCCGCCCAAGATCACGCTGATGAACGACCGGTTCATCGCCTTGCACATGATATAGGACAAGATCGCACCCGAGGAGCCAACAAGCGCGCCGACCACGATCATCAAATCATTGGAGAGCGAGAACCCAATCGCCGCTGCCGCCCAGCCGGAATAGCTGTTGAGCATGGACACAACAACCGGCATATCTGCGCCACCGATGCCCATGATCAAATGATAGCCGATGAAAAATGCCAACAATGTCATAAGGATAAGCGCGAAAGCTGATCCAATTTGCAGGTAAATAATCAACATCAAAAGCGAGCCTGCAGCGGCGCCTGCGTTCAGCATATGGCCGCCGGGCAGCTTTTTGGCAGCACCATCAACCTTGCCTGCCAGTTTGCCATAGGCGACGACCGACCCGGTAAAGGTGATAGCGCCAATGAACACGCCAAGAAACACCTCGACCTTGAGGATGTTGATTTCAACAGCGGTTTTTTCAGCAACCTTGGCGGCAAACCCGGCCAAAGCGGCAAGCCCAGCGGTGTCATTTGCGGCCTGCATTGCCGCCACGCGCACCATTTCGATTTCCGAATTGAAGCCGATGAACACCGCCGCCAAGCCCACAAGGCTGTGCATCGCGGCCACAAGCTGTGGCATTTCGGTCATTTTCACGCGCTGTGCGACGACCCAACCGATGCCGCCGCCAATGGCCAGCATCAGCAGTGACGCAAACCAATTGCCGGCGCCCGGCCCCATTACCGTGGCCAGCACCGCAATGCCCATGCCAACGATGCCGTACCAAACCGCGCGTTTGGCGCTTTCCTGCCCCGAAAGGCCGCCCAGCGACAGGATGAAAAGAACTGCCGCGACGACATAGGCGGCTGTGGTAAATCCGTATTCCATTCCCCTGATCCCTTACGACTTTTGGAACATGGCAAGCATGCGCCGGGTGACCATGAAGCCACCGAAAATGTTGATGCCTGCCATCAAAATCGACAGACCCGCCAGCAAGATTACCAGATAGCTGCCCGACCCGATTTGCAGCAACGCGCCCAGAATGATGATTGAGGAGATGGCGTTGGTGATGGCCATCAATGGGGTGTGCAAGCTGTGGCTGACGTTCCAAATAACCGAAAAGCCAACGAAACAGGCCAGCACAAACACGATGAAATGCGACATGAACGAGGCGGGCGTGAACAGGCCCGCGAGCAAGATCAAGCCACCGCCAATGGCCAACATGGCAATCTGATTGCGGGTTTGCAGCTTGAATTCCGCCGTTTCTTTGGCGCGGCGTTCCGCAGGGGTCAATTCCTTGACCTTTCCCTTGGGTTTTTGCACCGCGATTGCGGCCACTTTGGGCGGCGGCGGCGGGAAGGTAATCTCGCCTTTGTGCGCCACGGTGGCGCCTCGGATCACGTCATCATCCATATTGTGGTTGATCACGCCATCCTTGGCAGGCGTAAGATCAGCCAGCATGTGGCGGATATTGTTGGAATAAAGCGTTGACGCTTGGGCGGCCATACGGCTGGGGAAATCGGTAAAGCCGATGATGGTCACGCCATTATCCGACACCACTTTTTCATCCATCACGGTCAAATCGCAGTTGCCGCCCCGCTCAGCCGCCAGATCGACCACAACTGATCCGGGCTTCATCATCGCGACCATTTCTTTGGTCCACAGCTTGGGGGCTGGGCGACCGGGGATCAGGGCGGTGGTGATAACAATGTCGATGTCGGGCGCAAGTTCCAGGAATTTCGCCAGCTGTTTGGCTTGGAACGCGGGGGTGGAGGGGGCCGCATAGCCACCCGTTGCGGCACCATCGGGCAATTCGGAGGCGTCAAATTCCAGATAGACAAACTGCGCACCCATGGATTCGATTTGCTCCGCCACTTCGGGGCGCACATCAAACGCATAGGTGATAGCGCCAAGGCTGGTGGCGGTGCCAATCGCGGCAAGGCCCGCAACGCCTGCCCCCACGACAAGCACTTTGGCCGGCGGCACTTTGCCCGCCGCTGTGATCTGACCCGTAAAGAAGCGGCCAAAATTATTGCCCGCCTCAATCACCGCGCGGTAGCCCGCGATATTGGCCATAGACGACAGTGCATCCATTTTTTGCGCGCGGCTGATACGCGGCACCATATCCATCGCGATCACGGTGGAGCCTTGTGCCTTCATCTGTTCCAGCATTTTTTCGTTCTGCGCAGGCCAAAAGAAGGAGATGAGGGTTTGCCCCTCGCCCAGCATCTTGGCCTCTTTCGGCTCTGGGCCGCGGACCTTGACCACAACATCGGCGGCCTTGAACAAGGCGGTGGCGGTTTTCGCCACCTCAACGCCTGCATCCGCATAGGCCTTGTCGGAAAAGCCAGCTTTGACGCCAGCCCCCGCTTCAATCACGCAGGTGTGGCCAAGCTTTTGCAACAGCTTGGCCGAATCCGGCGTCATCGCAACGCGCGCTTCGCCTTCAAAAATTTCCTTTGGTGCCCCGATCTTCAATAGCTTCCCCCCGGCTGGTAGGCGCAACATCGTGCGCCCGATGGTGTGTGACGGTTGTGTTTAACACCGCGCAACATTGTTTCACAAGCCAGCAGCGACCTTACGGCACATTGCACTGATATAGCGACATTTCAGACCCAACGCCGTGTGTTAGTGGACCAAGCGGCGTAATCTGGGCCAAAATACTGTGCAAGGGCGGCCTCTTCGGCCTTGATGAACCGTTGGGTGATCACAAAGACAAAGGCTGGCACAACGGCAAGGCCGAGGGGGCTGGACCAAATCAAGCACGCCCCGAGCAATATAAGCGAATCCCCCAGATAGATCGGATTGCGGCTGTAGCGGAAAACGCCCGTGGTGACCAAATGGCTGGCCCTTCTGCGAGGAATAACCGTGGTGCGGGCGCGGGTCATTTCAAAGACCGCCAAGCCCATAAAAATGAGGCCAGTCGCAATGATCGCCCAGCCCAGCGTCACCAGCGCGGGCGAGCCGAACGACACCACCCGTCCCAAACCCCAGATTGCCGCCAGACCAACCGCGAGCCAGACGGGCGGCCATTCAAATCGTTGCATCCCATTTCCCCGATCTGTGCTTGCCCAAGTTCTGTGCTTGCCAGCCCACCGCCAAATCGGTTCAATACGCTAACATTAAAAAGGATGCCCCATGCCCACCGATTTTGCCAGCCTGCGTGCCCAGTTTGATCTGCCCGATGGGATGATTTACCTTGATGGGAACTCGCTTGGGCCGATGCCGCGCGCTGCCGCTGCACGGGTGGCGCAGACGATCACGCAAGAATGGGGCGCGCTGTTGATCGCCGGATGGAACAAGGCCGGGTGGATGGCGCAACCTGCTGCCGTTGGTGACCGGATTGCACGCCTTATTGGGGCGGAAGCCGGATCGGTGGTTATGGGGGATACGCTGTCGATAAAAGTGTATCAAGCACTGGCTTCGGCACTGGAGATGGTCCCTGCGCGGCGGGTGATTTTGTCGGATAGCGGGAATTTCCCGTCTGATTTGTATATGGCAGAAGGGCTGTGCCGCACCTTGGGACCAGATTATGTGTTGAAAGCGGTCGCCCCTGAAGAGGTGGCAGGCGCCATTGATCACACTATCGCGGTTTTGATGTTAACGGAGGTGGATTACCGCACGGGGCGCAAGCATGATATGGCGGCGCTAACAGGTCTGGCCCATGCTGCGGGTGCTGTGACGGTGTGGGATTTGGCACATTCGGCAGGCGCGCTACCTGTGCATCTGGCAGCATGTGGCGCGGATTTTGCGGTGGGTTGCACGTATAAATACCTCAACTCGGGGCCCGGCGGCCCTGCATTTATCTATGTCGCGCCGCGTCATCAGGCAGCGGTGCGCCCTGCCCTTTCAGGCTGGTTGGGCCACGCTGCTCCCTTTGCTTTTGATCTGGACTATCGCCCGGGCGACGGGATTGAACGGATGCGGGTCGGCACGCCGCCTGTGTTGCAAATGGCAGCACTGGAGGCGTCTTTGGACATCTGGGACCAAGCCGATATCTTGGATGTGCGGGCCAAATCCATCGAACTGATCGACCGTTTTATCGCGGGGATAGAGGCGCGTTGCCCCAGCCTGTCGCTTGCAGCCCCCCGCGATGGGCAACAGCGCGGGTCACAAGCATCGTTTCGTCACCCAGAAGGGTATGCAATCATGCAGGCGATCATCGCCCAAGGCGTGATCGGCGATTTCCGCGCGCCCGATATTTTGCGATTTGGGTTTACCCCTTTGTTTATCAATGAGGATGATGTGGACGAGGCGATCAACCGCATTACACATGTGATGGAAAATGCCCTGTGGGATCGGCCAGAGTTCAAAACCCGCGCCCGCGTCACTTAACGGGCGGCAAACGCGGCTGTGACGGTTGGATTTGGCCGATACGTTGTGGAATGATGATGGTTCAGGGTCATTTTGCCGAAAAAGTGATCAGCTTTGCCGTTGGGATGTAGGGGCGGCCCGTCCTGAACCTTGACCCGGTAGAGGTGCTGACCGAATTTGGGTGCGAAATCTGTTGGCATTTACATAAGACCTGCTGAAACCGACTGATTTTGCAGCGTATTTTGGCTGGCAATTGATCGCAACTATCGGGCAGCAGATGCGAATCGTGAGGGTAAAGGGTGGCATCTGATGCTTGCAATCTGCGCTTTTGGCGGGGGGTGCGCATACCCCACGACCGCTATTGCGGCGCTGTAGCTTGTGATCGGTGCCGGCACGGGCAATATATATAGGATTAGCTCTTTGATGTGGGCCTAAGCGCTTTGACCCGTGGGTGCATTTGTTATATCAAAGAAACAATCAAACGCTCCGCCTTGGCGGCTTTTTGAAAGTTTATTATTATGCGCCGCACTGGCATTTCACTTCGTCTGGCAGGATTGCCTGTTGCACTGACATTGGCGCTGGCAGGCTGTGTGCCGCCAACCGCGCCGACGGCTGCTGCACCAGTGGTCAACATGGCCAGCACAGCCCCGGTCGAGGCTGCAGAAACCGCTTATGTTTCGCGGATGGATGGGACAATCAATGTGCCTGCGATCCCGCTGGAAAAATTCCCGGAACAATTGCGCCGCCAAGAAGTTGCGTATCAGACAGATAGGCCTGCGGGTTCGATTATTATTCATCCCGGGCAAAAATTTTTGTATTTTGTGACCGGGCCGAACAAGGCGATCCGTTATGGCATATCCGTCGGGAAATCCGGATTTGAATGGGCTGGTGAGGCCGTTGTATCCGAAACCAAAAAATGGCCCACTTGGACACCGCCAAAGGAGATGATCGCCCGCAAGCCAGAGCTGGCAAAGTGGAAAGACGGGCAGCCTGGCGGCCCGACAAACCCATTGGGGGCACGCGCCATCTATCTTTTGTCAAATGGGCGTGACTATGGCTACCGAATTCACGGCACGCCTGATTGGTGGTCCATTGGGCGCAATGCATCATCCGGTTGTATCAGGATGGTGCAGCAGGATGTGATCGACCTGAACCAAAGGGTGCAGGCTGGGGCAACGGTTTTGGTGCTAAATGCCGACGGGTCGATGCCCAAAAACCTAAGGATCCCAACACCGCCAAAGCCAAAGCAATCAGTTGCAAAGGCCCTGGCGAAGCCAAAGCCGGTTATCCCTGCGTTGGAGATTAAAACCGTGACCTATCAGCCACCTGCGGCTGCCGCTGTGATATCGCCAACGATGGTGCCCACTGCGACCCCTGCGGTGAAGCAAACGGTTAAACCTGCGTTAACAGCCCCGACAAAGGCTGCGCCGTAACGTAACAGATTTGAGTGCATCAAACACAAAGACGGGTCAGATTGACCCGCCTTTTTTTGCAGCTTAATGTTTGGTTACTGGTTTGCCTTATGCCGCACGGGTTTGTGCGCTGCTGCCCAAGCCGCTGCCGCCGCCCCAAACGCCGTAAACAAGGGCCGCGATACCGGATCTGCGGCAGCGTTCCATTCCGGATGCCACTGCACCGACAGAGTAAACCCCGGCGCATCCTTTATATACAGCGCCTCGGGCGTGCCATCGGGGGCATGTCCGTCGATCACAACTCGAGTGCCTACCCGACAAATACCTTGGCCGTGCAATGTGTTTGTCATCACTTCATCCACGCCCATGAGCGCTGCGAAAACGCCGTTCGGCGCAAAGCGCACGATGTGGCGCAGGGCAAACTTCTCCTCGATTGTGCCATCGGGGGGCATGCGGTGGTTCATTCGCCCCGGCAGGTCCCGGATTTCGGGATAAAGCGAGCCGCCCATCGCCACATTCACCTCTTGGAAGCCGCGGCATATCCCAAGAAACGGCTGGCCCCGTTCGACACAGGCGCGCACCAAAGGTAAGGTGATCGCATCACGGCAGCGGTCGAAATCACCATGCGCGGGGGTTTCATCCTCGCCATATTCGGAGGGATGCACGTTCGGGCGCCCACCTGTCAGCAAAAATCCGTCACACAATTCCAGCAAATCCGCCACAGAGACAAAGCCGGGATCGGTGGGAATGATGATTGGCATGCAGCCCGCAACTTGCGCCACCGCTTGGCTGTTCATCGTGCCGCCCGCGTGAACCGGATAGCTTTCATTCAGCAGATTCATGTTGCCGATAATGCCCACAACGGGGCGGCGCACGGGTTTGGGGGGCATAAGACATTCCAATTGTTCTGCCCTAAAACGATAGGGCAAGCGCTGCAAAAGGAAAAGGACCCAAGCGCGGTTCACAAAGCCTTGATTTGCATTCCCCTTGCAGGAAGCTTGCATACCACCCTTGCTTCACATCCAGAGGGTTTTTGTGAAACATTTGCTTTGCCCCTGCCCGCTTTGGCACAAACTGACCATTCCGGCCACCAAATGGCGGGCGATCAAAGCCCCGCATCCATCGCGTTTGCAGAAGCCAATGCCAAAATGCACGCCGACATTAACGTGCCTCTGACAGGCAACGCCGATGTCGATATGGCTCGGATCGTGTTGGAGCATGGAACTGATCCCGAGGTCCGCAAATTAGCCGAAATGGTGATTGCAGCCCAAGAGGCCGAAATTGCGTGGATGACGCAGTGGCTGGCCAAACAGCCAAAATAAGCGCCATAAAGGGCGCATATTTAGCAGGAAAGGCGCGCCATGATCAAATCATACACCTTGCAGGACGGCATATTACATCCAAATGGTGCCAACCTGACGGGGGCGGTGTGGATTGATCTGCATGCCCCCACGCCCGAGGAGGAGAGCGCGGTCGCTGCGATCACAGGCTGCGATATTCCGTCGGAGGAGGACATGCGCGAGATTGAAATCTCATCGCGTCTGTATGCCTTTGAACAAGCAACCTATATGACAGCTTTGCTGCCTGCCAATGCCGATGGGGGCGATCCGGTGATGGGGCCGGTAAGCTTTATTCTGACGCCGAAACATCTGGTCACCGTCCGCTTTCACGATCCACGCGTGTTCACGTCTTTTCCCCCGCGCGCGCATGTAACGCGCATTGCGATGGCCGATCCACTGTCGGTTCTGGTCGCGGTAATGGAGGCAGTGATTGACCGCCAAGCCGATATTTTGGAACGCGCCGCAGCCGAAATTGACAGCCATTCACGCGCTTTGTTCATGCTGGCCAAGGGACGAAAACCGCATGATTATCAATCCGTTCTGGAAACCATCGGACAGATGGGAAACTTGAATTCCAACATCCGCGACAGCCTTTTGACGCTGGACCGTCTGGCAAGTTATTTGGCGCAGGTGCTGACCAAACACAGTGCCACCCCTGATTTGCATGAACGCGCCAAGACACTGACGAATGATGTGAAATCCTTGACTGATCATGCAAATTTCGTTGCGTCCAAGATCACGTTTTTGCTGGATGCGACTTTGGGCATGATCAACATCGAACAGACAAATATCAGCAAGATTTTGTCAGTTGCGGCGGTGATTTTTTTGCCGGCCACGTTGATCGCGTCAATTTTTGGGATGAATTTTGCGAACATGCCAGGATTGGATATGCGATACGGGTTTGCACTTTCCCTTGGGGCGATGATCGGGCTGGCAGTGCTGACTTATGCTTACTTTAAGTACAAAAATTGGCTTTAATGTGCTGCATTAAGATTACACCATAAGATCATATTATTAATCTGAATTTTGAAACCTCAACCCCAAGACTGTACCGCATATTATCGCTGTCACTGATTGCCCGCTGCACCAAGGCACCGTAAAGCACCCGCCATGTTTGATGCGCTATGGGACGTGGTGATGCGAAGACTGCGCAGGTTAACACAGCGACATTGCAGCCATGATTGGGCGCGCGAACGGACGCATAGCGCAGGACCTGACCGCCCGCTGTCCGGTATGCATCGGCGAGTGCTATGCAATCTGTGTAATCATCGGGGTCGGTCCAGCGCCCCTGCCCCGCCCAATCTGACGCGGTCAGATCCAATGCAAAAAGCGTTTGGATATCCGCGCAAACAGCGGTGTATTCAACGGGGCGGCGGGGCAAGGGCGTGCCAGACGAGGCGCGAAAGAACCGTAGATTTCCCCAGATGGTTTCGCACATCGCTGTAAAAGGGGCCTCTGACCCGTACCATACCCCCGGGGTGCGGCCAGCGCGACGAAACCGCGAATCGCGTGGGTAGCAGCCATATCGGAATGGCGACCAGAATTGATAATCCAAATGCTGACAATCTGGCGGGACTGCGGGTTTTGCTGTCTCCAGCATTGCCTCCAGCATGTCATGTTCTGCGAATGTATCGACCAACCTTAAGGTAGAGGATCTGTATTGCGCTTCGATTACCCGCCAAAGGTTGCCCTTGTAAGGCCCTGTTCCATCAAACGCGGGCACGCGCGGCGTCCAGATAGTTCATAACATCGACCAACCCGGTGGCTGAGGCGATAATCGCTTTGGGCACCCCTATCAGATCGCTGTTCGGATTTGCCATCCAACTGCGCGTCACCAATACCTCGCCACCATTGATAGCATCTAACCCACGAAACACACGGATGAGGCACAGCGCCAATTCCAGCGGCTTGCCATCCAGCACAAAACCGCCGCCCTTCATACGGCTGACCGAAGGTTCGGACACCCCAATCGCGCGAGCAAGCTCCTTTTGCGTTAACCCTAATTCAAGGGCTGCGGCGAATACCGCCTTGGCGGCAACTCTGCTAGGTTCGGGACGGTCATCGGTTTGGGCTTCTGCATACATGATGTTTCCTTTGAAATTGTATGTAATATAATTTCACAAGAAATCAAGTGTGCGACAATGCCTTTGTGGCCGCCATAATCCCGCCAGCACCATGCGCGATACCAAGCGCCTGCAGCCCGGTTTCCATCACGGCCAGCACCCCCAGCGTCATATGGGCGTTCACATGACCCATATGGGCCACACGCAAAAACCCATGCCATGCTGGATCGCCGGGGGCTGCCATGCCAAGGCCAATCCCCAGCGTGACCCCCGCCTGATGTTCGCACCATTCGCGCAGGCGGGTGGCATCATGGCCACCAAGCCGCGCGGCGGTCACCGAAAAACCCCGATCTTGCGCCCGCGCCACGTTCAAGGCGATCGCAGGGTTTTCACTGCCCCAGACATCGAATGCTGCCCAGACTGCGCCTGCCAGCGCGCGGTGGCGGGCCCAAACATTTTCCATCCCCTCCTCTTCCAGCATCAACAACGCCTCGGACAGGCCATAAATGTGATGAGTCGGGGCGGTGCCGTTGAAATATTGCCAAAATTCAGTGCCTTTGGCGCGGGGTTCCCAATCCCAATAGGGGGTGCGCAGATCGCTGTTGCGGCACCGCGCCGCCGCATTTTCGGAAAACCACAGAAAGCCAAGGCCAGGCGGTGTCATCAGCCCTTTTTGGCTGGCAGAGACGGCCACATCGACGCCCCATGTGTCCATATGAAATTCGTCACATGCCATTGATGCGATGCAATCAATCGCCAAAAGGGCGGGATGCCCCACAGCATCCAAAACCGCACGCAAGGCCGCAACATTAGTTTTGGTGGAGCTGGAGGTGTCGACATGCGTGGCCAGCACCGCCTTGATGCTGTGATTGGTATCTGCGCGCAAAGCCGCCTCCACCCGCGCCATATCAACGGGGGCCGCGGTGCCAAAATCCATTACCTCTACGTCCACGCCCATTGCACGCGCCATTTTCGCCCAGCCATTGCCAAAATGCCCCACAGCCAGCACCAACGCCTTGTCACCCCGGCTGAACATGTTGGCATTTGCCGCCTCCCATGCCGCGTGGCCGTTGCCGATATAGATCGCAGCATTTTGGGTGGTGCCCGCCACAGCACGCAGACGCGGCCAGATCGCGGCAACCACCTCATAAATCTCACCACCATAGATGTTGGGCGAAGCGCGATGCATCGCGCGCAACACGCGGTCGGGCATAACGGAGGGGCCGGGAATAGCAAGGTAAGGGCGACCGTTGGCAAGGGAGGCGGGACGAGTGGTGGTCATTCGGGGAATTCCTGCGCTGTGATGTCAAAGTGCTAGGCCTGCCCGCCTGCCCCGTCAAGGCCGCTGCCCCACCGCTGTGGGTTGAAACCGGACCCATTGTTCATAGATTGGAGAGTGTGGATACGTGACATGCGGTGGACAGCCTAGCCCACATGACGCATTAATGGCGCGACCAAAGCGTTAAGGCAATTTGCGCTTTTTCGGATCAGACCAAACAGGGGGCCAAAATGCCGGGCGAAATGACATCAGACCGCCGCGTGATCGAAGTAAGTGGTGCGGATGCCCTGCCATTTTTGCAAGGATTGCTGAGCAATGATATTTTGCCGCTGGGCAAAGGGCCGGGCTTGATTTGGGCCGCGTTCTTGTCGCCGCAGGGCAAATATCTGGCTGATTTCTTCGTGGTCAACACCGGCGCGGCCTTGCTTTTGGATATGCCCGATGCGTTGGCCGATGCCACATTGCGCCGCCTTTCGATGTACCGTTTGCGCGCGAATGTGCAATTGACCCCAAGCGCGCTGCGCGTGACCCGCGGTTTGGGGCAAGCCCCTGCGCAGGCATGGCCCGATCCGCGCCACACAGCCCTTGGGTGGCGGGCTTATGGCGATGCGCAGGGTACAGCGCCTTTGATCGACTGGGACGCAATTCGCGTGGCCCATGTGATCCCCGAAAGCGGGATCGAATTGATTCCGGATGAAAGCTATTTGCTTGAAATGGGGTTTGAACGGCTGCACGGCGTGGATTTCCGCAAGGGCTGCTATGTCGGGCAAGAGGTGACGGCACGGATGAAGCATAAAACCGAATTGCGAAAAGGTTTGGCACGGGTTGGGATTGCCGGAACGGTTCTGGTAGGCACCGAGATTATGACGGATGACGGCAAACCTGTAGGCAATCTGTTCACCCAATCGGGTGGCGCCGCCTTGGCCTATTTGCGGTTTGATCGCGCACAAGGGCCGATGACAGCTGGTGGGGCAGCGGTGACATTTGAAGGGCAAGGCGCAGGTTAGGGGCAGACCGCACAGGCCCGCCCCATAACGTTAGGCGCGTTCAGAATATTCCATCAATTCGGTGTGAACGATGATCTCTTCGTCGACGGCAATAAACGGCGGGATCATGATCCGCACGCCATTGTCCAAGATCGCAGGCTTGAAACTGTTGGCCGCGGTTTGGCCCTTTTGAACCGGCTCTGTTTCCACAATTCTGCACTTTACCTTTTGCGGCAAGCGCATTGAGAGGGCCTCGTCGCCATAATATTCCACGGTGGCCATCATGCCGTCCTGCAAAAACGGGCGGCGGTCGCCGAGCAGATCAGCGGGCAATTCGATCTGTTCAAAGGTTTCATTGTCCATGAACACCAACATCCCATCAACTTCATAAAGGAATTGTTGGTCTTTGTTCTCTAGGGTGACGCGCTCTACCTTGTCCTCTGACCGGAAGCGTTCATTCAATTTGCGCCCATCCCGCAGGTTTTTCAATTCCACCTGCGCAAACGCGCCGCCCTTACCCGGCTTTACGATATTCACCTTCACCGCAGCCCAAAGGCCCGCATCATGTTCCAGCACAAAGCCGGCCTTAATTTCATTTCCATTAATCTTGGGCATTTGTGGCAAAACCTTGACAAAACATTGAAGGAAGTCAGACAACCCCTATATATACCCATGAGAGCGTAGACAAGCTTACAAGATACGGTATCGCCCCAAGCCAGCCATGCGCCAGACGCATAGGTGCTATTCCAAACGGGGGACACCGAATCGATGGGAATTGGTCATATTGCGCAAACGTCAAAATGTGCAAGAGCAAGAATAGGACGACCCGATGTTAGACTTTGTAGATGGAACCGCCTTTAATTTCGAACAAGGTCAGCGTGCACGCAAGCTGTTTGCGGCCGTGGTTCTTGCCGCTTTGGATGATGCCATCGCAGATGACAAGAAATACGGGAATGGTCCCGATCAGATTGCCCGCTGGGCACGGTCGCGTGATGGGCGTGAAGTACTGTCTTGCGCTGGGATTGACCCGAACGAACGTGTTGTCAAAGGCTTGATGGAATTTGTGTCCAAAGGCATCCGCACATCTGTTGCACTGTCGCGTGAAGAGTCTGAGCGCCGCAATGCTTTGGACCAAGCCGAAGCTGCTTGATATACCACCGGCACTTCACAGGCACGGCTGATGATTTCATAAGAATAAAGTGCGCAATTTGCGCGCTTTATTCTTATGCCCTATTGATTGGTTTATTCAAAGTCACGCGCGGTCATCGCGCGATTGATTTCTGACCGCACCAATTTGCGGACGTTGCGGGTGATGCGTTCGCCCAAGGTGCCGCTTAATTCTTCACGGATCAAATCACGCACCAAATCGCGCAACACGGTTTCATCAAAATAACCGGCATTCTCGGCGAAAAGATCGTCTGATGCATCAGCCTCTTTGGAACGCTCCGCAGCCTTTTGCTGTTCCACCGCCGCTTGTGCAGCGCGTGACATGATCTCGGCGACTGCGGCGGCCTCGGCTGCGTCAGCAAGCGCTGTGGCTGCCGCAGTGCCGGTGGCAGTGTTGATGGCGGCATCAACGACCTCCGCCTCCTCTACCCATTCCGGGGCTTGCCATGACATTGCTGCCATCGGGCTATCACCTGCTTCTGGCTCCCACTCCTCGGCGTTTTCGGCAACGGCAGCGCCTATTTCGCTCACCAAACGCGTCACGTCGGATGCTGGTGGGGGGACGGCATCATCCGCGTCGTCGGTTTCAAGCCAATCATCGCTTTCATCCGGCAGTTCGCCAAAAACATCATCTTCGGGCAATGTGGATGATTCTGGCAACCAATCTTCTGCTGTTGATGGTTTGGGAGGTGCGCCAACCAAAGACTGTTCAGCGCCCCAAGCGGGTGCGGCCGTACCGGATGCCGCGTCCGTTGCAGGATTGATCGCGTCTGAAACCGGCACGTCATTGGACACAACGCGGAACGCCGGGGTCAACAGCAACTTGCCAGTAACAAGTTCGGCCCCGCCCAAAACAAGTTGGGGCTTGCCTGCTTGATCCATCGTTGATTTGGCGGGTGCCGCAGATCTGGACGACACTGGGCGCAAATCCTCAGACACCAACCGCCGGATGGAGGACAGCACATCTTCGATTTCACCAGAGCTCATTGGTTCTGACATAGTTTCCTGCCCATCCAGCGCGACCAAAGGCCCCACACCTGTTTAATGCCTTAGCAGCCATGACCACCACCATTACGGAAGAAAGTTTATCCACTTGCCGCGCACATGACAAGGAATTGGCAGACAGTTGGTTTGCAAAAGGTGACGAATTCAACAATCTTGCGCGTTTGGGAAACAATAAAGGAAAACCCGCAAACCCTGCGGTGGGTTTACGGGGTTTCAAGGTTTGACGCGCGCGGCAATATCAGTTGCCAATCGCTTTCAGCACCCGGTCCAGACGTTTGCCTTGGGAAGATGTGACTGGCGCGGATTTCACCGCGTTGTAATAGGCATCTGGATCGTAAGTCGGAATCCCAAGCTGCAAATGATCGACAGTCAATAGCCCCATCCGCGCCAGCAGGCTGTAGACGCCTGTATAATAGCCGGCCTGGGCCGACAGCCGCGCTGTCCGGGCGCTTAGCAATTCTTGTTCGGCGTTCAACACGTCCAAGGTTGTCCGAGAGCCCAACTTTGCTTCCTCGCTCACCCCATTATAGGCGGTTTGTGCCGAACGGATCTGGCGATCGCTGGCGGCGATACTGGCTTGCGCCACTTCGACACTGGACCACGCAACACCAACCGACTGCATGATTTGGGCGGTGGTCTGCTGCAATTGCGCCTGCGCAATGTCACGCCGCGCCAAGGCCTGACGGTAAAAGGCCGATGGCCGCCCCCCGGCATAGAGTGTTTGGTTCAGGGTAACAGATGCGCTAAAGCTATCAGCCTTTTTGCTGCCATCGGTCAGGCCCAAATTTCCCGTCAAGGTGGGGCCCATATTGGCTTTTGCAAGCGCGATGCCTGCCTCGGCTGCGGACACTTCGTGCTGCAATTGGCGGATGCTGGGGTGCGTGCGCTTGGCGACGGTCTGCGCCTCGGCCAGATTATTGGCGGTGCGCGGCATTTTGGGCAAGCGACTTAGGGTTTTGGGCGCTTTCCCTATAGCCAGCTTATACGTCTCGCGGGCGATGGCCAAATCGCCTTGCGCTGTTGCCAGTTCCGCCTGCGAAGAGGCGAGCCGCGAATCGGCAATCGCAACATCGGTTCGGGTGATCTCGCCCACCTCAAACCGGTCTTGGGCCGCACGCAATTCTTGGGTTATCAAGCGCAAGTTTGATTGGCGCAAGGCAACGGCATCTTGGCGCTGTTGCAATGTGACATAGGCGCTGACCGCGTTTAGCAGCACATCCTGTTCGAACCCAATCAAGGCCTGACGGGTTGCAAGCACCGTCTCTTTGCGCGCGGCGATGGTGGCAGCGTTGCGCCCAAAATCAAACAAAGTCATCTCTGCCAAAAGGCTGATGGTTCCGCTCAACCCTTCGGTTATTGGGGTGTGCGTGTATCCACCGCCCGCGCGAAACGTCAAAACGGGGCGCAGGCTGGACACGGCGATTGCCACATCTTCATCCGCGGCCCGCAGCACAGCGCGGTTTTGATCCAAAATGTTGGAGTTTCGGTAAGCCGCGATCAACGCATCGGCAAGGCTTTCGGCCCAAACAGCGTGTGGCAGGCCCAATGCCACACCCAAAACGCCAACCCGCAACCAAGTGCCAAAAGATTTCATCTGCCTTACTCCGGTTATCATTATCGGGCCGCGGCGTTACGCCCGGTCCTTGACTGCTTACAAAGCAAAAGCAGCCGTTTTGGTAAATCCTTGCAGCACGGGTGCCGACGCGTTGAACGCGTACCGCCATGTCACACCTTGTGGCCCCATGTGACCCACGCGGGCCACCCCAAGACGGCCTTCCATAAACACTGCACCAATACGCCCGCCCTGCTTTAGCTGCGCCAACAACGCGTCTGGCACCATTTCAACAGCGCCTTGGATCAAAATCACATCATAGGGGCCATGTTTGGCCGCGCCATCGGCCAAGCTGCCGGATATGACGGCCGCGTTGTCCACACCTTGCGCTGACAATCGGCCCTGCGCATCTTGCGCCATCGCCGGGTCTGCTTCTACAGCAACAACCGCCTCCGCCAACCGGGCTACCACGGCGGTCGAATACCCAAAGCCGCAGCCCAGATCCAACACCGCCTCATCCGGTTGCACATCAACCGCCTCTAGCAATTTTGCAAAACTGCGCGGTTCCAGAATAACCCGCCCCGCCGCGATTTTCAGGTTCTCGCCAATATATGCCGCCTCATGCTGCCCAGCCCCAACATACAGCTCGCGCGGCACTGTTAGCATCGCTTCGATGATCGGAAATTTGGTCACATCTGACGGGCGAACCTGTGTATCGACCATCACGGTCCGACGGGCGGAAAAATCGGTCATGGCTGAACTCATTGGTTTGGTTGCTGTTGGACCTTTGATGCCACAGAACCACTCCATGGGCAACCTGCAGCGCGTGCGGCGCATTAGGTTTTGTGGCGGCGTTTTGCACCCCACGCAGCCCATCGTCCAACCCCGTCAAGCGCGGCTGCGGCAAGGGGCATCGACATTTAATCGCCCCATGATTTGCGCCTGATAAGAGCGAACTGTGTGGCAAGGCCACGTTTAGACAAGCAG
Organism: Pseudorhodobacter antarcticus; assembly: GCF_900110135.1. Classification (GTDB taxonomy): domain Bacteria; phylum Pseudomonadota; class Alphaproteobacteria; order Rhodobacterales; family Rhodobacteraceae; genus Pseudorhodobacter; species Pseudorhodobacter antarcticus. Next base: position 55,490 of record NZ_FOCO01000013.1, on the reverse strand, counting down.
CCTTGGCGCATCAGCGCCCAGCGAACCCGATCCTAAATCCAATCATTCGCGCGCAGCTTCTTTACCGACGGCCGCGCACCCATTGCCGCAAAATGTGCGGCCAGACGCGGATAAGCGGCAATATCCACATTATCCCCTTCCAACCAAGTACAAGCGACATAAAGATAAGCATCGGCCAGACTGATGTGCGGACCCAATACAAACGGGGAAAACGCCACGTTTTCCTCAAGATATGTGCAGCTGGCTGCCATTGTTTGGGCGACTTTGGCGCGCATATCTGCATGACTTTCGGGCAGATCAGCCCAACGTGTGCCGCGCAGTTTATGTGCATGGTTCACATGCATGGTGGAGGCGATATAATACATCACCTCTCGCATCCGCGCGGCATTAAGCGCATCAGCGGGGGCCAACCCAGCCGCCGGTGCAAGCGTTGCGATGTATTCCAAAATGGCTCCGGTTTCTGTCAATATCCCGTCCGGCACGGTCAGGGCGGGCACGCGCCCTTTGGGGTTCACCGCCATATAGTCAGGCTTGGTTTGCGCCGCAGTCGCAAAATCAAGCACGATGGCATCATAGGCCAGACCCGCCTCCTCCAGCACCAAAGCCGCTGCAATCGAGATTGTGCCTTTGGCAATATAAAGCTGCATATTTTATCCTTTTACGGCGGGGATGGGCGGCATCACATCGTGGTCCAATGGGCAGATGTAAGGGGTCTTGGCAAGGTTGGCGGCGTGTTCGGATTGCGCTGCCGCTAGCAAATCCGGGTCCACGATCAGCGCGCGCGCGGTGGCCGCCATGATTTTGGCGGCGTGGATCATGCCTTTATGGGCGGCGGCCGATTTGCCTTGCGCGGTCAATTGCCAACTGTGAAACGGCGTCCCGATGGCACAAGTCGCAACATAGGCCTGCACCGTAGGCACGGCCCAACTAACATCGGTGACATCGGTGGATCCGGCCCCCGCAGGCGGCATATCGGCCAGCTTGACCACATAATCGGCCAACATCTTGCCCGGCACAACCGCCTTGCCTGACCTCCAGAACGTATCGGCGATATGCGCGTCCGTCAGCGTGGCTTGAATCGCCGCCGCAAAATCATGATCAGTTGCATCAAAATCAGGTGCGCCAATCGCAAAAATCTCAGCCTCCATCGCGCGTTCCAACACGGGCGATGACAGCATTGCGGATACGGCAGAAACCACTTTCGCTTCAACGCGGGTTTCGGTCATCAACGCGGCACCATCGCCAATTTTGCGCACCCGCCCGACCAATTCACGCAGGCCTGCGTTGCTGGATGCCCGGATCAACTGACGCACCGTGGCGCGGGCTTGCACCACATTCGGTGCCTCGCCGCCTGCATCCAGATAAGCGTAATGCACGCGCGCATCATCTGGCATATGTTCGCGCATGTAATTGACACCGACATTCATCAATTCCACCGCATCCAGCCCTGACCGACCAAGTTCCGGAGAGCCTGCTGCATGCGCCGCGCGGCCATGAAAGGTGAAATCAATCCGCATATTGGCCAGCGCACGGGGCGGCATAATTCCTGTGAAATCATTGGGATGCCAAGTGATTGCGGCGTCCACATCGGCAAACGATCCGGCCCGCACCATAAACGCTTTGGCGGCCCCGCCTTCTTCGGCCGGGCAACCGTAATAGCGCACGCGACCGGGACGACCCGTTTGCAGCAACCAATCGCGCAAGGCGACCGCGGCCAACATTGATGCTGATCCCAATAGATTATGGCCACAGCCGTGGCCTGCATAACCAAGCGGTTGTGGCTCTGCCACGCCAGGAACTTGCCCCAAGGCAGGCAGCGCATCATATTCGCCCAAAATCGCAATCACGGGACCACCAGCCCCCCATTCGCCCATCACTGCTGTCGGGATACCCGCCAAATTTTGCGTAATCCGCGCGCCCGATGCTTGCAATTGCGCCAAATGCGCAGCGCAGGATTGTGTTTCTGTATAGGCCACCTCGGGCGTGTCGAACACGCGGTCCGCAAGCGCTTTGAAATCGGCGGCATGTGCGTCGACCAACGGCCACATCTCATTTGCATTTTGCATTGTTGTCCCCCAATTGTTGGGGCAGCTTGCCGTGGCGCAAAAGCGATTTCCAGCCCTAAAGCTGTGCAGTTGTGCCAAAAATCTGAGTGCGGTGCTGGTCCAGATAAATTCGCAGCCACGGTGTGAAAGGCGCGGGATCCGCTGCGATTTCCGCCATCAGATCGGTAAGGGGCACCCAACGGGCGGCTTGCACCTCTTCGGGGTTTAACGCGGTTGGCAGCGACTGCGCCGTTTGGGCGGTGAACACTTGCACCAATTCATGTTCAATCAACCCACCGCCTACATCGGCGCGGTATTCCACCTCACCCACAGCGCGCAGATCAAGGCCTTTTATGCCCAATTCCTGCTCCAACCGTCTGTTGGCACAGCCCAAATCGTCCTCCCCCCAATGCGGATGGGTGCAGCAGGTGTTGGCCCACAGGCCTGGTGTGTGGTATTTTTCCGCTGCACGTTGCTGGATCAGCACGGCATCGCCACACAGCACAAATACCGATATCGCTTTGTGGCGCAGGCCGCGTTGATGCACGGCCAGCTTTTCAACGGGTTGCAAGACCCCGTCCAACCATGCGGGGATCAAATCCATTTGGCCAACGGTGGCAAGCTCATCAACACCGCGTTGGCGTCATGACCGGTGGCAAGGCCAAACTTGGTGCCACGGTCGTACACCAAATTATATTCTGCGTAGAGCCCGCGGTGGATTAACTGGGTGTCTTTGTCGGCATCGGTCCAAGCGGTATCGCGGCGCAGATCAATCAAAGGCACAAAAGCAGGCAAAAACGCCCGGCCAATATCTTGGGTCAGCGCGAAATCTGCGGCCCAATCGCCCGTATTGCGATCGTCCATGAAAATGCCACCAACACCACGCGCACGATTGCGGTGTGGGATGTAAAAATACTCATCCGCCCATTCTTTCAACTTTGGGTACAGATCATCGCCATGTGGGGCAAGATGGGCTTTTTGTGTGTCATGAAAATGCTGTGTGTCGGCCGCATATTCAATGCAGGGGTTTAGGTCCGACCCGCCGCCAAACCACCACGCATGCGGGGTCCAAAACATCCGAGTGTTCATGTGAACCGCTGGCGCATGTGGGTTTTGCATATGCGCGACAAGGCTGATGCCCGATGCCCAAAATCTGGGATCGCGGTCCATCCCTGGCACACCGCGTGCGGCCATTGCCTTTTGCGCTGGTGGGGCCAGCGCGCCATAAACGGTGGAGATGTTGACACCAACCTTTTCGAACACCCGGCCACTGCGCATCACCGACATCAAACCACCGCCCGCATCAGAACCATCCTCGGCGTCGCGTTTGGTGTTTGTTACCTCAAACCTACCCGCAGGCAGATGGGCGATGGGGCCAGCGGTTTGGCGATCTTCCAACGCTTCAAAGGCAGATACAATATCATCGCGCAGGGTTTTGAACCATGCGGCGGCGGTGTTACGTTCGTTTTCCAGCATCTCAGTCATTCGTAACCTCCCTCAACCTTGTGGTCTTTTAGCATTGCAGGGCGCGCGCGCCAAGGTTTCGGGACCACCGATTGCACCTAAATCGTGCGCATCAGGTGCCACGCGCGATGAAGATCATTCTGGATAACAAAGGTGTGGTGAACGATCCCTCGATCGACACGCGGTTCGCGCGTGATGTCGCTGTGATTTGAACCCACAATTGCAACAAGTTCGTGGCAACAGCGTTGTCCCGAAAGCGCGCGCGGCGAAAGTAAATTTGGCATCCGCCCGTTCTAGCCTGCGCAAGTGGGGCACAAAATTCTTCACATGCGCAGGCACAAAAGCGCTATCGTTTGTCATAAATTTCATCTGCCCACCAGCAACGGCTGCCTTATCAGCGGTTTGCAAATCTGCAAAATCCACCGCCTCAGCACGAATCGACATGGCAGAACCGGGACACGCAATGCCCGAATGAATTCCCTAGGCTGAGGTCACAAGGTTATTGCCACCGTCAGGCATTGCCGCTTCGAGCAATCCGCTGGCCGCGATGATCGCCATGCGCATTGCTGCATGCGAAATAACGGATACATCTTATAAGATATTGAAACATATGGCATCTATGTTTTGTAGTGGGCTGGGTCCAAGCCGCTAAGAGCGATCATTTCACGCCCAAGATACAACATTATTATCAGAAAAGTTGCGCAGCCAGCAAAGCACCTCACTCTGCAGAGCCATATTGATTTTGAACATTGGCCGCGTGTCGCGCGATAGGGTGGTCAAACCCCGCCGTCATCGCATGCTGCACCCGCGCCTTTGCGCGCTAAACGTCAAAGGCATGATGGGCACCTTTTGGCATCCTTTTTTATGCTTGATCAGCAAAGCTGCTGCCCCTGCTTCGGGTGTATATCTGATGTTCATCAGTGTTTGTGACTGCAAAAACTGATTGATTGGGACGCCGCCCAATCCATTTGCGTTCTAACCAGCATGGCGGCGCCAAAACCAATTCCGCAAACGCGATATTTGATGTCAGCCCAATCCCTGAACTTACCTTTGGATCAGTCCGCGCAGGCGCGCCACGGCATTGGCAAGTTTTACAGGATCACCACGCGATTCTACGTTCAGCCGCAGCAAGGTTTCGGTGTTGGATGTTCGCAAGTTCAACCGCCAATCCCCCATGTCCAAGGACAATCCATCTGTGTCGTCACGCGCAATCACCTGCCCCGCCAAATCGGCCAAAACACGGTCCCGCGCGCCTGCCGGGTCATCGCTGTGAAAGTTAATCTCACCCGACGATGGGAACGCCGCCATCCGCGCGCTGACCAAATCGGCCAAGGAAACGCCCCGCCGCGACATCAATTCAACAATCAAAAGCCAAGGGATCATCCCGCTGTCGCAGCAGGCAAAATCGCGGAAATAGTGATGCGCCGACATCTCGCCACCATAGACGGCACCAGTATCGCGCATGGCTTGTTTAAGGTACGCGTGGCCCGTGCGCGCCATCAACGGGGTGCCGCCCAAACGGGTCACAACATCAACCGTATTCCACAAAACGCGGGGGTCATGGATAATTTTCGCGCCGGGTTCCTTGGCCAAAAACACCTCTGCCAGCAGCCCGACGATGTATTCGCCCGGCACAAAGCGGCCCAGATGATCAAACAAGAAACAGCGATCAAAATCACCGTCCCACGCGATGCCAAGGTCCGCGCCCGCCGCCAGCACGGCGTTTGCAGTCATCGGTTGATTTTCGGGCAGCAACGGATTGGGAATACCGTTGGGAAAGCTGCCATCCGGTTCGTGGTTCAGACAGATGAATGATAGGGGCGCGCGACGTTTTGACAGCGCTGTTGCCAATTCATCAAACGTGGGACCAGCCGCCCCGTTGCCCGCATTGACCAGAATTTTCATGGGGCGCAGGGCAGTGACATCGATAAAGGACAACACGGCACGCACATAGGCCCCGCGCGCTGCTTTGGCTGGCCGCACCTCGCCGCCCGGTTTTTCGGGCGCAAAATTGCCTGCTTCGGCCAATGCCCTGATCGCATGCATATCCGTTCCGGGGTCCAAAGGGCGCGAGCCTTTGCCGACCAGCTTCATCCCATTGTAATCCATCGGATTGTGTGAGGCAGTCACTTCAATACCACCGTCCGCCTCAAAATAGCTGGTGGCGTGATACATTTCTTCGGTACCGCACAGTCCAAGGTCCAACACCTCCACCCCCGCCTTTACCAGCCCGGTTTTGACTGCCGCGATCAATTCTGCCGATGATTGGCGTGGATCATGCCCAACGACAACGCGCTCCGCCCCCAAAACTTGGGCAAAAGCACGCGCAATACGTTCGGCAATCTCTGCGTTCAGCTCTGCCCCCAGCCGGCCGCGAATATCATAGGCCTTGAAGCAGGTCAGCGCGGTCATCATCTTCTCCGGTATATTGTCGGCGGCGGGTTTTCCTTTTCAAACCACAGCTTTCCCTGCGCGCCAAGCGTAAACCCAAAGACTTTGGCGACAAAATGCACCCCCCGTTTCCTGATCCGCATAAACCGTGCCAAAATCGACCTATTCCGCACGGTTTACACATCAATCCCGGCTTGCGCACTTTACCGGGGCGCACGCCTCGTCTAATCAAGTACACAAGATATAGGGGGCAACATGCGCATTTTGGTGACGAACGATGACGGGATCAACGCGCCGGGCCTAGAGGTGTTGCTGGAGATCGCGCATGAGATCGCGGGCGATCAGGGCGAAGTGTGGACCGTGGCCCCTGCGTTTGAACAATCCGGCGTTGGCCATTGCATCAGCTATACCCACCCGATGATGATTGCGGAATTGGGGCCAAGGCGGTTTGCAGCAGAGGGAAGCCCGGCCGATTGTGTGCTGGCTGGGATTTATGACGTGATGACGCATGGCCGCCCTGATTTGGTGCTGTCTGGGGTGAACCGAGGCAATAATGCGGGGCAAAACGTGCTGTATTCAGGCACGATTGGGGGCGCGATGGAGGCGGCGCTGCAAGGCATTCCAGCAATTGCGCTGTCGCAGTTTTTGGGCCCGCGCACGCAGCCGCTTGATGATCCGTTTGAAGGCGCGCGGGTGCATGGTGCAAGCGTTGTGCGTGCTTTGCTGGACAAAGGGCTATGGGACACGAATGATGATTACCAGTTGTTTTACAATATCAATTTTCCGCCCTGCCCCGCCGCAGATGTAAAAGGCAGCCAAGTGGTGGCCCAAGGCTGGCGGCCCGGCACCTATTTCGGGGTGGAGCCGCACCACGCGCCAAACGGGCGACGTTTTTTGTGGATTAAAGGTGGCGCGCAAGCGGTAGACAGTGGGCCCGGAACGGACGTGCGTGCAAATATGGAAGATTACATCGCGATCACGCCGATGCGCGCGGATCTGACTGCGCATGATCGCCTAGCCGACCTTGCGGCGCGACTGTAATGACCACAGGCATGCCAGAGGACGCGGATGATCTGGCTGAACGCAAGATGCGGTTCCTTTTTGCGCTGCGGTCCAAAGGCGTGACCGACGCTCGTGTGTTGACCGCGATGGAACGGGTGGACCGGGGGCATTTCATCAAGGGTTTGTTTGCGGACCGCACCTATGAGGATATGCCCCTGCCCATCGCCTGTGGTCAAACCATCAGCCAGCCGTCTGTCGTGGGTTTGATGACACAAGCGTTGAATGTGCAGCCCCGCGACACTGTGCTGGAGGTGGGAACGGGGTCCGGCTATCAGGCGGCCATACTCGCGCAGCTTGCCCGCCGCGTGTATACTGTTGACCGCCACCGCCGCTTGGTGCGCGAAGCGTCCGAAGTGTTTCGCGCCCTGAACCTGACCAATATCACCGTCTTTGCCGCCGATGGCAGTTTCGGTTTGCCCGATCAAGGCCCGTTTGACCGCATTTTGGTAACCGCCGCTGCCGAGGATCCACCCGGCCCCCTCTTGGCGCAAATGAAAATTGGGGGTATCATGGTTGTGCCCGTTGGACAGTCCGATGCCGTCCAAAGTTTGATAAAAGTGACGCGCCTTGAAAAAGGTTATGACTACGAAGAGCTTCGGCCAGTGCGTTTTGTGCCGCTGATAGAAGGTCTTGGTGCCGACTGAACCCTGTAAACCAACCCGTACCGGGGCCAACCCGGACGAACCCTGTGAGGCCCAGCATGATGACCCGATTTTCCAGATTTTTGACTCTTGGTGTCGCCATTGGGGCGTTGACGGCCTGCATGCCAAGTGGTGGCCTTGATTGGGATATGCGCGGTTTAACGGGCGGGGCCTTGGACACAGCAGATGCTGCGCGCGGGGCCACGCAAAACCGCCCAAGCCCGGACAGCCGCGGCGTTATTGCCTATCCCGGCTATCAGGTTGCTTTGGCGCGGCGCGGCGACACGGTGCGCAGCGTAGCGGACCGGCTGGGAATGAACGGGGAAGAGTTGGGCCGTTACAACGCGTTGACGCCTGACAGCCTGCTGCGCGACGGCGAAGTGTTAGCCCTGCCCCGCCGCGTTGATGCAGCCCCGTTGATCGGCACAGCGCCCCAATCTGGTGCGATTTCAGGTGGTACAATTGCCCCCGCACCGATCGAAGTTACCTCAATCGCATCTGGTGCGCTGGACCGGGTCGGGACCGTCAGCACGCCACGTCCCGCTGTGGCAGCGCCCAGCAGCAGCGCAGAACAGCCAGGCCGCCACCGCGTTCAGCGCGGCGAAACGGTCTATTCCATTGCACGCACTTATGGGGTCAGCGTCAAAGCGTTGGCCGATTGGAACACTTTGGGCGCGAACCTTGACCTGCGCGAAGGCCAGTATTTGCTGATCCCGGTTGTCAATGGCACCCCCCCAGCACCCTCAACCAGCACAAACGCGCCCGGCACGGCATCGGCCACGCCTGTACCACCGTCGGCCGCAAAACCGTTGCCTGCTGAGGTGACGCAGCCAGCTGCGGCCAAACCAAAAGAGACCCCAGCCTCGCCTGATTTGGGGGCAACCCGCACCGCAGCGTCCGCCAGCGCCTTTGTCATGCCCGTGGATGGCAAAATCATTCGGCCTTTCGTCAAAGGCAAAAGTGATGGTATTGATATTAGCGCGCCTGCCGGGGCCAAAGTCCGGGCGGCAGGTGCGGGAGAGGTCATGGCGATTTCACAAGGCACCGACAAAGTACCTATTTTGCTGATGCGTCATGCCAGCAATCTTGTGTCCATCTATGCCGGAGTCGATGGGATCAAAGTGAAAAAGGGCGATAAAGTCAAAAAGGGTCAAACGATTGGCGTTGTTCACAACGCGAACCCGTCGTTCCTGCACTTTGAAATTCGCCGTGGTGTTGAGGTGATCGACCCTATGTCGATGCTGCAATGATCGCAAACGGTGGGTGGTATTTGGCAGACCTAGCCTGAAACCACCCGCCCATGCCGTGCCGCCAAATCAGTAAAAAACTGCCAAGCCACCCTGCCAGAACGTGACCCGCGTGTTGCCTGCCATTCGATCGCTTGGGCGCGCAGGCTGGCGGGCTCCACCACCAAGCCATGTGCGGCGCAGTAGCCGTCGATCATGGCCAAATACTCATCTTGCGTGCATGGATGGAAGCCAAGCCACAGACCAAAACGATCCGACAGCGACACCTTCTCCTCTACCGCCTCGCCTGGGCTGATGGCTGTTGATCGTTCATTTTCAATCATATCGCGTGGCATCAAATGGCGGCGGTTTGAGGTGGCGTAAAAGATCACATTGTCAGGGCGGCCTTCGATACCGCCGTCCAAGACAGCCTTCAAGGATTTATAATGCGTGTCGTCATGGCTGAATGACAGATCGTCGCAAAACAGGATGAAGCGCCGATCTTGGGCTGCGCGCAAATGCCGAAGCAAAGCTGTGACCGACGGCAAATCCTCACGGCTGAGTTCGACCAAAATCAACGGATGCTTTGCGTGAACATCTGCGTGTATCGCTTTGACAAGGCTAGATTTTCCCATACCGCGCGCGCCCCACAAAAGGGCATTGTTGGCAGGCAAACCTTTGGCAAAATGCACGGTGTTTTCATGCAAGATATCGCGGGCGCGGTTGATGCCCACCAGCAATGACAGGTCAACCCGCGATACGTTCACAACCGGGTCCAAACGGTCGGGGGCTGTGTGCCATATGAACGCACCGGCCACGTCAAAATTAGGTGCGGGTTGCGGGCGCGGGCTGATCCGTTCCAATGCCTCCGCAATGCGGACCAAGGCGGCGCTGTCGATCATCTGACCTCCTCGCCGGTGTCATCCTCATCATAGTCGTCATCGACCCACAGGCCTTGGGCTCGCAACTCGGCTTCACGCTTTTTTTCCACCCGGCGCACCAGAAGGATCGAAATTTCATAAAGACCATAGACGACGACGAACAAAATAAGCTGCGTGATGACATCAGGGGGCGTAACCACGGCGGCCAGCAACAAAATGGCGACCACAGCGTATTTGCGCACAGAGCCAAGGCCACGCGCCGAAACCAGCCCCGCCTTGCCCATCAACGTCAGCAAAACAGGCAATTGAAAACAAATCCCAAAGGCGAGGATGAATTTGGTGGTCAGCGCCAAATACTCTTCCATCGAACCTTGGAACAAAACCCCTGCGGTGCCTTCGGCCACATCGCCCACCGTGGGCGTCATTTGTTGAAACCCAAGGAAGAAGTCAAAGGCCAGCGGCAGAATGGCGTAATACGCAAAAGCAGCGCCCAAAGTGAACATAATAGGCGAGGCGATAAGGAACGGAAAAAACGCGCCTTTTTCATTTTTGTACAGACCGGGTGCCACAAAGCGCCACAGCTGAAACGCAATTACGGGAAACGACAAAATAAAGCCACCAAAAAGTGAAATGCGGATTGCCACAAAGAACCCCTCTTGCAGCTTGATCAGCACAAGACCGCAATCTTGACTGCGGTCAGCAAGGGCGGCGCAAATCGGATGCGTCAGGAAGTTGAAGATCTGGTTCCAAACCGTGAAACACAGCACCATCCCGACCAAAAATGCGGCCACCGAATAGATTAGCCGATTGCGCAATTCGGCCAAATGTTCAATCAGCGGGGCCGAACTTTCGTCAATATCATCAACGCTCATGCGTCACTCTTTTTTACACTAGGTTTCTTGGGGGATGGTTTTTTAGATTGCGGCTTGTCAGACACAGCAGCATCCTTGGCTTTTGGTGCCGCTTTGCGCGCAGCTTTTGGCTTGGCCGCTGGGGCGTCTTGGGGCACAGCGGGGGCGGCAAGTTCAGCGCGCTTTGCCGCTTGCGCCGCAGCCAAGGCTTGGGTTGCCGGGCCTTTTGTTGTTTCAGCCTTGAGCGCTTCGGTTTTTGCAATCACAGGCTTTGGGGCTGATGGATCCACTTTTGGGGCTGCAGTCTTGGTGGATTTCAACGGATCCCACGCTTCAAACTTGCTGGCAGCGTCTTTGACCGCATCCAGCCCCATCGACTTTGCCGATGTGGCTTTGCGCAAATCCGCGGCCATGTCCTTGACCCCTGATTCATCAGCAGCACTGTCCATCGCGCGGCTAAATTCGCGCGCCATGCCTTTTGCCTTGGCAGTAAAACGGCCAAGCGTCCGAAACATTTCGGGCAAGTCCTTGGGGCCGATCACGATCAGCGCCACAATCCCGATCACCATTAATTCGGTCCAACCGATATCAAACATGGGTGTATTCCCCCGCGCGCGGCGATCAGACCTTGTCTTTTTCCGCTGGCGTCACGTCGACAGCACCATCGGCCTTTTTGTCCAGCTCGTCAGTTTCTTCCTTCACGCCCTTTTTGAAGGCTGTTATGCCTTTGCCAACTTCGCCCATCAAGGCCGACACTTTGCCACGGCCAAACAGCACAAGGACGACGACAGCGATCAAAAGAAGGCCCGGAATACCGATATTGTTCAACATTTGCCTAATCTCCCAAAAGGACCACAAAAGTGACCCGACACATTACACTTAGCGTTTAAGACCATTAAACACCCGATCAAAGGGGGATTATGCTTTACCCACCCGGCTGCTGACAGTATTTTGTCAGTTGAAGCGAGGCGGGAGCCAGTATGAGCCGCGATCAACGTATTTTTGAGCTGATCCAGCGGATGCGCGATGGGCGGTTGCACACGGCGGCGGAATTGGGAGCTATTGTCGGGGTTTCGACGCGCACCATTTGGCGCGATATGGCGATGATGGCGGCAACGGGCATCCCGGTGGAGGGCGAGCGGGGTTTGGGCTACATTCTGCGGTCGCCACTAGTCCTGCCGCCCCTAATGTTGACTGCCGAGGAGTTGGAAGCGCTGCTGGAAGGTCTGGCGCGTGTCAGTGAGGATGCAGGACAACTGGGCAAATCCGCGCGGGCTGTCCGCTTCAAAATCACAACATTGCTGCCGCAAGCAGGCCTTGCCCCTGACCCCGATGATTTAGCTTAAGGTTAAAGCCGCGACTTAGGCTTTGAACACAAAACAACGATCACGGCGGATCATCAGCCACAATGGGGTGCCCAGCTTGGGCAAAAACACCCCCGGCACTGCGGCTGTCAGCTTGGATCCATCAAAATCCATCGAAAAATCCACAAGGCTTTCATGGCCCAAGAACCGCGCCCGCGACACAACACCCCGGGCGGCTGTGCCGTCTTGCATGGTTGGGTTGGGGCCGCGGCCTGCCCGATCAAAGTCGATTTTCAAATGCTGCGGGCGAATGACAATTTCCACCTTGCCCCCATCATTATGGCCGGGCGTCAAAAATGCACCAAAGGGTGTTTCCGTCAGCGCACCTTTGGATACGCCTTCGATTACATTGATATCACTGAAAAAAGCAGCGGCAGCACGGTCTGCGGGCGCATTGTAGATGTTATAGGGGGACCCGCGCTGCACGATCCGACCATCGCGCATCAGCGCAATCTCATCGGCCATGCGCAACGCCTCATCAGGTTCATGGGTCACCAACAGCACCGCCGCGCCCTCTTCTTTCAGCACCTCCAGCGTGGTGTCGCGGATACCGTCACGCAAACGATTGTCTAGCCCAGAAAACGGCTCGTCCATCAGCATGATACGCGGACGTGGTGCCAAAGCGCGGGCCAAGGCCACGCGCTGCTGTTCGCCCCCCGACAACTCATGCGGGTGCTTCAAGCCAAAACCTGAGAGATTGACACGCTCCAACAACTCGCCCACGCGGATTGCGTTTTGGGCCTTGTCACCTTTCAAGCCGAAAGCCACGTTTTTGGCTACAGTCAGATGCGGGAAAAGGGCAAAATCTTGGAACATCATGCCCACGCCCCGCGCCTCGGGCGGCAGATGGCGGGTCGCGTCGCAGACGACCTCGCCATCAATCTGAACCGTGCCACTGTCCGCCATTTCAACGCCTGCGATCATCCGCAAAGTGGTGGACTTGCCGCACCCTGATGGGCCAAGCAAACATGTCACTTGCCCCGCAGCGACCGTCAAAGACAGGTCCGAAACCACAGGGCGCGGGCCGAATTGTCGATTCAGGTTGGTGACCTGTAAGCGAAGATGTGCTGGGGGGGGCATAGCTGGGCGCCGACCTTACCTTATTAATTCCATCGGGAATGGGGTAGCAGGCGCAAGACCGGGGAGCAAGGCGTTCACTTTGCCGCAGCGGTTTCCAGCGCCTGCCAAGATTGGGCGGGTCTGAAACCGTCAATCTGTGACAAACCCGCCCAAAAGCTGCCGCAGCGTTGCTGATCCATTGCGCGGCTGATGGGGGTTTTGGTCAAGGCGCACCACAAAAAGCTGCCCACTGCGCCGTGGCCAACAAACAACAACCTGCCGGACACTTCGGCAAGCACCTCTCCATAAGCTTTTGCTATGCGCTTTTGTGCTGCGTTGGCGGATTCCCATCCTTCGGGTCCGTTGGTCCGGTTGGCGAACAATGCATTCGCCAAACTTTCGTGGCGGTCATGCGGAACATAGCCTGTCGTGCTGCGATCTAGTTCGCCCATATCGGGATGTGTGTGCAGCGGCAGATTGAAGGCATTGGACAAAACCTCGGCCGTTTGCTGTGCTTTCGCCTCTGGCGAGGCGATGATGCGCCAGCCGCGCCCTGGCCACCCCCGCGCCACCGCAGCCAAAAGGCGGCGGCGCCCCTGATCGGACAAATCCCATTCCGAAACGGGGGTTTGTGGGTCAATCTTCACCTCTGGATGGGATAGGTAAAGGATATCCGTCATCGGGGTTGATCGCTGTAAAAGCGGATGATGTCGCGGCGGGTTTTGCCCAGCACGAAGTCGGACCAAATCAGCGTGCGTCCTTTTGGATCAGTGACGCGGGCACCGTCGGGCAAAGCCAATAATGCCTCCGGTTTAATTTCCACCCCACAAAGCGTCACGGCGATAAGCCCGGCCCGGCGCGCCCGAACCCAAGGCAGAAATGCCCAAAGATAACTGACGGCATTGACCCGAGACATAAACTCGGTCGGGAATTTAACGGCAAGCCTGTTTGGAATGGCGGCCACAGTGCTTTGGGCGGCCCAACTCATAAAGCGTTCATCAGCGATCATGGGTCGGAATGACAGGTCTTGCAGCTGTGTCCAAAGCGCGAGGAATTTTGCTGCTATCTGGTGATGATGCTTGGGATGAAATGCCACGAGCGATGAATTTCCGCGCGCATATTTGCGCCCCTTTGTCCGGCGCCAAAAAAAACGGCCGACAGCCCCCAACGGCACAATGGCACTTTGCAACAACATCAATCCATCCGGCGTTGGCAACAGATCGACAATCCGCGACAGATCACCAGATACGACCGTATCAAGATCAATATATAACGCTGGAAAATCCTCGGCCAGCACGCCTTTTTCAAACATTGCAAGTTTGGCCTGGCAGCCGGACGCCAAAAACAATGGTGTCAGCCAAAACTGCGGGATCATGCGCAGTTCGGCACGCGCATCAAGCCCCGGACGGACGCGATCAGACAACAGCACAAAGCGGGGCTGGCGGTTTGTGTGCTTGGCAATGGCCGCAATCAGGCGGTTAACGAGGGCGACATCATATTTGTCGCCCCACAAAAACATCACGCATTGCCAAGCGAGGCCGTCAGATGGTTGCATTGACCGCGCCACCATCCAACAAAATGTTCTGGCCGACGATAAAACCGGCCTTGTTGGAACACAAAAAGGCACAGGCCGCGCCAAATTCAGCCGCCGTGCCATAACGGCGGGCAGGGATTGTCGCCTCGCGTTGCTTTCGGGCGGCGGGAATATCAATCCCTTGGGCCTTTGCTACCCCCCCATCAAGACTTATGGCACGGTCCGTATCATGAATCCCCGGCAGCAGATTGTTGATTGTGACGCCGTGTTCGGCCACTTGGCGCGCGGTGCCCGCGACAAAACCAGTCAGCCCGGCGCGCGCAGCGTTGGACAGCCCAAGCTGCGGAATAGGGGCCTTTACCGAACCCGATGTGATGTTGACCACCCTGCCCCATTTGCGTGCGATCATTCCCGGCATCAGGGCTTGCATCAACGCAATCGGCGTCAACATGTTGCCATCCAATGCCTTGATGAAATCATCGCGCGACCAATCGGACCAAAGGCCGGGTGGCGGGCCACCAGCGTTCGTCACCAAAATATCAACATCGGGGGCGGCTGCCAGCACGGCCGCGCGGCCTGCATCGGTGGTGATGTCGGCCGCGACGGCGGTGACGGTAACGCCGTATTGGGACCGCAAAAAGACCGCTGTCGCCTCTAGCGCCTCAGCGCCGCGGGCATTGATGATCAAGTTCACACCTGCCTCTGCCAATGCCTCAGCGCAGCCTCGGCCTAGGCCCTTTGACGCCGCACAAACCAGCGCGGTTTTGCCTTTGATGCCTAAATCCATATCTTGCCCCTTTTTGATTGCCCCTTTCAGCTATCAGCGACAACGAAAAAGGGAAAGGGTTGACGGCATATCGCGCCAACGGCTCCCCGCAGTATTTTGCCTGCTTAAGAAGCATTGGGCATTAGGTTGCGGCAGAGTTTAGGCCGTTGTGCAAACTTTATGAAGGAACTGGTGGAAGCATCAAGGATTTGCTAATCATAACAAAGGATCATCGCGGCGGTGATCGAAACATAGTTGCCAACGAACTGGATTTTGCTTTGTCTCCTGCTGCTTCCATCCCCTCACAAATTTGCGAAGTTTTCGGAACCACCGATATTTTTGTAACAATCGGCGTGAACATGGGCGATGGCATGGGCGCGCTTGACGACGCCTGCCTTGGCGACATCTATGAACTCTCCACCGATGCATCGGCACAAAAGATGATCCTGAAACGTGACGGTGATCTGCAAACAGTCGCCGATGATAGCGATGTTGGCCGCCCCGGCGCTGTGGTGCGATTGGCTGCCAGATTTACGATGATGGCACCTGATGGTGACAAAGTGGAACTGTTGGCGCTGACCAGCGATGAGACAGACGAATACTGGCTGCTGCCGCTGTCGCCTATTGGCGTGCAAATCGAATATACTTTGGTTCAAATGGCGCAACCCGCCCCAGAGGAACGGTTGATGGACCTTTTGTGCATTTCATTTGCACGCGGCACCCTAATTACCTTGGGCGATGGCAGCCAACGCACGATTGAAGCGTTGACAGCGGGTGACAAAATTTTAACACGCAACAATGGCCCACAAGAGTTGCGCTGGGTCGGGCATGTGACGCTGCGCGCGGTTGGTGCCTATGCCCCTGTGGTCATTTCGACCGGCGTTATGGGAAACGCGAGCGACCTTATTGTCAGCCAGCATCACCGCATGTTTCTGTACCAAAGACGTCGTGCCCAAGGGTCATTAAAATCCGAAATTTTGGTGCAGGCGAAACATTTGGTCGACGGTGATAAAATTTTTCTACGCGAGGGCGGCTTTGTCGATTACTTCAGCTTGGTTTTTGACAGCCATGAGATCATCTATGCTGAGGGGATACCCGCAGAAAGCCTGTTGGTGAGTGAGGCGACAGTCTCGCGCTTGCCACCAGAACTTGCTGCCGAAGTGGCAGAACGGTTCCCCGGACTAAGTCAAAACCAACATTTTGGGGTCGAGGCGGGACCGTTGGATGTTGCGGCCTTGCGGCGCGATGCATCAAAACGCGGCACTGGCGGGTGTTGATTGGCACCCGTTGCGAACTGTATAAATAGCGGATATGTGGCAGTAATGCTGGACAACCGCCCCCCCCTTCCGCCCGAAATCGCCCGACGTCGGACCTTTGCGATCATCGCACACCCGGACGCTGGCAAAACCACGTTGACCGAAAAGTTCTTGCTGTTTGGCGGGGCTATTCAAATGGCTGGGCAAGTGCGCGCCAAAGGTGAAGCACGGCGCACCCGGTCAGATTTTATTAAGATGGAACAGGAACGCGGAATTTCGGTTTCCGCCTCTGCTATGTCATTTGATTTCAAGGAATTTCGGTTCAACTTGGTGGACACGCCCGGTCACTCTGATTTCTCCGAAGATACCTATCGCACCCTGACAGCCGTAGACGCAGCCGTTATGGTCATCGACGGGGCCAAAGGCGTAGAAAGCCAGACACGCAAACTGTTTGAGGTGTGTCGCCTGCGCGACCTGCCAATCTTGACATTTTGCAATAAGATGGACCGCGAAGCCCGCGATACCTTTGAAATTATTGATGAGATTCAAGAGAATCTGGCGATTGATGTGAGCCCCGCAAGTTGGCCAATTGGGTCAGGCCGCGATTTCTTGGGGTGCTATGATATTCTGAATGACCGCCTTGAATTGATGGACCGCGCGGACCGTAACCGCGTCGTAGAAACCATCGAGATTAAGGGCCTTGGTGATCCCAAACTAGCCCAACATATTCCCGCCGCAATGCTCGCAAAGCTGCGTGAGGAGTTGGAGATGGCGCGTGAATTGCTACCGCCCTTGAACCGCGAGGCGTTGCTGAATGGGTCCATGACTCCGATTTGGTTCGGATCTGCAATCAACTCCTTCGGTGTTAAAGAATTGATGGATGGGATCGGCAAGTTTGGGCCAGAACCCCAACCCCAGCCGACCGCCGAACGCAAGGTCGCACCCGAAGAAACAGCGGTCACGGGTGTTGTGTTCAAGGTGCAGGCCAATATGGACCCAAAGCACCGCGACCGTGTGGCCTTTGTGCGCCTTGCATCTGGTCATTTTGAACGGGGCATGAAGCTGCACCATGTGCGCAGCAAAAAAATTATGGCCATAAGCAACCCCGTGCTGTTTTTGGCCGCTGACCGCGAATTGGCGGAGGAAGCTTGGGCCGGGGATATCATTGGCATCCCAAACCACGGCCAGTTGCGCATCGGTGACGCCTTGACCCAAGGCGAGGCGCTGCGATTCACTGGAATACCATCATTCGCACCCGAGCTGTTGCAAGGGGTGCGCGCAGGCGATCCTATGAAGGCCAAGCATTTGGAAAAGGCGCTATTGCAATTTGCCGAGGAGGGCGCTGCCAAAGTGTTCAAACCTGCAATTGGCTCTGGCTATATCGTTGGCGTGGTGGGGGCATTGCAGTTTGACGTTTTGGCCAGCCGGATCGAGCAGGAATATTCCCTACCTGTTCGGTTTGAGCCGTCTCAGTTCACGTCTGCCCGGTGGGTGCGGGGGCCAAAGGCGGAAATGGAGAAATTCATGTCCGTCAACAAAGGCCACATCGCACAAGACAGCGATGGCGACACGGTGTTTTTGACCCGCCTTCAGTGGGATATTGATCGGATCATCCGGGATTATCCAGAATTAAAACTGACCGCGACCAAGGAAATGATGGTTTAAAGCCGTGATCTTAGGGTCACGGCCCCCTCAATATTCCAGCCAATTGTTTCCTTTTCATAGACAGTTGGGAACTTGAACCACATCTTGTGTCAGAGGATAACATAGCGATTGCGGCAGAACCTGCGCGCATGGTGTTGTCAGATAACGCTATTTTGGTGCGTCAGGGGACTGCCAAACAGCAATAAAAGGGCATGACTTTGACCGGGCCAACTTATTCCAACGCCCCCGACAGCCTGATCACGCATTGGGAAAAGAGGCGTGCGCCATTGGGATTTTCAAAAGGTGAAAACCTCGCTGGATTGGACACAGATCTTGCGGCCCTGACCACCAAAAACTTGGCTGATCCCCCGAACCCATTGCCCGACAATGCCAGCCGGCATCGCGCCAAAGAACATGAATTGCGGCGCGAGTTGGCTGGACAGTCAGAACTTGTTTTATTGCATGGCATGACGGTATCGCATTTGCGTAAACGCAGTTTTCCAGCACATACGCCAGATTTGTTTTACAAGATCTGGGTGGATCACTGCGACTATCTTTTGGGCACGCTGAACACCCGCTGGCTGATCTCTGCCGCAATCACTTTTGGCGAATATGGTAAAACCGAAAGCGAAAAATCGCTTGGGCGCGAGTTGGGTATGCTGTTTTCGATGATGAAGTTATATGAGTTTGAGCGCCTCCATTCTGGCAAAACACCCGACGATGCGTTTGGCCTGCGGCGGGTTGAGGCGGAACTGCCTTTGGGCATGAGCCCTTTTTCACTGGCATCCGGCGGGCTTGATATCAACCTGTTGGCGCCTTTGTGGCAACGCGCAACAGATGAGAGGGTTATGGGTGCCTTGGCCTGCGCTTTGCTAGACCGTCTGAACAGCGACCAAGGCGGCATCTTTCGCCGGATCAACGCCATGCGCACAAAAAAGCAAGCGCGGATCGCCGCACGCACAAAAGACGAAAGGAAAGAGTGATGATACCCGCCCCAAAAGCTTTTTTGGTGACAACAGCCAAAAATGAGGCCCCGTATTTTCTCGAATGGGTCGCATATCATCAAGAAATCGGCTTCACCGACATCGTGGTGTATCAAAATGACAGCGATGATTTGACGCATGAAACCTTGGCCGCCTTGCGTGACCTTGGCGCGATTCAGTATTTTTACAACCGCGCCGACGTTGGTATGCATCAGGTCCGCGCTTATACACGCGCCGCGGCCCTTCCCGCTTATCAGCAAGCAGACTGGGCTATGGCCTTGGATATGGATGAATTTCTGTTGATCAAAACCGGGGATGGCATGCTGTCTGATCTCATGAAAGTGCTGCCCGAAAGTGATTGCTTGCATCTGAATTGGCGCATTTTTGGCAATTCCGGCTATGAGGTGATGACCGAGGAGTTGGTGACAGATCGCTTCAAAATGGCCAATTATCAGCTTGGGGAGGTGGATAATTTTGGGGCGTTCAAATGCATGTTCCGGCCCACCTTGTTTAACCGCCCCGGCATCCATAAACCCAACAAAGCATTGATTGCAGAGGATAAAATTCGATACACCAATGGCAGCGGTCTTGCGCCTGAGCAATACTTATTGAAAAACTTTAACTCAACAGATCCTGGCGGCTGTGAATTTGCCCAAGTCAACCACTACATTGTGCGTGATCTGTGCAGCTTTATGTTGAAATCGGCGCGCGGATCGGCGCATCAGGCCAATCGCACGATCGGCCATCGATATTGGCGGATGCGCAATAAAAACTTTGCCATTGATGACAGCATGCAACCCTTTCAAGCCCGGATCAAAGTGCGCATGGCGGTGCTGGATGACGCATCAGGCGGCAAATTGATGAAGCTGCGCGAGACGGCGATCTTCACACATCTGGCCCGTTATTACACGATGCTGCAAGAACCGCAGATTCGCGCGTTTCGGGCGTTTTGCAAAGCAAATCCCAATGCCGTCGATTACACAAAAACCCCGCGTGACACTGCGTCAGAAACACTTGATGACACCAAAACTACATCAAAAACAGGCAAAGCACGCAAGCCTGCCTCAATGACAGCCACGGCCGGTTCTGTATCCAAGAAAGCCGCGCCAAAACAACCAACGCCATCAGACCACGCTACAACTTGACGTGAGGCCAAAGAAAGGCTACGCCCGAATAGCCCCAAGGGCATTGACGCCGGGGCGCCCGGAAATCTAGCGTCCCATCCCATTATTGCGGTCCGATACCGCATTCACAGGACGCACATGATTAAATTTTCTGACCTCGCGCTGGACCCCCGCGTCCTGCAAGCCGTTGCCGAAGCTGGCTACGAAACCCCTACACCTATTCAGGCCCAAGCGATTCCGCATGCGCTGGAAGGCAAAGATGTATTGGGCATCGCCCAGACAGGCACGGGCAAGACTGCCAGTTTTGTGCTGCCGATGATCACCCTTTTGGGCAAAGGCCGCGCGCGCGCGCGGATGCCCCGCAGTTTGGTGCTTGCCCCCACACGCGAACTGGCCGCCCAAGTAGCCGAGAATTTTGAAACCTATGCAAAGCACACAAAGCTGACAAAGGCTTTGTTGATTGGCGGCGTGGCCTTTGGCGAACAGGACAAGCTGATTGATCGCGGCGTTGATGTTTTGATTGCAACACCGGGCCGCCTGCTGGACCATTTCGAGCGTGGCAAATTGCTGCTGCAAGGCGTGCAGATCATGGTGGTTGATGAAGCTGACCGGATGCTGGATATGGGGTTCATTCCCGATATCGAAAAAATCTTCAGTTTGACGCCATTCACCCGACAAACGTTTTTCTACTCCGCCACGATGGCGCCCGAGATTGAGCGCATCACCAATACATTCTTGTCGGCTGCGGTAAAAATTGAGGTGGCACGCCAAAACTCCACTTCTGAGACGATTACACAAAAGCTGATCGAGATAACGCCAAGCCGCAAGGATCGCAGCTTTGCCGAAAAACGGGCAGTGTTGCGGGCGATTATCCGCGCCGAAGGGGCGACTTGCACCAACGCGATCATTTTTTGCAATCGCAAGATGGATGTCGATGTGGTCGCCAAGTCTTTGAAACAGCACGGGTTCAACGCATCCCCGATCCACGGTGACCTTGATCAGTCAGTGCGTACCCGCACGTTGGACGGTTTTCGTGATGGTTCCGTGCATTTGCTTGTTGCTTCCGATGTGGCTGCGCGCGGTCTTGATATTCCTGCGGTCAGCCATGTTTTTAACTTTGATGTTCCCAGCCACCCCGAAGATTACGTTCACCGCATCGGTCGTACGGGCCGCGCCGGGCGTGAAGGCAAGGCATTTACCCTGTCGGTACCTTCAGACGCAAAGTATCTTTCAGCGATTGAAGCTTTGGTAGGGAAAACCATACCACGCGGCGAATTGCCTGAGGGCATTGAAGCTGTAAAGGCCGAACGCCCCGCAAAAGCAGTTGAGGAAGAAACCGAAAAGCCGGCACGGACGCGTGGTGGCCGCAACCGCAGCCGCACGCCACGGGCCGACAAGGTTGAAGCAGATCCAGTGTTGGAAACTGTTGTTGCAGTTGCCGAAACGGTTGCAGACGTTGTGCCAGGGGCTATCCCTGCCCCGCGTGAGGACCGCAATCGTGGGGAACGTAGCCGGGAACCACGCAGCGATGACCGCCGCAATGATCGGACGGAAACGCGCCGCGATGAACCACGCAACGACCGGCGTGATGATCGACGGGACGACCGCCGGGGGCAAAGTGGCAATGACCGCGTGGTTGGGCTTGGTGACCATGTACCCGATTTCATTTTGCGCAGTTTCAAACTGGAAGATAACACCAGCGACGATGCGGATGATGATTTTGCGGCGCCCCATTCGGAAAGCGACGGCGGCACAGCAAACGAAAGCTAAGAACGCCGTCTAACATCTAGACAAAGAAAAGCGCGCAAGGTTTCCCTTGCGCGCTTTTTAATATTCTGACGAAAATCAACCGTCGGTTAGACGGCTAACCACAACAGTCACTTCAGGTTTCTTGCCGATTTCTTCCATGCAAATCTGACGCACAACGCGGCGAACCGCCTCATCCAGTTTGGCATCATCTTTCAGAACTTTTTTACCCGCACGATCCACAAACTCGGTCAAATCTGCTTCCAGCGTCTCGGCCAGAACGGCTCCGGTACGGCCCTTCTCGGGCAGGCCTTTGACCTCAACCCACGCATCGCCCAAAGGTTCGTCTGCCTCATCCAGCAGCAAGGTGACCATGACCTGCCCGTTCAGGACCATGCGAATCCGGTCACGCACAACGCCATCACGCGACCCGATCATAACGGATCCATCCAAATAGGTGCGTCCAGTTTCGATGTATTCGGCAACTTCAGGCTGATCACCCGTAAGGTCAATCATCATCCCGTTAGTGACGACATCCGACACGCGCCCGGCTGCCATTGCAATTCGTGCGTGTTCGCGCAGATGACGGTGTTCACCGTGCATTGGAATAACGATTTCTGGGTTCAGTACGCGATGGACGGTTTCCAGATCAGGGCGATTTGCATGACCCGACACATGGTACAACCCGCCGCTGTCATCGACAATATTGACGCCCATTTCAGAAAACGCATTCATGATCGAAATGACACCGCGCTCATTCCCCGGAATGGTTTTGGAGGAGAACAGAAATGTATCACCCTCTTTCATCTCCAGCCCCAGATACTTGCCGCGGGAAAGCTGCGCCGAGGCAGCGCGGCGCTCCCCCTGTGACCCAGTCACAATAAGCATCAAGTTGCCGCGTGGAATATCCTGCGCTTCCTCAGGGGAAACAGTTTTTGGGAAGTCCTTCAGCACGCCGGATTGTTCTGCGGCCGTTACCATACGGCGCATCGCACGCCCCAAAAGGCACACGGTGCGATCTGCAGCCACCGCTGCCTCGGCCAGCGATTTCAAGCGCGCCACGTTGGACGCAAAAGTGGTCGCCACAACCATACCGCGCTGGGATTTTATCAAATCGCGCAACGGTTCACGCAGGGTGGATTCCGAACGTCCCGCATGTAGCGAAAACACGTTAGTACTGTCGCACATCAGCGCTTTGACAGGCCGTTCACGCGCAATCGCTTGGAACATATCTGGGTCCCACGCTTCACCAACCAGCGGCGACGCATCCAGTTTGAAGTCGCCAGAATGAACAATCCGCCCCGCCTCAGTGTCGATGATCAATGCAGAGCTTTCGGGAACCGAATGGCTGACCGGCACGAACTGCACGTCAAACGGCCCCGCCTTGACCACATCCGGCCGAGCCTCGACCACGGTGATAGCGTCTTTTGGGTGGCCATGTTCATCAAACTTCAGTCGCCCAATGGTCGCGGTAAAACGCCGCGCGTAAACTGGGCATTTGAAGCGCGACCAGTAATGGGCAACGGCCCCAATGTGGTCTTCGTGGGCATGGGTGATGAAAATCGCCTCAAGCCGGTCTTTGCGGGCTTCAAGCCACGAAATATCGGGCATGATTAGGTCAACGCCGGGGGTGGTGTCCATATCGGGGAAAGTCACGCCCAGATCGACCAAGATAAGCCGTTCTTTATCTTCTGGCCCGTAGCCATAGACATATGCGTTCATCCCAATCTCCCCCGCGCCACCGAGGGGGAGATAGATTAGCCGGTTCGCTTTCATGCGGTTTCCCGTTCCTTGTTCAGTTCGTTGATAAGGACAAGACCACGCATGGTCAGATCGTCCTCGATTGCGTCAAAAATTTCGGTTCCCTGTTGGAACAACGGGGCAAGCCCCCCGGTGGCAATAACTTTCATCGGGCGCGGATGCTCCAAACGGATTTGGCGACAAATACCCTCGACAAGGCCAATGTAGCCCCAATACACCCCTGACTGCATACAGGCCACCGTATTCTTTCCAATTGCGGTTGTTGGATGACTAACATCAACATGCGGAAGGGCAGCGGCGGCCATAGACAACGCTTGCAGGCTAAGGTTCACGCCAGGGGCAATCACGCCACCGATATAGGCACCATCTTGATCCACCACGTCAAAGGTGGTTGCTGTGCCAAAATCAACCACGATCAGATCACCGCCGTGCCGATCAAAGCCCGCCACAGTATTTACCAAACGATCTGATCCAACGGTCGTCCCTTGATCCACCCGAGGTGGCACGGGCAGCGCACATTCCGGTTTGCCAACGACCAATGGCCGACAATTGAAATAACGGTCTGTCAAAACACGCAGGTTAAAGACGACGCGCGGCACGGTAGAGGAAATGATCGCGCTGGTGATCACCGCCTCTACTTTATTCAATGACATCAATGTACTGAGCCATACAAAATATTCATCAGCGGTACGTTTGTGATCGGTTGAACACCGCCACGTCGCGATAAAAGTCTTTCCGTTCCAAATAGAGAACACGGTGTTCGTGTTGCCGCAATCTATGGCCAAAAGCATAGGAATAGCCTTTCCGGTCAAAAGAAAATTTCAGCTGCAGGAATGGCACGACGGCCCTGCAAGGTTTGCAGGATCAACGCGCCTGTTTCATCAATTGTTTGAAAAACACCAACATCAGACGTGTCACCAATACGGGCAGTGATCGTTTCACCCAGTTTTGCAGCGTGCAACAACCACTCAGAGCGCAAAGGGGCAAAACCTTTCGCCGCATAAACGGCTTCCCACTTTTCATACGCATTGGCGAGTGCTGTCAAAAACGCTTCTGGGGTAACCCTGATACCAGTTTCGGATAAAAGCGACACAGGAACAACCGCCCCTTGTTCCACTTCATCGGCGTTTGGGGCGGCTATAAGGTTCACACCAATACCAATGGACAATTGGGTGATCCGCTGCCCTGCCCCAGTGCTTTCCAGCAAAATCCCGGCAAGCTTACCACCGTTCAAAAGCACATCATTCGGCCATTTCAACGCAAAACCCACCGTCAACCCTGTTACAGCTATGCACGCATCACGCAGGGCCAAGGCCGCAGCGAAAGACCGTAACGCGACAAGGTCCGGCGTCTCAATCGGCTGAAGGGCCAAAGTTGCATAGAAATTTCCACGCGGACTGAGCCATGGTCGACCACGCCGCCCCCGACCGCCAGATTGTTCCGCCGCAAGGATCCAAGTCGGCACATTTGGGGAAAGCAAAGCCGCATAAGCGTTTGTGCTGTTCACAGTATCCAGCAAAACCCGTGCCACGCCTTGCGGCCAGCACGGTGGCAGGTCAGCGGACAAGCGTTTGCGCCGCAACCAAGGCAATGCCTTCAATCCCGAACAGGTTCACAATTCCAAAGACCATGATTGCGGCAGACCCCATCAACGCAGTCCACTGAACGGCGCCCATGCGCGCATCAATGCCGCCACCGTCTTTGCCAAAATACATGTAAAAAACGATGCGAAGATAGTAAAAGGCACCAATCACAGAGGCAACAGCACCCGCAAGGGCGAGCCAAGCCATATCTGCGGCGACTGCAGACTGCAAAACATAAAATTTGCCAAAAAAGCCAAGCATTGGCGGCACGCCCGCAAGACTAAACAGCAAAACCAACATGGCAAAAGCTTGTACGGGTGCTTTTTTCGACAGCATGTTCAGACTGTCTATGCTGGTTACGGCAACACCGTCGCGCTCCATCGATAGGATGAATGCAAAGGTGCCGATGTTCATGCTGACATAAATCGCCATATAAATCAGCATCGCCTGTACACCAAACACAGTACCAGAGGCCAACCCAATTAGCGCAAAACCCATGTGAGCGATCGACGAATACGCCATAAGACGCTTGATATCGCGCTGCCCGATCGCCGCAATCGCCCCCAGAAACATCGACAACACGGCCAATAACGCAATAACCTGTCCCCATTGATCGGGGATCGTTCCGAACGCGTCATACATCAAACGCGCCAACAACGCCATCGCGGCAACTTTTGGCGCCGTGGCAAAGAACGCCGTCACGGGCGTGGGAGAACCTTCGTAGACATCAGGGGTCCACATGTGAAACGGCACTGCCGAAACTTTGAATGCGAGCCCCGTGATCAAGAACATCAAGCCAAACAGCAACCCCAACGGAACCTCATCCTGGCCCAAGGTTGACATGATCCCCGCAAAATTGGTCGTGCCAGAATAGCCATATGTCAAAGACGCGCCATACAGCAGAATACCTGACGACAAGGACCCAAGCACGAAATACTTCAAGCCCGCCTCTGACGATTTAACGCTGTCGCGCCGCAAACTGGCAACAACATAGAGCGCAAGCGATTGAAGTTCCAAGCCCATGTAAAGTGCAATCAAATCACCCGCAGACACCATGAACATCATGCCCAGCACGGCCAGTGCAACAAGGATGGGATATTCAAATCGGAGCAGTCCGCGCTTGAGCATAAAGTCGTGGCTGATAACCAAAACCGCGGCCGCCGACAGCAAAATCGTTACTTTTGCGAACCGCGCAAAGGGATCATCATTAAACATGCCGCCGAAAGCGACCCGTTCGCCACTGGTCCCCACACCAATCCAAAAGGCCAGCACCACAAACAAACTCGCCATGGCCCAATTGATGGTTGATGCCATCGCATCTTTGCCAGTGTAAACCGCACCCAGCAAAGCAGCCATTGCGCAAAGCGCCAATGTGACTTCAGGCAAGACGGTCGAAAAATCAGTCGGGGTCATCTGTCGTCCCTCAATGCTTGGCCAATTGCACATCACCTGCGACGGGGATGGCGGCTTGGTAGTCGGTCACTAAAGCGGTTACCGAGGGGCCGATGATATCGGTCACAAGGCTAGGATAAATGCCCAAAAGCAAGGTCATCACGATAAGGGGGGCAAAAATTGCCCGCTCGCGCGTTGTCATATCGGTGATAGACTTAAGGCTCTCTTTGATCAAATCACCAAAAACTACTCGGCGGTACAACCACAATCCGTAAGCCGCAGACAGAATCACACCCGAGGTTGCCACAGCGGCGACCCAAGTGTTCACTTGGAAAATACCAACCAAAACAAGGAATTCGCCCACGAAACCAGAGGTGCCAGGAAGGCCCACGTTCGCCATCGTGAAGAACATGAAAATCAACGCATAATGCGGCATCCGATTGACCAAACCACCGTAAGCGTCAATCTCACGGGTGTGCATCCGGTCGTAAATCACGCCAACACACAAGAAGAGCGCACCAGAGATGAAGCCGTGGCTGATCATCTGAAAAATCGCACCGTCAACACCTTGCTGATTGGCTGCAAAAATCCCCATCGTCACATAGCCCATGTGCGCCACTGACGAATAGGCAATCAGTTTTTTAATATCCGATTGTGCCAACGCAACCAAAGACGTGTAAACAATCGCAATTGCCGACATCCACAACACCAGCGGGCTTAGCAAGTCAGCGCCAATCGGAAACATCGGCAGGCTGAACCGCAAAAAGCCATAACCGCCCATTTTCAGCAAGATCGCAGCAAGAACCACAGACCCCGCAGTTGGCGCTTGGACGTGCGCATCTGGCAACCAAGTGTGAACCGGCCACATCGGCATTTTAACCGCAAAGCTGGCAAAAAACGCGAGGAAAAGCAGTGTTTGCAAACCGCCTACAACATGGAAACCTGCAATCGACATCGTTTCTGACGCGAAGTTATGAACCAAAAGCGTCGGAATATCCGTCGTTCCAGCATCAACATACATCGCAATCATTGCGACCAGCATCAACACCGATCCAAGGAAGGTATAAAGGAAGAATTTGAACGCCGCATAGATCCGCTCCTTGCCGCCCCAAATCCCGATGATCAAGAACATCGGGATCAAACCCGCCTCAAAGAACAGATAGAACAGCACCAGATCCAATGCACAGAACACGCCAAGCATCAACGTTTCCAGCATAAGGAACGCAATCATATATTCCTTAACGCGGGTCTCCATGCTCCAGCACGACGCAATCGTGATAGGCATCAAGAATGTCGTCAGCATCACGAACAAAACCGAAATGCCGTCCACACCCATTTTATACTTCAGGCCAAGGATCCATTCATGTTCCTCAACAAACTGAAAACCGGTGTTTGATGGATCGAACCCAACCAACACAAAAACTGAAACCAAAAAGGTGGTCGAGGTCGCGACAAGGGCCACCCACTTGGCGTTGTTGCGAGCGGCGGTATCATCACCCCGCAAGAACACAGCCAGAATAACAGCTGCAACAGCCGGAATGAACGTGATGATGGACAGCAGATTTTCCATTATTGCGCGCCCCCCGACAGCGACATCCAAGTGACAAGGACAACAATGCCCAAAACCATCGCGAATGCGTAATGAAAGACGTAACCGGACTGTGCGCGACCTGCGAGGCGAGTCAACATTGGGATAATTCCCATGGCAATCCCATTGATCGTACCATCAATAACTGCGCCATCGCCCTTTTTCCAAAGCACCTTGCCCAACCACTTTGACGTGCGGACAAAGATTAGGTCATACAGCTCATCAAAGTACCATTTGTTCAATAAAAACAAATACAAAGGGCGTTGCTGTGCAGCAAGTTTGCCCGGCCAATCGGGACTGCGAATGTAAAATTTCCATGCCAAAGCAAAGCCAAGGATCATCGCGATGAAGGGGGACACCTTTACCCATTTTGGCACATCATGCGCCTCGTGCAGGATATTGTTATCTGGACCAAAGAAAATAGCGCCTTTCGGTGCAACGGCTGCATGACCATCGGCGTAAGGGGCCTCAGTGGCAGTTGCCTCATCTGTTGCATGAGTATCAGCGCCATCAGCGGAATGATGCTTCGCTGCTTCCATACCAAACCAACTATGTACTTTATTAACATCCCCAAAGAAGGAATTGTACCAAACCATTCCAGAAAACACTGCGCCAAGTGCCAAAACACCCAGCGGGATCAACATCGTTTTGCCGGGTTCATGCGCATGTTCGTGGGTGTGGTGATCGCCGCGCGCTGTGCCGAAAAAGGTCATGAACATCAGGCGCCAGCTATAAAAACTGGTCATCAAAGCCGCCACAACCAACGTCCAAAATGCAAAGCTGGACCCGACAAACGCGCTTTCAATCACAGCATCCTTGGACAAAAAGCCCGCAAAACCGATATGGGTCAATGGAATACCAACGCCTGTAATCGCCAATGTACCAATCATCATGGCCCAGAATGTCACGGGGATCTTTTTGCGCAGCCCACCATAATTCCGCATATCTTGTTCATGGTGCATCGCGTGAATGACAGAGCCCGCACCCAAAAAAAGCATCGCCTTGAAAAACGCGTGGGTGAACAAGTGGAACATCGCCACCGGATAAGCACCAACGCCCGCAGCCACAAACATATAACCAAGTTGCGACATGGTTGAATACGCAATCACGCGTTTGATGTCGTTCTGAACCAGACCGATGGTCGCGGCCACAAAGGCAGTCGTTGCCCCCAATACGGTGATAAAGGCCAACGCTTGCGGCGCATATTCAAAAACTGGCGACATGCGACAAACCAAAAACACGCCCGCCGTCACCATCGTCGCTGCGTGGATCAACGCCGAAACCGGGGTCGGGCCCTCCATAGCGTCCGGCAGCCAGGTGTGCAAAAACAACTGCGCCGACTTGCCCATCGCCCCGATAAACAACAACACCCCGATCAAGTTTGCCGCATTCCATTCGCCCCACAAGAAATGCAGGTTGGTTTCAGCCAATTGCGGTGCAAAAGCAAAGATGTCGTCCAACTTGATGCTGCCAGACAGGAAAAAAAGCGCGAAAATCCCCAGCGCAAAACCAAAATCGCCAACACGGTTAACCACAAAAGCCTTCATCGCTGCCGCATTTGCGGTGGGCTTGCGATAGTAAAAACCAATCAGAAGGTAAGACGCAACGCCCACACCTTCCCAACCAAAGAACATCTGCACCAAGTTATCTGCAGTCACCAGCATCAACATCGAAAAAGTGAAAAACGACAGATATGCAAAGAACCGCGCTTTATAGTGTTCATGGTGCGACCAATTATCGTCATGCGCCATGTAACCAAAGCTGTAGAGGTGAACGAGCGCAGAAACTGTAGTTATGACTACCAGCATTATCGCCGTCAAACGATCCAGCCGGATGCCCCAATCCGTCGCGAGGCTACCACTCTCGATCCAACGCAAGATGACGATGTGTTGCGTTTCATCAATTGGGCCCAAGAAGATGACCCACGACAAAATAGCGGCCAAAAACACCAAGCTGGTTGAAATAACCTGCCCCGCGAATTCGCCAAACAGGCGCCAGCCAAAGCCGCAGATCAGGGCGCCAATCAAGGGCGCGAAAAGAATAATCGTTGCCATTTGATTTAGCCTTTCATCACATTGACGTCTTCGACGTCGATGGTGCCGCGAGTGCGGAAGAACACAACAAGGATGGCCAAACCAATCGCAGCCTCTGCCGCCGCAACCGTCAGGACGAACATGGTAAAGATTTGCCCGACCAAATCACCGTGGAAGGAGGAGAAGGCAACAAAGTTGATGTTAACCGCAAGCAACATCAACTCGATCGACATCAAGATGACGATCACGTTCTTGCGGTTCAAGAAGATGCCAAAAATCCCAATCACGAATAGCGCTGCTGCCACCGCGAGGTAATGCTCTAGTCCCACCATATTACGTCCCTCCGGGTCAGTTGCCCGATTTTTTCTTATATTCTTAGAGGCTTACACCCCGCAACGTCCGGTTAAAGTTTACAACCCCTGCCCCGGCTTCACATCTTTAAGTTCCATCGCCTTGGCGGGATCGCGCCACATCTGATGCATCACATTTTGACGCTTCACGTCCTTACGATGGCGCAGCGTCAGGACAATCGCGCCGATCATGGCGACCAACAAAATCATCCCGGAAAGCTGAAATACCATCAGATACTCATCATAGAGCAGCAGCCCAATCGCACGCGTGTTCTCCACCTGCGCCATATCTGGTGTCACGGATTTACGCAACGCCATCGCCGCATCCGCCTGGACCCATGTTCCAAGCCCGATGAATAATTGCATCAACAAAACAACGCCGATCAACAAAGCAATCGGCATATATTTTGCCATTTCGCCCTTCAGTTGGGCGAAATCCACATCCAGCATCATCACCACAAACAAGAACAGAACCGCCACAGCCCCGACATAGACGATGATCAGCAACATCGCGACAAATTCAGCACCCAAAAGAACGAACAACCCAGACGCCGACAGGAATGCAAGGATCAACCAAAGAACTGAATGAACAGGGTTTCGACTGACGGTCACCAAGACCCCGGCGGTCACAGCCGTCAGGGCAAAAGCGTAAAAGGCCAAATCGGCGACGGTCATCTTTCAGTCTCCTCAACTTCGGCAAAAACGGATTGGGCAATTTCCAACGCCTTTTGCATGGCTGGCAAGCCCCCGAACATGCTCATCTGCCAAGTCACTTCAGTAATCTCGCGTTTTGTCGCCCCGGCGGCCAAGGCTTGTTCAATGGTCAATCGCAATTGCGCATCGGCTTGCGCACCCAAAACGGTCAATGCTGCGATGGTCACCAGCAATCGCGTGCGCGCATCCAGCCCCTCAGGGTTGAAGGTTTTCCCAAACCACAGCTCCAACATCTCAGGCGGCATGGAGGGGAACAACGCCTCAAACCCTTTGACATCCGCACCCTGCATTGCGGGCGCAAAAGCACGCGCCATATCTTGGCCCTGCGCCATCATGGCCTTGAACATTTTTGCAATATCATCGCTCATCTGTAGGGCGCATCCGTTTCCAAGTTGCGTGCAATTTCAGATTCCCAGCGATCGCCGTTGTCCAACAACTTTTCTTTGTTATAAAAAAGCTCTTCACGGGTCTCTGTTGCGAATTCAAAATTGGGCCCTTCGACAATGGCATCCACAGGGCAGGCCTCTTGGCAGAACCCGCAATAGATGCATTTCGTCATGTCGATGTCATAGCGAGTGGTGCGCCTGCTGCCGTCATCGCGCGGCTCTGCATCAATCGTAATGGCTTGTGCCGGACAAACCGCCTCGCACAGCTTACAGGCGATACAACGCTCTTCGCCATTGGCGTAACGCCGCAACGCATGTTCCCCCCGAAAACGTGGCGACAATGGGCCTTTTTCGTGCGGATAATTTAGTGTCGCCTTGGGGGCAAAGAAGTATTTGAAGCCTAAGCCAAACCCTTTGATGAAATCCATCAACAGGAAATATTTTGTGGCACGACCCCAATCGACAGGACGGTTCTCACCCATGATCAGCCTCCAATGACCCAGCGCGCCCAAAAGCCGCCGAACACTTCAAATTTTGCCAAAAACGCAACCAAAACCACCCAACCCAGCGACAGCGGCAAGAATACTTTCCAGCCGATCCGCATCAATTGGTCGTAGCGGTAGCGTGGCACGATCGCCTTTACCATCGCAAACATGAAAAAGAACACGGCCATCTTACCCACCATCCACAGCACACCGTCAGGCAGGCCGGGAATGGGCGACAACCAACCGCCAAAAAACAGCAGCGACATCAAGGCACACATCAAGAAGATGGCGATGTATTCCCCCGCCATGAACAACAAATACGGGGTGGAGGAATATTCGACCATAAACCCCGCGACCAGTTCGGATTCTGCCTCAGGCAGATCGAAGGGAGGGCGATTAGTTTCCGCCAGGGCGCTGATAAAGAACAAGAATACCATTGGAAAATGCGGGATCCAATACCAATTGAACAACCCATAGTCACCGCGCTGCGCCTCAACGATCGCGCCAAAGTTAAGCGAGCCTGTGGAAATGATAACCCCGATGATAATCAAGCCCAAGCTGACTTCATATGAGATCATCTGTGCGGCGGACCGCAACGACCCAAGAAACGGATATTTGGAGTTTGACGCCCAGCCCCCCATGATCACGCCGTAAACTTCCAAAGACGAAATAGCGAATACGAACAAGATCGCCACGTTGATGTCAGACAATACCCACCCCTCATTAAAAGGGATCACTGCCCAGGCAAGGATCGCCAAGACAAAAGACAGCATCGGGGCCAGAAAGAACACCGGCCGGTCCGCACCCGCGGGCACCACAATTTCCTTGACCACATATTTCAGCGCATCAGCGACCGACTGCAAAAGACCAAAAGCACCAACAACGTTTGGCCCACGCCGCATCTGAACAGCGGCCCAAATCTTGCGGTCGCCATAAACAAGAAACAACAACGAAATCATCACGAAAGCGATGACCAACAGGCATTGCGCCACGATCAACAAAGTGATGCCCAAACCGGTTTGCAGAAATTGATCCATGACGCCTGTTATCCCCCGGCCTTGTTCGTGTTCGAATTCGTCATATCGTTGGTATCCCCTGCGCGCCGCAATCACGAACCGTTACTTCGGCATCAATGGTTGCAGATCCACGCGGCAAATCTTTTGAGATGGTGTAAACCGCATCGCCGCGCCAATTACCACCCGTCTTAGCAACGGATGTGCGAACATGGCGCGTGAATCCGGCGCCACGGATCAATGCATACTGCGCTGCAGCACAGCGCGCATAGGTTTCGACGTCGCCCTGATCGCGCGCGCCACGCATGGTGACGTGGAAATTCACCAAATCCCCATCCAAAAGCACGGTTTGAATCCCGCTGTAAGTCGGATTTAACGCAACGCGCGCTGCCACGTCTTGGTCTGTCGGCGCGCAAGCCGACAGGCTGGCCAAAGCCAACAAGGTCGTGGTGATGGGCACGCGCAAAACCATGGATTATTCTGCTGCCATCGGCTGTTCAGCCCGCGCTTTTGCTTGTGCTGATAGCTCACCCATCAGACTGGACGCACGCGCAATTGGATTGGTCAGATAAAAATCCTTGATAATATAGCGGAAATCCGCGCTTGCAGGATCACGCAAAGCAATGCGCTGCCAGTCGTTTTGCGGCACTTCGTCGATATTGCCCAAATGCGGCACCACAACCACGATAGCTTTGCGCAAAGCCGCAAGGCTGTCCCAAGGCATTGCCTGACCCAGTTCACCCGATAGGGCGCGCAAAATGGCCCAGTTTTCCTTTGCTTCACCCGGCGCAAACCCTGCGCGGGCCGAAAGCTGCGGACGCCCCTCCAGATTTACAAACAGTCCCGATTCTTCGGTATAAGCAGCCGCTGGCAAAATCAAATCGGCACGATGCGCGCCACGATCACCATGACTGCCTTGATAAATCACAAACGCGCCCGCCGCGATGTCCACCTCATCAGCACCAAGGTTGTAAACAACTTCGGCGCCATCCAAGGCGGCGGTCATCCCATGATCGGAGACAGCACCAACATCCATCGCGCCAACCCGCCCGGCAGCTGTGTGCAAAATCATCAACTTGCTGTCTGACGCTTCGGCCATCGCCATCGCGTGCGACAAAACCGCTTCGCCATCAGCCTCATTCAAGGCACCGATTCCCACGATGATAATAGAAGGGTTTTCTTTAACCTTATCCGTGCATTTGACCTTGGCCAAACCCATCAACGCCGCCCGGCCCACACCTTTGTGGGAATAGTCATAAGTCAAATCGACAGCAGGCCCGACCAAATCAACGTCACAGCCAACGCTCCACGCCTTCCGGATACGCGCATTTAAAACGGGGCTTTCAACACGCGGGTTGGTGCCAACCAGCAAGATATATTTCGCATTATCAATATCTTCGATCATCGCAGTACCCACATAGGCGGACCGATTACCAACTGGCAACTGGGCTTTGTCAGTGCGACATTCAACTTTGCCACCCAACCCTTCGATCATAACCTTCAAGCTGAACGCCGCCTCAGCAGGAACCAAATCCCCAACCAACCCAGAAATCTTTTTGTCCTTCATCGCGGCGGCTGCAACCTGCAACGCCTCATTCCACCCAGCTTTGCGCAATTTGCCGTTTTCGCGGATATAAGGCGTATCAAGACGTTGGCG
Source organism: Pseudorhodobacter antarcticus (assembly GCF_900110135.1). Taxonomy (GTDB): domain Bacteria; phylum Pseudomonadota; class Alphaproteobacteria; order Rhodobacterales; family Rhodobacteraceae; genus Pseudorhodobacter; species Pseudorhodobacter antarcticus. The sequence continues at coordinate 20,491 of NZ_FOCO01000013.1, read as the reverse complement.
ACGCAGTCCATCCCACACGAAACGCGTTTTGTCCGAAATCCATTCTTCGTTCACGCCGTCATGGTTGCGCGGCAAAATGCGCATGACTTCACGGCCTTTGGTGTCCACTCGAATATTGGCGCCAAGCGCATCCATCACGTCGATCGTCTCGGTCTTGGTCAACTCCCAAGGGCGGGCGGTAAAGGCGTAAGGTTTGGAGGTCAGCGCGCCAACCGGGCACAAATCAATGATATTGCCTTGTAGGTTGCTGTCCAACGTCGCACCCAAATAGGTCGTGATTTCAGCATCTTCACCTCGCCCAGTCTGCCCCATCGACAAAATGCCAGCCACCTCGGAGGTGAAGCGCACGCAACGGGTACAAGAAATACAGCGGGTCATCGTGGTCGCAACCAACGGCCCAAGGTCAAGATCCTCAGAGGCGCGTTTCGGCTCACGGTAGCGGCTGAAATCGACGCCATAGGCCATGGCTTGGTCTTGCAAATCACACTCACCGCCCTGATCGCAAATCGGGCAATCCAGAGGGTGGTTGATCAGCAAAAATTCCATCACGCCTTCGCGCGCTTTTTTCACCATGGGCGAATTGGTTTTCACAACCGGCGGCTGGCCTTCGGGGCCGGGGCGCAAATCTTTGACCTGCATCGCGCAAGATGCGGCAGGTTTTGGCGGCCCGCCCACAACCTCGACCAGACACATCCGGCAATTGCCCGCGATCGTCAAACGTTCGTGGTAACAAAAGCGCGGGATCTCAATCCCAGCCACTTCAGCGGCCTGGATCAGCGTCATCGCGCCTTCAACCTCAACCTCGATGCCGTCAATGATGATCTTTTTCAGATTGGACATGCTTTTACTCCGCCGCCACTGCTGCGCAACCATGGGTTTTCCACGCCTGCGCTTCTTTCAGATAGGACCAGCCAAAGGCCACATCACTATCCCCATGTTCTTGTTTATACGCTAGTTTTTCCAGCGCCTCATCCAATGTTGGCCTGTACCCTTGCGGCACCCACCACATCACGAAATGCATCTTGCCCAGCACTTCAAACCATTCCGCGCGCCGATCGTAAAACTGCTTGTGCACTGCTTTCCACACAAACGCCTCTAGGCTGGCAACATCTTCCCACACCGTCAAATTCGACACATACTGCGGGTCGCCATCAATCTTGGCTTCGGTATTGCCCTGCCCCGGCGTGCCAGACCCTTCAATCATCCAAACGAAACCCTGCATCCGCTTGCCAAGTCCGTTGACGGTATCAAGGGCGCGCATAAAATCTTGCACGCGCGGGTCGTCTGTCGGGGCCAACAAGCGGCCAACGTTCAGCTCTGCCAGATGCATCATGCACATCCCCCGGTGATCAGCCAAGTCACACCTTCAAACCTGTCGCGCATGGACGTATTTGCACGACCAACGCAAAAAGCATCCGCAGCGCGCCGCGCCACTTGACCTTCCCAATTTTCAAAGGGACGGCCCATCCGCGCAACTTCCACCGCACCCGATGGGCGTTTGGCAACAGCGTATTGCACGCCTTCCAAAACAATCGAGCCGCGCGCCTGCGGGGCCTGTACGCCAAAACATCCCGACAAGGCCAAAGCGCCCAAAGCAAAGGAGGCGGTGAAACGGTTCACTCAGCCGCCATTGCGCCCATGCGCCCTGTTTTCTTGGCTTTGATGCGGTCCTCAATTTCCTCACGGAAATGGCGCACCAAACCTTGGATCGGCCACGCCGCGGCATCCCCCAGCGCGCAGATCGTGTGACCTTCAACCTGCTTGGTCACGGACAGCAGCATGTCGATTTCCTCAACCTCTGCCTCACCGCGCACCAACCGGTCCATCACGCGCATCATCCAGCCTGTACCTTCGCGGCACGGTGTACACTGGCCACAGGACTCGTGTTTGTAAAATTTCGACAAACGCCAGATCGCTTTTATCACGTCCGTCGATTGGTCCATCACAATGACCGCCGCCGTGCCAAGGCCCGACTTCTGTTCACGCAACCAATCGAAATCCATAATCGCGTCATCGCATTGCGCCGCGTTCAACATTGGCACGGACGACCCACCAGGGATCACCGCCTTTATGTTTTTCCAGCCGCCGCGAACGCCACCGCAATGACGGTCCAGCAATTCCTTCAGCGAAATCGACATCGCCTCTTCAATCACACAAGGGTTAATGACATGGCCCGAAATGCCAAACAGCTTGGTGCCTGCGTTGTTGGGGCGGCCGATGCCTGCAAACCAATCCGCACCACGGCGCAAAATCGTCGGCACAACCGCGATTGATTCCACATTGTTTACGGTGGTCGGGCAGCCATACAAACCAGCGCCCGCCGGAAACGGCGGCTTCATCCGCGGCATGCCCTTTTTGCCCTCAAGGCTTTCCAGCAGCGCTGTTTCTTCACCACAAATATAGGCACCTGCCCCGTGATGCAAATAACAGTCGAAATCCCAGCCAGAACCCGACGCGTTCTTGCCGATCAACCCAGCATCGTAACATTCGTCGATTGCCGACTGCAGCGCTTCTTTTTCACGAATGTATTCGCCGCGAATATAGATGTAGCAAGCATTGGCCCCCATCGCAAAAGACGCGATCAACGCGCCTTCGATCAAGGTGTGCGGGTCATGGCGCATGATTTCGCGGTCTTTGCAGGTGCCCGGCTCCGACTCATCAGCGTTGATCACCAAATATGATGGGCGGCCATCAGACTCCTTTGGCATAAACGACCATTTCAAACCGGTCGGAAACCCAGCCCCGCCCCGACCGCGCAGGCCGGACGCCTTGATCTGGTCCACCAACCAACCACGCCCGTTGGCGATAAATCCTGCCGTACCGTTCCAGTGCCCACGCTTTTTTGCGCCAGCAAGGGTGCGGTCATGCATCCCGTAAAGATTGGTAAAGATCCGATCTTGGTCTTTCAGCATGTCATGCCCTCAATTGCGCCCGGAGACGGATTTATTCCGCCGCCAGATCCGATAAGTTACGACCATCGTCCAAAAGAACGCGGCCAATGCGGCCAAATCAAACAGAAATACAAAGCGCGGCTCCCAACCCAGTTCACCGCCCATCCACTGTGCGCCCAGCCAAAGCGCCATAGTACCGACCAGCACGATGGCCACCAAGCACGAGTCTTTTGCGTTCTGAACGTCAATCTTACTGGGTTGCGATTTGGACATTTTCAGTAGATCTCGCCCTTGTCGACGCGCTTGGAAAACGCCGTGTCTTCACCAGCAGCTAGGATTTTGGCTTGATCAACCCAAGCATCGCGAGACACTCGGCCCTTGAAGCCTTCAATATTTTGATCGACCCAAGCAACCTCTGCAACCCGCCAACTGGCAATTTGATCAAAATGAAACACGCCCATCCGGTTCAGCAAAGCTTCCAGTTTCGGACCAACCCCTTTAATTTCTTTCAAATTATCTGCTTTTCCATCGCGCGCGACTAAAAGCATCTCAGGTTTGCCATCTACTGCAACAGTCCCACCCACTGGTGCAACTTTTGCGGCAGGCTTTGTTTTTTTGACGCTCGTCTGCGACTTAATCTTTTCCGCTGACTTTTTGGGCGTTTCAGCTTTCACAACCGACTTTTCAGCGGCAGCCGACTTTGTCTTGAATGCAGCGGGTTTTTGTACGTTTTGGACTTCGGGCACAGTGACAGCAGCAGATACCAAGGAAACAGGCGGTGGCGAAACTACTTCCGATCCTGCCGACAGATCAGCCTTCACAGTATCCGCAATGAAACCAGTACTTTGCGCTGCAGGTTGCCCAACGGACGTTGGGTTTGATGCTGGCATCGCCTCGGAAACAGGTGTTTGTCCCTGCACATGACAGAGCGCCCACTGCAAAAACAACGCCGCACCGACACTGACAACCACGGCACAAAAAAGACCTGCAAGCATCCCCAAGCCAAGCAAAATCGCCAGCAGCACACCAAAGGCGGCACCGACAATCCAGCAAATACCCGGACAGGTAAAGATGTATGATTTCTTTTGCATCATGACGTTCCCTTGCATCTATAGGTCAATAGACACTGCCTTTTCTACCCGCGCGGAAAAATCAGTTTCTCCCCCCGCAGCCAAAGGTTTTGCTTGTGCCACCCAAGTGTCACGGGTGACACGCCCCTTAAAACCTTCCAAATTCTCGTCCATCCATGCGATTTCTGCATCGGACCAATTGGCAATCTGATCAAAATGGTAAAACCCAAGGGTGTTGCAAAGCTCTTCCAGCTTTGGCCCGATACCTTTGATCTGCTTTAAATCATCCGCTTTACCATCACGGGCAGATGCTAACGCCGCTGGCTTGCTGCCAACATCTGCGGTTGCTGTGGCCGGGCGCCCTTTGTCGACAGCAGTCGTGCTGGCCGCTTTTTCGGAAGCGATCATTTGCGGCGCGCTCATCGCGGATTGCATCTTGGGTGCGCCCTGGGTCGGGTTAGGTGCTTTGGCAGGTTTGCTGCCTGATTTCCCAAGCCAAGGCGTCAAAATCGGCACTTCAGTGCCGTCGATGCGCTTTACTGTATCGCCCAAATCCACAGCCGCTTGCGCGCTGGCGTTGTAGGGTTTGCGGCCAGCGGCATGATCTTGCAGACTGGTCAAACCGATCAATGGCTCCGAGGCATAGCGACCATTTTGCGGGCCGGGCACGGGGACCTCGCCTTTGGCGAACCGTGCAATCAAATCGCGCAGCGTGTCAGGGGTCAAATCCTCATAATAGTCCTTGCCAATTTGGGCCATCGGCGCATTGGTGCAGGCCCCAAGACATTCAACTTCTTCCCATGAAAAGTTACCATCGGCTGACAGCGTGTGCGCTTTGGGCGCAATCAATTCTTTGCAAACCGCAATCAAATCTTCGGCCCCACAAATCATGCAAGACGTGGTGCCGCAAATCTGGATATTAGCAATTTTGCCAACAGGTTGCAGCTGGAACATGAAATAAAATGTGGCAACTTCCAGCGCCCGAATATAGGCCATGCCCAGCATATCCGCGATATGTTCGATCGCGGGCCGGGTCAGCCAGCCATCTTGTTCCTGCGCGCGCCAAAGCAGCGGAATGATAGCGCTGGCCTGCCGCCCTTCGGGATATTTGGAAATCTGGCCAGCGGCCCACTGCTGATTGGCAGGGGTGAAGGCAAAAGTGGCGGGCTGTTCTTTGTGCAAACGGCGGAGCATGGCGGTCCTATTAGGTCAGAATACAGGTAACGGGAATATTCGGAAGCATTGGCTCCGGGTTCTCCCCCGCGAGTTCTGCCAGCAAGACAAGCTTGCGTTTGGCTTGATTTTCAGAGCTGTCAGCAACAACACAAAGATAGATCGCACCATCCCGCGCCATGCCATAGATCGAATTTGGGACACCCGACATTGCGATCGGCGCAAACTCCTCTGCCGCTAAATCTGATGACCACCGAAATGCAGAAGTGCCCGTCTCAAATGACGAGGCGACAACTGGTATTGTCATAAATAAAAGTGTCAGAAGCGTATTCTTCACCGGTCAATCTCCCCGAACACCACGTCCATGGTGCCAATGATCGCGGCAACATCGGCCAATTGATGACCTTTGCACAGGTAATCCATCGCTTGCAGATGTAAAAAACCCGGTGCCCGGATTTTGGCACGGTAAGGTTTATTCGTCCCATCAGCGACCAAATAGACGCCAAATTCACCTTTTGGTGCCTCAACAGCCGCATAAATTTCACCAGCGGGTACGTGGAACCCTTCAGTATACAGTTTGAAATGGTGAATTAACGCTTCCATCGAGGTTTTCATCTCACCCCGTTTTGGCGGGGTGATCTTGCCGCGCGCCAAAATATCACCGGGCTCTTTGCACAGCTTGGCCAGCGCTTGTCGGATGATTGATGTGCTTTCCCGCATTTCCGCCATCCGGCAGAGGTAGCGATCATAGCAATCACCATTCTTGCCAACCGGGATTTGAAATTCAAATTCATCATAACATTCATAAGGTTGCGCACGGCGCAAATCCCATGCAAGCCCGGAGCCGCGCACCATGACGCCAGAAAAGCCCCAGTCCAAAATGTCTTGTTCGCTTACCACACCAATATCAGCGTTGCGCTGCTTGAAAATGCGGTTTTCGGTTAACAACCCGTCAATATCATTCAAAACGCGCGGAAAATCCTGCGCCCATTCGTCAATATCTTCAATCAGCGCGGATGTCAGATCTTGATGCACGCCGCCGGGCCGGAAATACGCAGCATGCAAACGCGCTCCGCTGGCCCGCTCATAAAACACCATCAGTTTTTCGCGCTCTTCAAACCCCCACAAGGGCGGGGTCAATGCGCCCACGTCCATCGCTTGAGTGGTCACATTCAGCAAATGGCTTAAAACACGCCCAATTTCGCAGAACAAAACCCGGATCAACTGCGCACGGCGTGGCACTTCCACACCCGTCAATCGCTCGATTGCCAAACACCAAGCATGCTCTTGGTTCATCGGCGCCACATAATCCAAGCGATCAAAATAGGGCAGATTTTGCAGGTAGGTGCGGCTTTCCATCAGCTTTTCGGTGCCACGGTGCAACAGGCCGATATGCGGATCACAGCGCTCCACAATCTCGCCGTCCAGCTCCAGCACAAGACGCAAAACACCATGCGCCGCAGGGTGTTGCGGCCCGAAGTTGATGTTAAAGTTGCGGATACGTTGTTCGCCCGTCTCAAAATCGGTGGAGCCATCGTCGTAAGTGTTCACGCGGATATCGCCGTCCATCACTTCGCTCCCTCTTTCTTCTCATCGCCGGGCAGCACATATTGCGCACCTTCCCATGGCGACATGAAATCAAACTGGCGGTATTCTTGAACCAAGGTCACCGGTTCATAAATCACGCGCTTTTGCACCTCGTCATAGCGCACTTCGGTATAGCCGGTGGTCGGAAAATCCTTGCGCAAAGGATGGCCGCGAAACCCGTAATCTGTAAGGATGCGCCGCAAATCTGGATGCCCCGAAAACAAGATGCCGAACATGTCAAACACCTCCCGCTCAAACCAATTGGCGGATGGGTGAACAGAGGTGATCGACGGCACCATTTCATCCTCGCGTAGCGCCAATTTCACGCGCAGGCGGGTGTTTTGGTACATCGACAGGAAGTGATAGACAACATCGAACCGCGCTGATGTCCGCTCGGGGTAATCAATCGCCGTGATGTCAACAAGGCTCGAAAACTGGCAATTCCCATCCGTTTTCAGGTAGTCGACAAAGCCTACCAATGCGCGCGCCTGCACTGTCACAGTCAGTTCGCCATGCGTGATCGCTGTCGAAACAATCGCATCAGGATGACGCAGTTCCAGCCGCGCAGCCAATTCACTAAGGATTTCACTCATTTCAATCGCTCCTTAACGAACCAGCGTGCCGGTACGGCGAATTTTGCGCTGCAACTGCAAGATACCATATAGCAACGCCTCAGCACTTGGGGGGCAGCCGGGCACGTAAATATCAACCGGAACAATCCTGTCACAGCCACGCACCACAGAATAGCTATAGTGGTAATACCCGCCCCCGTTTGCGCAGGACCCCATGGAAATCACGTAACGCGGCTCTGGCATCTGGTCATAAACCTTGCGCAGCGCCGGGGCCATTTTGTTGGTCAACGTGCCTGCCACGATCATCACATCCGACTGCCGCGGCGATGCGCGGGGCGCAAAGCCAAACCGTTCCACATCATAACGCGGCATCGCGGTATGCATCATTTCAACCGCGCAACAGGCCAACCCAAAGGTCATCCAGTGCAGCGATCCCGTGCGCGCCCAGTTGATAATATCCTCGGACGAGGTCAGCAAAAATCCTTTGTCCTGCAATTGAGCATTCAAGGCTTGCGTCGAAGCCTCCAGATCCGCGGCTGCGGTGTTGGAACCTGCCATCACTCCCATTCCAGCGCTCCTTTTTTCCATTCATATGCAAAACCGACCGTCAAAACGGCCAGAAACACCATCATCGACCAGAACGCGGTCATCGAAATTTCGCCAAAGGCGACAGCCCAAGGGAACAAGAACGCCACTTCAAGGTCAAAAATGATGAACAAGATCGACACCAGATAGAAGCGAACATCAAATTTCATGCGCGCGTCGTCAAAAGCGTTGAAGCCACATTCATAAGCCGAAACTTTTTCTGGGTCGGGGTTGCTGACCGCCAGCACGACTGCGGCAAGCAACAAAACCAGCCCCAGTCCAATAGCAATGGCCAAGAAAATGATTATCGGCAGATATTCCCGCAGCATTTGATCCACGAAGTTGCTCCTATCCATCAGGGCACACGACCATCCAGCGCCGAAGGGCGAAAGACATTTAGTGTTCAATGTACTCCTCCACCTGGGCGGGGTCAACCGAAGGCCGTGTGAAAACCCCCGCGAAAACGTGGTAAATTCACTGAATTAAAAATATGGCTTAAGGGCTTAATGCGCCCCTCATTGCACCCAGCTTGGCCTGGTCTTTGCGAAAAATGCAGCAAGGCCCTCAGCGCACTCCGCGCTTTCCCAGCGGGTGACAAGGGCTGCGATGCTTACCTCAATCTGGGCCGCATCGGGGGCCGGAGATAGATGCCTTATCAATGCCTTAGCCTCTACCACAGCACCGGGTGCGCAAGACAGATATGACAGCACTTCCACCTCAATCGCAGCATCCAAACCATCGGCCGGGACCAATTGGCTTATCAAGTTCAACCCAACCGCTTGTGCTGCATCAAACACCCGGGAGGAAGCAAAAACCCTGCGCGCACAGGCTGCCCCCATCCGCGCGATCACATAAGGACCGATGGTCGCAGGGATCAGGCCCAGGCGAGTTTCGGTCAAGCCAAATCGCGCGCCTTCCACCCCAACGACCACATCGCAAACCGCCATCAACCCAATCCCACCGCCATAGGCCTGCCCCTGCACGCGCCCGATCAAAGGCTTGGGCAAATTGTTCAACGCGGCCAACATCATCGCCAATTTGCGTGCCTCAGCGGCGCGTGTCGGCCCATCAGCGACCATTTGATCTCGCATCCAGCCTAGATCCCCTCCTGCACAAAAACTGTCGCCAAGTGCGGCCAGCACTACCACGCGTACCGCCGTATCTGCCGCCAGAACAGTTGCCGCATCGGTCAAATCCGCAATCATCTGCGCTGATATTGCATTGCGTTTTTCAGGCCGCGCCAGCGTCAAGGTCGCCACGCCCCGTGCGTCTGTTTGCAGATCAATTGTCTGATATGTCATGCTTATCCCGCCTTGTCATTGCCCACGCCATCCCCGCCGCTTGGTCCAACAGCCCCACATCTAAACCATGCGCAAACCCTTGGGCGGTCAAATAGCGCGCCACCCGCTCTGTCGCCACATTACCCGCCGCCCCCGGCGCATAAGGGCAACCGCCAAGGCCCCCAACCGCCGCATCAAACACCCGCAGCCCCCGCGCAAGTGATGCGCCAATATTTTCCAGCGCGCGACCGTTGGTATCATGGTAATGCCCCGCCAATTGGCCAGTGGGCACCACCTTCAAAACCGCGTCCAACATGGCATCTATCGTTTGCGGCGTGCCGCGCCCAATTGTGTCACCCAGACTGATCTCATGGCACCCTAAATCGCTCAGCGCAGCCGCCACACGCGCGACATCATCGGGGGGCACAGGCCCATCAAAAGGGCAATCCGTGACACAAGACACATAGCAACGCAGCTTGACCCCATCGCGTCGCGCCGCCTGCGCCACCGGGGCAAAGCGCGCAAGGCTTTCGTTAATCGTCGCGTTCAGATTGGCCTTTGAAAACCCTTCAGAGGCTGAGGCGAAAATCGCCACCTCATCAACCCGCGCCGCGCGCGCCGCCGCATAACCTTGCATATTGGGGGTCAGCGCCGCGTATGTAACACCGGGCACACGCGCGATTTGCGCCATAACCTGCGCACTGTCGGCCATTTGCGGCACCCATTTTGACGACACGAAACTGGCCACCTCCACCCGCCGAAAGCCTACGCGCGACAAAATATCAATCAATGCCACCTTTTCGGCCAAGGGAATCAGCCGCGTCTCATTTTGCAGACCATCTCGCGGGCCAACTTCGCAGATTTCAACGCGCTCCATTTACGCCTCCGGTGCGGGATAAAAGTCGCGGGTATAGATCTTGGCGGGGCCATCCTTGGCCAATGCCGCCCGAAACGCAGGGCGCGCCGTCAGTCGGTTCAAATATTGCTGCGCCGCAGTCGACAAGCGAACAAAACGTTGACCCAGCCACAGCCCGTATCCGCATTGAATATCCGCCGCTGAAAAATCTTCCGCCACATATCCATCGCCTGCTTGCGCTGCGACCGCCTCAAGGCAATTTGCCAGCCGCTTCGCCTCCAGACGCATCACTGTCGGGGATCGCATGCAATCCTCGCGCAGGGCGATGTTATGCTGGGTCAGATTGGCCAGATGTTGACCAATGGTTTCACCAAAATGCACCCATTCCAGATAGGTGCTGCGGCCCGCCTGCCCCGGACCGCGCATCAAATGCGGAGCGCGGGTTTCCACCAAATATTCTGCAATCGCGCCGCTTTCAAACAATGCTTGCCCGTCGATTTCCAAGGCAGGCACGCGACCAACGGGCGACAAGGCCAAATAAGCAGGATCGCGCAGGGTTTTGTCGAACGCATGTGGGATCAGATCAAAGGGCAGCCCGATCTCCTCTAGCAACCACAAAATGCGAAAAGATCGTGATTGTGCGATATGGTGCAGCCGGATCATTCCGACCCCTCTAACAAGATCAGGGCCACCCCCGCCTCGACCTGTTCGTCCGCTGATGCCAGCACTTCGGCAACAACCCCATCGCGCGTGGCGGTCAGGGTATGTTCCATCTTCATCGCTTCCAGCACACACAAACGGTCACCCGCCGTGACCGTCTGGCCTGCCACCACAAAAACGGCCTTCACCATTCCCGGCATCGGCGACAGCGTGGCGCGCCCATCCCCTGCCACCACAGCATCTTTCGCCAAGGGATCCATCGGGAAAAAGCTAAACGCACATTCTGGTGCAAAGACCGTCACACTGGCCCCTGTCCACATCGCCTTTGCGCCTATCGCCCCGTCTATGTGCCAAAGTCCGTTTTTGCGATCTGCAACCAGTGTTTGACCGTCCATGGTAACACGCGCGGCGTTGGGGCCAAGGAGTTCCAGCATCGCATCGCACACCGCGCTTTGATGCCGCAAAAGGATGGTTTGACGCAAAGGGTTCCATTGAAAAAAACCCGCTAAAGCATCGTTTGGTAACTTGGCCACTTCCAATGCCGCAAGCGCTTTGATGGGCGCAGTGGCAATGGGCGTTTCAATCAAAGCATCTAAATCCCGCCCAATCAATCCTGTGTCAACATCCCCCTGACCAAACCCTTGATGCCGGGTCAACGCGACAAGGAACGCAAGGTTCGTGACCGATCCCGCCACTTGCGTTTGCACCAAGGCGCGCGACAGTTTCGACAATGCCACGGCGCGGCTGGGTCCGTGCGTAATGATCTTGGCGATCATTGGATCGTACCACGGGCTGATGGTGTCACCCGCCCGCACCCCACTGTCCGCACGCGCATCACATGGGAATACCAAATGGTCCAACCGCCCCGTTGCCGGTAAAAACCCGGCGAGTACATCCTCAGCATAGAGGCGGGCCTCAAACGCGTGGCCTTTAATTGTCAAATCCTGCTGGCGCAGCGGCAAGTGTTCGCCAGATGCCACCCGAAGCTGCCATTCGACCAGATCAACCCCAGTAATTGCCTCGGTCACGGGATGTTCTACTTGCAACCGTGTGTTCATTTCCATGAACCAAAACCGATCAACGCGCAGGCCGTCACTGGCATCAACGATAAATTCGATGGTGCCGGCCCCTTTATACCCAATCGCGCGGGCAGCATTGACGGCCGCATCGCCCATCGCGGTGCGCATTTGGGGTGTCATGCCGGGGGCTGGCGCCTCCTCAATCACTTTTTGGTGGCGCCGTTGTAGGCTACAATCGCGTTCAAACAAATGCACCGCATCCACACCATCGCCAAACACCTGCACCTCAATATGGCGGGGTTTATCGACATATTTCTCAATCAGTACTGCGTCATTGCCAAACGCGGTCGCCGCCTCACCTTGCGCGCTTGCCAATGCGGCTGCAAAATCGCCTGAATTGGCGACCAAGCGCATGCCTTTGCCCCCACCACCCGCCACGGCCTTTATCAACACAGGATAGGTGATTTTTAACGCTTCCGCAGCCAAATGTGCTGAGTCTTGGTTTTCACCAAGATAGCCGGGCACCACCGGCACCCCTGCAGCCATCATCAGCCGTTTCGCAGCATCTTTCAGCCCCATCGCGCGGATTGCCTGCGCTGAGGGGCCGATGAAAACCAGACCCGCAGCATCTACAGCATCAACAAAATCTGGGTTTTCCGACAAAAATCCATAACCGGGATGGATTGCCTGCGCGCCCGTGGCCTGCGCCGCCGCAATGATCATATCGCCGCGCAGATAACTGTCACGCGGGGCAGATCCACCGATATGAACCGCCTCATCCGCCATCGCAACATGTTTGGACGCAACGTCGGCATCGGAATAAACTGCGACCGTCGCAACGCCAAGTTTATGGGCGGTTTCGATAATTCGGCAGGCAATTTCACCACGGTTGGCGATCAGTATCTTTTGAAACATGGGGCGTCTCGCTTGGTTAAGGTCGCCGGGGGCCAGCCCCCAGAACCCCGGGATATTTGGGACCACATGATGATTTACATGCGGAAAATGCCGAATTTGGTAGGCTCAATCGGGGCGTTAAGGGCGGCAGAAAGGGAGAGGGAGAGAATTGCACGGGTTTTACGCGGGTCAATGATCCCATCATCCCAAAGCCGCGCACTGGCATAAAGCGGGTGGGATTGCGCCTCAAACATATCCAACGTGGGCTGTTTAAAGGCCGTTTCTGCCTCTACACTCCACGCGCCACCTTTGCGTTCAATGCCGTCGCGCTTGACCGATGCCAACACCCCTGCCGCCTGCGCGCCGCCCATAACCGCGATGCGCGAATTTGGCCATGACCACAAAAAGCGCGGGCTGTAAGCGCGCCCCGCCATGCCGTAATTGCCCGCGCCAAAAGAGCCGCCAACCAACATGGTGATTTTGGGTACATTGGTGGTCGCCACAGCCGTGACCAGCTTGGCGCCGTGGCGCGCAATCCCTTCAGATTCGTATTTGCGCCCCACCATGAACCCCGTGATGTTTTGCAAAAAAACCAAAGGGATGTTGCGCTGGCTGCACAGTTCCACGAAATGCGCACCTTTCACAGCCGCCTCTGAAAACAGCACGCCATTGTTGGCCACAATCCCGACCGGGCAGCCGTTTACATAGGCAAAACCCGTGACCAGCGTCTCGCCGAACCGCGCTTTGAATTCATCAAAACGCGACCCATCAACCACGCGGGCAATCACCTCACGGATGTCATAGGGCGTGCGCAGATCGGGGGGCACGAGGCCAAGGATTTCATCGGGGTCATAGGCCGGATCTTCTGCCGATTGCCATTGCACGGTCACAGGTTTGGCGCGGTTCAAATGGCTTACCGCACGGCGGGCAAGCGCCAATGCGTGCGCATCATCCTCGGCCAGATAATCTGCGACGCCAGACAGGCGGGTATGCACGTCGCCGCCGCCAAGGTCTTCGGCGCTGACGATTTCCCCGGTGGCAGCCTTGACCAATGGGGGGCCCGCCAGAAAAATCGTGCCTTGGTCGCGAACGATGATGGTCACATCGGACATGGCGGGAACATAAGCGCCGCCAGCGGTACATGACCCCATGACCACGGCGATCTGCGCAATCCCTTTTGCCGACATGCGGGCCTGATTGTAAAAAATCCGCCCAAAATGGTCGCGATCGGGAAACACCTCATCTTGGTTGGGCAGGTTGGCCCCGCCTGAATCGACCAAATAGATGCAAGGCAGATGGTTTTCTTCGGCAATTTCTTGGGCGCGCAGGTGTTTTTTGACCGTCATTGGATAATAAGTACCACCTTTGACGGTCGCATCATTGCACACCACCATAACCTCTTGCCCCATGACGTGGCCAATGCCCGCTATGACGCCCGCACAAGGCGCTTCACCACCATAAAGCCCGTGCGCAGCCGTGATCCCAATTTCCAAAAACGGCGACCCGGGGTCTAGCAAGTTTGCCACCCGGTCCCGAGGTAGCATTTTACCGCGCGAAATGTGCCGCGCTTGGGATGCCGCCCCGCCCCCTGCCGCCGCAAGTGTCGCGGCCTGTGCAACAGCATCCAACATCACCAGATGGGCGGCCCGATTGGTGCGGGCGGCTTCCGAATTGGGCAGGAACGTCGATTGCAACTTCATCAGGGCCTCTTGGGTGACTGCAAACTTAAAGGGACGAAAAACACATGATTAAGTTGCCAAAACCTCTCGGCCAATCAGCATCCGCCGGATTTCAGACGTGCCAGCCCCAATCTCCATCAGCTTTGCATCGCGAAACAAGCGTGACACAACACTGTCGGCCAAAAATCCGGCACCGCCCAAGGCTTGCACCGCTTGATGCGCCTGCACCATTGCTTGCTCCGACGCGTAAAGCACGCAGGCCGCCGCATCGGCGCGCGTCACCACGCCACGATCGCAGGCGCGCGCCACCGCATAGACATAGGCACGGGCGGAATTCATTGCCGTATACATGTCGGCCACTTTGCCTTGCATCAGTTGGAAATTGCCAATGGGTAGGCCAAATTGTTCACGGGTTTGCAGATAAGGCACAACCTCATCCAGACAGGCCGCCATAATCCCGGTGCCGATGCCAGACAGCACCACCCGCTCATAATCCAGACCCGACATCAGGACCCGCACGCCTTTGCCCTCAAGGCCCAGCACGTTTTCAAACGGCACTTCGACATTGTCAAAAATCAGCTCTGCGGTGTTGGATCCGCGCATCCCCAGTTTGTCGAAATGCGGGCTGGTGGAAAACCCCTTCATGGTCTTTTCCACAATAAACGCGGTCATGCCCTTGCTGCCCGCCTCCGGGTCGGTTTTGGCGTAAACCACCAACACGTCGGCATCCGGGCCATTGGTAATCCAATATTTGTTGCCCTTCAGCGCGTAGTATCCATCCTTCTTTTCCGCCCGCAACTTCATGCTGACCACGTCCGACCCCGCCCCCGCCTCAGACATCGCCAACGCGCCAACATGGGTTCCAGCAATCAAACCGGGCAGGTATTTGGCCTTTTGACCTATTGTGCCGTTCAGCTTGATCTGGTTCACGCATAAGTTGGAATGGGCCCCGTATGACAACGAAACGGAGGCAGAGGCCCGCGCGATTTCCTCAATCGCGATCACATGCGCAAGGTATCCCATGCCCGCACCGCCTTCCTCCTCGGCCACAGTGATCCCCAGCATGCCAAGGTCGCCCATTTCGCGCCACAACGCCGCTGGAAAGACATTATCGACGTCAATCGCTTGCGCCATTGGCTTTACCCGTTCTTGCGCCCAGCGATGCACCATATCTTGCAGGGCCACGATATCATCGCCCAAATCGAAACGCATTGACGCCATGAACATTCAGCAACCCCCGCCTGAATTGAACGTATGTTCATTTAATGCACCCATGCACAGGCTCGTGTCAAGAAAAACCAATCTTGCTTGACACGCGGGCGGGCTTGCGCCACCGCAGGGGGGTGCAAAATGTGGGGCCTGAAATGCAAGCAAAGACATCCGTAACCGCCGGCAATGTGGTGTTTGATAACGCGGCCCCCGTGGCCTTTATCCTTGGCCCCTGCCAAATGGAAAGTCGCAACCACGCGCTGGAAATGGCGGCTGCGATTGACGAAATTGCGCGAAACGTCGGCGTGCAGGCGGTGTTCAAAGCCAGCTATGACAAGGCCAACCGCACCAGCCTGACCGGCCCGCGCGGCATCGGCATGGCACAAGCAATGGCGGTTTTTGCTGAGGTAAAAGAACGTTTTGGCATGCCCGTGCTGACCGATGTGCATGAAGCCGCCCATTGTGCCCCCGCAGCCGAGGTTTGTGACATTCTGCAAATCCCAGCTTTCTTATGCCGCCAAACGGATCTGCTGATTGCTGCTGCCCAAACCGGCCGAGTGATCAACGTGAAAAAGGGGCAATTTCTTGCCCCTTGGGATATGGTGAATGTAGTGGCGAAAATCACCGGGTCAGGCAATAACAATGTGATGTTAACCGAACGGGGGGCCAGTTTTGGCTACAACACATTGGTCAGCGATTTCCGCAGCTTGCCCATTATGGCGCAAACCGGCGCACCTGTGATCTTTGATGCAACCCATTCCGTGCAGCAACCAGGGGGAATGGGCGGATCATCAGGCGGGCAGCGCGAATTTGTGCCTGTTCTGTCTCGTGCGGCGGTGGCAGTGGGTGTGGCAGGGGTTTTCATTGAAACCCACGACGACCCAGACCGCGCTCCATCAGATGGCCCCAATATGGTGCCTTTGTCCGAATTGGCCGGACTTTTGACCAGCCTGAAGGCGATTGATGCTTTGGTAAAGGCTACCTAACCGCCCCATCTTAACTGGAATGACTAGCCAACAGCACCATCGCCTCATGCTTGCGCAGGCTGGGGCGGGCTGCGACATACTCAAGCGCGTCTTGGCCTTGCAACTCGGGGAACAAGGCCAGAACTTCTGCCGGTGCGGCGTGATCTAGGCCGCAGAGGCTAGCATCGCCGGGCTGAAAGCTTTCGGTCCAGACCCCATCGACCAAGATAATCTCATGTGCTTCACACATCACATGGTCGTGAGTGACGCAATCGACCGAAACGGGTGCAATACCGTCCAAAACCGTCAAGTACTTGGCCGCAAACAACACTTCATCGGCGCCAAACCACAGATTTACGGCGTCACCACTGATCAACATGCGATGCTGAGGTGACACACACATCTTGCAAAGGCGCACGCGCGCCCAGCGCACCTGCAGAAATTCGGATTGGACGCAGATGGGGGGCCGCCGCCAAGGCCTGCTGCGTCAGGGTTTTATGCCCAACCCAAACCAAGGGTTGAAACCCTTGGTCCTTTGTCAAAACGCGGTCACCTCGGCGCAAGATTTCCACCAGAACCGGACCGCGATCGGTTTCAAAGCGACTGCCAGGGATAAAACAGGGCACAATCGTCTCAATCCCAGTGAATTGCAGGGTGGACACGACGGTGCCGCTGGCATCCAAAAACTCTACGTAACCGTCAAAGCCGTTGCCGTTGCTGTCCGCCCCGATGATCACCACATTTTTTTGATCCACCAACGGGCGCAGGCCCCAAACGCAAAATATCTGTGTCAATGCCGACAACGCTGCCATCGACGGTATCATTGCCGCCTGCGTAAATCACATCTGCGCCGGACCCGCCAAAAATCTGATCTGCAACGCCGTCCGCCGCTTTGGCATAAATCAGGTCATTGCCCGCCCCGCCATAGACCGTATCCGCACCTTCGCATGCGGCGATCGTGTCATTGCCCGTTCCGGCATAAATCAGATCATCACCGCCGCCCGCGTCAATCAGATCATTTCCAGCCTCGCCCAACGTGGGCGTCCTCGCATAAATCCCTTGTCGATGATCAAGGAAGGGTAAGTGCCCAGCCCCGCCCCCATAGGCCGAATGACAATACTGGTGACGGGCGTGCTTGGCGTGATGGTAAAGCTATAGCTTTCATACCCGGTGGATTGCACCGTGACAGATCCTAAAACCGTCATGGTCGATTGGTCGAGCATCTGGAAAACTAAGGGATATTGGCCGGGGTAAACCATTGCCCGCCAATATTATCCGATGAAATCGCATCCAGCGTGACAGTGCAGGTGACACCCGCCAAAAGCGGCGCTGCCAAGGCTTGGCTCATCGCTTCTTGGGTGCCGTTCGTGGTGCCCCACATCGTCACATAACCCGTGCCATCCGCAGCATAATTGGTGGTGTTCCAGCTTTCCGCCGCTGCGCCATCATCGGCACTGTCTGGTGATCCCGAAAAGTTGGCCCAGCCCGTCAACCCATTTACGCCATTTGCGCTGTGGGTGCCGTTTTCAAATCCACCATTGGCGATCAGATTGGGGCTGCTGTTTACAGACCCATTGTGTCGTTGCCGTCGCCGCCAAACAGAGTGTCGTCACCCGTCCCGCCAAACACACTGTTATCGCCGTTGCCCGCGTCCAGACTGTCGTTACCCAACCCACCATAAAGACGGTCATCGCCGTCACCGCCCTCAAGCGTGTAATCCCCCGCGCCACCAGACAGGTGGTCGTTGCCATCCTCGCCATAAATTCCATCGTCACCACCATGACCATAAAGAAGGTCGTCACCATCGCCGCCAAAAATATCGTCAGAATCGACGCTTCCGTCGATCTGATAATTTGAAGGGGTGCCATAAAAGGTGGGCATAAAGGTGATCTTTGCAATTGCGGAACGGTTGAAGGGGATGCGACGTTAGGCGACGCGCTGCCAGATGGTGTTGAAGTCAGTCTCAAACTGGGCAGCAAGCGCGGGGTCATTTCGGAATAAAATGCGATATTCTGCGTGACGATTGGCGGAATCTTGGGTCAGATTGGCGGTCCCGGTCACCACGCTGTGGCAATCTTGGGCCAGAATGTAATTTTGGTGCATCCGCCGATTGGTGCCTCGAACGGTGATCGGCAACCCTTCGGTTTTTGCGCGCGCAGCCAAATCCTCGCCAAAAACTTTGCCAATTTTACGGTCAAGCAACACCTCAATAGGGCAGCCGCGGCGGGCGGCCTCTATCAACGCGCCGTATTCGGGCACACGCGCCGACATGGCGTACATTGCGACTTTCAATCGCCCGCCGTCTGGCACAGCGCGGATTGCCTCGAACGCAACTGCGTTCACCGAACATGGGGCAGGCCGGCGCGCGCCGAACGGTCGCAACAAATCAAGGTTTCGGCTGTTGTTGGCTGGGGCAAACCCGTAATGTGCCTCGCGCCTTGTCAGGTAGCGGCCAGAGAACGCAGGCAGAATAGAACCTTCGCACAGATAGGTCTGGCCGCGCGCGCCCATGTCAGTTGCAGGTACGGTTTCGGATTCAGTTCTGGGCGCATATGATTCAAGCACAGCCTGCAAATCATCCAGATTGTGCATATTCCCCCCAGATTGCACCTTTTGGCGCGCAATGATTGCCAACTACGCCGCCTGCGCCGGGGCGACAGACGCAAAAAAATCCCCCCACAGGGCCGCAAATTCAGCACAAAAGGCATCCAGCACCACATCGGTCACGCCATCGCGCACCAAAAGCAGTGTGTTTTCATACGCAACCGCCCCGCGTGCGCTCCAGTTGAAACTGCCAAGGATTAACCGTTCCGCATGCCCCGCACGGGTCATCAACATGGTTTTGTGATGCAACATCCCGTGGCTGGTGTGATACCGCCAGCTAACCCGCTCGCTGATAGGGTCAGTGGAATAGGGCAAATCCAACTTGTATTTCAACGTGATGCGACCGGATGGGTGCGCCGCCAGCCGCGACACAACACTGGGGCTTTTCGGCGCGCCTTGGCTCCAATCAGCTAGAATTTTAATGTGTATGGTATCGCATTGCGCGACCAGCGTTTCCATCGCCGTGGCAATGTCTGTACCGGCAAACGCAAAGGTCATCACCTCTAGGGTAATGATATCGGATGTGGCTTGGGCAATGGTCATGATTTCGTCAAGCTGCGCCAAAATCAGGCCTTGGTGCACGCTGCCACCATCAATGCTGGAAAACAAAACCTTTTTCATCAACCAATTCCTCGGTACATCACACACCACTGGCGCAAACATCGCGAAAAATCATGATTAGATAATTGTCAAACCGTGGCAGGAGTAAGATAGGTTTTGGGAATTAGGGCCACACAATGGCGCGCGACACAGGATCGTCTGAACCCGGCACCGCCGCAGGGCGCGCCGCAAGCATCCGGCGGACGGCCACGCGGTTGAACGCCGCAGCCATTGCCCTGCTGACAAACCGCTGCACCACGGCCGAAGCTGCATTTCGGACCTTGCCCACCCCCCAACTCTGGCCGCTGATGGGCGATCCGCGAACACTGCATCGACAGCTTTACGGCGGCCTTTTTGCCGATCAGGTGGTGGGTGCGTATCGCGGCAGCCCAGCGCCACTGCTGCAAACGCCAAGGCGTATTGTTGTTACGCGCGTTATGGCCCCTGGCCTGCGCCGCAATGACCCTTGTGCGCCGCCCAGCGCCGTTGGCCCCGCCATGCAACAGCTGTGCGACGACATCGCAAAGTTTTGGCACATGCCGCCTACAGCCCTGCTGCCCCACCTGTGCGATATGACCCACAGGATGTTCTGGATCCATCCCTTCTTGGATGGCAACGGCCATGTCTGGCGATTGACGATGATTGCGCTGGCACGACGCACCGATCTTTCCGTTACACCACAGTGGCAAGTTGCCAACCGCCCTTACGGCCCCGGCTTTGGTCTTGGCTTGCAACGCTATTCTGTTCCATCCCGCCCTCCGTGCCAATAATCGTGAGACAATCGACTGGCTGAAGTTTACACTTGAGGGCGCAGGAGAACGAACAGATGGTCATGCCTTCACAGATG
>NZ_FOCO01000090.1 GCF_900110135.1 Pseudorhodobacter antarcticus | reverse complement strand
GTGCCACGATCTGGACATCGAACACCGCCTGGCCCCGCCGCATCATCCGCAGACCAATGGCATGGTTGAGCGTTTCAACGGCCGGATCGAGGAAGTTCTGCAAAGCCATCACTTCCGCTCCGGAGAAGAATTGGAAACCACGCTGCACCGCTATGTGCTGCTTTACAACCAGCAGCTTCCACAATCAGCCTTGGGAAGCAAAACCCCGTTGCAAGCGATGAAAGACTGGCACAAACTCAAACCGCAACTGTTCAAGAAGCACCCATATTACCTGCCGGGATGTGACAGATAGGCTCTAGACTCATTGGTCTTCAAACGCCAGAGCGGCCAACGGCGGTTTTTACCGAAGCTGCAGATCTGGACACGGCAATAGGGATAACTTAGACTTATCTGATGGTTGCTGTGAGCTTTTGCGGGAATTGACCAAACAGGGGAACAAAACGTGGACCTATTAAAAAAAATATCTCGCAAGCTTATGAATAGATACCAGTTAGGGGCAGAAAACGTCACAGGAGTTGATAGCACGTCAGATAATGTTCTTTGCGTTCCCGTAACAAGCGATAGTGGCCAAGTCGGAGCAGGAATCGAGAGTTTTGCCAACTATGACGGCATTCCTGCCGGGGCAAAAGACCGGCCGGGTCTTGAGGGGCTGTTTTGGTCGCACGATGGAACGATAGTACATAAATGGCATCATTATTTGCCGATCTACGAACGGTATTTTTCGTCGTTTCGGGGCCGCAAACCAAGGTTTCTCGAAATAGGCGTGTCTAAAGGCGGATCGTTATCTCTTTGGAGGAAGTATTTTGGGCCCGACGCCATTATTTTTGGGATTGATATTGATCCGGCGTGCGATGCGTTCAATGGGCTAAGTGGTCAAGTGCGTATCGGATCACAAGACGATCCAGAATTTCTTGTGAATGTCGTGAAAGAGATGGGTGGTGTTGATATCGTTCTCGATGACGGTAGCCACTACTCCAAGCACATCCGCGCCTCGATAAACACCTTGTTCCCGCTTCTGGAAGAAGGAGGTGTGTATATGGTTGAAGACTTACACGCAACTTATTGGGATTCACACGAAGGCGGATACCAGCAGTCTACATCATTTATTGGGGATATTCGACAGATGTATGACGATATGCATCACTGGTATCACAATGAGGGCCAGAGAATTAAAGCAACTACAGATACCCTTGCGTCCCTTCACCTCTACGACTCTATTGCCGTTCTCGAGAAAGGTCGCGTTCTGCGTCCCCGCCATAGCCAAATTGGAACGGCCGAATAGACGAACGTTTTCGATGGAGTCACACAGGAATCCTTCTCAATTTGTGCAACGGTGCAACCTAGGGCTATACTTCACTTGACACGCAGGTGGCTGTTCTGATCAAAGCCGCCAAGCCAGTGTGACTGGCAAAAAATAAAGAGTAGATTGAAAAAAATGACCCAATTCCTCCAACATGACGTTTCTGAACCGGCATACTTTCCGCAGACCTCTTGGGGGGAGCATGGATCATTTGCGATGTGGTTGGTGAAAGTATTGCGGCCAAGGCGTATTGTAGAGTTGGGTACCCATAACGGATTTTCGTACTTCTCTATGTGCCAGTCTGTTAAGGAGGCTGGACTTCCGACCGAGTGCTTTGCGGTAGACACATGGACCGGTGATGAGCATGCTGGAGCCTATTCAGAAGTCGTTTTTGACAGCGTTCGCATAGAAAACCGCAAATACGCTAGTTTCAGCACCCTCCTGCGAAAAACCTTCGACGAGGCACTCGATGATATTAAAGATGGTAGCGTCGATCTGTTGCATGTGGATGGGCGACATTTTTATGATGACGTGAAACACGACTTCGAAAGCTGGGTGCCGAAACTTTCAGATCGGGCGGTTGTCCTATTTCACGACACGGTCGTGCAGGAACGAGGCTTTGGCGTTTACAAATATTGGGCCGAGATTTCCGAAAAGTATCCGTCATTTAATTTTACCCATTGTCACGGACTCGGCGTCCTCCTTCACGGTTCGGACGTAGCGTCCAACCTTCGCGACCTCGTGGCGCTGTCACGGGCAAATGAGGGGCCCGGCGTCGTGGAGAGTTTCTTTGAGGCCGTTGGTGGGGCCATGCTTGCGCGCAAAAACCTTCAAGGACTAGCAGATCAAGCTAAGGCGATTAAGCTCAAGGATAAAGAAATAACACTTCTCCAGAAGCGCAGCGATACCCTTTCATCGCTTCTGATCAATGCCCGTCAACGTCCGCTTAAGCAGTTAAGGCGACTAATTGTCAGCCGAGTACTTATGGCGTTGTCTAAGGCAAGCTCCCCCCTATCTCCGCGGACCGCAAGCCGCTTTGCCAGATCAGCAGCCAAGCGGGACCCGAAGCGGATTGAGCTCGAGAATGTCAGTTCAAGAGAAAGATACGCTGAATTGCTAGAAGCGTGGGCAATACAGCGCGAGGCAATGGCCGGAGAAATCCGTGCGCTTGTGCAGAGGCTCTCAGGTGGGCCGATGTTGTCTGTGATTGTACCAGTCTACAATACTGACCCAGCCCTGCTTCAGGAGATGATCGATTCCGTCACTTCGCAAAGCTATTCAAACTGGGAATTGTGCATTGCTGACGATGCTTCCCCTAATCCTCGCATCAAGGATGTTCTAAGCAAAGCAGCAGAATCCGACACCCGGATACGGATCGTGTTCCGCGATGAAAATGGCCATATCAGCCATGCGTCTAACAGCGCGATAGAGTTAGCGCAGGGTGATTACCTCGTTTTTATAGACCATGATGATGTTCTTGATCCCGATGCCCTGCTTTATGTGGCCGAATGTATTGATCAGCATCCAGCGGCAAAGATCATTTATACTGATGAAGACAAGATCCGCGAGGATGGCTCTCGCTATGACCCCCATTTCAAACCAGATTGGAATCGTGAACTCCTTTACAGCTATAACTACATTTCCCACCTTGTAGTTTATGCAACTGATATCGTAAGAAAAATTGGAGGTTTCCGTCCAGGCTATGAGGGCGTGCAAGACCATGATCTTTTGTTGCGCTGCCTGCCCCTTGTTGGTGAAGAAGATATCCATCACATCCCGAAGGTGCTCTATTCTGAGCGAGCCTCGCTGGGCAATACAGTAGACACAGCGGACTCTAAATCATATGCATGGACTGCCGGAGTGCAGGCCATGGCGAATGCATTATCCGACCAATACAATCAGAAAATTAAGGTCGAACGGGGATCTTATCCTTTCACTTATCTGCCGCAATGGCCACTAGCGAATGAGCCTTCCGTCACTATCGTGATCCCGACCCGGGATAGGCTAGACATAACCCGGGTTACTGTTGATTCGATCCTTGCAACGACAGATTACGGCAATTTTGAAATCGTTATCGTCGATAATGGCAGCGTCGAGGCAGAGACATTGGCATGGTTCAAGGAGATCACGAGATCATCCCAAGTGAAGGTCATCCGCGATGACGGACCGTTCAACTACTCCACATTGAACAACAAGGCTGTTGCGCAAAGTCGAAGTGACATCGTCGCCTTGGTCAATAACGACATAGAAATTATTTCTGGCGGATGGCTCCGTGAGATGGTGAGCCTCGCCATCCGTGCGGATGTCGGCTGTGTTGGCGCAAAGCTTTACTACCCTGACGACACGATCCAGCACGCTGGCGTCGTAGTGACCTTAGGTAGTGTTGCCGGTCATTCCCACAAGTATTTAGCTCGAGACGATTCCGGCTATTTCCTTCGCGTCATGCTTCGCCAAGAATACTCAGCCGTTACCGCTGCCTGCCTTGTGGTGCGGCGCGCCGTTTATGAAGCGGTGGGTGGTTTGAATGAACAACATCTGGCCATTGCCTTCAACGACGTGGATTTCTGTCTGAAAGTCAAAGCTGCGGGGTATCGCAATCTCTGGACACCGCTGGCGGAAATGTACCACCACGAATCTGCATCTCGAAAGACCGAGGATACACCCGCAAAGAGGGCCCGTTTCAAAAACGAAGTCCAGTACATGAAAGACACTTGGCAGACAGATACCACACATGATCCAGCCTATAACCCCAATCTCAGCAAGCATCATGAAGATTTTCGTTTTGGGCCAGCGCGCTGGTAAATAGTAAGACCGCATGTCTTTTTTATTGGCCCGCGCGCTGCCGTTCCCCTTTCCATTCCCGAACAAAGGCCGCAACACGCTCGTAGGATCCGTCAAAGCCAAGCTGCACAAGATCCGCATGCATCTGTTTGGCCGTGCGGCGCTCCTTGCGCGATTTACGCTGTTCCGTAAGCGTCCGGTCTGACTGCCCTGCCGGCGTGATGGAGTGGGTGATATGGTAATCCCCCCCGAAAGTAAGGGGCTGCGGAAGTAGAATTTTCTCGGCAAGATAAACGAGGAGATTCAGATGAAGATGACAAGATACAGCGAACCGCAGATCCTTGCGATCCTGCGCCAAGCCGAAGGCGGTGTGCCCCCTCTCGGTGAATGCTACGCATTCGCCTGCCGGGC
>NZ_FOCO01000075.1 GCF_900110135.1 Pseudorhodobacter antarcticus | reverse complement strand
ACCTCTATTAATTCAGAACCGCCAAAGGGGACCGCAATGAAAACAATTACTTACGGGGCGATCATTGACCATTTATGGTATTAATAGAGGTGCCCATGAATGATAAATTGAAAACATCCACTTTGCCCAAGTCGTCGGCAGCGGCCGATGTTCCCGGCAAACCTAATCCGAAAAAACCTGCGAAAGACGAGCCCCGTGCCGCCGCCGCTGTTCATAAGACCGATCGGCCCGGCTTTGATCTGGGGGGATCTTCTGGCGACACGCATGCTGGTACGGGTTTGGGCCTTGGCGAAGATGCGTTTGACACGCCGGGCGACAGGCGGCTTCCTGGGCGGAGGCTTGATGGCAAACTGACAATTCCGCGCTGGAGCGGGCCCGAGCCAGAAGCCAAAACAGAACCGGTCGACAAGACCGCAGGGGCAGAACCCCACTTGGCGCCCAAGGCCAAAACAACGCGCTGACTGAGCTGCGCGCTGATTCTTGGCGGCAGCGGGGCAATAATCACGCGGGTGGCGCGCGGACAGACATACCAAATGTACCGATGCGTAAACCTGCAGACCATTCGGGTAGTCCGCCTGCTGCGCGAGGAGAGAGAAGTGTTGAAAAAAGCGATCGTTTTTGCAGGCCAAAGCCAGTGAGGTTCGCCTTTATCGAGGCATGGAAAGAAGAATGGCCGGTTGAGTTTCTGTGCCGAGTCATGCGGGTCACATCACGTGGTTTTAGAGCATGGAGGGTTCGCCCAATGTGTCAGCGGCAGCGTGATGATATGGTGATCTTGGCCTATATTCGTAACCAACATCATCTCAGCCTGCAAAGTTATGGCAGGCTACGTATGACAGAAGAGTTGCAGGAGCGGGGGCTGAAGGTCGGGTACCGGCGCTTAGGTCTTTTGATGCGTGAGAACGGCATTAAGATCGTCAGAACTCAAAAGTTCAAGGTCACGACAGACAGCAACCATGCTTTCAATATTGCCCCCAATCTGTTGGATCAGGATTTCTCTGCAGATGGGCCCAACCAGAAGTGGGTGGGCGACATCTCGTATATATGGACCAGCGAGAGGTTGCTTTAACTTGCCGTTATTCTGGATCTATATTCCCGCCGTGTTATTGGCTGGGCCGTTAGCCAATCGCATGAAACGGGATCTGGAAATCCGCGCATTGGATATGGCGGTGGCTTTACGGCAGCCTCCAAAAGGGTGCATTCACCACACGGATCGTGGATCACAAGGCGGATTCAACCGGTCGTCGCAACACATTCAACTATATCCTGTTTGAGCAATTGGTCGAGAGCTTCGGCGGGAGTCCTCCAGCCGAGGGTTTTGCGGGGTCTTGTGTTCAAAGCATGCGCGACCGGGCTCAACTCATTGACACCGTGCTGGCTGAGATCCGCGCCCTTGGGAAAGTATTGTCGCAGCAAGCCGTTGGTATTTTCGTTGCTCCCCCGCTGCCAGGGGCTTTGCGGGTCACAGAAATAGATATTCAGCCCCGTTTCGATTTGGAGTTGCGCATGTTGGGCCATTTCCGCACCTTGGTCCCAAGTCAAAGATCGGCGAAGACACGCCGGAAGCCCCATGATTGTCCCTGCGATAGCATCGCGGACGGCCTCTGCACCATGGCCAGCCAGTGCTGGTCCGTTTTTGGGCACTTTGCCCTTCCCATGGCCCTCCATGCGCGGCAGGTGCAAGAGCATGGTGAAGCGTGTTGTGCGCTCGACCAGCGTGCCAATGGCTGAACTTCCGAGACCGAAAATGAGGTCGCCTTCCTGTCAGCCTTACGGCGAATTCAGGCATTCGCCGTAAGGCCAATGACCCGGCACAGCCCTAGCGCCAACCTCTGCCGGGCGGTCACTGATCATCAGCGCATCTGCGAGGTAGGGTCTGCCACGACCTCGGGCGCGTTCGCGGGGCAATCGCAGTGCGCAGCCTGAGCCCAGACAGGCCGAAAGCTCCCGCTTCACGGCACCCCTTCCTTGAATGTAATGCGCTTGATAGATGGCCTCGTGGCTAATCCGCAGTGTTGTGTCCTCAGGAAAGTCTATTTTCAGACGCTGCGCGATCTGTTCTGGGCTCCAGGCACAAGACCAGCGCCGACTTTGCCGATGAACGGCCCGTCGCCCTTTCCATACCACAACAGGCCCATCGAAGGCGATGCCACCCGGCGTAGCGATAAGACCTGAGAGACGGTCCTGCACATAATCGCGCAGGGTGGAGTTACTTGACAACTTGCTTGATTTTGGGCGGTGCTGCACGATCCGCATGCCACTGCGCCGTGATCGCACGATAGTCGAAATCACCGCTGCGCGTTGCAGAATTGCGCCTTATCTCTCGCGATACCGTGCTCGGTGACCGCGACAGCTTGCGCGCGATTGCGCGGATACCCGTCCCACTCGCGTACTCCAATGCAATTTATTCTCGCTCAGAGAAGGTCAGTGTCCGGTTCGTAAGGGGCACCGCCGAAGGTGCAAGATGTGTGGGAGGCATTCCACCAGAACTCCGAAACCACCGGATTCCGACAGGACCGGAAACACCCGCTTCGATAGCGGACACCTCACTGGAATGACCTGCGGCCACGCCCCGCCAGAACCGGCATAGATTCTCACGTTGCCAGACTGGCGGCCTTCCTGGCGAATTTAATTTGCCCCTGGTTGAACGTTCGGATTTTCGTCTGCCTGTTGTGGTCATCAACACCTCCTAAAATGGGGTGTTGCGACGACCGGTTGAATCCGCCCAATACTGTTCACATGACTACCAGAAACGTTTGTCAAAGCATGGCTTCGCAGTGTCCATGAGCGGCAAGCGAAATTGTTACGATAACTCCATGGTCGAAACATTCTTCAAGTCTCTCAAGGCAGAGCTAATCTGGCGCAACCTATGGGAAACCAAACGCCAGGCTGAAGAGGCTATATCCCAGTATATCAATGGGTTCTATAACCCACGACGGCGGCACTCATCGCTGGGTGGTAAAAGTCCATTGGCGTTCGAACGAAAGGCTGCCTAAATAATTTGGGAGACAGGAACGCAAGCGTGACAAGACCACCTACTGCACATGAAGATCGCCGGGAGGTGTTGATGATCGTGCCCATGTGATCAGCCTGGGCGGAATGTCGCATTTGGTGGCCGACTGGAGGGAAATCTTCATCCTTTTGCGTGGAGTGGCACCGGCAACTTAGTCGCACTGACCTGTGAATAGGTGCACGTGTACGTCAAAGCAGCGCCGAAAAATCCGCCGTTCTGGTTCAGTCCTTCTGCACCTCGTCAAGGCCGCGCGCCAACACCGCCCCGAGCGCTGCAATGACCGCGAAGGCCAGCAGCACGGAGGCGGGGCCGAACCGGTCCGCCGCAAGCCCGAACAGCCCGCCCCCAAGCAGCGCCAGACCGATCAGCGTGTTGGACAGCGCGGTATACCGGGCACGGAACGCATCCTCGGCCATGTCGGTCAGGTGCAGCTTGCGCCCGGCGCGCACGCCCTCGTAGGCGATTTGTGCGGCGAAGATTGCAGCCGCCGCGCCATAGGTTCCGCCGAGGCCGCCAAACGCGAGGCCCAACGCCCCCACCACGGCGAAAACTGCGGATCCGAGCGCGCCCGCGGCCATCAGGGTCTGTCGGCTGGAATGGTCGGACAACCGCCCCCACAGATAGGATGCCAGCACCGACGCGGCCGTTGACGCCATCACCAGCGGCCCGAGGCCGTCCAGCGCGCTGCGTCCCGATGCGGCTGACAGCATGACGATGAAGGGTGGTGCAAGTGCAGTGACGGCCAGCGCCGCACGCGAGGCCACGAACAGGCGGAGTTGCGCATCGGTCAGGATAGGCTGGATCAGTGCCGCCAGCGAGCCGTCGTCACCCGTGTCTTCGGGGTCTGTGTGCGGCTCGCGCAAGGTCATGAAGATCAGCGAGGCCAGCAGAAATGCCGCCCCGGCCACAGCGATGATGGCCGCAAGCGGTGCGACTGCGACATTGAACAGCCCGGTCGCCATCAAGAAGCCAACACCAAAGACCGAGATCGAGGCGATTGAGGCCGCCAGACCCGTGACCGCGCCGCGCCGCCGTTTGGCGATGGTGCGCGCCAGCGCGTCCTTATAGCTGACGGATGAGGCCGAGCGCGCCACAGCCAACACGGCGAGGCAGGCCAAGATCACCACGCCCGCCAAGGCACCTGTCAGCAAAAGCGCCGCCACCGGCGATACCGAACGCTGCGAGGCCCTGCACCGCACTTCCCAACGCCCAGAACCGCTTGCGCTCAGGGCTGGCCTCGACCTTGCGGGCAAATGCAAGCTGCGGCAGCAGCGCGCCCGCCTCGCGCACAGGAACGAGCAGGCCGATCATGGCGCTTGGTGCTGCAAGTGCGGTCAGCAGCCAAGCCAGTACTAGCTTGGGGTCGATCAGGGCGTCCGCCGTCTTGGTCAGGATCAGCGAAACGACATGGACCATGCCATTGCGCGCTTCGCCCGGGCGCACATCTTCCCCCGTGGCTCCGGTGATCCTGGCAAAGGCTGCCGTGTAGGTATCGTTCATAGCGGGTCAAACTTTCCAACGGGGATCTTCAGATAGCTGTGACCATCCGCCTCTGCCTCGGGCAAGCGTCCGCCCCGGATATTGACCTGAAGCGCCGCCAACATACGCTCTGGTAGGGTCAGCGTCTCATCGCGGGCGGTTCGGGTGGCGATAAACTCAGCCTTGCCGATACCGTCCTTCACATGCCGGTTGCGCAAGCGGTGTTCTGCCACGGATGCCATGTATTCAGGGGCGGCGCCAGAGTCAGGGTAGTCGTGCCCGATATAAAGCCGCGTGTCGGGGGAAAGTTCGAGGATGGCGCGCAGCGAAGTCCACAAATCCTCGGCGCTGCCGCCGGGAAAGTCGGCGCGGCTGGTTCCGCTTTCGGGCATCATCAGCGTGTCATGGACGAACGCCGCATCCCCCGCAACGTAGGTGATTGACGCCAGCGTGTGCCCCGGCGAGAACATCACGCGCACCGCAATCTCGCCCACCATGAACTCGTCGCCTTCGGCAAACAGTCGGTCCCATTGCGAGCCGTCGGTATGGAAATCGTCGCCAAGATGATAGAGGTCTTTCCACAGTTTTTGCACATCCGTCACCTTTTCGCCGATGGCCGTGGGCGCACCGAGCTTGTCGGACAGATAGCGCGCCGCGGTAAAATGATCGGCATGGGGATGAGTGTCGAGCACCCAGACCACCTTGAGATTTTCGGCCGCAATATAGGCGAGGATTTCATCCGCACTCTCGGTCGTGACGGCCCCGGCTTCGGGGTAGAAGTTCCAGACCGGATCGACGATGGCCGCTTCCCGGGTGACGGGACAGTGAAACACATATTGCAGGCTGCCCGTGGGTCTGTCGAAAAAGGCGCGGATGATCGGGGACATGGTTTCTCCTTATGTCGGTTAGTGCCAAGTATAAGGTCCAGCATCCGGAAAACCATCATCGTCAAGAAGGCGGATCGCGGTCAAAAGCGCTGCCGCCACGACGATCCAGAGAGCCGTGCCCATCAAATGCCCCGGAGATATGCACAAATGCGAGACTGACGGCGGCTGCCTGTCGCGGGTTTCAAGCGCCGCCAACCCCGTTCAATTCGCGGGTTTGCCTTCGTCCGCCGCAGTCCAGGCTGCTGAAAATGCGCCCCAGGCGGCGGAGAACCCGGTCTTCAGCTCGTCCCACGCGCCGCTTGCGCCTGTCTCCAGCGCGCCATAACGCTCGCTCAGACGGTTGCGCGCCTCGCGCAGATCCATCAGCCGGGCGCGCGCGGTATCGCGCGTGGCGTCCGACATCTCGGCCCAAGTTTCGCGCAGCGCCTCTTCGCGCCGGTCTATCTCGGCGTCGAGCCGGGTCAGCGCCGCGCGGGCCTCTGCCAGCGCCTGATCGCGCTCTTGCTCCGAATAGGTGGCAATGGCCTCCATCGCCTGAGTGATTTCAGTGCGCACGCCGTCTGTTGTGGTCAGCGCGCCCGTATCCTGCGCCGCCGCAGGCAAAGCGAAGGCCGCGACCCCAGCGGCGAGAGCTCCGATCCGCAAGCTTCTGAGGATGGTCATGGGCAGCCTTCTCATTTGAACCGGGATCTGGCGTCGTCGAAAGCGCCTGCAATATCGCCCCAGGCTTTGTCGAACCCGGACTTCATGTCGTCCCATGCCGCGTCACTGGCGTGGCGCACCTCTTTCAGCTTCGCGTCACCGTCATCACGCTGCGCGCGCATTTTGTCGAGTTGCTTTTGATACTTGATCTTCACATCGGCCTCTGCCTCGTGGACCTGTGCCTTCATCTTGTCGATCTCGGCGTTCCACTGGTCGATCCTGGCCTTGGCCTTCTCGATATACTGTTCGCGTGCGGACATTCGTGATCTCCTTCTGATTTTGACCGGAACAACCCCGGAGGCTGAAGAGTAGCCCACATCTGCACTTGCCGAACTGATTTGTATCAATGACGGCTGACAGCTTTGTGGTCCATGCTGCGGCTTGGAGTGATGGAGGTTGCACAGATGTCTGAGACGCAAAAATTGACGCTGCCCGTCGTAAATCTTGCCCGGAAGAACGATGAGTTCCGCAAGGTTCTGTGGACCGGCGACAAGACACAGCTGGTGCTGATGGCGATCCCCGAAAGGGGCGAGATCGGCGGGGAGGTGCACGAGGGGCACGAGGGGCACGACCAGTTGCTCTATTTCGTTGCGGGCACAGGTATCGCCAAGATCGGTGATGTGGAAACGACGATCGCCGATGGCGATGTCAGCATCGTGCCCTCGGGCGTATTCCACAACTTCCGCAACACCGGGTCGGGGATGCTGAAGCTGTTCACCACCTACAGCCCGCCCGAACATACGCCGGGCACCGAACACGCCACCAAGCGCGACGCGGACCAATGAGCAGGAAGGTCGATACCGTCATCGTCGGGGCGGGCAGCGCAGGCCTGTCCGCCTTGCGCGAGGTGCGTCGCTATACCGATGATTTCGTGCTGGTCAATGACGGCCACTGGGGCACCACCTGTGCGGCCGTGGGCTGCATGCCGTCGAAGGCGCTGATCGAGGCGGCGAATGCGTTTCACCGGCGCCATGACTTTGACGCATTCGGCATCCGGGGCGCAGAGGCGTTGCGCGCCGACATTCCCGCCGTGCTGGCAAGGGTCCGCAAGATGCGCGACGGTTTCGTGAAGGGACCGGAGGCGGTGCCGGAAGAGTTGGGCAAGCGCGCTGTATCGGGCCGCGCACGACTGCTTGGCCCTGGCCGTCTGCTCGTAAGCGGTGTGGAGATCGAGGCGCGCGCGATCATCCTGGCACCGGGCAGCCGCCCCGGAACGTGTCAACGACTTTGAGGCAGTGGCTTTTGGACTTTAAGCTTGGTTTCCCTGCGTTTGCTTTGGTGGATTTATCCAGACAGCAGTCGGGATGTGAGGCGGCCTGGGTGGCTTGCGGACGAAGCGCTCGGGCGTGCTGATGAACGCAGTATCGAGGGTTTCCTGGCGTGCGGCATAGATAGCCTCGGCCTGTCCGAAGTGGACCTGATCGGGGGTCATCAACCCGATACCTGCGTGATGATGTTCTTCGTTGTACCATGCAAAGAACCTGCGGCAGAAGTCGCGGGCCTGCTCGATAGTTTCAAACTTCTTGGGAAATTCAGGCTGATATTTCAGCGTCTTGAAGTGGGCT
>NZ_FOCO01000089.1 GCF_900110135.1 Pseudorhodobacter antarcticus | reverse complement strand
TCGAGCATATTTTTGGCGCGCAAGCCAACGACATGGGCGGCACCCTCGTGCGCACGATCGGTCTGGTTCGGGCCAAGGCCAAAATCGGGATGAAGAATCTCACCTACAACATGCGCCGTCTCGCCCAACTGGGTCGCATCAACCCTCACCCAGCCTGAAACACGGGCGAACACAGACGCAGATCATGCTGCGCATCGCCAAAAACGGCCCTGAACCGAAGGTCCGCGAAGCGAAATGGGCAGCACATCATCAAACCCAAGGCAACACTCTGTCAGTTGAAGGTCGCTGACGCGCTTTGGGCGGAACCTGCTATCCCGTTGCCGCGAAAACAGTCAAAAATCGAGGTGCCCATACGATTTTGGTGGAACAATGTTAATTGTTCCGCAAGTTGCGCCACGGCAAGTTACGGCGATGGTCGTTCTATCGTGAGTATATTCAGAATAATATCCAATTGGCCCATTAGCACCGTAAACCACATAACCGTCGTCAAGTAGCTCCGTTGCGGGAACTGTCTTGTGTTGCCTCGGTCTGCAAATTTCGCCGAGTGTTATTCCCGGCCAACTCATCCTAGCATCCCCTCCAACCGATCCAGCCCTTGCGTTATCTCGGCCTCAAGCTCGCGCAGTTCGGCAATAATTTCGGCGGGGGATTGGTGGATGACCTCTGCGTGCTCAATTTCCTTATAGCGGTTTAGTGACAGATCCCATGTTCCGCTGGCGATAATCTCGGATGCGGGCACCATAAAGCTTTGCGCGGTGCGGGGGCGTGCGGCCTCCGCGCCCAGTGCCTGCCAACGGGCCAGGATATCGGGCAGGTTGTTCTTGGCGTGCTCTTCGTCCGTCAGTTGCTCAACTGGCGTTGGCCCCAGCTTGGTGTCATCCAGCAGTGGTGTGCGCTTGTCATCAAGGCTTTGCCCGTCGGCGGTCATGTCATAAAACCACACATCGCCGGTGCCGCCCACGCCGGTTTTGGTAAAGATCACAATCGCGCAGGACACCCCCGCATAGGGGCGAAACACGCCCGAGGGCAGCTTGATGATGGCATCAAGTTTGTGATCTTCAACCAGCATCCGGCGGATGTCCTTGTGCGCGCCGGATGATCCAAACAGCACGCCATCTGGCACCACCACCGCAGCACGCCCGCCCGTGCGCATCAGGCGCAGGAAGAGGGCGATGAACAGCAGCTCGGTCTTTTTGGTTTTGACGATCTTCAGCAGGTCTTTGGCGGTGGTGTCGTAATCCAGCGATCCGGCAAAAGGCGGGTTGGCAAGGATGAGTGAATAGGCGCCCGCGTCGGCGTTATGCTCTTCGGCCAAGCTGTCGCGGTAGGTGATGTCAGGGTTGTCCACCCCGTGCAGCGTCATGTTCATCGCGCCAATCCGCAGCATGGTGCTGTCGAAATCAAAGCCGTGGAACATGCCGTTGTGGAAATGCGCGCGGGACTCAGCGTTGCGCATCATCTGCGGGTGGGTGTCGCGCAGGTATTCGCCCGCCGCCACGAGAAAGCCGCAGGTGCCCGCCGCCGGATCGCAAATCGTATCGGTGGGCGTGGGGGCCATCAGGTTGACCATAAGGGCGATGATGTGGCGCGGGGTGCGGAATTGGCCATTGGTGCCCGCGCTGGCGATCTTGCCGAGCATATATTCATAGACGTCGCCTTTGGTGTCGCGGTCGTCCATCGGGATATCGTCGAGCAACTGCACCACCTTGGCCAGCAGGTTGGGATTGGAAAACCCCAGCCGCGCATCCTTCATGTGGGTGCCGTAGGACGAGCCGCTTTCGCCCAGATCGCGCAGGAAGGGGAAGACGTGTTCATCCACAATGCGCATCATCTCGCGCGCCTCAAAGTTTTTGAAGCGCGACCAGCGGAGGTTGCCATAGGCTTCGCCCTTGGGATCGCTGCCTTCGGGGAATATCCGCCGGTCCAGCGTGCCGCCTAGCATTTCAACCTTGGCCTCCTCGGCTGTCTGGATGTCGTCAAGGCGTTTGATGAACATCAAGAAGGTCAACTGCTCAATCACCGAAAGTGGGTTCGAGACACCGCCCGACCAAAAGGCATTCCAGATTTGGTCGATTTGCGAACGGATCGGGCCGGTGAGCATAAGGTCTTTACCTATCAAGGAATTTGCGAGGACACTAAGTGGGTTGCGGCGACAGAGCAACCGACTGCGAACGACATCACGGGAAGCAACGCTGGATTTATCTTTGGCCAAAATCCCAAGGCGGGCCGGGATCAGGCTGCATGGAACAGGAGCCCCAGCAGAGTGGTCATCTAAGCAATCCCGTTGCCTCTCGCCAAAGCGCGGCGCAGCTAGCGGACGGAGTTCAAAATGAGCGCTGGAGGGGGGCTGCAGCGTCAGGTCTTGTTTTGGGTCCCACTTTTACCAGAAAGGCACCCGATGACTCTCCGTGCGCCCTCCCTGGAATCGCCAGGGCGCACATTGCCAGAAGTGTCGCTGCAGTTCGCCTGAAATCATCTGCTTGCCTGCGATGCCTGATGACAAACGTAAAGCTGACTTGATGCGTCGAGGATCGAAGACTGGTAATTCGCTGCAGTCAAAGCCGAGGTCGGCTGTCCGGACTTAGTAAGCTTTTGCTGCACCCGCACCAAGGGTCGCTTCTGGTCAAACTGTAAGGCGGCGTCACTGCTTCATGAGCGAGCGAATATAGATCGGAACATTTCGAGCGTCCACAGTTGCCTCGCGGACAAGCCAGTCAAAGTGACTTGAGAGAGACTTCACGCGCTCAATCTCACGAAATGCGAGATAGCATTGTCCAATATAAACGACAGCCAAGTTTGGGCCAAAAACTGTGACGGGTGAGCTGAATACCCTATGCGCGTCAAACAAGAATATCCGTAACCTCGGAAACATTTGATCGCACTGATCGGCTATAAAATTCAATTGTTCACGTCGGATGCTTTCATCAACGCCTTTATAGTATGCCGTTCCAGCTGCGCAGGACTCGATTTCGTGAATAGGCAGGGCAATTTCATAATCAGAAACGCCTGAAGACAACCATTCAAGTTGATCCCGCATCGCATTGTATGCCTCGGGCAAACGGCGTTCTTGCACGGAATCATATTCCCATTCCAACATGCTTTTTGTTTTTAGAATATCTGGTAGAGTTGCGGGGACATGGCGTACTTTGTAACCCGCCGCCTCACGATGCCATTCAAGAAGTTGTTCATCTGCCGAAGTGCGTTCGGCGGGGCTAAGAAACAGCGCAGCAGCAACAATATCGCCGGGGGTTTCCGGCCTATTTGTCAGACCAAGTAGCCAGTCTGTGCTGACGCCCAATGCATCAGCAACATCCGCTGCCAACTGTGCGTTTGGCAGACGTGGATGATCGTCTTTAAGAAGCTGACCAATGGTTGAGCGATCAACTTTCGTTTCTCTGGACAATGCACTTTTGGTCACGCCCTTGCGCAACATCGCTTCCTCTAGGCGTTTTCGAAAAATGTCTGCGCGATACCGCTTGTCCATTACAATCTACCTTGCAGATTAGATGCTACAACATAGAGTTAACGCAGCAAATTCACATAATGTCCATACAGCCACATCCGGGATAGTTCAGT
Source organism: Pseudorhodobacter antarcticus (assembly GCF_900110135.1). Lineage (GTDB taxonomy): Bacteria > Pseudomonadota > Alphaproteobacteria > Rhodobacterales > Rhodobacteraceae > Pseudorhodobacter > Pseudorhodobacter antarcticus. Next base: position 1,646 of record NZ_FOCO01000089.1, on the reverse strand, counting down.
GGAAATTCAATACACTTCGAGGAACCCCGAATGGACAGCAAAATCAGACTCTTTACCAAGGCCGCAACCTGGCAAGCCGCTGGGTTCTTCTCAATGATGCTGATTGGGTTTCTCTTTACGGGATCATTTGCAGCAAGCGGCGGCATCGCCTTTGTTGGAGCAGTGACCGGATTTGCGTGCTACTTGGTGCACGAGATGGCTTGGTCAAGAATCTCTTGGGGGAGAGATATTGTTCGCTCTTCAGGCAAATAACCACCTGCAACAACCTCAATCACCTAAAGCAAGGTTTAGCCTACCAAGAATAAGCTGACGTTAGTCGTAATACAGAAAAGTGGTAAGAAGTGCTCAAACCTGCCGTTAGCTGCGCTGACCATGAACGTCAGCTTCAGGCATCTGCGATAAGGATGTTGCTTCAGATTCGGACACAACGATCTTCAATGCAACCGTGCATGGACCAAGTAGACATTGACCGTAGCCTCCCCTAGCGCCCGCAATGCTTCCAAACGGTGAAGACCCTCGATCAGCACATAACCGTCATCAGCACTCCTGACACTGATGGGAGTGGTTTGGCCGTTTTCGAGCATATCATTGGCAATATCTTGAACCTTAGCGGGCTCAAGCGTCTTTTTGCGTTTTGCCGGAACGCGCACATCGTCAATCGCGAGGGTTTCTTTCATTAACATCTGCTTATCCTGCACGGCTTGCGCTGCGATAGCCAGAGTGAAGTTGCGACAGCCCTAGTAGGGTTTGGGCAGTCAGTGCTTGGTCGAGGTCACCAGATGGCGATCCGTATCAAGCGTCAGACATTTCGACCAAAGCAGTGTTTTACAATAGACGCGATCCGCCAATCTGTTTTCGCTAATCCGCGTTTCGTCAAGGAACCCAATCCACGTCAGAGGTCGCAACACGTTTGAGACCTGAAACCAATAATGATCGCGATACTTACGGTCAGAGGGATCAGACAGTGGCTTCAAGCTGTACATTGGTCGCATCGAGCCCGGACCTGATGGCAATATGAGCGCTAAAGGGGCGCCACAGCGCCAACTCATGCTTTGGGTCATCGGAAGCCGAAAGCGTGTTAGATGACTCTCCAGGAGCCCTCCTTGGACTCCCCAGGGTGCGCCTTGCCAGAAGTGTCGCCGCAGCTTCGCCTGAAGTCACGTGCTTGCCTGCGATGCCTTCTGATAAAGTGCGCCCAAACGCGAAATGTCAAAACATACCCCAAAATGGGTCGTTCGCAGAGTTATCCGGATCATCCTCATCGTCTGCCGTTGTGTCGTTCGCAACGATAGGCTCCAACGTTTGTGCTTTTTGAGAAATCATCGTACATGCCGGAACGGTGTTTGAGGTTGCTGCCTGCAACGCATCTTCTGCATCAAGCTCACGCTCCAACTGCTCCCTTTCACGGACAATAGCTTTAGCCGATTTGTGCATACGGACGACATTCCCTTCGTTCCATTGTAATTTTCTAGGCGTGACGATACCGCGCTTATTGAGAAGGTCCGCAAACGATTTGTGTGACAAACCAAAATACGCGGGATCTTCAATAAGGGGCACCTCGATTTTTGACTGTTTTCGCGGCAACGGGATAGCAGGTTCCGCCCAAAGCGCGTCAGCGACCTTCAACTGACAGAGTGTTGCCTTGG
>NZ_FOCO01000088.1 GCF_900110135.1 Pseudorhodobacter antarcticus | reverse complement strand
CGCCGCGCAAGAACGCCAAGCCATGGAAACCCGACACTCCTGGCGCGATCGCGCGGAACGAGGCCCTCCGCGCGTCGAAACGCTTCGGCCGGACGATATGGCGACGATGGAGCGGCTATCACCGCCGAAGCCGCGTCGAAACAAAGATGCACTGTGTCAAACTGCTGGGTCAGCGCCTTATGGCGCGGGACTTCGACCGTCAGGTCGCGGAGTTCCAAGTTCGTGTTGCCGTCCTGAACGGCTTCACCACTCTCGGCACGCCCATTACAGAAGTCGTGGGATAAGTCTGTCCGGGGATAGGGGAACCCTCACCGTCAGACCATTTGTGCAACAGAGCCCAGTAAAATGCCAAAGTCGTGCTGGGGCTGTGTAAGTACAGGGCGTAAGGAATCAATTTGTTCGGGCACGATCTAAATACCTCAATTCGATTTGTTATTTTGGGAGTGTACTGTTCACGGTGTCGTTGAGCAAGTTCGGTCACCGTAGGGTGGGGTTCCATCCCACCATCCCCTCCCCAAATCGCACCTCACACCCGCAATCCAAACCCTAATAAATCCTTAACAAAAAACCAAAACCACAACAAAACCAACACCTTAACCGCCGCATCGCGCGCGATGCGCACCCCGTTTCGCACCCGAAATCGCGGTGCTATACTAACCCCATGACCGCCCTGTGCCGCGCCTGTTTCACTCAATTCGAACCCGGCCCCGGCCTGGCCCCAAAACGCTGTCCGGCCTGTCGGTCGCCGCGCGTCCTGTCCCACCCCGAACTCACCCAGCTTTCCATCGCCCACATGGATTGCGACGCCTTTTACGCCAGCGTTGAAAAACGCGACCACCCCGAATACCGCGACCAGCCCCTTATCGTGGGGGGCGGCACCCGCGGCGTCGTCTCCACCTGCTGCTACATCGCCCGCATCAAAGGGGTCCGCTCCGCCATGCCGATGTTTCAGGCCCTAAAACTCTGCCCCGAGGCGGTGGTGGTAAAGCCCCGCATGGCCGAATATGTCGCCGTTTCCCGCGAAATTCGGGCCATGATGGAAGCCCTCACCCCCGCCATTCAACCCCTTTCCCTTGATGAGGCGTTCCTAGACCTCACCGGCACCGCCCGCCTGCACGGCGCCCCCCCCGCCGTTTTGCTGGCAAAATTGGTCCGCGATATGGAGGTGCGGCTGGGCATCACAGGCTCCATCGGATTGTCGCACAACAAATTCCTCGCGAAAATCGCGTCCGATCTTGATAAGCCGCGCGGATTTTCGGTGATCGGGCGGGGTGAAACCGAAAGCTTCCTAAATTCAAAACCCGTCTCCATCATCTGGGGCGTCGGCACCGCCACCCGTGCCGCACTCGAAAAGGCGGGCATCCGAACCATCGCGGACCTCAAACGCTGGGACCGCCCCGACCTGACCGCCCGTTTCGGCTCCATGGGGGACCGATTGTGGCACCTTGCTCGCGGCCTTGATACGCGCCCAGTCAGCCGGGATGAGGCGGTGAAATCCATATCAAAAGAAACCACATTCAACGAGGATATTAGCGACCGTGATTTGTTGGAGGGGCATCTGTGGCGGCTGTCCGAGCAAGTGTCCGACCGGGCCAAAGCGCGCGAGCTGGCAGGGCGGACGGTGACGTTAAAGCTGAAATCGGCCGATTTCGCGTCGATCACGCGGCGCCACAGCTTGAACAGTCCCACCCAAACGGCCGACCGGATTTACCGCGAGGCGGCGGCCCTGATGGCGGCCTATCGCGACCCCGGCCCATTTCGCTTGATCGGGGTGGGCATCGCGGACCTGTGCCCAGAGGGGCAGGCGGACAGCAGCGGCGATTTGCTGGACCCGGATGCAGGCAAGCGGGCGGCGGCGGAACTGGCGACCGACAAAATTCGCGCCAAGTTTGGGCAGGATGCGATCATAAAAGGGCGGGCGTTGAAGTAGCCGCGCCAAACAAAAAGGCCCGGTGCGCGATGCACCGGGCCAATCTTTGCAATCGTTTCCGATTACATTGGGGGCATAAGGACCGTGTCGATGACGTGGATCACACCGTTTGTTGCCTCGATATCGGCAGTGACGACATTCGCGCCATTCACTTTTGCGCCGCCATCCAAAGTGATGGTGATGTCTTTGCCGTTAACGGTTGGCGCTGTCATGCCTTCGGTCAAGTCGGTCGACATCACTTTGCCTGCCACAACGTGATAGGTCAGGAGTGCTGCCAGCGCGTCCTTGTTTTCTGGCTTCAGCAAATCATCGACTGTGCCGGCTGGCAGGGCTGCGAAGGCTTCGTCCGTTGGGGCGAATACGGTGAACGGACCTTCGCTCTTCAGCGTGTCAACCAAGCCTGCTGCGCCAACGGCTGCAACCAGCGTAGTGAAAGTGCCTGCGCCCACTGCGGTGTCGACGATGTCCATGTCAGCTGCGAATGCTGCGGTGGACATCAAGGATGCTGCTGCGGTCAGGGCGATAAAGGTTCTACGGATCATGTGTCGTCTCCCTAAGGTTAAATCGTACCAATGTGACTTGGTAAATGGGAAACGCAGCGCGCGGCACTTTGGATCATAGAAAACGCTTTTGTGATCTGCCTTGAAACGGCGTTGCCCCATCCCATGAGGGCCGCTTTTTTGCGGTATTTGGCCGTTTTGATCACGGCGATGTTATCTGCGCATATTAATCCAGCCCCAAGGCATCGGCCACAATGCTTTCCAACAGGTCATTCACCGGGGCCATACTGCCGGAATGGGTTTGATGGCTGACGGTCACGCGGCCCGGCGTATCGGGACGTTCAAAGATGCGGATCGCATAGGGGCAGAAGTTGAAATTGTCTGGGTTCGCCTCCATCACTTGGCGGCTGATGGTGGCAGAGCAGAATTCATACACATCCGCCGCGACAAACAGCACGGTGTCGCTGCCCACATCGGCGCGGGTGCGTTCCAACATCTCGCCAGTATGGGAGACGTGGTCTATTACCAGCCCTTTGGACAGGATCGCGCTTTCAATAGCAAAGGCGATATCATCAAAAGGGCCATCGGTTTGATAGGTTTTGAAATCTTGTGCGTTGGCGGTTGCGGCCATGCATAGGGTGATAAGGATTGCGGTTTTATACATATGGTCCTGCTTCGTTGCGGCTAAGTTGTATTCTGCCGTTTGAATATGTTTTTTGCAATGGCTTTGCGGCTGCCCATGTTTCAACGCCGTGCCGTGAATGTGAGACTTCTTTAAGTGTATTTTTCTGCCAAGCCGTTATCGTTGCTCCAAAGCAAATGCAGGAGCGTGCGATGACAAAGGGTTTTAACGGCAAATTGGGGTGGGCGGATGTGACGCCAAAGGCGCATTGGATCAATCGCCGTGGGCTGATTGCCGGGGCAGGGGCGATGATGGTGGCGGGCACTGCAGGTGCGAAAATCCCGACAGTGCCAAGCGCGTTTTCCACCGATGAGGCGCCCAACACCTTTGAAGAGATCACGACCTACAACAACTTTTATGAGTTTGGCACCGCCAAGGAGGACCCGGCACGCAACTCTGGCGCCTTCAAGCCCGACCCGTGGTCGATTGAGATTGATGGGTTGGTGGACAAGCCCGGTAGTTATGATCTTGCCGACATCTTGGGCGGTGTGACGCTGGAGGAGCGGATTTACCGGTTCCGCTGTGTGGAGGCGTGGTCGATGGTGATCCCCTGGGTTGGGTTTGAACTTGCGACATTGCTGAACCGTGTGGGCGTGCAGCCGAGCGCGAAGTATGTGGCGTTTGAAACCATCGTGCGCCCAGAGGAGATGCCGGGCCAGCGCCGGGAGTTGCTGGAGTGGCCATACCGTGAAGGGTTGCGGCTGGACGAGGCAATGCACCCGCTGACGATTATGGCGACAGGACTGTATGGCGAGGCGATGCCAAACCAGAACGGCGCGCCCATCCGTTTGGTGGTGCCGTGGAAATACGGGTTCAAGTCGATCAAGTCGATTGTGCGTATCAGCCTGATGGACCGGATGCCGCCGACCACTTGGAATATGTTGAACGCGCGGGAATACGGTTTTTATAGTAATGTGAACCCGAACGTGGACCATCCGCGCTGGAGCCAAGCATCTGAACGCCGCGTGGGCGGGGGGCTGTTTGCCAAGCGGATTGATACGCCGATGTTTAATGGCTACGGCGAACAGGTGGCGGGGCTGTATACTGGCCAAGACTTGACCAAGGATTATTGAGCCTTGGACGTTGCCATCAACACTGCGCTGCGCCGGGTGCCGCCGCTTGCCATATATATAGTGGGGGTGATGCCGTTGGCGTGGCTGGTGTGGCTGCTGGTGGACGGGCAGCTGGGGGTTGATCCGGTGAAACGGATTGAACACCAGCTGGGGGAGTGGGCATTGCAGCTGTTGGTGGCGGGGTTGGTGATTGCGCCGCTGCGCCGGTACACTGGGATTAACCTAGTTCGGTATCGCCGGGCCATTGGGTTGCTGGCGTTCTTTTATGTCAGTTTGCATCTGGCAACGTGGCTGGTGCTGGATATCCAGCTGCGCTGGGCCGAGATTTGGGCAGATATTGTAAAGCGTCCCTACATCACTGCGGGATTTGTGGCCTTTGTGGCGATGATTCCCTTGGCGGTGACATCAAACAACGCATCAATCCGACGTTTGGGGCCGAAAGCATGGCAACAATTGCATCGGCTGACGTATTTCGCGGCGATTGCGGGGGCTGTTCACTACCTTTGGTTGGTAAAAGCGTGGCCGCCGGAGCCGATCATCTATTTGATTCTGGTCATTTTGTTGGTTTTGACGCGAATCCTGCCCCGCGCTGCGCGGTGATTCCTGCGGGATGTGGGTGGGGTGCGATTGGCGGGGGTGTTTTTTGCCGATTTAAGGGCGAAATTTGTGCCATTAGTTTCGCAAACCACTGCATATAGCGTAACTTTTGACCTTAAAAAGAAAATGTCATTTTTCTGTCTTTTTCCACTTGCGGGTGTTTGTCGTTGGACCTAGAAGCTGCCTTACCGAAACGAAGACGGTTGGAAACGATCGGAAGCGGCGGCGGCGGGGATCTGGAAGGGTTCGGGAATTTTGGAGATACGGCGGTTGTTACGCTAAGAGATTAGCGTGGCGGTTGTTTTTGTCTTCGTGCTCTTTGACATTGATATTATCTGAAGAGATATGTGGGCGGTTTGGACGTTTCGATGGACGTACCGACGCATATCGGCCTTGTAGGGAAGTTGACGCAAGTTAATGGACCGATGATCAAGGTGACAAGCTTCACTG
>NZ_FOCO01000087.1 GCF_900110135.1 Pseudorhodobacter antarcticus | reverse complement strand
CTTGTTTAACTGGAGTAGCGCCGATGACACGGCAATCTGGACAATGGCGAGGGAAATCATTCATTCAGGGTGGTCGCAAAGTAGTGAGGGACGCCCTCTACATGCCAGCCTTGGTCGCGATGAGATTCAACCCTGACCTCAAGGCAAAATATCAAGCCATGATTAAAGCTGGAAAGCCACCAAAAGTCGCCCTTACTGCGCTCATGCGAAAGCTGATTGAACTCGCCAACGCCCTCATCAAAGCAAACCGAAATTGGGTGATTAAAGAGGCTTGATCAAGACGGATACTCTGATATTGGCCGAGGAAGGATACCGCGGCTGTCATGACTGGCCGTGCCCATGTCTTTGGGCCCGCATGAACGGGTTGCTATGAGCGGGACAGGTTTTGTTGCAGCTACCACGGCCGATCTGATGATTTTTCGACCTCAGTCGCCACAAGTTCAGCGACCGTCATTGCCCCTTCCATGTAGCCCCCCATTAGCGGTGTAGCTTCAGTTGAGGCGAAATGAAGCCTTCCATTCCACAGGCCCGACAGCGCCGGGGGAAGTCCGTAATCCGGGTGCGAAGATGGTGGCACAAGATCATGCTGCGTTGCGGTTTCCGGCTCGAACGCCCAATCCTGAAGTGTGACTTGCGCAGGCGTCATGGCCTGTGCCCCAAAGATACGGGCCAGTTGGTCAAGTGCGGCTGTCGTGATCTCTTGTGCACGCCCTTTGCGGTGCTGGGGTGGCAGGCCCAGAAAGCCGAAAAGGGCGGCGGGTGTGCCATCCGGGCCCGAGGCATCGTGAATTTCCACCATTGGGCCGCGCCTGCTGGTGGCATCGCCGGAAAGGCCAGTGTTGCGCCAAAACGGCGTGTCATAGACGGCGACAAACTTTGCGTGCCCTGCCATCCATGTTGGAATGGCTTGCAGGCTACGCTTTTGGTTCGGGGTCAGGGCGGGCGACAGCGTCAAACCGGCGGCGATGCGAGGTGGCAGGGCCAGAACAACGTGCTGCGCCGCGCATGTCTGCCCGTTTGCCAGCTCAATGCCGCTGTGTTGGTCAATCGCGTTGATCCGTGCGCTGCTATGCAGACGGTCCGCAGGCAGACCCGCCACCAAAGCATCGACCAACCGAACGACCCCGCCCGCGATCCGCAAAGACCCTTCCATCGACGCAAACCCCATACCGCGATGAACCCGACCAGCTTCATCCTCAAAGCACTGGTCGCCTTTTGCATGTTGCGCAAAATCGGTCAGGCCCAACGTCTTCAGCAGCGCGGCCATGCGGGGCTGTCCCGGCCAAAACCACGACGGCCCCAGATCAACCGCGCCGGTTGGCGTTTGCAGCGCCGCGATCCGGCCGCCAAAGCGGCTGCGTCCCTCGAACAACTGGAAATCGATGCCGGTTTGATCGAGCCGCTTTGCCAAAGCAAGACCCGCCAGCCCGCCGCCGATAATGGCCACCTTTGTTTTCATTGGGCTGGCTTTACGCAGGCGCTGCGACAAAACGCAGGTGCCCGGTTTTCATCCAGAGCTTTGCCCCATCGTCCCCCGCCGCGCCCGCAAACGCGTGACCATCTGGCAAGCGGAGCCATGATCTTTGCCGCACGCCTTCGCCGCTTTCCATCAAGCTGCCGTTCAGCACAAAAACCTCGATCCCGCCCGGCGCATTGACATGCAGCGCCGCGCCGGGGTCGAGTTCGAAATAGTTGACCACCTCACGCGCGTCGCGGTGCAACTCCGCAGACTGCACGCCACCCCCGACCGATACCAGCCCCTCGGCCATGTCTTTGCTGAATTGGTTGCGATCACCCGGATCGAACTGCCACAACTTCACGAGGATCGTGCAGCCGGCATCAGACCGGGGCGTGTGGCGCGATGTGGGCGGATTGCGCACATAGGTGCCAGTGGGGTAATCGCCATGCTCGTCCTGAAAAACACCGTCCAGAACGACGTATTCCTCGCCCCCGCCATGGGTGTGTGGCGAAAAGCTGTGGCCCGGCGCAAAGCGCACGATGGTCGTAGCGCGCGCAACCTCGCCACCGATCCGGTCCAGCATGCGGCGATCCACGCCAGCCGAAGGGGATTGCTGCCAAGGCATCTCGGCCGTATGGAGCAGAATCCGCTGTGAAAAGTCTGAGTGAAGTTCCATAAGTCCTACAGTTTATTTGGACATGCAATCCATCACATTGCGGCAAAATGCTGCGACTGTCGCATGTAATTGTTTAAGCGCGCTTGCACCTGTTATTAATTAATTTAGTCTCAGGTTTAGAGATTTCAAATGCAAGGGAGCGGGAAATGCCTGACGGAAGCAAGACAGATAAAGGCGCACAGCGCAGCATCGTTGTGGGCAACTTCACCAACTCAGTGCTAGACCCCGATGCCCCAATGCTTGGCCCGGTCGAGGACGGTGGCACGATCATCGCGAACACCGCTCCGGGCTGCTGGGGCCCAATGATCACTCCAAGCCTGCGCGGTGGGCACGAAGTGACGCAGCCGGTGTTCATCGCGGGCGCCGAGGTTGGTGATGGCGTGGCCATCCGCATCCGCGACATCACCGTCACCTCAATCGCCACTGCGTCGGGCCATGACAGCTCTCCAGAGGGGTTCTGTCTGGGCGATCCCTATGTGGCCGGACGCTGCCCCACCTGTGACACCGTCTGGCCCGAGACGCATATCGAAGGCATCGGCCAGGATTCGGTCAAGTGCAATGTCTGCGGCAATGCGGTCACGCCGTTCAGGATCGTTCACGGCTATACCGTCACCTTCGATGACACGCGCAGCGTTGGCCTGACCCTGCCAAAAGCGGCTGCCGAGACCATTGCCGAGCGGGCGAACCACTACTCGGCCCTGCCAGATGGAAGCCGCCAGCACTCGATCCTGAACTTCGCGCCCTCTGACATGCCCGGCACTTTGGTGCGAATGCGCCCCTTCATGGGGCAGCTTGGCACCTGCCCTTCCATCGCGATGCCCGACAGCCATAACGCGGGCGATTTCGGATCGTTCCTAGTTGGCGCGCCCCATGCTTATGGCCTGACCGCCGAACAACTTGCGCAGCACAAGACCGATGGCCACATGGACATCGACGCGGTGCGGGCGGGCGCGATCCTTGTGTGCCCGGTCAAGGTGAAAGGTGCTGGCGTCTACATGGGCGACATGCACGCGGGCCAAGGTGACGGCGAGATCGCCGGGCACACCATGGATGTTGCAGGCAGCGTCACGCTGCAAGTCGAGGTGGTGAAAAACTACCCGCTGGACGGCCCGGTCCTGTTCCCGCTGATCGAGGATCTGCCGCCGATGGCGCGGCCCTTTACCGACGCCGAAAAGGCCAAGGGGCAGCGCCTTGCCGACAAATGGGGTGTCACCAACATCGAGCCGCTGGCCCCGATTTCGGTAATTGGCACAGCAGCCAACCTGAACGATGCCATCGAAAACGGCCTTGCACGCGCGGCCACGCTGCTGGGTGTGACCGTAGCCGAGGTTCGCAACCGCGCCACTGTGAACGGCGCGATAGAGATCGGGCGCGCACCAGGCGTCATTCAAGTGACGTTCCTCGCCCCCCTTGCCAAGCTCGACGCCGTCGGTCTGGGAGGCTACGCGCGCGAGCAATACGGGCTTTAAAGTCCTAAAGGTGTCGCCAAATGACATAGATTAGAGTCCAATCTTGGCGAATCATTGCCGTAACCCTGCGGTGAGCAAACCTTGGTGGGCATTGTGGACTTAGTACTTCACACTTGAAGGCCTAGGCTCTCTTATAAAAGAGCCTAGGCCTGCCAATGAGGTCCATGTCCGTAGCTGTAACATCTGACTACAGCCGCATCTGTTCGCGAAGCGCGTCGGCGGTCCCCATCGGAATGAACATCCGGAGGGGATTGGCCGCGAAACCCTGAAACTGGAGGCGCTCGTAGATAGCCTTGCGGTTCGCGGTCTTCCTCGCGTCCCCAAAGTCCAGCACGTCCAATATGATCACGGCGGCGGCGTAACCGGACCGGGACGCGCGGGAGGCCCGGCACAACGCGTCCACCAGAAGATTTTCGCCGATCCTCTGACCACGATGTCGTACGTCCCGACAGATCATCGAGATATAGACGGCCGGGATCGATCCGTGGCCCGGCGCAGTCCGTTTATACCGGTTCGGCAGGTCCGCGTAGTGGACCGCGTGCGCGTTCATCGCATAAAAGCCCGCGACGTCCTCCGCCGGGTCCGGCGGCGAATTCGAAAGCGATCTTGCTAAGGCCACGCGTACGGCGACCGCGCTCGAGATCAGCTATGGCCTAGGCGACAGCCTTTTGTGGCTGGCCACACCCGAAGCCGCGCAGGCGCGGCTGGTGCTCGACCCCGGCCTGCGCGCCAGAGGCCTGCTGACGGGACCGGAGTTGGAGGGGCTGCTTGCTCGGGTGGTTCCGGACAGGGAACCGGACGGAGGGCTGAACGGATATCCGGACAAGGAAGGGGGCCAAGGGTCGGACAGTGGCCCCGACAGCGCAATGCATGGATATCCGGACACGGCGCTGGATACCAAAACGGAATGTGAACCGGATACGGGACCGCAGGCTGGCCCGGACATGGTTCCGCTGGCCACCGCGGCGGCCGTTGCTGTGATCGAGGGTCCTCTCGTCAACGCCTCGGACACAGGCCGGCCCCCGGATGACCAGACCCGGGACACCGCCTGCTTGTCCGGATCCGACTTCACCAACGGCTATGCCACCTGATCTGGTCCGGGCCGCGCAGGGGTTGGACTCGAGCAAGTCGGGGGGCGTGGGAGGGGGGCGTGGGAGGGGGGCGTGGGAGGGGGGGATGCCCCCACGCACCGCCGGCGTACCAATCCGGACAAAGGGCTAGACCCAGGGATCGGAACCAGCGCCTGCCATTTGGATACCGCCGAGCAGAAATGCCAGTTTAGGCTTTTGTACCTGTTCGATGATGGCATTCGCGATGTCGATGATCATGTCAATTGCCGGAGCCTCTGTAAAATTGTGTTCCCACTTTGATATGGACATGTGCCTGCAAAAGTTAAATATATTCTTTACGCATAACCGTTCTATAAAAGTGAATAAGTAAGGTGGTCATGCCCGATGATCCTCACCCACTGAAGTCAGAGTATCCGTCTTGATCAAGCCTCTTTAATCACCCAATTTCGGTTTGCTTTGATGAGGGCGTTGGCGAGTTCAATCAGCTTTCGCATGAGCGCAGTAAGGGCGACTTTTGGTGGCTTTCCAGCTTTAATCATGGCTTGATATTTTGCCTTGAGGTCAGGGTTGAATCTCATCGCGACCAAGGCTGGCATGTAGAGGGCGTCCCTCACTACTTTGCGACCACCCTGAATGAATGATTTCCCTCGCCATTGTCCAGATTGCCGTGTCATCGGCGCTACTCCAGTTAAACAAGCCACCTGCTTTCGGTCCATACTCCCGATTTCAGGCATCTCTATGAGAATGGTTGAAGCACAGACC
>NZ_FOCO01000111.1 GCF_900110135.1 Pseudorhodobacter antarcticus | reverse complement strand
GGTTTACTCATACCACACAGCTACCATGCTGGATTCACAAGATGAATCCCTCATGGGATTTGTGCAACAGAGCCACCCAGACCCCCCATACTTCCAGACCTGCACTCTGATCCTCGTCCAACATGATCGCCTCCTGAAATTCTTCAGGCGCAATATCGCAAATCCCTTATTTTATTGAAACATGGGGTATATACACCGCTTACTTTTCTTCGATGCCATCTGACCGCACAGCAGCTTCTTGGGACGCTTCGATCCAGCCCATCTGCGGCCAGTTGCCCATCGCCTCCGTGAAGTTCTGACCTTTCCAAAACTTCCGAAACCGCCACGTTTTCGACCGTGCGCCAACCTCAAGATAGAGGTTCGGAAAGCGGGGGGCACGATACCGCGTTGCCTGCCCGCCGAGATGTGCCGCGTCGTCGAGGGCACCCTTCGTAAACTTCATTTCTGCCGTCGCCATGCTTGCCTCCATGCAATCAACTATGCAATTGCATGGCATCCAACAGCGGGGCTGTGCAACCGAAGATGCTGATTTTGTAAGGCAATCCTACCGTCAGCCAGGGTCAGCAAGGTCGTATTATCTGATTAGAAGTCAGGTGCTCTATCCAGTTGAGCTACGAGACCACGCGCCCTTTTTGGGCCAGCCGCGCGCGCAGCACAAGGGGCAGGTTATAAAACAAGGGTCATGAAAACGCTGTTTGGGTCGGCGTGATAGCCGTCAAACGGGGGGCATTCGACAAAGCCCGCGCGGGTATAAAGGTTGCGGGCGGCGATGAAGGTGGGCTGCACGCCGGTTTCTAGGCTGAGTCGGCGAAAGCCTGCGGCGCGCGCTTCATCTTGCAGATGGGTGAGCAGGCGTTTGGACAGGCCGCGGCCCCGCACCTCGGTCAAGACATGCATGGATTTGATTTCAGCATGGTCGTCGGTGATGCGTTTGAACGCGCCCATGCCAACCGGAACGCCCACATCGCGCATCACGAAAAACACAATATGCGGGGTCGCAAGCTGGCTGGCATCCATCATATGGATGCTTTCGGGCGGGGTGTCGGCGTGCATATCGGCGGTGTGGCGCGCCATCAGCAAGGACAGGTCCGTCCCAAGCGGGCTTTCTGCGGCGATGGAGATCACTGAAAATCTGGCAAAAGTTGTCTCGACATAGTTCATAGTTTCCAATAATAACAGCGCTTTAGATCTTACGGAGTCCGGCTGGGAGCAAAGAACCCGCGAGAACAGAGGCAAGATGCCGCGAAACCGGGCCGAAGACAACAAAAAAGCCCGCCGAAGCGGGCAGATGCATGTTGAAGGGTTGGTTTAGATCGTATCCGTCCGGTGTGACTGGCGTTGACTTATTGAGCCGGCCAGTTCCATGGCATGAGGTCATCAAGGCGGTTCATTTTGTGATCAGCGATGCG
>NZ_FOCO01000086.1 GCF_900110135.1 Pseudorhodobacter antarcticus | reverse complement strand
TTCCGCAGCCCCTTACTTTCGGGGGGGATTACCCACTCTCGGCACGCCCATTACAGAAGTCGTGGGATAAGTCTGTCCGGAGATAGGGGAACCCTCACCGTCAGACCATTTGTGCAACAGAGCCTCGCAACAGGCTCATGCAACCCGAAGCCGTCGCAGCCTTCACCAAAGCATATGGGCTGGAGGCCAACGCGCAGCGCGGGTTTGCGAGTGCAGATCGGGGCCGTTTGCACTCGGAACGTGCAGCATTGGCCCGTAAGCTTGATGGCCTCTACGAAGCCATTGCGGACGGCCTACGCACACCGGGCCTAAAGGCTAAATTGGACGAAATGGAAGCCCGCCTGACACAGGTTGATCACGACCTTGAAACGCCAGAACCATCGCCAGTCCGGTTCCATCCAAATCTTGCAGACCTCTACCGACAAAAGGTCATGGACCTAGCAGCGACCCTGTCCGACCCCGATATCCGAACCCAAGCGCTTGAGACAATCCAAAGTTTGATCAGCTCTGTAAGCGTCAGTATCGGCACAGATGGCGTCAAAATTGAGTTGGAGGGGGCGATTACCATGATGATCGGTGTTGTCCAGAACGCAAAAAGCCCGCTTGGCAGCGGGCTCGACGCGGACATCGTTCACCGTTCGGTGAAAGTGGTTGCGGGAGGGGGATTTGGACACTGTTTCGCAAAAATGACGAATGTTTGGATTGCCCAATGAAAAGACTTTGCGGCCGCGCTAGGAACTCAAAACGACACGAAGAGACGGCAACGGTTAGTTGGGCGTAAAATTTGCCAAAACAATATTACTAAAGACAAACCATTGTGCTACCTTGCAAACAGTAGGCTTCCACGGCAAAATTAGAGATAATAAAAGGTCATTTGCCATGTCGTGCCAAAGGGAAAAATCTTGAGCTAGACGTCACAACGCAGCTCCACGGCCTCGCATGCTAGGGGAAGAAACCGACGAGACAGACCCTCGGCGTTTATGATGCATGCCGAAGCTTGGCCAACGCATTTGTAAGTTCCAATCAACCTTTGCGTTTGAAACTGAAACACGGGAATGTGAACGATGATACAGCAAACCACTATCGTCGTCGGCATTGGTGCGTCAGCGGGGGGAATACAGGCGCTTAAGGATTTTTTTAGCCATGTTCAGGATAATCCTGACATGGCGTTCGTCGTTGTAACCCACCTCAGTCCGACCCGTGAAAGCCATTTGCGCGAAGTTCTTAGTCACTTCACGACGCTTCCTGTTGAGGTCATCAAGGATGGCGACTTAGTCCGGGCCGGAGTCGTGCATGTCATGCCCGAACAGGTGTCTCTGTCCATCAGTGATGGGCGTCTAAGGTTAATGCAGGACGGCACAGCCAAGATCCAACGCAAGCCAATCGACTATTTCTTCCGCGCTCTTGCCATAGATCAAGAAGACAGGGCAGTCGGTATCGTGCTGTCGGGGTCTGGTGATGATGGCACACTTGGCGTGCAGGCTATCAATGCGTACGGGGGCGTCACGTTTGCGCAAGTCTCTAGCGGCAACGCGCTTGACTATCCGGACATGCCTAACAGCGCCCTGGCGAGTGGAGCGGTTGATTTTGCTCTTCCCGTTGAGCAGATGGCCGAAAAGTTGCGCGATCTGCATCAGGCAGCGTCGGCGCTTGGTTCCGGGTTGTTACGCGGGGAACTCAGCGCTCCAGAGTTAGAACAACAAGGCCTGCACGACAAAATTGCGAAGGTGCTGCAAGATTATTCAGGACAGGATTTCGCAGGGTACAAGAGCAAAACTTTCTTACGGCGTGTTGCCCGACGCATGCAGCTGGTTAATTCTCTGACGCCCGACGCATACCTAAAGCGGCTGGGCGAGGACCCGGAGGAGGTAAAGGCGCTCTTTCACGATCTGCTCATCAGCGTCACAGCTTTCTTTCGGGATGAAAGCGCGTTCGATGCCTTGAGCTCGCAGATACTGCCGTTGCTTATGGCAAATCGGGACGCTCAAGATACCATACGGGTCTGGGTGTCCGGGTGCGCGACGGGCCAAGAAGCTTATTCCTTGGCCATGCTGATCCAGGAAAATGTAGCGCCAGGCTGTGCTCAGCCAAAGGTTCGGATTTTCGCTACAGACATTGATGCGCCTGCGCTGGTCGTAGCTCGATCCGCCCGCTATTCGGACAACATGCTCGAAAACGTATCAAAAGAGCGTAAGGAGCGCTTTTTTCGCCCGGATGGGTCAAGCCACGTTCTTATTCCCGAAATCCGCGCTATGTGCATTTTCTCGCCGCACAGCCTGATAAATGATCCTCCGTTTTCCCAGATGGATCTTGTGTCATGTAGGAACCTTCTGATCTATCTCGGCCCTCGGCTTCAAGAGCAAGCCATCTCGACGTTTCACTACGCGCTAAAGCCAGGCGGATTTCTGTTTCTGGGCAGTTCTGAAAGTATAGGCCAACATGATCACCTGTTCACTGCCGTTGACAGGAAGCATCGGATTTTTCGCAACCTCGACCTTGGCGACCAGCGTCCTCGCATCCCGATCCCTCTGAAGGAGCTGCGTAAAGTTCCCCCCCAACTTGAACAGGGCCCCTACCCGCGGCACATGTCTGCTCATCTGGTGCGTCAACGAGCAGAACATCAGATCTTTGAACGCCACAGTCCGGCGCATGTGGTGATCCGTGCTGACGGTGACATCGTCTTTTTTTCGGCACTGACTGGACGGTTTTTCGATACGCCCCGAGGTGCGCCCAATAGGCAACTGTTTGAGACAGTTCGCCGAGAGTGGCGGCATGACATGCGCTTATCTTTGCGCAAGGCGATTGAAACCGGCAAACCCACGTCCCACACAACAATTTTGCCTGTTGACGACCCAGCGTTGAGCCTGACCGTTGTTATAGAGCCGCTTAAAGAGACCGAGGGTGGGGACTCTTTCTTTCTGGTCGTGTTCAGGCCAGTTGGTGACAGAATTGGCAGCAATCAGAAGACCAAAAACAGTGGAGAAGTGCAGGCGGACAAGGACGCCTCCGAGCACAGCTTCCTTGAGTTAAACGAGCGTTTGCAGTCAACAATAGAAGAATACGAAACCGCCCTGGAGGATCTGAGCACTTCACATGAAGAACTGGTATCAGTAAATGAAGAGGCCCAATCAACGAATGAAGAGTTTCAAGCCTCAAAAGAAGAAATGCAGTCGCTGAACGAAGAACTCAGCACTGTGAACGCTGATTTGACTGACAAGGTTGATGAACTCGGCAAGGCCAATACTGATTTGCGCGATTTGCATGACGCCACGGGGATTGCCATTATTTTTCTAAATCGGGACATGATGATCCGGAGCTTTACCCCGGCTGCTTCGCAGTTACTTCGTTTGCGCGATTCCGATATCGGCCGCCCGCTGACAGACCTTGCCTGCGCCTTAACATACCCTTTCCTGCAAGAAGCCATTCATGAGGTGTTCCGTACAGGCAATCCTGTCGAGGATCAGCTCCCCGAAAACAGAAATCAGGTCCACTATCTTGTAAAGACCGTCCCTTATCTAGAGGACGGCGCGACCACAGGGGTTGTCATCACTTTTGTTGATGTAACGTCCTTGGTTGAAGCCGACAGGCAGCAAATGTTGCTTGATGACTCTGCCAAACTCGATTCGGACTTTAAGAGCGCGCGCTTGACGGAGGTGAAAGCGGCCGACGCCCACAAGGCGCGATTGATGACGGTGCTGGCACATGATCTGCGCACACCACTTATTGCGATACTCAGCACGCTTGATCTGTTCAATCAGAAAACCAAGAAGTCGATCCATGATAGAATGCTGCATCGTCTGAAGGCTGAAGGCCACGGAATGCTGCAACTCATTGACGATGTGCTGGAGTTGGCAAGGCTCGGCGCGGGCGAGGCACGGCTAAGGCCAGCGCCCTTTACGCCGAGTGCTTTGCTAACGCAGATTGGCGATCTTATCCGATCGTCGGCGGATCGCCACGAGACCGAGGTCGTGGTTGAAGTCGATGATTTGCCCAATTTGTTGGGAGATGTGATGTCACTGCGGCGGATTTTGTTGAACTTTGCCACCAACGCGGCAAAGGCCACCCGTGGCGGCAGCATTCATCTTTCTGCCACGCGCGGTGCTGATGACCCGGACAATCCTACGGTAACATTTGCAGTTACCGACAGCGGCTGTGGCATCGCACCCGAGAATGTACCACGACTGTTTCGTGACTTTGGCATGCTAGAGCGCGACACCATCAGAAGGGAAGGCACCGGCTTGGGTCTTGCCATCTGCCGCAGGCTTGCCACGGCGATGGGCGGTGAAGTGGGTGTTGAAAGCTCGCTTGGTTCTGGATCGCGTTTTTGGCTGCGGCTGACGCTGCCCGAGTGCGATGGCGAAATCCCCATTCCCGAACGAGAGAAAAATGACCTCTCTGCTGTTTTTGCCGGCCTCAAGGTTCTGATCGCTGAAGATCACGAAATCATCCGACAAATGACATGTGTAAATCTGGCGCGCTTCGGCATGCTGCCGACCGAGGCCTGCGACGGTATCGTTGCCGTTGAATTGGCCGCGGCCGAGAAATTCGACGTGATCCTGATGGACCTGCAAATGCCACGCCTCAACGGAGGCGAGGCGGCATCCCGAATCCGTAACGGCGGCGGCCTTTCAGCCAATGCCCGGATCATCGGCATAACCGCGCATCAGATCCCCAAAGTCGCCATGATGTTAAGCAATATGGCTTTCGACGCTTGTATCCAAAAGCCGCTTAATTTTCAGCAACTTGCGGCTCTTTTGCTGGACGATATGCTGCCCCCGACGTTGCTTGACCCGACTACGTTGGTGGACTTCGACATTGAAAATCTAACCTCGATGTATGATATCGATGACGGCGTGCTGTTCTTTCGCACGTTAAATGGGTTTAGTACTGAGATCGAGGCGACCTGGACCGAGTTATCAGAGTTGATCGCCAAGCCTGACCTCCTCAAGGCTCGCCGATCGGTTCATAAATTCATCGGTTTTTGCGATATGGTTGGTGCCCGCACACTTTCCGCCGAACTGCACAAATTCGAAAATCTGATCCTAGATGAAGATCAGAAGGCGTTGGAAGCGGCTCTCGAACCGATCCATGACGTCCTGACCAAGACGCAGATTCAGGTACACCAAATGATTGAGGAGGGCGGTCGTTCTACAAGCGGTGAAGAAATAGTGTTGATTTCCACTTAGAAGTGAGCCGGTTTATCGAATAATTTCCACTGAGAATTGAGCCATGCGACCCTTCCCCCAGCGCGCTGCGCCACGGGGAGCAATGGAGTGATACACATGGGACTTTTGAACATAATCCGACGCATGTCTTTGCGCGAGAAGCTATCGATCCGGGAGATTTCGCGCCGGACTGGTTTGTCGCGCAACACGATTACGAAGCATTTGAACGCGGGCACGATTGAGCCGCAGTTCACGACGCCAGATCGGCAGAGCAAGCTTGATCTTTTTGCTGATAAATTGGCCGGATGGCTAAAAACTGAAGCTGGGAAGTCGCGCAAGCAACG
>NZ_FOCO01000031.1 GCF_900110135.1 Pseudorhodobacter antarcticus | reverse complement strand
CTGAAATCGGGAGTATGGACCGAAAGCAGGTGGCTTGTTTAACTGGAGTAGCGCCGATGACACGGCAATCTGGACAATGGCGAGGGAAATCATTCATTCAGGGTGGTCGCAAAGTAGTGAGGGACGCCCTCTACATGCCAGCCTTGGTCGCGATGAGATTCAACCCTGACCTCAAGGCAAAATATCAAGCCATGATTAAAGCTGGAAAGCCACCAAAAGTCGCCCTTACTGCGCTCATGCGAAAGCTGATTGAACTCGCCAACGCCCTCATCAAAGCAAACCGAAATTGGGTGATTAAAGAGGCTTGATCAAGACGGATACTCTGATCTTCGTCCAACATGATCGCCTCCTGAAATCCATCAGGGGCAATATCGCAAATCCCTTATTTTATTGAAACATGGGGTCTTTGCACCGCTTACGATTTAAAAGAGCGGCGTTCAAAAACACAGATATACCATCTGATTGGCTGGCACGCGGCATAGACCCCATGATCATCTTCGCAGATGCATCCGTCACCCTGCCCTCGAACTACACCCGTCCCAAACACTGGCCCACAAAAACCCTCTCCGCTCCAGATTTCCAAACCGAATGGCACAAATGGCAAGCCAACCCAAAAACTTACACCCCGCCGTAGGTCGGGGTTCACCCCGACTCTCCCACACCCCAAAATCGCACCCCAACCCCTTAAAAAACCCTTAACGAAAAATCCAAAACGCAACCATTCCAACCCCTTACGCCCCGCATCGCGCGCGATGCGCCCCGCAAATCGCAGCACAGATTTTCCCCGTTCCCCTCCCCCCCAAATTCATGGCATACCTTCCCAAACCGACCAGAGGGGCCAGAAAATGCACGATATCAAAGCAATCCGCGAAAATCCCGCCGCTTTTGACGCAGCTCTCGCACGCCGTGGCCTGCCCCCTCTCTCGCTCGAAATCCTGGAAATCGACGCCGCGCGCCGCGCCAAAATCCTTGCGTCCGAAACCGCCCAAGCCGCCCAAAACGCCGCCTCCAAACAGGTGGGCGCCGCCAAAGCCGCCGGAAACGACGCCGAATTTGAACGCCTCCGCGCCCTCGTCGCCCAAACCAAAACCGACATCGCCACCCTAACCGAAGGGGCCGCGGCCGAGGATTCTCGCCTGCGCGACCTCCTCGCCTCCATCCCCAACTTGCCCCTGCCCACCGCCCCCGATGGCCGCGACGAATCCGACAACCTCGAACTCCGGCGCTGGGGCACCCCCCGCGCGATGGATTTCAAACCGCTGGAACATTACCAAATTCCCGCCGCCCTCCCCGGCCTCGATTTCGCCACCGCCGCCAAACTCTCCGGCAGCCGTTTCGTGGTCCTTAAAGGGGCGATGACCCGGCTTCACCGCGCGCTGGCCCAGTTCATGCTCGACACTCATATCGACGACCACGGGCTGACCGAATACTGGACCCCCGTTTTGGTCAAGGATGAGGCGATGTTTGGCACCGGAAACCTGCCCAAATTCGCCGAAGAAAGCTATCAAACCACCAACGGCTGGTGGATGATCCCCACGTCCGAAGTCACCCTCACGAACACCGTCGCAGGCGACACGCTGGACGCCGCCGCCCTGCCCCTGCGCATGACCGCCCACAGCCAATGCTTCCGCTCCGAGGCAGGCTCGGCTGGCCGCGACACCTCCGGCATGCTGCGCCAGCATCAGTTTGAAAAGGTGGAAATGGTCAGCATCACCACCCCCGAAACCAGCCTAACTGAGCATGACCGCATGACCCAATGCGCCGAAAACATCCTACAAAAACTGGGCCTGCCCTACCGCGTCGTCGTCCTTTGCACGGGCGATATGGGGTTCGGTTCCACCAAAACCCACGATCTAGAGGTGTGGCTGCCGGGCCAAGACACCTACCGCGAAATCAGTTCTGTTTCTGTTTGCGGCGATTTTCAAGCCCGCCGCATGAATGCCCGTTACAAACCCGCAGGGGGCGGCAAGCCCGAATTTGTTCACACCTTGAACGGGTCTGGCGTGGCCGTGGGGCGGTGCTTGATTGCGGTGCTGGAAAACGGCCAGCAAGCCGATGGGTCGGTCGATTTGCCAGCAGTTTTGCATCCCTATTTGGGCGGCAAAACACGGATAACAACGGTGGGGGGGCTGGGTTAAACCAGCCTCAACCGCCCAAAATCACGCGCACATAATTCTTGGTTTCCGCAAACGGCGGGATGCCGGAATGTTTTTCAACTGCCCCCGGCCCCGCATTATAGGCCGCAAGGGCCAGTCGCCAACTGCCAAATTTGTTGTACATCATCCGCAAATACCGCGCCCCGCCTTCCAGATTTTGGTGCGGATCGTTGATATTCACCCCCAAAAACTTGGCCGTGCCCGGCATCAACTGCGCAAGGCCCGTGGCCCCCGCGTGCGATTTCGCTGACGGGTTCCAGCCTGATTCCTGCTGCACCAGTCGCAAAAACAAATCTTCTGGGATGGAATGTTTGCGCGCGGCCGCCTTGGCCACCGGCAAAAACTCTCCCTTATAATTGCCCCGAAATTGCGGGATCGCAGCGTCTTTTGGCACCGCGATCGGGTTTGGCTGCAAGCGAATGGACGCCGAATATTGCTTTGCGGCGCGCTGGTCCAAAAGCCGAGTTTGCGACCGAAACATGGAAGTGCGGGAGTTGGATTTGCCTGACAACACCAACCCTTCGGACAGCGCGGGGCTGAAGACACCGCCCCAAAAAATCGTGGCCGCAACACACAGCATACCAAATATTTGACGCATTACACCGCCCTGAATCACCCCAACGATAGGCAAAGCATAAGGCCTGCGCCCCCAAAGACCAGCCCCGCGTCCAAGATAGGGCGCATTCACCGCGCAGACCCACCGCTAATGGTTGCGAGCGCGGAACAGCACAGATATAGGTTTTATTAACCAATTGTCGCCAATCATCGGCAAAAGGGTCAGAATCACGCGTGTCGCGTAGGTGCAAATTTTATTGGGGGGCCACATGGCTGGATCGGTTAACAAAGTCATCATCGTTGGAAATCTGGGCCGCGACCCCGAAGTGCGTACCTTTGGCAACGGTGGCAAAGTGGTGAACTTGAACATCGCCACGTCTGAAACCTGGCGCGACAAATCCAGCGGCGAGCGTAAGGAAAAGACCGAATGGCACCGCGTGGCCATCACCAATGAAGCGTTGGGCAAAATTGCAGAGCAGTATTTGCGGAAAGGGTCAACGGTGTACATCGAGGGCCAGCTGGAGACGCGCAAATGGCAAGACCAAGCCGGGGTTGAAAAATTCACAACCGAGATCGTCGTGCGCCCTTACAACGGCGCATTGACCCTGCTGGGCGGCCGCAATGAAGGCGGTTCTGGCGGTAACGATGGCGGCGGCGGATATGAGGATCGCGGCGGGTATGATGGCGGATCATCCGGGGGGGCGTCATCGGGCGGGTCGTCGGGCGGCGGATATAACCGGGGCGGCGGCGCGCCAGCAGGCGGCGGCGGTGGACGCGCAGATATGGATGACGAAATTCCATTCTAAGGCCTTTTGCGAAAAACGTGACACGCCCAGACCGCAAAACGGGCTGGGCGTTTCGCATTTTCAGCACCTCTGGACGTGGGGCGGATAATTCCCTATACATTCAGTCAGAATAACGTGTGAGGCCAAGATGAATCAGCCACAGGACCGGATCGAAGGCACCCCTTTGATAAAACCATCGACCACCGACCATCCGCTTTATGATCAAGTGGTGGAAGCGTGCCGCACAGTGTTTGACCCCGAAATTCCGGTCAACATCCACGATCTTGGCCTGATCTATACCATTGAAATCTCAGATCAAAACGAGGTTGAAATCCTGATGTCGCTGACCGCCCCAGGCTGCCCCGTGGCGGGCGAAATGCCAGGTTGGGTGGCTGATGCGGTGGAACCTTTGGCGGGTGTGAAATCGGTGAATGTTGGCATGACATTTGACCCACCTTGGGGGATGGAAATGATGTCGGATGAAGCGCGGCTTGAACTGGGCTTTATGTAACTGGCCCTTGCGACCATCGCCCCACGCTCCATATCAGAAGTAGATATAAAAGGACGCCCGCCATGTTTGGTATCCCCGGAAAAGCCGCCGTTAGCCTAACCCCTGCTGCTGCAAAGCAAATTTCACGGTTGATGGCCAAACAAGGGTCCACAGGCCTGCGGATTGGTGTGAAAAAGGGCGGCTGCGCGGGCATGGAATACACCATGGACTATGTCACAACACAAAACCCGCTGGATGAGACTGTGGAGCAAGACGGCGCGCGGGTGATGATCGCGCCGATGGCGCAGATGTTTTTGATTGGCACTGAAATAGATTATGAAATCAGCCTGTTAGAGGCAGGATTTAAGTTTCGCAATCCCAATGTCGCAGAGGCCTGTGGCTGTGGGGAATCAATCAAGTTCAAAGAGGCTTGAGCAGGTTTTTGTGGGCAAACAGGCCTGCGGCGCAGGTATTTTTACCAAGATGAATTTGCAGGCGGTGATGATCATTTGCAAATCGGTCAAAACCCTTTAGCCCTGTCATTGTAAAAATTTGGAGGGCGTGATGCGCAAACTGGCCGCTGGCAATTGGAAGATGAACGGCACCGCCGCGGATTTGGTGCAGGTGCAGGCTTTGATCACTGCACATCCTGCGCCGGGTTGCGATGTGCTGTTGTGCCCGCCTGTCAGTTTGCTGTCGCGCATGGCGGATCTCGCTGCGGGATCTGCGGTGCAGGTGGGCGGGCAGGATTGCCATCCGCAGGGGTCAGGCGCGCATACTGGGGATATTTCGGCCCAGATGCTGTTGGATGCGGGCGCACACCATGTCATTTTGGGCCATTCCGAACGCCGCGCGGACCATGGTGAAACCGATGCACTGGTTCGGGCAAAGGCGCAGGCGGCGTTGGCGGCGGGCCTGTGCGCGATTGTTTGTGTTGGAGAGTTGGAAAGCCAGCGTGATGCGGGGCAAACTTTGGCGGTGATCGGGGCGCAGCTTGCGGCATCTTTGCCTGATGCGGTGCCCGATGCTGCAAATTTGGTCATTGCTTATGAACCGGTTTGGGCGATTGGCACCGGGCGCACCCCGACATTGACCGAGGTAGGCGAGGTTCACGCCTTTATCCGCGCTGCAATCATTGCGCGGTACGGAGAGGCGGCGCAGGCGATGCGGTTGCTGTATGGCGGGTCGGTGAAGCCGTCCAATGCGGCCGAGATTTTTGCGGTGCCACATGTCGATGGGGCTTTGGTGGGCGGGGCCAGCCTGACGGCTGCGGATTTCGGGGCAATTGTCGCGGCCCTTGCAAAGGCGTAAGACGCTGGAAACGCTGTCGCAATCACCGCATGGCCAGGCTTTCGTGCAAAACCCTTATGCGTTTTACGCAAGTGCCCGTGCGGTGGGGCCAATGTTTCATTGGGCCGAGTATGGCAAGACCTGCGTCACATCCTATGCCGCGGTGAACGCCATTTTGCGCGACCGCCGCTTTGGGCGTGAGGTGCCTTGGGACCAGCAAACGCCCCCTGCCCCCCATACCGCGCCGTTTTACGCGGTGGACGCCCATTCTATGTTGGAACTGGAGCCGCCGCGCCACACCCGGTTGCGCGGTTTGGTGATGCGCGCCTTCACCTCGCGCCGCATTGCCGCGCTGACCCCGGAAATTGCGCAATTGTCGCATGACTTGGTGGATGCGTTGCCCGATGGGCCATTCAACTTACTGACGCATTTTGGCCAGCGTTTGCCTGTCACCATAATCGCGCGGCTGTTGGGGGTGCCGGAATCCATGTCGGATGATTTGCTGCGCTGGTCCAATGCGATGGTGAAAATGTACATCGCCACGCGCAGCCGCGAGATGGAGGATGCGGCGGCAGACGCGGCGCGCGATTTCAGCGATTTTCTGCGCGGCTATATCGAACAGCGCCGCAACCAGCCCGCCGATGACCTGATCACCCATTTGATTGCAGCCGAGGAAGCGGGCGAAAAACTGTCCACCGAGGAGCTGATTTCGACCTGCATTTTGCTGCTGAACGCAGGGCATGAGGCGACGGTGCATACCATTGGCAATGGGGTAAAAGCGCTGCTGGACCACCCGGGCGCGATGGCCGCCCCGATTGATGCGGTGGTGGAGGAGATCATGCGCTTTGACCCGCCGCTGCATATGTTCAGCCGCTATGCTTACGATGATGTCGATGTGATGGGGCAGATTATCCTCAAAGGCACAGAGGTCAGCCTGCTGTTGGCGGCTGCAAACCACGACCCGCGCGCCTTTGATCGGCCCGAAATGTTCAACCCACAGCGCGCACCGAAGCCCAACCTAAGTTTCGGTGCCGGTTTGCATTTTTGCATTGGTGCGCCGCTGGCGCGGCTGGAATTGCAGGTTGCGCTGCCGATTTTGTTTGACCGCCTGCCGGGGCTGCACATCGTGGACCGCCCGGTTTTCGCCGATACCTATCATTTCCACGGGTTGGAGCGGCTGATGGTGGCGCGTTAAACCGGCATCATGGTGGTGGATTTAATCTCCTCCATCGACAGCAAAGCGGTGACATTGAAAATGCGGACCTCGGAAATCAGCGCTTGGTAAAACGTGTCATAGGCGCGGGCGTTTTTCACGCGGACCTTTAGGATGTAGTCGATATCACCCGCCAGCCGGTGCGCCTCCATCACCTCGGGTCGCATCTGTAGGGCGCGCAGGAATTTCGCCTGCCAATCCGCCTCATGTTCGGATGTGCGGATCAGCACGAAAAAGCACGCCTCCAGCCCCAGCGCCTCGGCATCCAGCAGCACGGTTTGGCGGGTGATCACGCCGTCATCCTTCATTCGCTTGATGCGATTCCACACGGGCGTTTTGGATGACCCCGTTTTGCGCGCAATTTCATCCAGACTTTGCGCGGCATCGGCTTGCAGCTCCGCAAGGATTTTCCGGTCCATATCATCCAATCGGGCGGCCATTCCAAGGTTCCTTTGTTTGGGGGGAAACACGTTCGCTTTGGCGGCAGTATTGGAACATATGTCCTGATTGGCAAGGGCATATGGCGGATTAGGGGGATAATGTTCTATATTCACGGCATGAAACTGAAAGGACGCGCCATGCCGCAACTTCGAAACGTGACCTTTGTGGGGGCTGGCCCTGGTGCTGCGGCGCATTTGACCTTGGGGGCATACGCTGCGTTGCAAGCGGCCGATGTGGTGATCCACGACCGCCTTGTGGGCCCCGAGGTGTTGGCTCTTATCCCCGCGCATGTCGTGCGGATTGATGTGGGCAAAGTGGGGTTTGGCCCCTCCACCCCGCAATCGACCATCGACGCGGTGCTGGTGGCGCAGGCCCAAACATGGGCGCAAGTGGTGCGGCTGAAAGGCGGCGATTGCGGCATTTTTGGCCGACTGGATGAGGAGATTTTGGCGCTGGAGGCGGCTGATATCGGCTATTCCATCCTGCCGGGCCTTACATCGGCCACCGTGGCTGCGGCGGCGATTGGCCAACCCTTGACCCAGCGCGGCCGCAACACCGCGCTGCGCATTGTCACGGGCCACGATATGGTCGGGTTTGCCGACCATGATTGGGCCGGAATTGCGCGCGCAGGGGCGGTCACGGCTATTTATATGGGCAAAAAATCGGCGCGTTACATTCAGGGACGGTTGATGATGCATGGGGCGGCGGGCGATTTGGCTGTGACCGTGGTCGCCAACATCTCGCACACTGACCAGCAGATTTTTGCCGCCAGTTTGGGCAGCTTGCCCGCCGTGGTCGCGCAGGCCAATGGCCCCGCCGTGTTGCTGGTGGGCCTAGCGCCGCGCGCCGCCGCTCACACCATTCCCCAGTTGCAGGAGGCGCAAGCATGAGCCGCGCTTTTACCCCCAAAATCGTCACAGCCAATGATTTGACCAGCGGCGATGTGATCTATCTGACCGCCACAGACACATGGTCGCCGCACCACGCGCAGGCCGAGTTGATTGAGGATGAAGCCCACGCCCAACTGCGCCTGCTGGATGGCAAGCGCGCCAAGGCGGCCGTTGGGGCCTATCTGGCCGATGCGCGGCGCGGCGATCACGGCCCCGAGCCTGTGCATTTTCGCGAGGCGTTTCGCACACGCGGCCCGTCCAATTACCACCACGGCAAGCAGGAGGCCGAAAATGTATAATTACACCGATTTCGACGATGCCTTTGTGCGCGCCCGCACCGCGCAATTTGCTGCCCAAGTGGACCGCCGGATTTCCGGCGCGCTGAGCGAGGATGAATTTAAACCCTTCCGCTTGATGAACGGCGTCTATTTGCAGCTGCACGCCTATATGTTGCGGGTTGCCATCCCATACGGCACCATCAATCCGCATCAAATGCGGGTTTTGGCCAATATCGCCGATACCTATGACAAGGGCTATGGCCATTTCACCACCCGCCAGAACATCCAGTTCAACTGGCCAAAACTAGTCGATATTCCCGCAATCCTGTCCGATTTGGCGGATGTCGGGATGCACGCCATTCAAACATCGGGCAACACCATTCGCAACGTGACCGCCGACCATTTCGCGGGCGCTGCGGCCGATGAAATCGCCGACCCCCGCCCCGTGGCCGAACTCTTGCGCCAATGGTCCACCGACCACCCGGAATTTCAATTCTTGCCGCGCAAGTTCAAGATTGCCATCACGGGCAGCCCGAACGACCGCGCCGTGACAAAGGCGCATGACATCGGCCTGCGCATGGTGCGCAATGATGCGGGTGAGGCAGGCTTTGAGATGATCGTGGGCGGTGGCCTTGGCCGCACCCCGTTTGTCGGCGCTGTGGTCCGCGATTTCCTGCCCGCGGCCGATTTGCTGCCCTATGTGGAGGCGGTTTTATCCGTCTATAACATGCTGGGGCGGCGCGATAACAAGTACAAAGCGCGTATCAAGATCACCCTGCATGAGACTGGAAAAGAAGAACTTTCCCGGTTGATCGAGGAACGCTTTGCGCAATTGCGCCCCCTGTTTGGCGGCAATGACCAAGCCCTGCTGGCGCAGATTGAGGCAGCCTTCAGCACCCCCGATTTGCGCGATGCCGACACCAGCGCCTTTGATGCATTTTACGGCGCGGACCCGGTGTTTCGCTCTTGGGCCGATACCAATTTGGCCCCCCACCGCGACCCGCAATACCGCATCGTGACCATCAGCCTAAAGGCGCATGGGGCAACGCCGGGTGATGCCACATCGGCGCAAATGCGGCTGATCGCGGGCCTGTCCGAACGTCTGGGCCATTCCGAAATCCGCATCAGCCACGAACAAAACGTCATCCTGCCGCATGTGCATTTGTCCGACCTGCCCGCCCTGCACGCCGCCCTGCGCGGGTCAGGGTTGGAGACAGCGAATATCGGGCTGATTTCTGACATCATCGCCTGCCCCGGCATGGATTATTGCGCGCTGGCCACTGCACGCTCCATCCCCGTGGCGCAAAACATCGCCACACGGTTCGACGCGCTGAAGCTGGAGCATGACATAGGGCCGCTAAAGATCAAAATTTCCGGCTGCATCAATGCCTGCGGGCATCACCATGTCGGCCATATCGGAATTTTGGGGTTGGACCGCGCGGGCGTTGAAAACTATCAAATCACGCTGGGCGGCGATGGCACCGAAAACGCTGTAATCGGGGAACGTGCTGGCCCCGGCTTTGCCTATGATGAAATCGTGCCAGCGATTGAACGCATCATCACCGCCTATCTCGCACTGCGTCTGGACGCTGCGGAGACGTTCTTGCAAGCTTATCGCCGCCTTGGTCTTGCCCCGTTCAAGGCGGCGCTGTACCCGGATGAGGCCGCGCGCGATGCCGCTTGATACCGCCGAACGCATAGCGGGCCTGAACGCCCGCTATCGCCACCATGGGGCCACGGCGGTGCTGGAACATGCGCTGCGTGACCGCGAGGTGGGGCGCGTGGCGCTGGTGTCAAGTTTTGGCGCGGAATCGGTGGTGTTGCTGCATCTGCTGTCGGTGATTTCACCGCATACGCCGGTCTTATTTATCGACACGCAGATGTTGTTTGCACAAACCTTGGCCTATCAAACGCAGCTGGCCAAAAGCCTGTATTTAACCGATATTCGAACATTGCGGGCCGACGAAGCAGCTGTTTTAACCCAAGATCCGCAAGGTGATTTGCACAAATCAAACCCTGATGCTTGCTGCGCCCTGCGCAAAACAGATGTGTTGGAAACCGCCCTTTCTGGCTTTGACGCATGGATCACTGGGCGCAAACGCTTTCAATCGGGCACCCGCGCGGATGTGGAGTTTTTTGAGGCGGACGCTGCCCGCCTTAAAATCAATCCGCTGGCCCATTGGACACCGGAAGATCTGCAAGATTACATCACCAACAACCGCCTGCCACGCCACCCGCTGGTGGCCGAGGGCTATCCCAGCATCGGTTGCGCGCCCTGCACCAGTCCGGTGAAACAGGGTGAGGATCCTCGCGCAGGCCGTTGGCGTGGCACGGAAAAAACCGAATGTGGTATCCATTTTGTCAACGGCAAGCTGACCCGCATCAAACAGGAGGACGCCGCATGAGCGTTATTGTCACCGACCGAGGCTTTCACGATGAGGCGCCTATCCCTGCCTTTACCACCCTTGCCCAACTGCCCTATCACGAAGGTGCGCTGGACCTGTCCAACACAGATGACCCCACCGCCCTTACCCTCTATCTGGCCGATATCCGCCTGATACGCATTGATTTTCCCAGCTTTGCCGATGGGCGCGGCTTTACCCTTGCGCGGCGGTTGCGGATGATGGGGTTTGCGGGGCGCCTGCGCGCGCGCGGCCATGTGCTGGCCGATCAATACGCCATGGCGCGGCGCGTTGGATTTGATGAAGTGGAAATCAACGATGATCTGGCCGCCCGCCAACCCGCAGACCAATGGCTGGCCCGCGCCGATTGGCAGGCGCATGACCATCAGTCGCGCCTGCGCGCCGGATAGTCCCCTTTCGCCTGACACAGATCAAAGCCACACTTTGCATACCGGTTTATGGCCGGAAGGAACCCCCATGACCGAAAGCCTGACCGTGACCGACACCAAACCCAAAGCTCATTTGCCCGATGCCCAAATTGTCACCGCCGTCAAACACTGGACCGACCGTTTGTTTTCCTTTCGCGTGACCCGCCCGCAATCGCTGCGGTTTCGGTCCGGCGAATTTGTGATGATCGGCCTGATGGGCGATACCGGCAAACCCTTGCTGCGCGCGTATTCCATCGCCTCGCCCAATTGGGATGAAGGGTTGGAGTTTTATTCCATCAAGGTACCCGATGGCCCGCTGACCAGCAAATTGCAGCACATCAAAGTGGGGGATGAGATTATTTTGCGCCCCAAACCCGTGGGCACCCTGGTGCATGACGCGCTGCTGCCCGGCAAACGCATTTGGTTTTTGGCAACAGGCACGGGCTTGGCACCTTTTGCATCGCTGATGCGCGACCCCGAAACCTATGAAAAATATGACCAAGTCATTATGATGCACACCTGCCGCGAGGCGGCGGAACTAGAATATGGCCGCCAATTGGTTGCCGATTTGCAAAACGACGAATTGATCGGCGATATGGTCGCGGGCAAGCTGCGTTATTACCCCACCACCACGCGCAAGGAAACGGCGCATATGGGCCGCATTACCGACAATTTGACATCGGGCAAGGTGTTTGCAGATCTGGATTTGCCGCAAATGAACGCGGCCGAAGATCGCGCGATGGTCTGTGGCTCGCTGGCGTTCAACGTCGATGTAAAGGCCGTGCTGGAAGGGTTTGGCCTGCGCGAAGGGGCCAATTCAGACCCGCAGGAATATGTGGTCGAAAAGGCCTTTGTGGGCGATGGCATCTAACACAATCTTCACACCGCACATTAAAAAAGCCGCGCAAACCCTTACGCGGCTTTAATTTTTTATTCCATTGGACTTACATACCCAAGGCAGCTTTCACTTGGTCCAACACGCCTTGCAACAGCAAGGGGTTGCTGGATGCACCGTCCACCAAGGATTTCAACGATGCTTTGGTGGCTGCGTCCAAAGGCGAGCCGTCAATCATCGCACCGACTTTTGCGCCATCAAACGTTGCGGCGTCAAACAGGGCGGTTGGGTCCATAGCGTCCGTTACGGCTGTTGTGGCCGATGCTGCGGCAGCGGCGGCTGCGTCTGCGGCGGCTTTTGCCTCTTCTTCAGCCTTTGCGGCGGCAGCAGCAGCGGCATCTGCAGCGGCGGTCGCCTCTGCGGTGGCAGCGGCGGCGGCATTGTCCACAGCGGCAGCAGCAGCAGCAGCGTCCTCAACTGCTTTTGCGGCGGCCTCAGTCGCGGCTTTTGCTTCTTCGGCAGCGGCGGCAGTCGCATCTTCAGCGGCTTTGGCGGCAGCGGCGGCCTCTGCCTGCACAGCTTCCATCGCGGCTTGTTGGCCGGGCACATAGCTCAGCTGATAATAGCCAAGACCAGCGGCGGCGATCAGCACGGCACCAATAATTACAGTTTTATTCATCGTCAATCTCCCGTTACCCGTCTTTGCTGACGGTTGCGGCGCTTACATGGCAGAAACCGGCGGAATTGAAAAGACTTTGCCAGCACAGAACACCTCATCTGGCACGATTCCACCGAAAGGTGTTGAACAACCCGGCCTACAGGTCTATTTTACCCTGCGTGGGGGGCATGCCCCCTGCATGATATCAATGAAAGAAGGAAGCAAACCATAGCCCGCAGACCCCACAACGCCCCGCCGCAACGCGATACGGGCCCCCGCATCAATGACCGCATCCGCAGCCCCGAGATCAGGTTGATCGGCGCTGATGGCGAAAACGTCGGTGTGGTAACCCCCGCCCGCGCGATGGTCATGGCAGAGGAGGCCGGGTTGGACCTGGTCGAAATCTCGCCCAACGCGGAGCCGCCGGTCTGTAAGATCATGGACTTTGGCAAATTCAAGTATGAGCAGCAAAAGCGTGAGGCGGAAGCCCGCAAAAAGCAGCACATCATTGAGATTAAGGAAATCAAGTTTCGCCCTGGCACGGATATTCACGATTACGATGTGAAAATGCGGTCGGTGCTGAAATTCCTTGGCGAAGGTGACAAGGTCAAAGTGACGCTGCGCTTTCGCGGTCGTGAAATGGCGCACCAACAGCTGGGCTTGGAGTTGCTGAACCGCGTCGCGGATGATGTGATCGCAGCCGAAGCTGGCAAGGTGGAAAGTTTCCCCCGGCTGGAAGGCCGCCAGATGGTGATGATGATCGGGGCAAGATAACCCCCGCGCATCGGTGAACAGGGGTCGCTATTGCGGCCCCTTTTTTTATGCTGGCCCCTTTTTTATGTTAGGCCGCTATTTATGCCAAACTCTGGGCGCTTTCGCGTGGCTTTGGCCGGGTCGGAATTTCGGTCAACAGCCCCCCCACCCCCATCACCGCAATGTCGGCGGGCGTCACATCCAGCCCGCACATCATCCGTTCCAGCACAAAGTCGGCCCCATTCAGCGCGGGCGATTTCGCACAGCCCGGCAAGCCAATCACCGGAACCCCGGCCAGATCGCCCAAAAACAGCAAATTTCCGGGGTCCACCGGCATGCCAAAATGAATGAGCCGCCCACCCGCCGCCGCCAACGCCGCAGGGGCGGTATCGGCGGCATCCGATGTGGCCGATGCTGTCAGAATCAAAATCACATCCACAGACAGCGCCGCCAATGCTTGCGCCAATGCGTCAATCTGATGCGGCACCAGATGCAAGGGCGCAAGGGTGCCGCCCAGCCGCGCCACGCGGGCCTGCGTCACGCGCTGGCCTTTTACCCCATCCTCCGCGCCCAACATGGTTTGCACCAATGCCACGCGAGGCCGCACCACACCGCGCACCGCAAGCGCCGCGCCAACCCCGCAGGCCTGCGCCACCGCATCCCCCGGCACGCCATAGGAAATAATTTTGACTGTGGCCACCATATCACCCACCGCCACCCGCTGCCACGGCGGCACGGTCGCCAGCGTGATCATAGGATGCACCACGTTCAACGCATGAATTTGGGACACCGTCAGGGCCGCAATCCCCGCCCGTGTCGCCACAAAATTCACCCGCCCCGTCCCCATAATGCGCAATTCCAGCCCCGCAGCCGCAGGGTCCGGCACCAAAGCACGGGCCACGGTTTGCGCCGCCGCATCCTCATGCACATCATCCGCGCCCAGCCGTGCCACGGTGACGGCCATGATGCCCGCCGCAAACAGCGCCGCAATATCATCCGCCCCCAGCGTCATCCCCTTGCGCAGCCGCCCTTGCGGCAATGCGATGGAATGGGCCAAAATCGCGCCCATCGCCTGCGCAGTCGGCACTTCGCCAAACTCCATCACAGCCTCAGGCTTTGGGTGATTTGCGCGATGATCGACACGGCGATTTCGGCAGGCGTTTTCGCGCCAATGTTCAGGCCGACCGGCGCATGGATGCGGGCGATTTGGTCGGGCGGTATCCCCGCCGCCGTCAACCGTTCCACCCGTTTGGCATGGGTGCGTTTGGACCCCAAACTGCCGATGTAAAACGCCTTGGATGCAAGTGCCGCCAGCAGCGCCGGATCATCCAGCTTGCTGTCATGGGTCAGTGTCACCACCGCTGTGCGCGCATCAGGGGCAAGGGCGGTCATGGCGGCGTCCGGCCAATCCTCGACGATCGGCTGCCCCGGAAAACGGTCTGCAGCACCAAAGGCCCCGCGCGGGTCGATCAGAAACGGGTCAAACCCACAGGCCCGCGCCATTGGCACCAGCGCTTGGGCGATATGCACCGCACCCACAATCACCATGCGCAGGGGTGGGTTGTGAATCGCTATGAATTGCGCGCCCTCCATCCCCGACCGATCACTGCGCATCCGCTGCGCTATGGCATCCGCCAGCGGGCCACCCAAATCATGCGTCAACCGCCTGTCAAACCCGTCCATATCCGTAACCAATGCCACCGCTTGGCGCGCCGCCCGCGCCGCCACCAAGCCCGCGAGCAGTTCGGGCGCAAAGGCCGAACCGCTGTCCCCCACAGGTTCCACCAACACCTTGATCGTGCCACCGCAGGCCAGCCCCACGGCAAACGCGTCGGCGTCTGCGACTCCGTAAGTCAGCAGTTGCGGCGTGCCAGATGCCAAACATTCCAGTGCTGCATGCACCACCGCCGCCTCCACACAGCCGCCCGAAACGGACCCCATCATCGCCCCATCGCCCGCGATCACCAATTGGCTGCCCACCCCGCGCGGCGCAGACCCCCACGTTTCGACCACAGTCGCCAACACAGCGCCCCGCCCCGCCCGGTGCCACGCCAACGCAAGTTCTGGTATTTGGTCCATCGTCAATCGCCTCCCCGCATCATCGCCATCAACCGCGTTTTATCACCTGCATCGCGCGCATCCGAAATCGCGGCCCCCAACGCCTCCAGCGATGCAATCGAATGGCCCGCCCGAAAGCTGTCCACATGCGGCAGCATCGCCTTAATCCCTTCGGCCCGCGGCGCAAACCCATCCCAGCGCAGCAAGGGGTTCAACCAAATCACGCGCTGCGCCAACAATTGCAACCGCTGCATTTGCCGCGACAGCATGGCCGGATCATCTCGGTCCAGCCCATCGGTGATCAGCAACACCACAGCGCCCTGCCCCAAAACCCGGCGCGACCAATCGCGGTTGAAATCACCCAAACAGGCCCCAATCCGCGTGCCGCCCGACCAATCTTGCGCCTGCGCGCCCGCCGCCGCAAGGCTTGCATCCACATCCCGCGTCGCCAGATGCCGGGTGATATTGGTCAACCGCGTCCCAAAGGTGAACCCATGCACCCGCGTCCAACCTTGGCCCCGCGCGGTGCTGACCGCGTGCAAAAAATGCAAAACCATCCGCGAATACTGCGCCATTGACCCCGAAATATCGCACAAAACCACCAGTTCGGGCCAACGCGTGCCCGGCGTCGTGCGCGCAATCTGCCCCATCTCGCCGCCCCGCCGCATCGCGCTGCGCAAGGTGGCGCGCGCATCAAACCCCGCGCCCATGCGGGCCGCCACCGCACGCCGCGTGACCATGGGTTTGATCGGCAGCCGCAGCCGTGCAAGCATCCGCTTGGCCTGCGCCACCTCCGCCACGCTCATCTGCTCAAAGTCCAAGGTGCGCAGCCGTTCGGTCGCAGACACGGTGTGCGCCGCATCAATATCAAACTGGGTCATCCCATCGTCTTGCGCAGGCACCTGCGGCATCTGCCCGTCCAACAACGCCTCTGCCGCGCGCTTTTCGGATGGGGTGGCGCGGCGATCGTCCTGCGTGCCGCGCACGGCGGGCAGCATCAGCGACATCATATGTTCCAAAAACCGCGGGTCGCGCCAGAACAGCCGGAACACTTGGTCAAAGGTCACACGATGTTCGGGCCGGCTGACAAAACAGGCATGCAGCGTCCAGTAAAAATCCATCCGCTCGGTAAACCCCACCACCGCCACCGCACGCACCGCGTCCAGCATCCGCCCCGGCCCAATCGGCAACCCCGCCTTGCGCAGCGCGCGGGCAAAATGCGCGATGTTTTGCGCCAGCTTTCCGGTGTCTGGCAAATCACTGGCGGGCAAATCGTTCATCGCACCAACGGCGCGCGGCGAACTTCGTCCAACAGCTTTTTCGCCTCCGACCCGTGGATTTTCTGAATATCATCTTGGTACTTCAAAATCGCACCTAATGTGTCCGAAATCACCTCGGGCGTCAGGGCAATCACGTCCAGCGCCAACAGGCATTTCGCCCAGTCAATCGTTTCCGCCACACCGGGCCGTTTGAACAAATCCTCTCGCCGCAATCGCTGAACAAACGCGACAATTTCGGCACTCAACACCGCTGATGCTTCGGGCACCCGTGCCGCCAAAATCGCCAATTCGCGGGCGGCATCGGGGTAATCGACCCAATGATACAAGCAGCGGCGTTTCAGCGCGTCATGCACCTCGCGCGTACGGTTTGATGTCAAAATCACAATCGGCGGCGCGGCCGCGTGAATGGTGCCAAGTTCGGGGATGGTCACTTGGAAATCCGAAAGCGCCTCCAGCAAAAACGCTTCAAACGGGGCGTCGGTGCGGTCCAATTCATCAATCAAAAGCACGGGCGGCCCCCCCGCTTGCGGGCGCATCGCGGCCAGCAACGGGCGTTCAATCAGATAATCCTCGGTGAACAATTCGGCGCGCAGGGCGTCACGGTCGGCACCGCCCGCCGCCTCGGCGGTGCGAATCGCGATCATCTGGGCGGCAAAATTCCAATCGGCCACCGCCTGCGCCGCATCCAACCCCTCATAGCATTGCAGCCGGATCAACCTGCGCCCCAAAGCGGTGGCCAGCGTCTTGGCAATCTCGGTTTTGCCCACGCCCGCCTCACCCTCCAGCAACAAGGGCCGCCCGAGTTTCAGCGCCAAAAACACCACGGTCGACAAGGCGCGCGGACTGACATATCCGTTGGCCGCAAGCAGGCTTTCGGTTGCATCAATGCTGATCGGTATTGGTGTCATGGCGGTCCTCCCATTGCCTCCACCAAATCAAGCCGATGCGCGCGGGTCAAGCCTAGGTTGCATCCGCCAGCACCCAATCGCGAAAGGTGCGAAAGGCCGCAATATCCATGCTGCGCGCCGGATAGGTCAGCGCATAGGGCGTGTCCGTGGTCATCGACCGCGTCGATGCCAGCCGCAGCGCCCCCGTGGCCAGATCCCCGCCCACAAACAAATCAGGCACCAACGCCAGCCCCAACCCCGCCCGCGCCGCCGCCAGCACCATGCCAAACTGTTCAAACCGCGCACCGCGCAAAATGGTGATCGGGTCCAGCCCCGCATCCAAAAACCAGTTCAACCACAGATTTGGCCGCGTCGCCTGCTGCAACAGGGGCAAGCGCGCAAGGTCCGCGTCGGCAAGCACCCCGTCTGGCAACAGCGCGGGCGCGCCCACCACCACCAGCCGTTCGGCCGCCAAAACATCCATCTGCGCGCCGCGCAGCGGCCCTTGGGCGCGAATAATCGCCACATCGCGCGGGTCGCGTTCAAAGTCCAGCGGGGCCAGCGTGGCGGTCATATCAAAGGTGACTTGCGGCGCCCGCAGCGCAAAGCCTGCAAGGCGCGGGATCAACCAAAGTGCAGAAAACGTGGGCAGAACCGCCAACCGCAGCACATCGCGGTGGCCACCAAACGACATCACGGTCAGTGCCGCGCGGTCCAGATCGGCCAGCACCCGTTCAGCCTCGGGCAGCAACGCACGCCCCGCGTCCGACAAAACCAGCCGCTTGCGGATACGGTGAAACAGCGCCACCCCCAACCGCGCTTCCAAACTGTTCAACGCCCGGCTGATCGCGCTTTGCGTCAGCCCCAACGCTGCCGCCGCCCGCGTGGCCGTGCCGGTGCGGGCCGCTTGGACAAAGGCCTGAAGTTCGGGCAAACTGGGGGTATAAGCGTGGCGCATGGGCGGCAGTTTATGCGCATACCTCATCAACTTGCAAAGCTAATTCATTTGAAATCTGGACGGTGCGGCGCTATTTACATCCCAACAAAAGGAATGGAGCCCGCCATGGACAAGCCGCAATTGAAAGCCAAAGATGCCCCCGACTTGGGCCGTTTCGATTGGGAGGACCCCTTTCGCCTCAACGATCAACTGACTGAGGAGGAGCGGATGCTGCGCGACGGCGCACGGGCCTATGCGCAGGAAAAACTGCAACCGCGCGTGACCCAAGCCTACCGCGAGGAATCCACCGACCCTGATATTTTCCGCGAAATGGGCGCGATGGGGCTGCTGGGGGTGACCATACCGGAGGAGTACGGCGGTATCGGTGCCTCCTACGTCGCCTATGGGTTGGTCGCGCGGGAGGTGGAGCGGGTTGACAGCGGCTATCGGTCGATGATGTCGGTGCAGTCCAGCCTCGTGATGTATCCGATTTATGCGTATGGGACCGAAGCGCAGCGGATGAAATATCTACCGAAACTCGCATCCGGCGAGTATATCGGCTGCTTTGGGTTGACCGAACCGGATGCGGGATCGGACCCGGCGGGGATGAAAACGGTCGCCAAGAAAACTGCCAACGGTTACGTTTTGAACGGCGCGAAAATGTGGATTTCAAACTCGCCCATCGCGGATGTTTTCGTGGTCTGGGCAAAATCTGAGGCGCATGGCGGCAAGATTCGCGGTTTTGTGCTGGATAAGGGCACCAAGGGGCTGTCGGCGCCGAAAATTGGTGGAAAACTGAGCCTTCGCGCCTCTATCACGGGTGAAATCGTGATGAAGGATGTGGAGGTCGGTGAGGACGCTTTGCTGCCGTTTGTGGAGGGGTTGAAAGGGCCGTTTGGCTGTTTGAACCGCGCGCGGTACGGGATTTCCTGGGGCGTTTTGGGGGCTGCGGAATTTTGCATGCACGCCGCCCGCCAGTATGGATTGGACCGCAAGCAGTTCAACAAACCTTTGGCCCAGACCCAGCTTTATCAGTTGAAACTGGCCAATATGATGACCGATATTTCGCTTGGCATGCAGGCCAGCTTGCGGGTGGGTCGGCTGTTGGATGAGGCAAATGCGGCCCCTGAAATGATTTCTATTGTGAAGCGGAACAATTGTGGCAAAGCGTTGGAAATTGCCCGCCATTCCCGCGATATGCATGGCGGGAACGGAATTCAGGAAGATTATCAGATCATGCGCCACATGGTGAACCTTGAGACGGTCAATACCTATGAGGGCACCCATGATGTGCATGCTTTGATTTTGGGGCGGGCTGTGACGGGGTTGCAGGCGTTTTTCTAAAGCGCGATTTGGGGGTGATTTGCGGGGTGCATCGCGCGCGATGCGGGCTGTAAGCCGTTGAAAAATAAAGACGCCCTGATTTTTGTTTACCAAATATTAACCTGCGATCACAGGTGGATCGCGGGTTTTTCTTTGGGTTTGCTGTGGGCTGAATGGTGCGACATGCGGCCCCTATGCGCTGTCGCCGCACGCCAAAGGCGGGCGGCGTGGCCCAACATTGAGGCGCTTTTTGCGGGACGCAAAAGGCAACCAATGGCCGGAGAGCCCCCTGCCCGCGCGCCCTGCCCCCCTAAAACCGCTGCGCTACATCTTTTCCATTGCTTTGCGGATGTGGCGGTTGCCGCCGTGGGTCAGCACCCAGCGGCCCATGCGGCGCGCTAGGTCTGGATGGCCCTTATCCAGTGCGCGTTTGAACAGCTCTTTTTGATAGCGGCCAAACTGTTTTCGCGCACGCAGCTTTTGGTAAAACTCAGCTTCGGTCAACGTGCCATTCAACGCGGCCAGCACGATGGGCGACAAAATACCCATTTGCTGCAGGCTGGACCCAAGGCGGTGCCCCAGCAGCGGCGCGCGCAGTTTGACCACGTTTTTGGCGGTAAACCGCGCAACATGGCCTGCATCCAGCGGCTCATACGGGTCAAACAGCAGCGTCACGCGGCCCGCGCTGGACGATACTTTGGCGGCATCGCCGTATTTGCCCGTGAAATCACGATCCCACGCGGTTTTATACCGCGTCTCAAACGGGACCAGCGTTTTGTCCAACGTCGATTGCGGTGAAATTGCCACCACATCGGCCCCCGGACAGGCCGCCGCAAAAGCGCAAGCGCCGTAGCCGCCCATAGATGCGCCGTAGAACACCACACGTTTGAACCGTTTGAAAAACCCTTTTTTCTTTAGGTCGTCAAACTGGTCGTAAACCCAAGGGTCGCGAAACCATGTCCAGCCCGCGGCGGTGACGCCCAGCATCGACCAGCCTTGTTTTTCAATGAACGCAAAGCCCCAAGGGCGTTTATCTTCGCGTTTTTCCATCGCCAGATCGAGATTGTCAAAGGTCACAACCAGCGTGTCGGAGCGTTTGATGAAGAGCATCGCGTGGTCGCCGCTATCGCGGTAAAACCCATCCTTGCCAGCAAGTTCGGTGGCGATGTCGGCCCAGTTTTCCCCGTTTAGGCCGGGTGTGGCGGGGGATGCTGCAGGGGATGCTGCAGGGGCAGCAGTTTTTGGCGTGGGCGTTGATTTTGCAGCAGCATCGCCCGTTAGGGTGACCAGCACGCGGTTCACCTCGGTCCCGTCGTCATCGCGGGTGGACAACAGGTCGGTGCTGCCGCGCGGCCGCCAAAAGGGATAGCCGCCCCACCCTTTGCGCATATCAGTGATCACGCAGCCGCCCGGCGCAGACAGCGCATCAAACAGCGCGGCCCCGCGGCTTAATCTGATCGTATCGCCAAAGCCGGACAGGTTGACGACCAATTGGGCAGGCACCACATCGGCGGCCTTTGCCACAAGGTTGATTTGGTCAAAAGGCACGCCATTGTCGGTTAAAAAGGTGCGGTAGGCCGCGACCCAGCGCGAGGGTTCAGACCGCCATTCGCCGCGTTTGTCGATATCCACCAGATCAATCGCGCAGCCCCAGCGCCCCCATCCCGCCAAGGCCACCGATTGGGCATGCCCGCCCACATCGGCAAAGCGCGCGACCTTTTCCAGCGGCACGGCCGCCACCAGCCCCGCATCAAACACCGATTTGCCGCGCCCGGTCAGCGGGGCTGCGTGGGCGGCAATTTGGTGGTGGTCCAACAGGTCGGCCAGATAGGTGCCTGTGGGCGGCACGCCGTTATGGGCCAGACCCAACTCTCGTTTGTTGGAAGCCCACAGGTGCAGCGCGGTGGTGAGGGGCGACAGCAGCGCATCGACCACTTTGCTGCGGCGCAAAAACCGCAAGCGGTCGGGGAAGGTGATGGGATAGAACGCCTCTAGGGGTTGCACGCGGTCCAGCAGGCGGTGTTTGTGGACGAAATGGGTGACCATCATTGGCCCCCAAACGCCCCAAGGTTGCTGGCTGACATGCACGGGGGTGCCCGCCGCAGCCGCCGCGCGGTATTCAACTTGTTGGCTGTCTTTGATAAAAGGCGGGACCGCATAGCGATCTTCCATAAAGGTCATCATATCGCGCAAGATGGCGCTGTCATAGGGCAGGCCCAGCACGGCGTTGTTGACGCGCCGCCCGCCTGCCAGTTCAAACCCCATCACATAATCGCTGTCATAATCCATCGGTCGGTGGCAATAGACATCGGTATCGACCCAGATCAGCCCCGGGTTTTGGTGGATCATGTGGATGCGGAAATAATCCGCGAACAGGGCAAAGCTGTCTTTCTTTTCATACTTGATGAAATCTTCAGTATCGAGGATGTCGCGCCCATCGCGGCGGATCACGCCTGCGGGGACGTTTGGGATATCTTCATACGAAAACAAGGTGATCTTTTGGCCTTTGTCCACAAAGCTTTTCAGGCAGAGTTGTTCCATCCAGCTGAGGGGGCCACCGATCCAGAGGGTGCCGACTTCGCGTGTCCGTGCCATTGGGTTCTGCCTTGTGTCTTGCAATCTAGGGGCTGTTATTGGTGCTTATACAGAAACAGTCTGGCGGAAATGTGTTTATTTGCAAGGGTGGGGAAGGTTTTTCGTGGGGTTTGCTTGGAGATGGCGTTGCGGGTGTGGTAACCATTGGAAAAAGCGGCGGCAGATCGTTTTAAGCTGTGGGGCGTGGGAATGATGACGGTAGGTGGTGGCCAGATGATGCACCGGGTGATGGGTGCGCGGGATGTGGGGCGCGCGGGGTTTGGTGTGATGCTGGACTGTGTGCGCGTGGACTCGGGCCGGGTGATTGCGTTTTTTGGGCAAGGCACGGGGGTTGGGCAGTTTGCGCCGGACCCGGTGGCGGGCTGCGCCGTGGCGTTGGATTTGCGCGATGTGTCGGGGTCGGTGATGCTGGCGGTGGACGCGGCGGGCCCGGTGGTTTTGGGGTTGGCGGCGGGAGTTTTGGCCCTTGACGCGACGCAGGCGGAGCCGGAGTTTTTGGCGGGGCGCAATTGTTTGCTGGCGTTTCGCCTGTCGGAAAGCCCGGCGCAGATTGTGGATTGGCTGGTTTATCACGCGCGCCATCATGGGGCCACGGGGGCGGTCGTGGTGAACCGTTTGCCCGAAGATGGTACGTGGGTGCAAAAGCTGGGGCGGCTGTTGGCCAAAGCGTCGGTCAATATGCGCTTGGTGGTGCTGGATTGCCCGGTGCCTTTGGGCAAGCCCGGTTTGGGGCCGGAAAACCACCCGTTCTTGGCGCCGGATGCGCCCGGCAAGGACCGGATGGAGGTGCCAGCCCCCGATGCGTGGCGCGCGCCCTTGGGCGAGGGGTTGGTATTTGAAGTGGTGAAATGGCGGTTTTTATCAGCGGCGCGGGCGGTGTTGACGCTGGATGTATCGGATGTTTTGCAGCCTGCAACGGGGCCGACTGCGTTTGACCAGTGCGTTGCGGCGAAAAAGGGTGTGATTTTGCTGGCGGGGCGGCGGATATATCCGTGGCGCGTGCGCAATGGGATGGAGGCGCGAATTGCCGACCATACTTGCGCGCCGTTTGATATGGGCAAGCCGGTGATGCGCTGGGGGGTGGCCCCTGTGGTGGCGGGGTTATCGAACACTTGGCGGATGTTGCGGGTAGCCTATTCCAACCCCGATACCGACGCGGCGGTGCCGTTTTGGCGGGCGATGGCGATCAAAGTGCCGGGGCGCGCGGCGTCCGAACTGGCCCCCAAAACATCATTGGTGGAGGTGGAGGCGCTGATTGCGCTGTCAGAACAGGTGTTTGACCACAAACCCGTCCGCGCGCCTGTGTCCAAGATGAAAGCCGCGCCAAAAGCTGCGACACGCGCCGGGCGCACGGCGATTGTGACCACGATGAAGAATGAAGGGCCGTTCATTCTGGAATGGTTGGCCTATCACCGCGCGATTGGGGTGGATGATTTCCTGATTTACACCAATGATTGCACGGATGGCACCGACACCATGCTGGATTTGTTGCAATCACGCGGCATTGTGCAGCACCGCATCAACCCCTTTACCCCCGGCGGCGACCTGAAACCGCAGCACGCAGCGTTGCAGGCCGCCGAAGCCGAGCCTGTGATGCAAAACTGCGGTTGGGGCATTTGCATGGATGTGGATGAATTTATCAACATCAAGATCGGGGATGGCACGCTGGACGCGCTGTACCGCGCGATGGGTGATGCCAATATGATTTCGCTGACGTGGCGGTTGTTTGGCAACAGCTGCGTGCATGGCTATGCGGACCGCTTTTTGCTGGACCAATTCACCAATTGCGCGCCAGAGGTTATTCGCAAACCGCACCAAGCGTGGGGGTTCAAAACCCTGTACCGCAATATTGATATTTACAAAAAACTGGGGGTGCATCGGCCCAAAGGCTTGGTGCCTGATCTGTGGGACCAAGTGAAATGGCTGAACGGATCGGGCCGTCCCCTCCCCCGCACGATGTTTCGCAATGGCTGGCGGTCGACGTTGGAAACATATGGCTATGACTGGGTGCAATTGAACCATTATGCCGTGCGGTCGGCGGAAAGCTTTTTGGTGAAACGCGACCGGGGCCGTGTGAACCATGTCGACCGCGATCAAGGCCTGAATTACTGGTTTCGGATGAACCACAATTTAGAGAGTGACCAGAGTATTCAGCGCATGATCCCCGCGTTGCAGCGCGAATATGACCTATTGATGGGCGACCCCGAAATTAGGGCCGCGCATGACCATTCCGTGGCCTGCCACCGCGACAAGATTGTGGCCTTGATGCAATCCAAAAATTACCAGAATTTTTACGCCGAATTGACCAGCGACCGCATGGAAAAGCTGTGCCGGTTGCAGCATCATTTCGGGTCTGCGGTGTTTTCGGCCGGGCCTGCCGTTATTCCGGATGATTTGCATGAGCGCGCGTTGGCGGCCGATTTTTTCTTTACGGTGGAGCATGTGGGCGAGGCGGAGCATTGAAGATGCGTTTGCGCGGGTGGCC
Source organism: Pseudorhodobacter antarcticus (assembly GCF_900110135.1). GTDB lineage: Bacteria > Pseudomonadota > Alphaproteobacteria > Rhodobacterales > Rhodobacteraceae > Pseudorhodobacter > Pseudorhodobacter antarcticus. The sequence continues at coordinate 12,425 of NZ_FOCO01000031.1, read as the reverse complement.
AAGGGCGGATAGGTATTTGGACCAAGCCGAATTTGGAGATGGGTGATGGGCGGATATACCGTTGTGACCACCATGAAAAACGAAGCGGCGTTTTTGCTGGAATGGGTCGCGCATCATAAGGTGCTTGGGTTTGATCATTTGGTGATTTGCACCAATGATTGCGCCGATGTGACGCGTGAGATGGTGGAACGGTTGGCCGAAATGGGTTTGGCGCGGCATCACGCAACCCGGCATTGGCCTGCGACATCCATCCAGCGGTCGGCGTTAAAGCAAGTGCGCAGATACGCAGATGTGACGGATGCGGATTGGGTGTATGTTTGCTACGCGGATGAGTTTTTGGTGGTGCAGATTGGCGACGGGACCGCGCGCGCGCTGGTGGCGGCCCGTGCGCAGGCGGAGGTGATTTCGGTGCCGTGGCGCATTTTCGGCCCCAATGGGCGGCGCGATTATGTGGACGCGTCGGTGACCCAGCAGTTTTGCCGGGGCAGTCTGGAGGCCCCGCGGCAAGGGATTTATGCGAAATCGCTGTTTCGCGGCGACCTTGATATGCAACGTATTGGGATTCACGCGCCCATCGCGCGGGCGGAATTGGGCCGGGCGTTTTTGCGCGAGATGCCGGGGGGCGGGCGGATTGACCCGGCCGTGAACTTGATGTTGGCGGGGCGCGATTACCGCGTGGCACAAGTGAACCATTATGCGCTGCGGTCGCGGGACAGTTTTTTGGTAAAGCGGGACCGGGGCCGTGTGAACCACACCGGGCAAAGTATGGACGCCGAATATTGGGACCGGTTTAATGTGGCGCAGGTGGGGTGCGATGGTATCAGACGCTATGATCTGGGCGTGGCGGATTGGATGGCGCGGTTGATGGGCGATGCGGTTTTGGCGGACCTGCATGGCCGCGCTGTGGCCTGGCACGCCGCAAAAATTGTCGAATTGCAGGGGCGCGCGGATTATGCGCCTTTGATCACCGCGTTGGATGAAAGGTTGGCCGCATGCGCATCCTAGCCATATTGACCGTGCGCAATGAGGCGGCGTTTTTGCTGGAATGGTTGGCGCATCACCGGGCCTGTGGGTTTACAGATTTCCTTGTGTTTTCCAATGATTGCACGGATGGCACCGATGTGATGCTGGACCGATTGCACGCGATGGGGTGGGTGACGCATCTGCGCAATGACGGCCCAAATTCGGAAGGGCCGCACCCGGAGGGGCCGCAATGGGCCGCGCTGAAGGCGGCGGATGCGCATCCGCTGGTGGCGGCCGCCGATTGGGTGTTGTTTTGCGATATTGATGAATTTGTGAACATTCATGTGGGCGACCGCAGCGTGGGCGCGTTGTTGGCGGCCTTGCCCGATGCGACCGCCATTCCGCTGACCTGGCGGATGTTTGGCAATGCAGGCGTGGTGGGGTTTGCCGACCGCCCCGTGACGCAGACGTTTGCGCGGGCCGCCCCTGCCGTGCTGCATTGGCCGTGGCGTGCGGCGATGTTCAAAACCTTGTTCAAGCGTGACGGCAGTTATGGCAAGCTGGGGGTGCATCGCCCGCGCAGCCCGCGCGATGTGTCGGGCCAGCGTTGGTTTGATGGGTCGGGGCGGGAACTGCCCGCAGAGTTTCACCGTGGCCGCATATTTTCGCCTTTTGGGCGGGACAATTACCAATTGGTGCAGTTGAACCATTATGCTTTGGGCGCGATGGAAAGCTATATGTTGAAATGTGATCGCGGGCGGGCGAACCGCGATGCATCCACATTCGATATGGGCTATTGGGTGGAGCGGAATTTTTGCGAGGTCGAGGATCGCAGCGTTGCGGCGCTGGGGCCGCGCAGTGTGCCGCTGCTTGGTGCGCTGAAAGGTGACGGCGAGTTGGGCGGGTTGCATGCGGCGGCCGTGGCGTGGCGGCACGCGCGGTTTGCGGCCTTGATGCAAGAGGAAGTGTGGCGTAGCTTTTTCGGGCGATTGATGATGGCGCGCCCCACGCGGTGTTTGACGGAAGCCGAAGCGCGGCTGATCTGGGCGCATGGACAGCAGGGGGTGGCGCAGCAGGGGGTGGCGCAGCAGGGGGTGGGCCATTAAGGAGGCGTTAAGGATTATGGCACCACAGGCCCAAAATAATTTGAAATTGCCACTGTGTTGCCGCTTTGTGTGCCTGTTTGTGCCACGTCTGGCTGTCATTCAATGTGGAACGACGCCAAGATTAAACTGTCCAAACTGAAGAATGGTAGAGCCTGACATGACCCAAAGTGACAACAGCATCGCCGAAACGCTGGAGCCAGCCCCCCTTGATCGGGCGGGTTGGTTGTCGCTGCTGCGCCAGATGGGCGAGGATTCGGGTGGGTTTGATGCGTTGGGCGACCATCATTGGGCGGTGTTCAACGAAGATGGGCCGATTTTGGTGATCAGCTTTGACCGGCTGGAGGATATTGCGGCGCTGGAACCCGGCACGATGCCGCAAATCTTTGGCCAAGCGACGAAAAATGGCTGGTCGCATCTAAGCCTGATTTCGGAGGGGAAGACGTGGTACCGCGACCCGCCCGTGATCGCCCATATCGACCGTTTGGTGGATGAGGCGTTTTTTGATAATTTCGACCGTGTGGTGTTTTACGGTGCGGGCATGGGGGCCTATGCGGCGGCGGCGTTTTCCGTGGCGGCACCCGGAGCCACCGTTTTGGCCGTGCAACCGCGCGCCACGCTGGACCCAAGCGTGGCAGGCTGGGACACGCGAAATATGGCCGCGCGGCGGTTGGATTTCACCCACCGCTACGGTTATGCCCCCGATATGATTGACGGGGCGGCGCAAGTGTTCACCATCCACGACCCCTATTGTCGCGCTGATGCAATGCATGTGGCGCTGTTTCGCAAATCCTTTGTCACCCATTTCAAAGCGCGTTTTCTGGGCGATCATGTGGCGCAGTCTTTGGGTGAAATGGGCGTGTTGCCAAAGCTGGTCAAGGCGGCGTGTGATGGCACCTTGACCCAAGAGACATACACGACGCTGTGGCGCGAACGCCGCAATTTCGGCAATTATCTGCGCTGGATTTTGCGCGCCTGCATGGATGCGGACCGCCCAAAGCGCGAAGCAATGGTGTGCCGGTCGGTCACCAACCGCATGCGCGCGCCCGCCTTTCGCAAACATCTGGAAAAGCTGGAAAAAACTGATGAGGCTGTGGGCTAGGCTGCAGCCCCGCGCAAAAGTCGATTTTTGCCACTGGAAAATGCGGGCGTGTTAGGCTAGCGAATGGGTCATGACACACAGCATCACCATTCGCCGCCCCGATGATTGGCACCTGCATTTGCGCGATGGCGCGATGCTGCACGGCATCTTGCCCGAAACCGCCCGGCATTTTGCCCGCGCCATTGTGATGCCAAATCTGGTGCCGCCCGTGGTGACCTTTGCCGATGCGCGCGCTTATCATGCCCGCATCATGGCCGCCCTGCCCGCTGGGATGGCCTTTGAACCCTTGATGGTGTTGTATCTGACCGAAACCACCGACCCCGATGATGTGGCCGCCGCCGCTGCGTCCGGCCTTGTGAAATCGGTCAAGCTGTATCCCGCGGGGGCCACCACCAATTCCTATTCCGGCGTGCGTGATTTTGACAAAGTGCGCCCTGTATTGGAAAAAATGGCCCAGATTGGCCTGCCCTTGTGCGTGCATGGCGAAGTGACCACGCATGAGGTCGATATTTTCGACCGTGAAGCGGTGTTTATCGACACAGTGCTGGACCCGATGCGCCGGGCAACCCCCGGCTTGCGCGTGGTGATGGAACATATCACCACATCGCAAGGAGTCGATTATGCCCGCGCAGGCGGCCCAGACCTGGCCGCAACCATCACGACGCATCATTTGATCATCAACCGCAACCACATCCTCGCGGGCGGTATCAAACCGCATTACTATTGCCTGCCCGTGGCCAAACGCGAATCCCATCGCTTGGCGCTGCGCGCGGCGGCCACGTCGGGGGATGCGACCTTTTTTCTTGGCACCGATTCCGCCCCCCATGTGGACGCGTTGAAAGAAATGGCTTGCGGCTGCGCAGGTTGTTTTACCGCGACCAACACCATGCCCCTGTTGGCGCATGTGTTTGAAGAAGAAGGCGCGCTGAACCAGTTGGAGGCGTTTGCGTCCCGAAACGGACCAGCGTTTTACCGCCTGCCCGTGAATGAGGGCACAATGACCCTGACCAAAGGCGGCCCGGCACAGTGGCCCGAAAAAATCCTGACCGAAGCAGGCCCGGTCACCGTTTTCAACCCCGGCTTTCCCGTGCATTGGCATGTAGACGGCTGACACATCATTTGGTCTTAAATATCCCCGCCGGAGTGAAAACGTCGAGGATTTCAACCATTTGAAATCATGTATCTTTTGACTGCGGCGATATTCGCAGTGCTACAGTTTTGTGCGCCAAGTGAGGCACACCTTACTATTCCGGATATAGGCGACCAGCGCAAGGGCGACATGCTCATGGTGGCCATGCATTGTAGAAAGCGTTGGTTGCGGGAGCTCGACTTCATAAATACTTACCTTTGTATGATGCTCGCAATTAGAAACGAATACCTTTCCTTATCCTATTGAATTTCATCACTTTAACAAGAAGTCTTTAAAAAAACTGAACAAAAGGATGGGCCGTAGACCCTTGCTTTGATCAGCGCTGGAGTCCGATCTGCGGACGATCCCGCCCTTTGCGCTTTCCAATCCAAAGACAGCGTCAATCAGTCCTCCCATTGTCAGATCAGCCCACTGCCTGTTCAATCGCCCGTAGAGATCCAGCGCGGCCGCCGCCCGAATACGGGCTCCGGTGCGGCGGACGGCAGCTTTCCATCCACCAAAGACCAAAATCCCGCCTTCCGGCCGTGATCGGCACGCAGCTTTTCGCGGTATGCCGTATGCAATGTCATGCCGTCAGGTCGCGCTGGATCAGCATCCGCTGACACGGCAAGACCCTCCAGCAGCCGCAGATATTTCGCGCCATGCGGATAGGCCTTGGATCTGGCCCGGGCCAGAATGTCGTCCAGCAGCGCGCGGTAGAGGATCGAGGCGGCAAGCGGATGGTCATGCTGCAGCAGATCCGCAACCTCCGGCAGAACATGCCAGTCTCGGCCATCCCAAAGCCCATGCCGCGCGATGATCAGCTGCGCGGCGAGATCCAGCCGCGCCCACGCGAGGAAAAAGCGCAGCGCCACCATTGCTTTGGGATGCCCCGCAGCCATGGTCAACGCCCGCTCCTCGGCCTCGATATCCTCGAAATCCGGCAGGGATTTCAGATGCTGCCGCAGCAAATCGGGTGACAGGGTTTCTGCAAATCGTGACCAGAGCACAGTGCCCGCCTCTTGCTTGCGGCCAAGCGCAGTCAGAATCCGCGCCTCCAGGCCAACCTGCAGCACGGCTGGATCGTCCTCGGCATCGTCGTCCGCGCCCGGAACCCTTGGGGTAATTCCGGGGCCTCTGCGCACCCAGTCAAGCGCTTCCTCCGCCCTGCCCGCCTCCAGAAGTTGCGCGGCAATCCCGAGCGTTTCGCGCAGCCGTTCGGGCTTTTCCATCTCAAGCCCGATCAACTGATCCAGGTCGCCAAGGGAACCGGCTATTGCCTGCCGGATCTCGCGCCATTGGCTGGTCATCGAATAAAACCATTGCCCGCCGGCGCGCTGCCCGGCCTCGGCGAGATGACGTTCGACGATCTGTTCGGCCAGGTCACTATCCCAACGGGTCAACGCCGGGCGCGAGAGATGTAGCACAACTTGCGCCGCAACTTGAGTCAGATAGCCGTGTTCGGTATCCCCTAGCCGCGCCATGACAAGACCGGGCAACGCATCGCCATCCGGTTCAGACAGCGTCCCGGCGACAACGCCCAACCCCTCGATGGCCGCGTGATAGACATCCTGCACATGGCCAGAGGAATCGTCGATCCGCTCAAAAACCTGCCCATGCGTGGCGATGAAACGTAGCAACCGGTCTGCTGCCAGCGCCGGATCTACGGGCCCGAGTTCGCCCAGAATACTCCCCAGCAGCCCCTTCAGATCATCGCGGAACGGGCGGATCTTGTCCCAATCAATGAAGCTGCGCGCACGTTCCAGCCCAGCCAGCCGCCGATCAATCAGTTTCGCGATGGCCTCCGGCCCGGATTGCCCCGCAAGTGCGGCATTGAGCCGCCGTTTGAAGCCAGCATTGCCGGCGGCTTCCTCCAGCACAAGGGCCGTGAGCTTTTCCGCGCCGAGGGAGGCAAGATGTTCAAGCCTGAGTGTTGGTTTTCGGGCCATGGCGTGCGTTTCGGTTGGGATCAGAGATTGATGCCAGTTGCACTGACCTATGACAACAGGGAGGTGGCAGATTGATTAGCCAGGCAGAAGTGCTTAACGTCGATATCTGCTGACGGGTCAGCCCCGGAAAATCGATGTGAAGGGCGGAAACCGGACCTTCGCTGCGTTTGCGCGGTCTCAAGGGCCGCCCTGCGAAAGCTGCCGTTCATTGAGGGGTAAAACTAAATAATGCTGCGACCGATCTAATGGCGGAAGTGAGCCCAAAATGCATGATGGTGCAACGTCAACAAAACTCCGCTTCACCTAGCTCAAAAAAATTCAGTGCAGTATAACCTGGGTTAGATGACAAAAACGCCGCAGCTTGGAAAGCTCAACTCGGTTAGTCAGGTGGATTAGTCACTGCATTTTTGATGAAGTCCCAAAGCTCTGCGTGACCAATTGTAGTTTTATCGGTCTGCAAAGTTGCCCTTAAAGCTTTGCCTTCCATCGCGTCTAGGATCAAACTCGCTGCTCCTCGCGTGTCAGGCAACGAACGGAAGCAACCTTCTTTTACCCCACGTGTCAAAAGGGATGCCAATGCATCAAGCAAAGCATTTTGGTTTTCCAAGAACATTTTGGCGATGTCAGGCTTCCGCACAGCTTCGCTAGCGATCTCAAGGCTGAGAATCACGTTCTCTGGTGCGGAAAGGTGGATGAGATAGTTGCGCACAAAACCTTCAAGAACTTCCAATGGTGCCACATCATTCCTCAAATAGGAGAGGAACGGCTGCAACTCTTCGCGCTCTAGGGCAGCGATTTCTGCCAAAACGGCATGTTTTCCGCTGAAGTGGTTGTAAAGATTGCCTAAACTCACACCTGCGCGTTTCGCAATATCACGGACACCGGTCTGGTGGTACCCTTTTTCAAGGAAACTCATTAGCGCCGCCTCAAGTATATGAGCGCGGCGAGACTTTAGTTCTTTGTCGCGTTTTGTTTCGACTAGGGGCTCTTGCATATTTATATTTCTAGGGCTAATTGCACGGTGAACGATCGTTCGTTCGCATGTTCTATCTACTTTTAAGTTAGAAGTAAGGCGGACCACGCAGCATGTGAAGTAGGAAAAAAGAAATGGCCGACCAAATCAAACGAAATAGGAAAGCGTACATGCGGCGCGGGATTTGGATAATGCTTTCAGTGGCGTTGCTAGTGATTGTTGGAACCATTCTGGCTTTGACAGAGGATACGGCTGACGTCACGCAAGCCAACGCTCCACCTGCGCTGCAAATCGTTTCTGTCAGGGACTTGGCTGTCAGCGATGTTACCGCATCGGTTGAAACTTTTGCCGAAGTACGTCCTCGCTGGTCAGCTGACATCCGGCCCGCTGTTGGTGGCAGGATTGTAGAGGTGCGCGAGGCTGCTCTTGCAGGAGTGCAGGTTCCCGCTGGCGCTGTCTTATTCCAGATAGAAACCACCCAGTATGACACGGCAGTAGCTGCAGCGGAGCTGTCGTTGGCAGAGGCGCGGTTTGCTATGCTGCAAGCCGAAAACAAAACAACTATCTCACGGCTTCAGTTTGAGCGTGACAGTGCGCGCGCACCCAATGACCTAGCCTTACATATACCGGAGCTTAGAATCGCTGAACACCAGGTGGCTTCTGCTGATGCACAGCTTCGCGCAGCACAGCAGCAGCTTGCTGATACTACTATCACCGCGCCATTTTCAGGTTTCATCACGGAGCGGCTGATCAGTCTGGGCCAAACTGTGACCGCAGGTGAGCCGTTGTTGAAGTTGGTGGATGATAAGCAGTTTGAAATGACCGTTGAATTGTCACGTGAAAGCTGGGCCTTGTTGGATCACCCAATTGCCGCGCAAGTTGTGCAACTTGTAGATACTGTCGGTACGCCGATGGGGACAGCTATCGTCAGGCAAGGTGGTGGTTTTCTTGATCAAAACACCCGCCAATACCGCGTATTTATTGAAGTGAGCGAAACCAACGACCAACCTATTTTGTCAGGTGACTTCCTGCGGGTGCTTCTGACTGGACGGGTTCTCAAAGACACGCTGAGTATTCCAGACACCGCGCTGACCAGAACTGGGCACGTGTGGTTTGTTGATCAAAATGACCAGCTGATGCGTCTTGCCCCCGATATACACTTCCGGCTCAACGACCAGATTGTGATCGCAGCACCTTTAGGTGGTCATAGGCAGCGCGTCGCTATCACGCCGCTGGCGTCGTTCCTGCCCGGCCAGCGTGTCGCACCACATCGCCAGGAGGATTGAGCTATGCACGCAATGACCGGATGGTTCATTCGCAACCCAGTTGCAGCGAACTTAATGATGGCGCTGATCCTCTTTCTGGGCGTTATGACTGCCTTTACGATACGGATCGAAGGTTTCCCCCGTATTCCGCCCGACAGCATCCAGATCACGACTGAATACAACGGCGCACCCGCCGAGCAGGTCGACGAACTTGTCACGCGAAAGATCGAACAGGCCCTAGAAGGTCTGGAAGGTGTTCGCAGTGTAACTTCGCGATCTGGCGACAGTACTTCGTTTATCAGTGTTCGCCGCGCAGGTGGGCAAGATCTACAACGTCTGCTGGATCAAGTGCGCTTGCGTATTGATGCGGTAACGGGTCTGCCAGCCAATGTGCGTCGACCTGTGATTGACGCTGCGGGATTTGATTTCCCAGCACTTTACGTGAACTTGCACGGTGATACTGACCCTGCAACGCTTCAGACGCTGGCAAGGCGGTTGAAGGAAAGTCTATTGTCCCAACCGGAACTGTCACGTCTTAACATCTGGGGGCTGATCCCGCGTGAGATGCGTATTGAGGTTTTACCGGAACGTCTTCGCCAGCTTAACTTGACGGTTTCGGATGTCGTTAGTGCCATTCAGGCGAACTCTCTAGATTTTCAGGCGGGAACCCTGCGTACAGCGGGTGGCAATATCTACCTGCGTGCTGATGACCGGGCTCGGTATGCTGCGGACTATGCAAAGCTGCCGGCGGTTGTGCGTGCAGATGGTTCAACCGTGCCGCTAAGCGATATTGCCACGATCACGGATACATTTGTGGATGGTGATTTTCTGTTTCGCCTGAATGGTGATGCCACCGTTGGCATGGAAATCCTGATCGGGCAAAAAGAGAACCTGCTGGAAATTTCCAAAGTGGTGAATCGCGTCGTAGCAGACTTTGCCCCACAATTGCCGTCCGGCATTCAGGCTACCGTCTGGGGGGACAGCGCCAGCTATATCTCAGATCGTTTAAGCCTACTGACCTCGAACGGGGTGCAGGGGTTGCTACTAGTCCTGCTTGTCCTATCGATTTTCCTGAATGTTCGCTTGGCTTTTTGGGTTGCGATGGGAATTCCCATCTCGGTGATGGGGGCGCTGGCGGTGGCCGGCACCAAGTGGGTGGATTATTCGCTGAATGACGTCACCACGTTTGGACTGATCATCGCACTTGGCATTCTTGTTGATGACGCCGTTGTGGTCGGTGAAAGCGTATACGAGGAACGCCGTAAGACCAAAGACCCCATCGTTGGAACCGAGAACGGGGTGAACAAGGTTGCGGTTGCAACTGTCTTTGGTGTGTTGACCACTATCGCAGCCTTCTTTCCAATGCTTCTGATCGACAATCCACTCGGCAAAGTGCTGGCGGGTTTCTCGGGGATCGTGATCTTGTCGTTGATCTTTTCGCTCGTAGAAAGCAAGTTTATCCTACCTGCCCATCTGGCGCATACACAACTGGATGCAAAGCCCAGATATCTGCTGACGCGGGGCTGGGCAAAAGTGCAGAACGCTGCGCAGGCAGGATTGAATTGGGTGCGCGATAGCCTTTATCTGCCCGCACTCCATGCCTCACTACGTCATCGGTATGCAGTGTTGGTCCTGTTTCTTGCTGCGGGCCTCCTTGGGTTGGGCCTGATTGGAAAAGGCACAATCAAAACAGTGTTTTTCCCAGATGTGCCTGGGCAAATTATTACCGTCAATTTGGAGATGGACTCGCGGGCCCCGTTTTCACTGACCCGTGACAATGTTCGGCGGATTGAGGATCTGGGCAACGAACTGAACATAGAGCTGCAGAAAAGTGCCGCGTTAGATACCCCGCCGATAAGCACTGTGTTTGTCATAATTTCGGGTGCCGAAAGCGCACAGATTTATGCCGAACTGTCCCCTGTGATTGAAAGGCCAGGCGTTGAGACTGTGGACATCGCACGTGAATGGCAAAAGCGAACTGGTCAAATCGAAGGCGTCACTGAGTTAGAATTTACAGCCTCAGAGGCGCTGGGTGGTGGATTTCAGTTGCAACTGTTGTCAAAAGACCCCGACCTGCTGCACGCCGCCAGCACCGAACTGCGCAGTTTTTTGGCTGGCATCGATGGGATCAGTAATATCCGCGACACCATGGCGGGGGGTCAGCCCGAACTCCGCGTACACATCCGCCCAGAGGCCCGTAATCTTGGTTTCAGCGCAGAAACGCTTGCTAGTCAGATCGGGTATGCGTTTGGCGGCGCAGAAGTGCAGCGTATTCGCCGCGATAGTTCAGAAATACGAGTGCTGGTCCAGAACGCCCGCCCTGCGCGCAATACGGTTGACGATTTACTGCAAACTCGACTGCGCAGCGATACCGGGGCTTGGGTGCCGCTAACAACCGTGGCCGAAGTGAATGGCGGCTATGTCGCAGGTATGAAACACCGCTTGAACGGTCAAACTGTTAACACCGTGGCCGCCGCCATTGACCGCTCGGTTGTGTCCCCGGTGGAGGTTGCCCAGGCCGTGACAGAGCAAATGGTGCCGCTTCTTGCACAGAAATACCCATCCGTTCAGGTGTCCTTTGGGGGTGAACTAGAAGAGATGGGAGAAATCCAGGGTGGGCTTTTGCGGGCGTTGTTGTTGGCCACCGTGCTTATATACGTGCTTATGGCGGTGCCGCTGAAATCCTATTCGCAGCCCTTCATTATTCTTGCGATCATACCATTCGGGTTCGTCGGGGCCGCGATTGGGCATCTGATCATGGGGCTGCCTTTATCGCTGTTTTCGTTCTTTGGCATGCTCGCGCTGACCGGTGTGGTGGTGAATGACAGTCTGGTGCTAATCACCCGCTACAACCAAAATCGCACGTCAGGAATGGACGTGATCGCAGCGCTGCACGAGGCTGGCATCGGACGGTTTAGGGCGATTTTCCTGACCACTGCGACCACAGTTATTGGCCTTCTTCCTCTGTTGACTGAAACGTCTGAGCAGGCGCAATACCTTATCCCAGCAGCCGCATCTCTGGCATTCGGTGAGATTTTTGGGACAGCCCTGATGCTCATCCTAGTTCCGGTCTTAATCGCCATTGGTGATGATATTCACACTGCGGTGTTTCCCGGCGACGTTGCGGCTACAGCCCAAAATTCAGAGGTCTAGGATATCGTGATGTTGAACAATGGCCCCCTGACTGTTCTGGCGCTTTTGCGGGCGTTCCGCTGGCGCATTTCATTTACTTGGTTGCTGATCCTTATTGAGGTTGCTCTTACTGCACTTGTTCCGCTTTTCATCGGTTTTGCGATCGACGGGCTATTGGCCAATGATACGGATGCGCTGTTCCAGTTGATGGCTGTTCTAGCAGTGCTGATTGTAGTCAGCGTGATCCGTCGTGCCTATGATACGCGTGTTTTCGGCACTGTACGTGTTGAAATGGGGAAAACCCAAGCTGCGCGCGCGACGAACCTGCCTGTGTCGACGTTGAATGCTCGGCTGGGGATGGGACGCGAGTTGGCAGATTTTCTTGAGGCCGACTTGCCGTTGGCGATGACATCACTTGTCCAAGTCATCATATCGGTCATCGTCCTATATATATTTGATCCCGTGTTGGCGCTGGCAGGGGCGAGCGCGGTGGCGACGATGTTGGCAATATACAGTCTGTCGCATGATCGTTTTTATAGGCTCAATGGCCAGCTTAATCAGCAGACCGAGCGGCAGGTTGGCATTCTTGAGACACGCAAATCACAAAGCCTATCAACCCATCTGACGCGGTTGCGCCGTATCGAAGTGCGGATATCTGATACGGAATCCATCGTTTACGGTGCGATATTTGTCGTTCTCCTTGGATTGGTGGTCTTCAACCTTTGGTATGCGACTGCCAATTTGACGATCACATCGGGTACGATCTTTTCGATCGTCACCTATTCATGGGAACTTGTTGACGGGGCTCT
>NZ_FOCO01000085.1 GCF_900110135.1 Pseudorhodobacter antarcticus | reverse complement strand
TTCACCGACCGCCTATTCGGTCTGCGCAAGCGCGCTGCCACCGGCAAGCACGAGTTCGATGCCTTGTGCCACGATCTGGACATCGAACACCGCCTGGCCCCGCCGCATCATCCGCAGACCAATGGCATGGTTGAGCGTTTCAACGGCCGGATCGAGGAAGTTCTGCAAAGCCATCACTTCCGCTCCGGAGAAGAATTGGAAACCACGCTGCACCGCTATGTGCTGCTTTACAACCAGCAGCTTCCACAATCAGCCTTGGGAAGCAAAACCCCATTGCAAGCGATGAAAGACTGGCACAAACTCAAACCGCAACTGTTCAAGAAGCACCCATATTACCTGCCGGGATGTGACAATTAGTGTCGCGATTGCTACCAAGATTGGCTTCGCGTGACTTCGAAGCTACCGCCGCATTCTAACCTAAAGTAAAGTAGGGTTGTTTTCGTTAAGGCGTCGGAACTTACGCCGTATTTTCAAATCAGCATTTATATCACCCGCAGGTCATGGCGTGATATCTGCGAGGGCAACAAAAAAGCCACCCGAAGGCGGCCTTTTGTAAGTCTTTGAAAAGACTAGCCGAAATGGAGCGGGCGAGGCGATTCGAACGCCCGACCCTAACCTTGGCAAGGTTATGCTCTACCCCTGAGCTACGCCCGCACCGTTTCGGTATGGCACGATGTATAAAGTGCGCGCGGTGGCCGCAAGGGGGAAAATGCAGCGCCGCGCGATTTATTTGCGGTTTGCACGCAGCTGGCCCCGCGCACTTGCTATCGCGGGGCCAGCCGCCTATGCCCAAAGTGAAATCTGGCCATATTGGCCCACCCCGGATAGGAACGGCCTATGATGCTAGACGAACTTTTGGTCCGCAGCGGCGGTGTGTGCGAATTTTGCGGCGACACCACGCGGTTGGGCGGGGTGGATGTGGCACCTGTCGGCCCGGTTGTGCTGTGCGCGGTGTGCCGGGGCGAACGCGCCGATGCGCCGGGCCATTGGCGGTGTTTGGAAGGCGCTGCATGGTCGGGCGTGCCCGCCGTGCAATATGCGGTGTGGCGCCGGTTGCGCAGTCTGGAGGAGGATTGGGCACAGGAGTTGCGCGCAGGCATGGTGTTGTTGCCCGAGGTGCAAATGGTCGTCGATGCGCCCGCAGCGGTGGTGCATCTGGACGCCAATGGCATTACACTGGCGGCTGGCGACACCGTGGTGCTGATCAAGGATTTGCCGGTCAAAGGCAGCAGCATGGTCGCCAAGCGCGGCACGGCGGTCCGCGGGATTACGCTGGTTGCCGATAACGCGGGTCAGATTGAAGGGCGCGTGGACGGGCAGCGCATTGTGATTTTGACGGAATTCGTGAAAAAGAAATAGACGTGGGGGCGCGAGGTCTTTGAGTAAAAAGGGAGGGGGGCGCTGCCCCCCAACGCAGTGCCGCTGTTAGTAATCATTACCTCTGCCAGTAAGGTATCAAAAGGTTTGACCACAGCCCGCCAATTACGGGATTTGCTAGGAACGGCTGATAGTTCACGGTTGTGGCGCATGTTTTCGCCACCATCTTTGCAGGGCGGACACGCTCGTGCGGCGGTCTGGTGGGAAGTGTTTGACCACCTCGGCAATGACCTGCTTATAGGTCATGTATTTGTTCCATCCCGGACGATCACATGGACCCTCGCCGGTCTGCGCTTTTCATGGCACGATCGGTTTTAGGTGACATTCGGGAGGGTGCTCAATGTTGATCCAACTTCATAGCCAGGCGACGACGACACCCAAGATACGAGCAGAGATTCAAGCGAGCGAAGATGCGGCATGGGTTTTGGCAGAGCGGTTTGGGATCACCGAGCAGACAGTTTGGAAATGGCGCAAGCGCGACAGCGTACAGGATCGCAGCCACACGGCGCATCGGTTGCAAACGACACTTACGCCTGCTCAGGAAGCTGTCGCTGTGGCCCTGCGCAAGACCCTGCTGGTGTCGCTGGACGATCTGCTGGCTGTGGTGCGGGAGTTCCTGAACCCGGATGTCTCGCGCTCAGGTCTGGACCGTTGCCTGCGTCGGCATGGCGTGGGCAACCTGCGCGATCTGAAGGCAACGGAGGCCCGCCCCAAGCACAGCGGCTTCAAGGCTTATGAGCCGGGATACATCCACATTGACGTGAAATACTTGCCCCACCCTCTCGGGCCATTGCTGCGCAATGCCCTGCCGGGCAGTGAATGGCTGATGAGAACCGCCGCCGCTATCTGTTCGTGGCAATCGACCGGGCCACCCGTTGGGTCTTCGTCCGTGTCTACAACAGCAAGACGGCGGCCAATGCACGACGTTTCCTGCGCGACCTGGAGCGCGCCTGCCCGATCCGCATCCGCACCATTCTCACGGACAACGGCAAGGAATTCACCGACCGGCTCTTTGGTCTGCGCAAACGTGCAGCGACAGGCGCGCACGAGTTTGACACGCTCTGCGCCGCCCTGGAAATCGAACACCGCCTGACCCCGCCGAAGTCCCCCCAGACCAACGGCATGGTGGAGCGGTTCAATGGCCGGATCGAGGAAGTGCTGCAAAGTCACCACTTCCGATCAGGCGAAGAATTGGAGGCGACGCTGCACCGCTATGTCTGGCTCTACAACCAGCAACTCCCGCAATCAGCTTTGAGTAGCAAGACGCCCTTGCAAGCCATGAAGGACTGGCACAAACTCAAGCCGGAACTGTTCAAAAAACAGCCATATTACCGTCCGGGATGTGACAGGTAGTCAATCCGGCTAAGGACAAAGGCCCGCAATTCGGTATCGGTATCATGGCGCGATGGAACGCCCATTCGGTGTTCGGCGCGGTGCTCGGCGGCGAGTGAAGCCGGGTTAAAAGGGGCTTTAACGCCCCCTTCAAGGGTCGTTAAAATCCGCGTGATGGATGCCCGCGCGCGGTCCAGTGCTTGTGCGGTTTGGCGGGCTTGGATAAGGGCGTCGGTCAGGTTGTCCATGGGCGGGTCTTTCCATCGGCTTGCGGGCCGAACTTTCGCAGATAGCCCCTTACCGTTACATCGGTCACATGCAGGCGGCGGGCGATTTCGGCTGTGGCGTGGCCCTGCCAAGCCAACATTGGGGCGGTCCACGGCTTGGCCAGAGGGACGCGGCGCTGCATCCGGTGGGCTTGTTCGGCCATGGCGCGGGCCAGATCATTCCCCACCAGCGCTTCCAATTTGGAACGCCCCTTGGGATCATCGGCCAAATAAAGCTCCGCCCCGCCAAACGACAAAAAGAATATGACAGCAAGGTCTGCCCCCAACACTTCAACATAGGGTGCAACATTGGCGGGCGGTTTGGGCATAGGTGCGGCGGGCAGGGTCATCGGCAACCTTTCGTTGTTGGGCAGAACGCCCCAGCCGGATCGGGCGATTCAGCCGGGGCGCTTGTCGCCACGCGCACAGGAGAGGACGCGCGACTAAGGGGCGGAACCAGCGCCCCTATTCTTTATCCGTTCAGCGCGCCCGGTTTCAGGCCAAGCTGGGAACAAATCGCCGCCGCCTCATCCGAGTCGTGACCTTGGTCAACATCCCCGGTGCGCCCCGGCTGGTAGCGATTCACTGGCTTGAAAAAGTCGGCAAAGGCGCGCGATGCTTTTGCCAAGAGGGTGCGGAAGCTTTCCGGGTCTTCGTTGGCAAGGGTGGTGGCCCAGCCGCGCATCGCGGGCGTCAGATAGCCCTCGTTAAACGCCTTTTCGGCCATCGCAGACGCCTGCGCCTCTTGCATGATAGAGATGCGCGAATTGCGATCAGACAGCAGCTCGGCCACCGCATGGGCAGGGACGTATTTGCGCGGGTCTGGCGTGGCCTCGCGCGCGGTCGCCAGCTTGCGCAAGAGCGTCCATTACCTAGTCTTCTGTCGCGTCTGGGCCAAGGCCCAACATCTCGGCCAAGCGCTGCATGAAGCTCGGCTGGGCGTCAGGTTTGGCGGGCGGTGCATCGGCTTTGGCGGGCGGGATATTGGGCGGCATTGTGTCTTCCTCACTTGCAAGGGCTTTCAGGTGCAGGCCGGGCCTATGGACAAGGCCCGCACCCTTGAGCCGCATAATTTGGCCCGCTGGGTTGTGATAAAAGGACGGGCTAAGATAGCGGTATTCCTTGCTGCGGATCATCGCGCGCGCGGTTGCCGTCCATTCCACTTGACCCCAAAGGCCGCTTTCATTCGCGGCAAGGGCCTTGATCCATCCCGCCGCTGGAACCGGGCCTTTAAGCTGGGCCTCTGGCTTATCGGCTTGGTGTTCATAGTCGATTGGCAGGTCTGCCAAATCAAATTCGCGCCCGTCCCGCGATTTCATATGACCGTTGGGGAACAAATGGACCCATTCGGGCGCATCCGCTTCCTTTGGCAGCGGCCCCCCTTTTGACAAGGCGACCTCGCAGGTGGCCAGCATCAAGCCTTTCATCATGCGCCCCGCGTCACGGCTTCGTCAAAGCGCACCCAGACGCCCGAACCGTCCAGCGCTCCCACAAAGCCCGCGCGCGACCGGGTGCGGATATGGCGCTCTTTTAAGTTATCTGTTATCATCACAACCATAATAATTTACCACTTTATTAGGTGGATATCGGCACCCAATAAAGTGGATAGCAATGGAAGATTCGTATTCCCAAACTAACTTTGCCGCCCGCCTTCGTCAGTTGCAGGGTAAACAGGGTTGGACCGTCCAAGAGATGGCGGATTTGGCGGGCATACCCAAACGGTCCCTAGAAAACTACATGCGAAAGAATACTCCTCAAGTGCCCAGTGTTGAGGTGCTTGTCAGAATGTCTTTTGGTTTTGGCGTTCCCGTAGATTGGCTTTTGTTTGGCGCTGAGCATGTTGCCGTCTACCAATTAAGGTTAGTGCGCCTTTGCGCGCGCGCCGCTGCCGAACCGTTTATAGCCAGCTTTGTACACGCCGTTGAGCAGTTACGAGACGATTCTCTGGTTGCGAATGTCGTGATCAAAAACCAAAGGTTGTTAGGGCTAACCTCCCAAGAGTGGGCAATGGAGATAGCGGCAGAAGCCGGAAACCGGAAACCGGGTGGAAGGCTTAATCGCGTCCCCTGTCTACGCCAAAACTTTAGGGCACCTCGATTTTTGACTGTTTTCGCGGCAACGGTGCAGCAGTTTACGCCCGAAGCGCGGCAGCGACCTGACCGAGTGTTGCGTTGGGTTTGATGATGTGCTGCCCGTTTCGCTTCTCAGACCTTCGGTTCAGGGCCGTTTTGCGCGATGCGCAGGGCGATCTGCGTCGTTGGTCGACCGTTTTCAGGCTGGGTGTGGGCTGATGCGTCCCAATTGGCCGAGGCGGCGCATGTTGTAGGCGAGGTTTTTCATCCCGATCGCGGCCTTGGCCCGAACCAGACCGATCGTGCGTACCAGGGTGCCGCGCATGTCGTTGGCTTGCGCGCCAAAAATATGCTCGACCCGGACCCGCACAGTGGACTTGGTCCGGTTACTGCCCTTGGCCTGTTCAGTCAGCGGCTTGCCGCGCTTGCCTTTACGGTGGATGTGGCTTTTCAGCTTGCGGTCGCGCAGCTTGGCCTCCATCTCCTCAGATCGATAAGCCGCGTCCGCCCACACGCCGGACCCGGTATTGCCCTGCATCAGCAGGTG
>NZ_FOCO01000084.1 GCF_900110135.1 Pseudorhodobacter antarcticus | reverse complement strand
GTGCGCCGCGCAATCTCGCGAATGGGCATCTTGTCGCGCAGCGCCCATGTCCTGATAACCTTCAAAAATCCCATCTCGATCACTCCATATGCCCCCAACTGGTTTAAGCTGGGGTAAGGTTGCACATGGGTCAGTTCTCAGTGACAATTTTGGTAGTTGCCGGGTCAATTCTCAGTGGCAATTAACACACCGCCATCCAGCCGGAGTCTGGTTGGGGGGCGAACCTGTCCATGAAATGACGGTGTTCTCGCCCGGCAACGACCAGATGACCATTTCGCTGCTGCTCTATCCCGACCGCGCTCCAGCGCGTTGGGAAATGGCCGAGCTGGAGGAAGAGACGACCCTCGACACCTTCGACAAGTTCATGGACGGCATGGCGGGCTGATTAGCCGTCGCGTTGATCTTTTGCGACCGACCCGACCTTCGCGCCAGGCGACAAGGTCATGCAGATCGAGAATGATTACGACAAGGAGGTCTACAACGGCGACATCGGCTACGTTGAAGGTGTCGATCTCAACGAGGGAGAACTGACCGCCAGTTTCGACGGTCGGACCGTGAGCTACCTGTTCGGGGAACTCGACACGCTGGTGTTGGCCTACGCCGCGACGATCCACAAAAGCCAGGGGTCCGAATATCCGGCTGTCGTCATCCCGGTCCTGACGCAGCACTACGCAATGCTGCAGCGCAACCTACGCTATACTGGGAACACCCGTGGCAAGCGCCTGGTGGTGATTGTCGGCCAGCGAAAGGCAGTGGCAATCGCCGTGAAAAACGTGTCAGGACGACGGCGGTGGTCCAAGCTGGATGAGTGACTTGGACGCCCTCCGGCAGCTGCGCGCCACATCATGGAATGAGTCCTGGCTGAGCGACGCGAAAGGGCGTATTCCGTTGAAAAACTCCGCTACGCGAAAATCGCCTCGGAAAATTGGAACGCTGTTCTCACCATGGGGCATTTTTCAAACGCAGCTTCCAAAAGGGCTCTTTTGCGGGAATACGTTCTGGTGATCAGGCCCTTTCGAGTGAGGCGCCGAGTTTTTCGACAGAATGGGCGGAGAGCCACCGTTCGCCGCGCCTGCAAACAAAATGGGCAATCCAAAGAAAGCGGACGCTCAGGGCCGCGCCCGAGAATTCTTTGGGATTCAAACGCAGCGAGAGGCAACTTCGAGCCCATTATTGCAAAGCAAGCAGTTCCAGACCCCGGCAGATGCAGAAAAATTTTCCGTAAAAAGGCGGCCAACAGGTGCCGCCCGAAATTCCACTGAGTTGCTGAGACGCCGCCCGTCAATCCAACCGTGCGCTACGGGCGTAAATACACCAGCAGGTCCAACTCATGTTTCGCAGAAGGTAATCTAACGCTGAGGACATCAAGGATTTGAGCGCGCTCACGTGTCAGAGGGCATCCTTTTAGCCAGACGCCATCTCCTTGAACATCTGGAAGGGGCGGCAGAGATCGGACGCGCACCAAGATTTCCCTTGCGTCAACGCCATTCAAGGGACCATCATTCAAGACAGTCACCCTAATCGCGAGACTTGCCGTGCATTTGGACCACCTCATTGCAATTCTGGAGATCATTGCCATTGCCGGTCGCGGGCTGACTGCGGCAGAGGTGCAGAAGGCAAATGAATTGCCGCGCCCCACCTGCTACCGGCTGCTGCCGAGAGTTTCCAAGAGGAGATCCTCGACGACACGCTCAGCGCCTGCACTAAATACACAGAAGGATGGCTCAAGGCCTAATTCGCAAGGATTTATGGGTGTCTCAAGCGTCGCTGTCCCGGTGCTGATCGGTCATATCAGGGCATCGTTCGGCGTCGGCGCGGTGGGTCCTGTCCACCGCTTAGAGGCGACCTATCGCAAAAGATTGGTGAAGAATTGATACAGGTTGCCGCGAAGATTAGCGCTGCGATCCGACCGTGCAACGTGGCGCAGATGCAAGAAACCAACATTCCACTGCTTAAACCCATGGAAAAAAGAGGAAACCAGCCACCGCATCAACATTAGAGGAGGAATGACATGGCTGAGAACAACGGAAGCTGCTGTGCAGGGCCGGGATATGCGTCGCCACAAGAGGCGATCAAGGCTCCGCGTGAGAAAGTTGTCTACACGATCTGCATCTATACCGGGACCGGGATCGAGAAACCAGATTACATGGCCACTATCGACGTTGACGAGGAGAGCCCAACCTACGGTACGGTAATTCATCGAACCGAAATGCCGGTCATCGGGGATGAGTTGCACCACATGGGCTGGAACGCTTGTTCATCGTGCAACACCGATGGAAGCATGGAGCGTAAGTATCTGATCATCCCGGGCGTGCGCACCACCAATTTCTACATCGTCGATACCGCCACCGATCCGCGCAAGCCAACGCTGTTCAAGACCATCGACGGGGACGAGATCAAGACCAAGACCAACCTGTCTGCCCCGCACACAGTGCATTGTCTCGGAGCTGACATCATCGTGTCGATGCTGGGCGATGCCGATGGTAACGGACCCGGCGGGTTCCTTCATCTGGACAAGGACTTCAACATCATTGGGCGCTGGGAAAAAGACTTGGGCGACATGAAGTACAACTACGACTTCTGGTATCAGCCGCGCCATAATATGATGATCTCGACTGAATGGGCCTCGCCCAACACCTTCATGCCGGGCTTTGACCTCGAAGACGTGGCGCGGGGCAAATACGGCCAGCACGTCCATTTCTGGGACTTCAAAAACCGCAAGGTAGAACAGTCCATCGACCTCGGCGAGGAGGGTATGATTCCGCTGGAGGCCCGGTTCCACCACGATCCCGACAGCACCCATGGCTTTGTCGGCGCGGCGCTGGCGTCGAACATCTTTCATTTCCACAAGGACAACGGCAAGATCGAGATCAACAAGATCATTGATGTGCCCCCGGTGGATGTCGAGGGATTTCCGGTTCCGATGCCGAGCCTGATCACCGATATTCTGGTGTCGATGGACGACAAGTATCTTTACTTCTCGAACTGGCTGCACGGGGATCTGAGGCAGTACGATATCTCCGATCCGTTCAATCCAAAACTGACCGGCCAGGTCTGGATCGGCGGATTGCTGGGCAAGGCGCATGAGGTGAACGGACGCGCCGTCGATGGTGCGCCGCAGATGATCCAGTTGTCGCTCGACGGCAAGCGACTTTACGTCACGACGTCGCTTTTCTCGACCTGGGACAACCAGTTCTACCCTTCGATGAAGGACAAGGGCGGAATCATGCTGATCGTGGATTGCGATAATGAAAACGGTGGCATGAAAATTCGTGACGACTTTATCATCGACTTCAACGAAGAGCCGCACGGGCCCGCGCGAGCGCATGAAACACGCTATCCCGGCGGAGACTGTTCGTCCGACATCTGGGTCTGACCGCTCTCCCTCAGCTTTCCCGACCCCTCGGGGCCGGGACTCATCTGCAAGGACGAGACATGCGCAAGCATACAGTGACGCTGCGAAACCGCGGCAGCGTGTCTTTCGAGGTTGGCGAGGATGAGCCAATCATCGACGTGGTGGAGGCGGCGGGACATGTCTTGCCGATCGCCTGCCGGTACGGGGGCTGCATCACATGCGCGGCTAGGATGATTTCAGGTTCGGTCCGCCAGCCAAAGGGCACGGCGTTGAACAAGCGGCAGTCCGAAGACGGTTACGTCCTGCTCTGCGTGGCCCGGCCGAACGAGGACTGCGTCTTCGACGTGGGTGTCGAAAGCCACAAAGGGCTCTACCTCAACCCATTTGCCAGCCCTACTGCCGCCGGACAACTGGCGCGAGCGCGCAACAAATGACGTCATGGCCGGACACCAGCGTCGGCGCACGCACCGGATGTGGCACGCATTTGCTGCTCGTCGGGCTCATCCTTCTTGGGTGGGCTTTTGCCCTGGCTCGACTGCTGACGATCGACACGCCCGGAAGCCGCGTTGCAGCAAAGGTCTTCCCGGTGCATGTCGGCTATGGACCGATATTTTAAGACCCATTTTTCGGCCGCCTCCGGACCGGACGTTGGTGCGCGCTGCAGCATCGGAGATTCAGGGCTCTGACCCGCCATTAGCTGCACCTTGTTCGAAGGTCCGCACTGGGCCGTTCACATCGATTATTCGGTTTCCAGGTCACTCAGTCAGCGGCTCGCTACGACATAACGCAACTCCACTATCGTCCAACCTATGGACGGTCGAAACTTTCACGCGAGCCCAAGCGTCTTAGCTTCACGGCAAACTAACCTTGAACTCCAACAGCTTGGGCCAACACGCTTAGGCCGACCACCAGATCAGCTTCATCGGTGTCTTCCTCGAACGCATGGCTGATCCCGCCGATCGACGGCACAAAAAGCATGGCCACCGGCATAAGGCGGGCCACATTGGTCGCGTCATGCAGCGCGCCTGATGGCATTTGGCGCCAGCGATCCGGCGCGAGAACCTCGGCCGCAGCCTCCAGTCTTGCGCGCAAAGTGGCGTCCATCGGGGTTGGGTCCAGTGACAAAATTGGCCCGATTTCGACCGCGAGGCCCATTTCGGATGCCACCTTTTTCAGCGTCGCTTTGATTACTGCCTGCATCCGCCCCAGTCGGTCCTTGTCCCCGTCGCGCCATTGCATCGAAAATCTTACCTGGCCCGGAACGATAGAAGAGGCATTGGGTGCAACCACCACATGGCCAATGGTCCAAACCGATTGCGGCGTGACGACATTGCGCAACCGGTCGTTCAGACGCGCGTTGAAGGTGGACAGCCCCTGAAAGGCATCCCGCCGCAGCGCCATCGGCGTTGTGCCCGCATGATTCTGCTGCCCCGTCAGCGTCAGCATCATTTCGCGGTAGCCAACGATATCAGTGACCACGCCGATTTGTTCGCCAGCAGTATCCAGCGTCGGCCCTTGTTCGATATGCAATTCGATAAATCCAGTGAACTGCGAGGGGTCCACATCACCGCCAACACGATCCCCCAACAGACTCCGCGCCTCAGAAAGCGACACCCCGTCAGAGTCCTTCACAACATCCGCCTCGGTCAAAGGTAACAGGCCTGACCATACGGCCGACCCGGTGGTTCCGCCAAATCGTCCCTCTTCATCCTGAAACGACACGACTGAAATTGCAGGTCCGCCCGCCGCACGCGACGCCCGCGCAATTTCCAGCGCGGCAATCACTCCCAGCGCCCCGTCCAGCCAGCCGCCGGTCGGCTGCGTGTCAGAATGTGAACCGAGCAACAGGGAGGGCGCCGGGGCGAGGCCAAAAAGATTGCCCATTACGTCGAAATGCACGGCCAATCCCGCCTCGGCCATCCGTCCTGCCAGCCAGTCGCGCGCAGCAATGTCGGGTGCGGAATAGGCCGGGCGGATCACGCCTGTGCCCTGCGCGCCAAAGCTGCGGAGGGCGTGAAGATCAGATAGAAAACGAGAGGCATCAATCACGGCATTCTCACTGTCACGAGGATCTGGGCAAGTTTAGAGGCTGGCCAGTGGATTGAGAAGCCCGGAATGAAGCCGCGATGGAATGAACGGGGGTCAAATGGTCGGTTGTTCTGCTTGTCTTATGAAGGTCCCAGCTTTTGTGCGAAACAAGAGCCACAGACAAGCATTTTGAAATGCTTGTCTGTGGTGGTGGTTGGATCGTTTAGAGCTTGGTCTTTGAGGACCGTATCAGAGTAAGATCAACCACCACCTTCGCCACAGGCCTGAACGGATACAGAGCGGCACGAAGCCCTCTAGGACAAGCATAGGATATGACGAAGATGCCCGATGATACCATTGGTATAGATATTTCCAAAGCCACTTTAGACATTCACCGGCTGAGCGACGGGAAGATGATGTCGTTTAGCAATTGCCCTGCAGGATTTAAGGCGCTTTCCAAGTTCTGCGCACAGACGA
>NZ_FOCO01000080.1 GCF_900110135.1 Pseudorhodobacter antarcticus | reverse complement strand
AGATCAAGATCAGCATGCCTCTCGTGACATTGCTTCGCAATGCACTGACGGTAATAGATGGCAAAGGGCGGTGGATTGACAACCGAATGATCGAACGGCTGTGGAGGTCCCTCAAGTACGAATGTGTCTATTTGCACGGGTTTGAGACTGGGTCACAGGCCCGCAGCGGCATCGGAAAATGGCTAGCCTATTACAATGCCGAACGACCGCAATCGACCCATGGCATCTTGACCCCCGACGAGGCCTATGCGAGCAAAACAGAACCTATGAGAATGGCAGCCTGAAATGAAACCATGATCCACCTTAAAAGGGCTGCAATGTGGTCGAAGAACTAGGACCACCTCTGTAGGCTGCGTTTTGTCATCCAGCAAGGCTACCCTAGGACTCTTAGCTTGTTCAGCAGGCCAGTTGCAATCTGGACTGCCGAATATCGAGCTGCGCGCAGTATTTGCTATGTAGACTGCGTAGTCGCGAGCCTCGTCGTGAAGGTTGAGCGATATACGACAAGACAATTTGACCTGATCTGTCGTCAGCGCCATGTGTAATCTCTGCGTCGGCATTCTCCACCCCGGTTACTTTTAACCGCTGCGTCGGGCGCTTTCGGGATCGTCAGATTGTGCCGAGGGGACGAGTGCGCGAACCAGTTTGCGCATATCCAACACGCCAACCGGCTTGCCGTCCTTCATCACACGATAGCTGAGGGAGGTGTCACCTTCGGACAAGGCGATCACGGATTCAAGATTGTCATTATGGTCAATTTCGCCCGCCCGTTCGCCCGATGCGTCCGGTGTGCGCGTCATCACGGAACGGACACGCAGTACGCGTGCGCGATTGATATCGCTTACAAAATCTTCGATGTAGGGATCGGCAGGGTTCAGCAGGATATTCTGCGGCTCACCCTGTTGGACGACAAAACCGTCCTTCAGGATCACCAGATGATCCGCCAGTTTCAGTGCCTCGTCCAGATCATGTGTGATGAACACGATGGTCTTTTGCAATTCCGCCTGCAATTCGTTCAACAGATTTTGCATATCTGTGCGGATCAGCGGATCAAGCGCCGAAAACGCCTCGTCCATCAGCATGATGTCCGAGTTGCTGGTCAGTGCGCGGGCGATACCCACCCTTTGCTGCATCCCGCCTGACAGTTGATGGGGATATTGCTCACCCTGCCCTTGCAGGCCAACACGATCAAGCCATCTGCGCGCCTCTTCTGCATATTTGCGCTCGTTCTGCCCCTCGATGGAGGGCGCAAGACCTGCGTTTTGCAAGACTGTGCGATGCGGCAACAAAGCAAATTTCTGGAATACCATCGACATTTTATGCTGCCGGAGGTGGCGCAACTGCTTTTCATTATACTCCATAATGTTCTCGCCATCGACCCACACCTCGCCAGCCGTCGGCTCGATCAAGCGATTGAGGTGACGGATCAGCGTCGATTTGCCAGAGCCTGACAGCCCCATGATCACAGTTGTTTTTCCGGCGGGCACATCGACATTGATATCGTTCAGGCCAAGGACATGACCGTGCTTTTCCAGCAATTCGGTCTTGCCCATTCCGTCTTTGATCATTTCAAGGGCTGGTCCGGGATTATCCCCAAAAATCTTGTAGAGGTTACGGATAGAGATCTTAATGTCTGTATCGGTCATATCTGGCACCCCTTAACGCGACTGACTTACATTGATGCGGGCAAGTGCCGCCTTGGTCACACGGTCCAAGATGATCGCAAGAAGAACGATACCCAAACCCGCCAGCAAACCGACGCCAAGCTCCAGCGATCTGATGCCGCGCAGGACCAACACGCCCAGACCAGGAGCCGACACAAGTGATGCGATGACGACCATTGCAAGGCTCATCATAATGGTCTGGTTGACGCCCGCCATGATGTTGGGCAGTGCCAGAGGGATTTCCACGTTAAAGAGTTTCTGCGTTTTGGTCATGCCAAACGCGTCTGCGGCCTCGGTTACGTCTGGGTCTACCAGTCGGATGCCTAAGTCCGTCAAGCGGATCACCGGCACGATGGCGTAAAGAATAATGGCGATTCCATAAAGTTTTGGCTCGGTAACTGAAAACAGGAAGATCAGCGGGATCAGGTAGACAAACGGGGGCAAAGTTTGAAGCATATCCAGAACGGGGATCATGCCACGCTGCAACCGGTTGCTGCGCGACATGGCAATACCTATCGGCACGCCCAACAACACACATATCACCGCACAGACAAAGATGATTGCCAGGGTCTGCATCGTGTAATCATAATAGTCGACAAAGGCGAGAAAGCCGAAACACAACGCAACCAGGCCAGCCAGCTTCACCGACCGGCTTACGGCCCACGAAATCAGCATCAACAGCGGGATCATGATGAACCACGGAACCGCCTGCATCACCCAAAGCGCTTCGTTCAGCGCCCAGCTAAGCGGTTGAGTGAGCGGGTCGACAACCACTTTCAGGCTGTCCTTGATCGACATGAAGCCTGATTCCAACCCACTGGTCAACGCGCGTGACTGGGGGAAATTCGTGCAGGCCTGATGCAACTCATCCATAGATGGAAATGGTGTCGCCCATGGCGATTCCACGGCGTCCTTGCCGGATGTTTTTGCCAATAGATCAGCCATGGAGGTCATTCCGCCGCCAGCATCGCCGCTGTTTCCACACCAGTTGCGCAGACCAAGTCCATCGAAAACAAAATCGTAAGTCGCCATCAAACCCTCATCCGGACCGACAATTGTGGCCCTCTTTCAAACTATCTCAATATTGAGACGGCCGGATCATGCGACCTCGGCTTTTGGCACGTCTGTGTGCCCGACGCGCCATTGAAAGCGCATTCAGTCAAGTAAGGGGCGGCGTCATAGACGCCGCCCTGATCCGCTTACTGCTTCAGCAAAGGAGACAGCTTTTCCTTAGCTGCATCATTGATCCAGTCGCTCCATTCGTCAGGATTGTTCGTCAGAAAATAAACCGCCGCTTCCTCATTGGTTGCGTTGTTTTCTTCTTTCCAGGCCAGAAGCTGACTCATCGTGTCTGTCTTAAAGGTCACCTTGTTCATCAGCGCGGCGATATCAGGATGGCTCGTCATGAAATCCTTGGTCACAATGGTTAGAACAGGTGCTGCCGGGAACGCTGATGGTTTGGGGTCAGCGGCATCGGCATTTTGGTTCGCCAGATGCGCCGCCTCATTATATTCGCCCAGATCGATGCTCGTCATGTCGAACATGCCAAGTGGCGTCGTCGGACCCCAGTAGTAACCGAACCAAGGCTTTTCATCCTGATAGGCAGATGCCATCGAGGTTGCCAGTGTTTCGCCAGAGCCGTGATTGAAGATCTTAAAGCCAGCACCCTCAAGATCGAGGGCGCGCAGCATGTTGTCATTCACAATGCGGCAGCCCCAACCATCGGGGCAGTTGTTGAACATGCCACCAACCAGTTCTGGGTTGGCCATCACACCTTCAATTGTCGCAAGCTCCGGATGGGCTTTGACCAGATAGGTCGGCAACCACCAGCCTTCGACACCGCCCGGATCCAGCACTTGCCCCAATTCCTCGATTTTGCCGTCAGCTTTCAGCTTTTTGTACGCGTCCCCGGCAGAGTTGACCCACAGCTCGGTCACGATGTCGGGCTCGTTGTTTTCCGACAGCGAGGTCATCGCTGGCGTGGTGTCGGACGGCACCGCCGTGACATCGCAGCCATAGCCTTGCTCCATCAGAAATTTCGATACCGCGGTAACAATGGCGGCTGAATCCCAGTTCATCTGGGTAATCGTGACTTCGCCACACTGTTCCTGAGCCAAAGCAGCCGTCGGGGCTGCGAGTACAGCAAAAGCAGCACCGTAAATAAAGCGTTTCATATGGCGTTTCTCCTTCAAATTTTTCGTTATGGCGGGTGACACCAGATGTTGCACCACCCGATAAAAGCCCATCAACGTCGCAGTCGCGTTCCAAACAGCTAGCCCACTGCCCCTTACCAAGAGATGTTGGAAGGTCAATTTGCGACACATCAGGTCGCTTTCGAGTGAAACCTAGGTGAAATGCCGTTGGAGTGCAACCAAACAGTGAAGTGCTAAGTCTGTTGAATGAGCTCCCAGCGTTTTTTTGAAGGTCATACCAGCGCGCATCGTTGGATCTGAATTGCTAGTTTTAGCCATCTATCGCTTATGACAAGAGACTGGTCCCGCTGTTTATGATCTAAGAAACTACCGTGCCAAATTGCGAACGTCGGCTTTTTGTAGATTGCTTAAATGCATGGCACCTACAGCGAAGGTCCGCTCACCGCCCTTCGCGCCATACCCCGCACCGGTAAAATGGCGCGCCTTCAACTGGCAGCTTGCGATCCACCGGGCGCTGGGCGCGTTTGCTCACCCCTCTCGGTAAGGAGAAACCAAACCATCGGATCGCTCAAGATATCTTATCGTTATCGGTAATGCGGCTTCAGTTTGGGCTGATTGCGGCCACGGTTTACTGTATTAGATAACATCACTGAATTTGCCTCGGTAATCCGCTCGCATCATCTTTGGCGCATCAAAGCCGCAAGCGCCCGGCGTAGCTTCCCTCCCGCTGATAGGGTGGGTCCCGGAGCAGCGACGCCCTGCGCGCCAGCAAGCGAATGCTCAAGCACAAGCCTACCATCTTGATCATCACGCATGGGATCGATATCGCCACAGAGCATCCGAAATCCGGATACGTCTTGCATTGTTCCTACGCTGAAGTCGGAAACCGAAACAGAACCGTGATAGGTCCACGGTCACGCCGGATATTCACCAGGAAAATGGCGGCAGGATGCTCCGGGTTGGCTGTTCGAGCATCTATCAAGACCTTGCGGCCGTCGGGCTTCAGGTCTATCATTATATTGGATTGCCGCTATCTATCCGGCCATCACAATACACAAAATTGATGGGCGATATTACTGCCCGGATTCACATCAAAACGCTGAAAATGGAATATGACAATGAAACTGGTAATCCTTGCCACGGCCCTCGTTCTTGCCGGTTCGGCTTCTTATGCGGAAAACCGGTTGGTGACCTTCACCAACAAGACCGAGGTGGTTGTGAATGAGATGTTCGGATCAAACTCCGGCAGCGACAACTGGGAAGAAGACGTTCTTGGCAACGACACTCTGGAGCCCGGACAATCCGTCGACGTCAATTTTGACGACGCCACCGGTTATTGCAAATTCGACTTCAAGGTGACTTTTGCCGATGGCGATGAAGGCACTCTTATGGACGTCAATGTTTGCGAAGTCGCTGACGTCACAATTCAATAATCCTGCAAGACCAAAACATTGCAGAACTTGCGGCCGGCTCGCTCTGGGCTTTGCCGCAAACATTGCAGTGATTTGAATAGGTCGGGGTCACGCGCCCTTTGATCTCTTTCTTACGGCATGGTTCAGGCTCGGAAAAGAGCCTGAACCATGCCGTAAGACTTTAATGGCTGACGGTTAGCAGATTCGTTCCGGTCGCTTACTGCGAGGCCTAGCTGAAGACCTTGAGCCAGTAGATCGCTGCGCACCATGATTGAGACACTGGTGCCTGATGCCCGCAAATACCGCTCAATGTCGGCGAATGCACGCGAGTACGCACGAATGCTGTTTTTCGGAGCCGGTGTTGATGTAAAATGCAAAACGCCCTGCGGTATCAGAGCACCACAGGTTAAGTTTTTGTTTTATTTGATAATTTATGTTACGGGTGGGCGCAACCGCTGTAACCTACCTAACCTTGTCTGCACTATCTAATTGAACAAACTGAATTCTGCCTGTTAAATACTGAGGGCAATTGACCAAGTTTTCCCAAACACCATGACCCATTGGTATCAATAATTTCACTGACTTTTCATGAGATTATCATAGTTAAGAGTAGTCAGCGCCAAATGGAAAACGGGTTAATCCGAGACGCAAATCAACCCCTGTGGTTTTAACTGGGGCCACAGCCCCCCCCCTAGTGCCGTCCAGCAATACCCAAAATGCCTCCAACGGTGGGTTGGGCCGCCCGCATTCTTGCCGCACTTTGCGCAACTCTCGGCGGGCAATCGGCGGGAAGGCACGAAAAACTCTACCCCCTCGGGCTGACCCGCGATGGCATCGTAGGGGAGAATGCTGGCCACCAAGCCGCTGCGGACAAAGGACAAGATGGCCGTGGTATTGCGCGCGGCCAGATTGCTGGCAGCAAGCAGTACGCGAATGCCCGGTTCATCCACCAGCAAACACAGCGGACTGGCGATCAGCGGCTCATGGACCATCAAATCCCAGCTTGATGTGCCACCCTGTGCCAGATGCGCGCGGTGATTAGCACCGCCTTCGCGGCACACTATCCCCAGATCATCGCTAAGGATCAATTCTCCCTCTGCCCTATCTCCGGGGCGTGCAGACAGGATGCCAATATCGGCCTCATCGCGATGCACCCGGCGGCGCACAGCCGCGCTGTCGACATCGCTGATCTCCACTCGCACATCCGGCCAAGCGGCATGAAACGCTGTCAACACGCCGGGCAAAACGGAGACCGTGGCCGAAGGCACCGCCACAATCCGCACAATGCCACCTGTGGACAGGGCGTGGCGCGAAATTGCCTCAACGCTGCGGTCAAACACATCGGTGGCGCGGCAGCTTTCATCCAGCACCAACTGGCCCAAGGGGGTCAAACGGTTCTTTCGGTCCGTCTCAAACAGAGTTGGTCGCGGAATTTCGGACCAGTTGTTAAGGTGGATCACATGATGAGAGAAGTGATCCAGAATGAAGAAACGAAAGAACCATTCGCCTGATTTCAAGGCCAAGGTTGCGCTTGAAGCGATCCGTGAGGAGCTGACGCTGGCGGAGCTGTCGAAGAAGTACGATGTTCATCCGACACAACTCGGCACTTGGAAGCGCGCGGCGATAGAGAACATGGCGACAGCTTTTGCGCGCCGAGGTGCCGCCCCGGAGCAGGTAAGTGCGGCTAAACTCGACAAGCTGCATTCCAAGATTGGCCAACTTGTGGTGGAACGGGATTTTTTGGCCAATGCCTCGCACCAGTTGCT
>NZ_FOCO01000079.1 GCF_900110135.1 Pseudorhodobacter antarcticus | reverse complement strand
CACCCATATCGAGGCAATCGGGAAAGTGGCAAGGCAAGGAACGCATCCAAGGCGGGCGCGCCAGTGTCAGGCACGCGGTCTATTTGCCAGCGGTTGTTGCAACACGCTTCAATCCAGACATGAAGGCAAAATACGAGCAGCTGATCTCGACCGGGAAATGCAAAAAACTGGCCATCACAGCCGTCATGCGAAAACTGATTGTCATGGCCAACGCACTGCTTCGGGATCAGAGAAAATGGACGCAAAACCCAGCTTGACCAATACGGATACTCGCGCATGTAAACATGCACTGCCGGGCAGCGGATGAGCGGCAAGGGCAATTGTTACGACAATTCGATGGTCTTGCGTCGGGGAAACGCCCCACCGGGGCCTTTCCTGATCCTCCTCGCTTTCTTCAAATCCATCAAGGCCGAGCTGATCTGGCGCAATCGTTGGGACACACGCCGTCAGGCAGAAGGCGCGATCTTCCAGTATATCAACGGGTTCTATAATCCACCGCGCAGGCAGTCATCGTTGGGCGGTAAAAGCCCCTTGGCATTCAAACGAAAGGCCGCATAAATGAGTTAAAAGACCGGAACGTAAGCGTGACAAGACCATCATGACAGGTGCCAAAAGTGTTCCTCTCAGCCCTAACTCTCGCCGCCACTGTCATCTTCTGGCTTTGGGCTCCGCGCTTGGCACGCGCCACCGCGGGCCCAATCCTCACCCTGCTTTCCCGCCTAATCGGCAAAGCTGACATGTGGGTGTGACAGAGCCGCAATAAGCCCGCGAATTTCCGCCAAGCCCCGCAAACGGCCCACCAAGGGATAGCCGGGATGGGCGCCAGAACCTATATCTGACAGCATCTCATGGCCATGATCGGGCCGCCAAGGCAGGTTATGATCGGTGCGCCCTGTGTCGCGGCGGCGCGCTTCCTCGGCCAGCAACGCGGCTGTCAGCGCGACCATATCGGTGTCGCCTTCCAGATGCGCCGCCTCTGCGAACGACCCATCCGGGTCTTTGCGCACGTTGCGCAGATGAACAAAATGGATGCGGTCGCCAAAACGGTGCGCGATGGCGGGCACATCATTGGCAGGATTGGCCCCTAGTGAGCCGGAACACAGGGTCAGTCCGTTTTCAATACTGGGCTGCTGGTCCATGATCCAAGCGATATCATCGGCGCAAGTGACCACGCGTGGCAGGCCGAAAATATCGCGGGGTGGGTCATCGGGATGGACGCAAAAGCGCATGCCAAGGTCAACGGCGGCAGGGATAACCTCCGCCAGAAAACGGGCGTAATTGGCGCGGATTTCGTTGCGACCGATGCCGCTGTAAAGCGCCAGAGCGTTGCGCAGGCCCGGCACATCATAACGGTCATAGGCGCCGGGCAGGCCCGCCATAATGGCTGCGATCAGGGCGGTGCGGTCATCTTCGGTTGATTGGTCAAACCAATCGCGCGCACGGGTTTTTACGTCTTGGGTATAATCTTGGTCCGCACCATCCCGGCCCAGCATGTGAATTTCCAACGCACAAATCAGCGCTTGGTCAAACCGCAGGCAAGATCCGCCTTGTGGCAGGGGGTGGCGCAGGGCCGTGCGGGTCCAATCAATCAACGGCATAAAATTATAGCAGATGGTCTTGATGCCTTCCGCCGCCAGGTTGGCCATGGATTGGCGATACTTGGCGAACAGATCGGACAAATCACCATCGCCGCGCTTGATGCGTTCGTGGATGGGCAAGCTTTCAACCACCAGCCAGTCTTGGCCATGCCCCGCATCGGCGATCAGGCGTTTACGCTCTGCGATCGCCTCACGCGACCAAACTTGACCATAGGGAATTTCGTGCAAGGCGGTGACAATGCCACCCGCCCCAGTTTGCGCAATATCGGACAGGGTGATTTTGTCCAATGGCCCATACCACCGCCAGCTTTCGCGCATCCACTTTCCCTTCATCGGCTCTGATTGCAGCGCCCCCACCGCAGGGCGCTTTGGCATTGTTGTATGGAAGTATGGCAATACTTGACAAGGGGTGTCGGACGCAACCGCCCCGAATCTGCGCGCCGCGCCGCCCCCATCACACCGCCACCATTAAACTGCAGCCGTCTCCAGCGGTGGCTCCTTCGCGCCGGTCATAAAGGCCACGGCATCTGACATGGTGTAATCCTTTGGGTTCACCACACACAGGCGTTTGCCCAGACGGTGAACATGGATGCGGTCGGCCACCTCAAACACATGCGGCATGTTGTGGCTGATCAAGATAATCGGGATACCGCGCGATTTCACATCCTGAATCAACTCCAAAACCTTGCGCGACTCCTTCACCCCCAGCGCCGCCGTGGGTTCATCCAGAATGATCACCTTGGACCCGAACGCCGCTGCTCGCGCCACTGCAACCCCTTGGCGCTGCCCGCCCGACAGGGTTTCCACCGCTTGGTTGATGTTTTGGATGGTCATCAAGCCCAGTTCCGTCAGCTTGTCGCGCGCCAGTTTTTCCATGCGCGGGCGGTCCAATTGGCGCAACCATGTGCCGCGAAACCCCGGTTTGCGCAACTCGCGCCCCATGAACATATTGTCGGCGATCGACAGGGCAGGGGACATGGCAAGCGTTTGATACACCGTTTCAATCCCCGCATTGCGCGCTTGAATGGGAGATGTGAAACGGATCCGCTTGCCTTCTAAATACACCTCCCCTTCATCGGGAACAATCGCGCCCGATATGGCCTTGATCAACGATGATTTGCCCGCGCCATTGTCGCCAATTACGGCCAAAATCTCGCCGGGGTACAAATCAAAATCGCAATGGTCCAACGCGGTGACCCGGCCATAGCGTTTGACCAAGTTGCGGCCTTTCAAAATGGGTTCCATCAGGCAGACACCTTTCTAATCCATTGATCCACAGCAACAGCACCGATAATCAGCGCCCCAATCAGCAAATAGGTCCATTGCGCATCCGCGCCCATCAGGCGCAATCCAAGGGTGAACACCCCAACAATCAGCGCGCCAAACAGCATCCCCAGAATGGACCCGCGCCCGCCAAACAGCGAAATACCGCCTATCACCACCGCTGTGATGCTTTCAATATTGGCCAGTTGCCCGGATGTGGGCGACACTGACCCAATGCGCCCGATCAAGGCCCAGCCCGCAAAGGCGCAGATCAACCCGGAAATCATATAGACCGAAATCAGCGTGCGCTTTACGTTGACGCCCGACAATTCAGCAGCGTCGGGATCATCGCCCACCGCATAGACATGGCGGCCCCAGGCCGTGTGTTTCAGGATATAAGCTAGCAAGGCCACCAGCAGCACCATGAAAATAACGCCCACGGTGAACACCGCCTCTCCAACTTTGAACGTCGCCCCAAACAGCTGCAGCAACGGCGCTTGTTCGGCAATATCTTGGCTGCGGATGGTTTCATTGGCGGAATACAGAAAATTTGTGGCCAATGCGATTTGCCACATGCCCAAGGTCACGATGAACGGCGGCAGGCGCATGATGGCGATCAGCCAGCCGTTCAAAAACCCCACAAACGTGCCAACCGCAAGCCCGCAAACAATAGCAAATTCCACAGGCAACCCATAGCGAAACGTCGCTTGCCCCATCACGACCGACGACAGAACCATGATGGCCCCCACGCTAAGGTCAATTCCGGCGGTCAAAATCACAAGGCTTTGCGCCGCCCCAACAATGCCCACAATCGCAGTTTGCTGCAAAATCAACGTCAGCGCAAAAGGCGAGAAGAATTTGCTGCCCAACAGCGCGCCAAACACCGCAATGGATGCTACCAGCACGACCAGCGGCACCAAGGCCGGGTTCACATGCAGCCAATGTTGCAAGGTACCAATCATACCGCGATTGGGGCGGTCAAATTTGGCGACCCCTTGGTTGCCGCGCTTTGTGCCCTGCTCGAAGTTTTCACTGTCGGACATGGTGACCCTCCCGTTCCTTGATGTGGCAATCTTATGTGAAAAAGGGCGGCAAAACCGCCCCTTTTCTGTGGGTTCAATACCGCGCGGCGGCGATCAGCCCCAGCACAGTTCCGCGCCTTTGGCGGCATCGATGCTGTCCACACCTTCGACCGGGGTATTCGTGATCAAGGTCACGCCCGTGTCGAAAAAGTTTTTGCCCTCAGTGTTGGTGGGCTTCGTGCCGTCTTTGGCCCAGGCGGCAATCGCCTCCACGCCTTTAGATGCCATCAGCAAGGGGTATTGCTGCGATGTGGCACCGATCACACCGTCTCTGACGTTGGCCACACCCGGGCAACCGCCATCGACCGACACGATCAACACGTCCTTTTCGCGGCCAATGGATTTCAGCGCCTCATAGGCCCCGGCAGCCGCAGGTTCGTTGATGGTGTAAACCACGTTGATCATCGGGTCCTTGGCCAACAGGTTTTCCATCGCCTTGCGCCCGCCTTCTTCATTCCCGGCGGTCACGTCATTGCCAACGATGCGCGGGTCGGTTTCATCGCCCCATTTATTCGGGTCGGCCAGATCAATACCAAAGCCTTGCAAAAAGCCCTGATCGCGCAGCACGTCCACCGATGGTTGCGACACGCCAAGGTCCAGCATGGCGATTTTGGCATTTGCAGCCTCGGCCCCCAAGGTGCCAAGCGCCCATTTGCCGATCAGTTCACCCGCCAAAAAGTTGTCGGTCGCAAATGTCGCATCCGCGGCATCAATCGGGTCCAGCGGGGTGTCCAATGCGATAACCAACAGGCCAGCATCGCGCGCCTGTTTGACCGATCCTGTGATCGAAGATGTGTCGGATGCGGTCAGCAAAATACCTTTGGCACCATCGGCGATGCAGGTTTCAATCGCGGCCACTTGGGTTTCGTGATCGCCGTCAATCTTGCCGGCAAAGGATTTCAGGGTCATGCCCAATTCCGTTGCTTTCGCCTCCGCGCCCTCTTTCATCTTGACAAAAAACGGGTTGGTATCGGTTTTGGTGATCAGGCACACAGTATCTGCCACAGCGGCGCCCGACAGACCCAAAAATGCGACAGCCGTTGTTGCGAGTAGTTTGTTCATATTGTCCTCCCAAGACAGTCTTTGATCCTTGATCGCGTTCAAGGTGTCACCGCAAAACTGCGGAACTGCGCTTAAAACACACGATTCGGGGGGCTGCGTCAATAAATAAATAAAGTTGATTTATTAATTGGATATTGCATCTTCCCTAATGCAAACTGGGTCACTAGGGTCGCGCGTATGGATGGATCCAAAATCAGAACCCTCAGCGGTGGCGCGAACCAAAGCGGGTTGCGCGACTATAATGAACGGCTGCTTTTGTCGATGTTGCAGCGCAACGGACCGCTGCCGGGATCTGACCTGGCGCGCATGGCAGGGCTGTCGCCGCAAACGGTTTCGGTGATCTTGCGCAAGCTGGAAAGCGATGGGTTGCTGGCGCGTGGCGCGTTGATGCGGGGCAAAGTGGGCAAGCCGTCGGTGCCGATGGGGCTGGACCCGGACGGCGTTTTTTCCTTTGGGTTAAAGCTGGGGCGGCGCAGTGCGGAACTGATCTTGATGGATTTCACGGGGGTCATTCGCGCGCAACGGCGCATCACGTTTTTCTATCCCACCCCGCAAAACATCCTGACCTTTTTGCGCGACGGTTTGGTGGCCCTGACCGAGCAGATGAGCGTGAAGGACCGCGCGCGGCTGTGTGGGATTGGCATCGCGTCACCGTTTGAGCTGTGGAATTGGCACCAGTTGGTCGGCGCCCCTGCGGCCACTTCGCAACTGTGGAAAGAGCTTGATCTAAGGGCGGAAATCGCCACCTTCAGCGACCTTCCGGTGTTCATCGTCAACGATGCCACGGCGGCGTGCCGGGCTGAACATGTCTATGGCTGCGGCAAGGAATACCGCGATTATGCGTATGTGTTTATCGCGGCGTTTATTGGCGGTGGCATTGTCCTGAACCATTCAGTGTTTGAAGGGCATCAGGGCAATGCGGGCGCTTTGGGGTCGTTGCCCAGCAGTGGCCCCAGCGGCGAAAGCCGTCAATTGATTGATATCGCGTCGCTGCATGTGTTGGAGGGGCGGTTGGTTGAGGCGGGGCTGGACCCGGCCTGCCTGTGGCAAACCCCGCAAGACTGGTCCAGCGTCGCGCGCTATGTGGAGCCGTGGATCGGTCAAGCGGCGCAGGAATTGGCCAAGGCCAGCATTTCAATTTGCGCGGTGATTGATTTTGAAACGATCATGATTGATGGGGCGTTTCCGGCGGATGTAAAACGCGAATTGGTGGAACGAACCCAGCGCTATTTGCAAACCCAAGACGCGCGGGGGTTGGTGCCCCCGACCATTCGGGCAGGTGAAATTGGCGGCAAAGCGCGTGAAATTGGGGCGGCCTGTGGCCCGATATTTGCGCAGTTTTTGCTGAACACCAACGGCGGTGCGTTTTGACCGGGCGGCAAGTTGGCGGCGGTTTTCCTTTGCGCCGTTTTGCGCCATAAGGACGGCAGGAGGCGTTTATGTTCGACACATGGAAGCAAGAAAAAGCG
The DNA here is from genome assembly GCF_900110135.1 of Pseudorhodobacter antarcticus. Classification (GTDB taxonomy): domain Bacteria; phylum Pseudomonadota; class Alphaproteobacteria; order Rhodobacterales; family Rhodobacteraceae; genus Pseudorhodobacter; species Pseudorhodobacter antarcticus. Next base: position 783 of record NZ_FOCO01000079.1, on the reverse strand, counting down.
ATTGCCGCATTGGTGGATGAGGCGCAAGCCTTGGCCGATAAATTGGCTGAAAAGGTGGCGGCGGGTAAGCCGCATTTTTTGGACAGCCACGCGGCGGCAGCAGCATTTTGGGCAGAAACCTACCGCGCCGCGGGGCAGGATTTGCACGCGATGGTGGATTGGCCGCCTGCCGCCACGGCCCGTTTCATCAAGGCCACGCAAGCGAAAATCGGGGTGATGCGCAAGGCCCGCGACTATGACAGCAGCGATGGGCTGGCGATTTGGCTGCACACCGCGCGCGCAGTGACGGAGCCGCGGATTGCGCCTGCGGTGCGCAGCATTTGGCGGCAGTTGATGAAGGAAGGGCCCAACGTGGGGTCAATGGCGGATGATTTGCTGCTGGATGCGGGCCTGCCCGTGGGGGCTGTGCGCCGCGCGCCCAAAGGGTTTGCACCTGTGGAGGGCGACGGGCAGGCGTAAGGGCGGCTGTTCGGCCCTTTGTGCGATATGTTGCGGCAAATTTTCATCGCGCGGCGGTGGGTTTTTGCGGATATTTTTGGTGGCTTGCGGGCAAAGGGAGTGAACTTGGTGGCGGGCAATTCCTCGCGGCGAGTGCCAAACCTTTTCCCCGGAAAAGCTTTGGTGGGGCGGCGGTGTGGGCAGCGCATCGATAGGCGGCAGTTCTTTGAAAGTATGGGGGAAATTTCTCGTTTCTGGGGGCTGAGAGAGGTGGTCCTAGTTCTTCGACCACTTTGCAGCCCTTTTAAGGTGGATCATGGTTTCATTTCAGGCTGCCATTCTCAT
>NZ_FOCO01000028.1 GCF_900110135.1 Pseudorhodobacter antarcticus | reverse complement strand
GGCCCCGAATACATCAGTGAAAAGCTCCCTCTCGGCGATGCACGCATCGTCTGTCGGGCAACGGATGAAATGGGCTGTGAAACGTGGGGTTACCATCCAGCACATCCAACCCGGCCAGCCGCAGCAGAACGCCTATATCGAACGCTACAACCGCACCGTAAGGCATGAATGGCTGGACCAATACATCATCGAAAGCATCGAGGAGGCCCAAGATTACGCCACGCAATGGCTGTGGACTTACAACAACGACCGCCCCAACATGGGCATCGGCGGCATAACACCCGCAATGAAACTGAAAATGGCCGCGTGAATTCTACGATCGCACCCCACTAAAAATAGGGGGGATTACCCCGCCAGCACCACATTATCCAAACGCGCGATCACCCTGTCTTGCCCTGTTAGCCGCAGCTGGCGCAACGCCTCGGCGACCAGCCAGCCGCCCATGGAATGCCCAAACAGGGTGATTTTACCCACCTTCGGGTCGGCGGCTACATCCATCAACACCTTGACCAGATCATCGCGCGAATAGGTTACCGCATCCTTATCGGCGATATAGCCAACCACAGAGGCAGCGGAGGGCCATGCGAAAAGGATAGGCATTTCCGTCAACTCGCCATCGGCGGCGACCTGTGCCAAGCGAAACAACGACTCGGCAAAGTTGTAATTGTAGCCGTGAACAAAGATCAGCACGTCACGTTTGCCTTGGCCCTGAACCGCTGAAAAGCGAAGATCGGGCAACAGCTTTCGGTCGGTTACAGCAAAACTGGTCATCGGGTCTGAATTGGCTTTTGGCAGCTCGATCTTGGTCGCCTTATGGGTTGGCGGGATGGAAACGGTGAAGGATTCGTAGTTCAGCGTGGGCGCGCGGGCATCGGTATAGGCGCCGGTTACAGCATCCCTGGCGCGGGTCGAGGCGACATTTATGGTCACCTGCCGAAGTGCCGTTTCAGCTGTGGGAACCGACAACAGCGCTTGCGGACCGGGCCGCGCCGCACAGCCAGCCGTTGCGATGAACACCAAAAGGACCAGCCGCCACACCCAAAAGCGCGCGTCGATGTTTTTGGCGTATCCGTTTATCATCCTGACACGCTCATGGAACGGCGGAACAGCAAAAGGCTTGCGGCGAAAAAGGCGATGCCAAGTCCGGCCATAAGGGACAGCTGCACCCAGACGGCATCCAGGCCGGCCCCGCGAAAAGCAACGGCTTTGGCAAAGGCCAGAAAGTGCCGCGAGGGCAGGGCCATCGTCAGGCGTTGCACAATGTCGGGCTGGCTTTCGACCGCGCCCATGCCGCCCGACAGCATGATGATCGGGATCACCACCATGATAACCAACAAGGCAAACTGCGCCATGCTGCGCGCAACCGTGCCCAGAAACATCCCGATGGCGGCGGCGGCGGCCAAATAGATGGCCGTCCCCGCCAGCAATAGCGGCACTGATCCGGCAATCGGAACTTGCAACAATTGCTGCACGACCAAGAACAGTGACAGGGTGAACGCCGCCAGCACCACCACGACATTGGCCAGAACCTTCGACAGCGCAATCTCTAGCGGGGTCAGCGGCATTACCATGAGGTGTTCAATCGTGCCCTGCTCGCGTTCGCGCAGCATCGCGGCACCCGTCAGCGCGATGGTCAGCAGCGATAGCTGGTTCAGCAGCGACGACATCGCCTTGAACCAGACCGGGTTGCCATTGGGGTTGGAGGCGCGGCGCAGTTCCAGCCGCAGGGCAGGTTCTGGCGCGGCAGGGCTGTCTGACAAAAAGGCGCAGGTTTCTGATTGCAGGATATTGGCGATATAATCGGTGCCAAGCTGGGCTTGGTTAACGGCGGTTGCGTCGACCTCCAACTGGGCGCTTGGCATCAGGCCCGCGATCACATCGGCCTCAAATCTCGGCGGGAAGCTAAGGACGAACATGATGCTTCCGGCGTCCATCTCGGGCCTGACGCGGTCGGGCGCAATCATCACCGGCGGTTGGAACCATGGTGGGCCAAGCGCATCTGTCAGCGCGCGGGTGAGGGTGGAGTTGTCTTCGTCTAGAATGGCTATGGCTGCATTGCGAACAGTATCGCCCGCGCCGCTTGCCTCTAGCATCACGGCCACGACGAAGGACCACAGGATCAAGATCACCATGACCGGATCACCCAGCACACTTTTCAATTCCTTGCCCGCAAGCCAAAAGATGTTTGAGAGTTGCCGCATTGCTTACCGCTCCTGCTTGCGCAGCAATAGCACCGCCAGCCCCGTCAGGATAGGACCAAAGGCGGCCAAGCGCAGCAGGTGGCCCGACAGTTCGGACAGGCCCAACCCCTTGGTAAAGGTGCCAACGCTGATGCCCATATACCAGGTGGTGGGCCAGAACGTGCCCATGATCCGCGCGGCGCCGTCTAACGATGAAACTGGCGTAATCATGCCGGAAAATTGCAGTGTCGGCATGACGGACAGGATCGCCGCCGCAAACACCGCCGTGACCTGCGTGGCGGTTAGCATCGACACCAATAAACCGTAACCCGTTGCCGCCACGTCATAAAGCAGCGCGCCCAGCACCAGTGCCGCCGTATCACCCTTTAGCGGCACACCCAGCACGGTGACCACCAACACCGTCAGGATCACAAAGTTCAGCAGCGTGATGCCGATGTAGACCAGTTGCTTGCCGATCAGAAATTCGGCGGGGTTTGTGGGGGTGACGTAGAAATTGGTGATCGTGCCAATTTCCTTTTCGCGCGCGACGCTGACCGCCATTAAAATCGCAGGAAATAGCAGCAGCAAAAGCGGCGGGATAGACGGCCCGATGGCAGGCAGGCTTTCCATCGCGGGGTTATACTGAAACCGCGGGATCAGTTGCGCGGGCGGAGCTGCATCGGCCTTGTGCATGGTTGCCAGATCGGCCAGCGCCAGCGCCGATTGCCCCGCCAATGCCAGCACATCGGCGTGCGCGTTTTTGACGTAGCTTTCCACTGTGCCGGCACGGTTGGTGTCTGATCCGTCAATCAAGCCGGCAATCTCGGCCAGCTCACCGCGCCGCAGGGCGCGGCCAAAGCCCGGCGGAATTTGCAGCGCCAGCGCCAGTTCGCCGTTTTCCATCCGGCGTTCCAGCCCGTCAGGGTCGGTGATCGGGGGGCGTTCGGAAAACCACGGCGTATCCTGAAACGCTGAAAGATAGGCGCGGCTTTCGGGGCTTTGGTCCAGATCATAGACGGCAAAGGGAATGCCCCGCACCTCTTGCGAGATGCCAAACGACATAATTAGCAACAAAAGCGCGGAGCCGACAAAGGAAAACACCAGCCGCACCGGGTCGCGCTTTACCTGCATCGTCTCGCGGGTGGTATAGGCCAAAAGCCTGCTAAGGCTGAAACCTGACGTGGGTTTGGTGTGGTTTTGCGCGGTGTCGCTGGTCAACAGCCCGTCATCCACGGGGGCCTCAGGGGGCTGGGCGTCAAGCATGTAAGCAATGAAAGCGTCTTCCAACGTTGCCACTCCGCGCGTCGCGATCAGCGCCTTGGGGGCGTCTGATACCAGTACTTTGCCCGCATGCATCAAGGAAATGCGGTCGCAGCGCATGCCTTCGTCCATGAAATGGGTTGAGATGAAGATGGTTACCCCGTCGCGGCGCGCCAGTTCCAGCAGCATCACCCAAAACGCATCGCGCGCTTGCGGGTCGACGCCAGATGTCGGCTCATCCAAAATCAAGATATCCGGCGCTTGGATCACCGCAACCGCCAGCGACAGACGTTGGCGCACGCCGAGGGGCAGGGAGGCGGCACCTTGATCGAGGTAGGGGCCAAGCCCAAAACGCGGGACCAGTTCGGCCATTCGCGTGGCAGTCAGCACACTGCCAAGGTGGAAAAGCCGTGCGTGCAACATCAGATTTTCGCGCACCGTAAGCTCGCCGTAAAGTGAAAAGGTTTGCGACATAAAACCGACCCTGCGCCGCGCATCAAGGTTTTGCGCATCGACCGGCTGGCCGAAAATCCACGCCTCACCCGTTGTGGCGGAGGTAAGGCCGGTCAGCATTTTCATCGTGGTGGTCTTGCCGCAGCCGTTGGAGCCGAGAAAGCCGAAAATCTCACCGCGCTTGATCTCAAAGCTGACTGAGTCGACAGCGGTAAAATTGCCGAAGCGCTTGGTCAGGTTTTCGGCGCGGATGGCGGGCGGGCCGGCTTTGGTATTGGCGGTGGGGGCGGGTTCGGAGGCGATTGCTTCCGCCGCATCGCCACCCAGCAGGGCCACATAGGCGGCCTCAACCGTTGCGGTTTTGGTGCGCTCGATCAGGTCAGCAGGGCTGCCCGTCGCCAAAACCTGCCCCGCATTCATCGCCACGAGATAGCCAAAGCGCGCGGCCTCCTCCATATAGGCGGTGGACACCAGCACGCTCATCTCCGGGCGGCCCGCGCGGATTGTGTCGATCAGATCCCAGAATTGGCGGCGCGATAATGGGTCAACCCCAGTCGTTGGCTCATCCAGCAGCAGGAAATCCGGGTCGTGGATTAGGGCGGCGCAAAGCCCCAGCTTTTGCTTCATCCCACCCGACAGCTTGCCCGCAGGCCGGTCCATGAAGGCGGTAAGGCCCGTGGCGCGGGTTAGCCGGGAAATGCGTGCATCACGATCAGTGTGGGACAAGCCATAAAGTTTGCCGAAGAAATCCAGATTTTCGCGCAGGCTTAGGTCGTGATACAGGTTTTTGCCCAAGCCCTGCGGCATGAAGGCAATGCGCCGCCCTGCATCCGCGCGGTGGCGCGCACTGGCCATATCGCCCCCCAAAGCCGCAACTTGGCCCGCCTGCATCTTTTTGGCCCCGGCGATAAGCCCCATCAGCGTGGACTTGCCCACACCGTCCGGCCCAATCAACCCGATCATCTGGCCTGCGGGCAATTCCAGCGTGACATCTTGCAAGGCCTGCACTTTGCCGTAGCGGTGGCTTACCCCGGTTAGCTTTGCAACGGGGGCGGTCATTTGTCCGTGCCGGGAAGGGCTGATACAAGCGGCGGCGTCAGCCCCGCAGGCCAGTCAAGCACAGTGCCGTCCGGCCAGGCCAGACGAACCCACGCCACACCGCGCACCCCGGTTTTAACCTGCGCCAAGTGGCCTGCTACCAGTTCTTGCGGGATGCGAACGCGGATACGGAACATCAGGCTTTCGCGTTCCGCCACGGTTTCCACCTGTTTGGGGGTGAATTGCGCTTGCGGGGCTATGAAACTAACCGTGGCAGGCACGGCGATGCCGGGCATCACATCGACAATAATCCGCGCCTCATCCCCCAAAAGAACCCTTGGAGCCGCAGTCGCAGGCAGGAAAAACTCCATATAAATATCGCCAAGGCTGACCAGCGTCAGCACCTTGCCGCCGCCGCCCAGCACCTCGCCGGGTTGTGCAAGGCGGTAAAGAACCCGCCCGGCTTGGGGGGCGTGCAGGGTGCTGTCGTTAATGCGGGCTTCAATTTCGCGCAGCACGGCCGCTTCGGCATCAACCGCGCGTTCTTTGGCAATAACGGTTGCCTGTGCGGCCGTCAGCCCCGCCGCGTCAAGCTGGCCTTGGGTGCGGGTGATGTCCAAATCCTCAACCGTGATAACACCACGCGCGCCCAGCGTTTCCGCCCGCGCCAGATTGCTTTGTGACAGCGCAAGGCGCGCCGCGGCCTGCGCGATGCCGGCTTGCGCCACGGTTACGGCGGCCTGCGCACTGGCCACCGCCGCCTCGGCCCGCATTTTCTGCGCGGCCAGTTCGGTGGTGTCCATCACCGCCAAAACATCGCCCGGCTGCACCAGATCGCCTTCGCGCACGGTGATTTCGGCGACACGCCCCGCCAGACGCGTGGAGATATCCACCAAGTCTGCCTCTATCCGGCCATTGCCCCGCGCGAAGCCTTCGGGTGGCAAATCGCTTGGCGCCAGCAAGACACGCCATGCGCCATAGCCCAGAAAGGCCGCCAGAACGACCAAGACAAGGGCTAGAGAGGTTTTACGAGACATGGCGAATTTCTCCGCTTGTCTGATTCCGTATGTCAGACGCAGCGTTTTCAATGCCAAGTCGGTAAATATGAAAGACGCGCGGCGCCATGGTCACCATCTGCGCCATATCGCCCGAAATCAGCGCCTGCATCACTAGCCCCTGAATGGTGCCAATGAACAAAACGGTCGCGGCCTCCACGTCCAGATCTTGGGGCAGATCACCCCGCGCTTTGGCGGCAAGGATAAGGTCGTTCAAGCGCGCGGCGTATTGCACCATCATCGCCCGCGCCAGCCGTTTTGCGGGCGTCATATCCGCGCCCTGAAGTTCGCCGAACAGCATGCGCGGGGCGCCGGGGTGTTCGGCCACAAAGGCGACATGGGCCTGAAACATCGCCGCCATCGCCTCCAGCGGCGCTTTGATCTTTGCAGCAGATTTGTCGATACGGGCCATAAGATGGGTCGCCACCCATTGCATCACCGCGTGCCAGATCGCCTCTTTGTTGGGGAAATGCCGGAACAGCGCGCCTTGTGTCAGATGCATGTGTTTGGCGATGGCCGCCGTGGTGATATCACCGGGGTTCATCGTAGCGGCCAAAGTTATCACTGCCTCAACCGTGACGTTGCGGCGTTCCTCGGCAGGCAGATTTTTGGCGCGGGTCATGGTCATGAGAAAGCATCCATGTGCTGCGCTGCGGTGTAAAGTTTGCCAGATTGCATGATAAGCCTCACAAGGTTGTTTTATATCAAATTCCGTCCATCAGGGATGGAAGGCTTGAAAAAAAGATAGTAACTGATTACTATCTTATGTAAGCGACGAGCCTGCTGCAAGCGTTTGATTGAGGCGCGGGCCTGGGGCCAGTTCAAAGGGCCCTTTGGCGGATGCTTTCAAAGGTGCAGGCCCATAACAGGCAATAAAAGGATTATGACAAATGGCCAAAAACAAAAGCTCTTTTGGTGTGCCACTGCATGATCCCCAAAAGCAGGTCAGTTCCATTGATGGGCCAGCCACCCAAGCCTCAAACGAGCGTCGTGCGTCCACACCCGGTGGTTTTGCGCAAAGCCCCGCGTTGCAGCCCGATGTTATAGTGCAGGAAACGCCGCCCGCGTATCGGGCAGAACGGGCCACACCCTTGCCCGAGGCGCTGGATCACACGGTGCAAAGCGCAATTTCCCGTTTCACGAATGGGCTTTCGCCAGCTGCCCTGATGGGGGCATGGTTTGATTGGGCAACCCACATTGTGTCAGCCCCCGGCAAGCAGTTGCAACTGCTTGAAAGTGCTGCCAACAAAATCCAACGCCAAAGCCGTTTCGCCCTGAATTGCGCCACAAAGTCCGATCAGACCGCGCCTTGCATTGTGCCTTTGCCGCAAGACAATCGTTTCAGCGGCGATGCTTGGCAGACCAAGCCCTACAATATGATCTATCAGGGCTTTTTGCTGCAACAGCAGTGGTGGCACAATCTGGTGACAGGGGTTCCCGGCGTTACCGCCCAACACGAGCGGGAATTGCAGTTTCTGACCCGCCAGATGCTGGACATGGTTTCGCCTTCGAATTTTCTGTGGACCAACCCGGAAGTGCTGGCCCGCATGCGCGAAACGCAGGGGATGAACCTGATCCAAGGTATGCAAAACGTGGTGGCGGATGCGCAGGGCAGAATGGCCGGAGTAGGGCCAAAGGGCGTTGAGGCGTTTGTGCCGGGCAAGGACGTTGGCGTGACAAAAGGCAAGGTCGTTTACCGCAATCGCCTGATCGAACTGATCCAATACGCGCCCTTGACAGATAAGGTGCGCGCGGAGCCGATCTTGATTGTTCCCGCTTGGATCAAGAAATATTATATCCTTGATCTGTCACAGCACAACTCGCTGGTGCGCTATCTGGTTGGGCAGGGTCATACCGTCTTTATGATGTCGTGGAAGATCCCGGATGAAGATGACCGCGACCTGACGCTGGACGATTACCGCCGCCTTGGCATCATGGCGGCGCTGGCCGCAGTTGGGGGCATTGTGCCGGACCGCAAAATCCATGCGGCGGGCTATTGCCTTGGCGGCACGCTTTTGTCTATTGCGGCGGCGGCGATGGCGCGGGATGGGGATGACCGGCTGGCCTCCGTCAGCCTGCTGGCCAGTCAGGTTGATTTCACCGAACCGGGCGAATTGCAGCTTTTCATTGACGAAAGCCAGCTTGCCTTTCTGGACAGTGTCATGTGGAAACAGGGCTATCTGGATACGACCCAGATGGCGGGGGCGTTTCAAATGCTCAGCTCTAACGATTTGGTTTGGTCGCGGATCATCCGGAATTATCTGATGGGCGAAAGTAGGCCCATGAGTGACCTTATGGCGTGGAATGCCGATGCAACGCGCATGCCTTATGCCATGCATTCGGAATATCTGCGCAAGCTTTACCTTAACAATGATCTGGCCGAAGGGCGGTTCACGGTGAATGCTCGCCCTATCGCGCTGTCCGACATCCGGGTGCCGATCTTTGCGGTTGGAACGCAAAAAGACCACGTTGCCCCTTGGCCTTCGGTGTTCAAGATCCAAGCCCTGACCGATACCGAAGTGACCTTTGTTCTGACCAGCGGCGGCCATAATGCGGGCATCGTATCCGAGCCGGGCCACCTGCACAGGTCTTACCAGATCAAGACCAAGGGCGCGATGGACCGCTACATCGGGCCGGAAACATGGGCGGCTGAGACGGTTGCCAATGACGGATCGTGGTGGGAGGCATGGGTCACTTGGCTTGGGGCCCGTTCGGGGGATGATATCGCGCCGCCGCATATGGGAGCCGGACAGGTGGGTTTTGGCCAACGCGACGATGCCCCCGGCAGCTATGTCATGCAAAACTAAAGATGTCGCGCCGAGTGAAGGAAAGAGAGACTGAAAATGACATCCCATAGGAACACAAGTTTAACGATAGCCGCCTTTGTGGCGCTGATATTAGGCGCGCTGACCGTCTTTTCAGGGGGGCGCGCCTTGTTCGGTGACGCGCAGGCCCAAGCGGCCGTTGGCAATGCCGTGGGCTTTGTGCTTTGGTTTAACTTTCTGGCCGGTTTTGTCTATATTCTTGCCGGGATTGGGTTGTTTTTGCGCCATCGCCCTGCCGTCTGGGTCTCATTGGGTATTCTTGCCAGCACGGCGCTGGTCGGAGTTGTTTTCGGGTTTCATATGCTTCAAGGCGGCGCGTTTGAGATGCGCACCGTTGGCGCGATGATCCTGCGCACGGGCGTTTGGGCCGTCATTTCGGTGGTCGCCCTGCGTCATATTGCGAAACCGTCCGTGGGTTAACGACGTTTGCGGCCCCAAAACTGGCGAAGTGTCGGTAACGCCCCCTTTGCGGCAAAGTTGATAACCGAACCCTAGACATAGCAAAAGGACAAAACCATGAAAACCATTCCCCTGACAATCGCCCTGATATTGGCCGTGGGGCCTGCAATGGCCCAAACTGTGGTTGGGATTACCAAGGACATGCCCACGACCACCATTGAAACCGACAGCGGCCAGGTCAAAATTGGCAGAATTCAAGACCCCACGCATGAGCTTGCTGGCGAATGGGCGCTGACCTCTCGCGCCTGCCCGGATTTTTGCATCCAACCGCACAGCGCGGCGCAAGGCGTCACCACGATTGGTGAGTTGGAGTTGATTGAGCTGCTTAAAAACCCAGACGCCGTGGTGATAGACAGCCGCACGCCCGACTGGTTTGCGGGCGGCACGATTCCCGGCGCGATCAACATCCCCTATACTTATGTGGTGGATGAGCTGGTTCAACTGGGGTGCGAACCCGACTTTGATGGCTGGGATTGTACCGCGGCCAAACCGGTCGCGCTGTTTTGCAATGGGGTTTGGTGCGGCCAGTCGCCCACCGCGATCCGCAATATGATTGGGGCGGGATATCCTGCGGACCGCATCTTTTACTACCGTGGCGGCATGCAGGTCTGGCGACTGCTTGGCCTGACCGTGACCGGCGGGACATAACGGCGAGGCCGTCTTGTGACCCTCTGTCGGTCGGGACAAACCCAAAGCCCCAAATTTACGCACCTCATAAATCTGGATCAGTGCGCCGATCTTCTGGATGGGCGAAAGTGGAGGCAAGCGTGTTATCAAGCTTGGTGCAATGGCGATGCGGACCCATGCAAGGGCCGGCCCTTCCCTCAGTCTGATCGACACCGTGCAGACCACCCAAAAGGAGAGCCGCCATGTCTACCACAGTGCAACCCACCCCCAAAACCACCATGATGCAAGCGATGGTCTATGCCGCACCCGGCAAGATCGCGCTGCGCGATTGCCCCAAACCTGTGATCCAAGCCCCCGGCGATGCCATTGTGCGGGTGACGCATACCACGATTTGCGGCACCGATCTGCACATCCTGAAAGGCGATGTGGCGACGGCAAAACCGGGCCGAATACTGGGCCATGAGGGCGTTGGCGTGATCGACAGCGTTGGCGCCGCCGTCACCGCGTTCAAACCGGGTGATCCTGTGCTGATTTCTTGTGTAAGTGCATGTGGCACATGCGAGTTTTGCCGCAAGCAGATGTATTCCCATTGCACCACTGGCGGCTGGATCTTGGGCAATTCCATTGACGGCTGCCAAGCCGAATACGTCCGCGCGCCGCATGCGGACATGAGCCTCTATCACATCCCCAAAGGCTCGGACGAGGAGGCGCTGGTGATGCTGAGTGATATTCTGCCCACGGGGCTGGAATGTGGCACGCTGAACGGCAAGGTGCAGCCGGGCAGCACGGTGGCCATTGTGGGCGCGGGGCCCATCGGCCTTGCAGCGCTGTTGACGGCGCAGTTCTATTCGCCGGGCAAGATCATCATGATCGACCTTGATGACAACCGGCTGGCGATTGCGAAGAAGTTTGGCGCGACCGACACCATCAATTCCAGCGATGGCAAAGCGCTCGCGGCGGTGATGAAGCTGACGGGGGATGCAGGTGTTGACACGGCGATTGAGGCGGTTGGCATCCCGGCCACGTTCGAGCTGTGCCAAGAGTTGATCGCGGCAGGGGGCGTTATCGCGAACATTGGCGTGCATGGTAAACCCGCCAGCCTGCATCTGGAAACCCTTTGGGACCGCAACATCGCGATCACCACGCGGTTGGTCGACACGGCAACCATCCCCATGCTGTTCAAAACCGTGGCGGCCAAGAAAATCGACCCGGCGCTGCTGATCACCCACCACTTCACGCTGGCCGAGGGCGAAAAAGCCTATGAGACTTTTGGAAATGCCGCCAAGACCAAGGCGCTGAAGGTGATCATCACGGCGTCAAGCACATGAAGGGGGGCACGCGGCGCGGGGCGCAGACGGCGCAGAGCAATGCATCTGCGATGGCCTGTTCTCAAAGGGTTCAGCCCGGCCATGGGGCAAATCCTTCCGTAATTTTGGCACTGTTTCTTCCGCTGCTTGCCCTGCTGTTTCTGCTCGCCGCCCCGGCGTTTGCGGAAAATACCAACCTCAGCATCGGGCAAGACCGATATGAAGCCGGAGATGCACCCGTTTTCGACACGCCTGGCGTGACGGACCTGTTCATGGCGGCCAACAAGGTCGGGGTGGCAGCACCCATTGCGGGTTCTGCTTATCTGGCCGGGCGGCGGGTAAGGGTTGATGCAGCGATTGGCGGTGATCTTCTGGCTGCGGGCTATAGCGTTGATGTCAGCGCCCCGATTGGCGGTAACGCGAGTGTCACGGGGTATGAGATCAGCTTGGGCCCGGTGGCGGGCAACCTGCGCGCGGCGGGGGCAGAGGTGCAGGTGTCAGATGTGGGAGGCTATGCGCTGATCACGGGCGGCGATGTTACCCTGAACGGGGTGATTGCGGGGGATGTGATCTTGGCCGCCGAGACGATCATCTTCGGCGAAGGCGCGCGGGTGGATGGCAAGCTGCGGATTTTTGCCGAAGACCCGGAAGACATCACTGTGCCCGCATCCGTCGCCACGGCGGACCGGGTCACAATTGAGCCTATGAAGGCGCACAGCGAGGCCGCGTGGGCAAAGCGGATGCCGACCCCGGAGGTTCCGGTCTGGCCGATCGTTGGTGGCTTTCTGGCGGGCGTGGTGATTTCGGGGCTGATAGCCCTCTTGGTCATCGCGGTCGCCCCAAATGCGGTGCAAAACTGGCGCAGATTGGCGCTGGCCCATCCGGGACGCGCGATCTGGTCTGGGTTTGTGGTGACGTCGGCGCTGGCGGGGTCAGGGTTCGTGCTGATGCTGACGATCATCGGGGTGTTCTTGTTGCCCGTGATGCTGATCATCACGGGTGTGGCGATCTTTGCGGGCTATGCGCTTGGAAGCTACGTCTTGGGTGTCGGCCTCTGGCATGCCATCGGAAAACAAGGGCCTGACGGCTTGCCCCTGAAATTCGCAGTTGCTTGCCTTGGTGCCTTTGTTGCGGGTCTTGCCTGGCTGGTCCCGGTGGCCGGATGGTTCTTCGTTTTAGGCCTGACATTGCTGGGTATCGGAACGCTGGCCGCCTTTGTGCTGCCCGCGAATTTGCTGCTGCGGCGTGATACCAAGGGTTTGGGGATTGTTTGACCTCAGACATAAGGCGCGGCCGGGCACCGCGGGGAGAGGATGGACTTTGACGGGGCAAATGTCGCCTATCTGGCCGATGGGCTGGTCCAATTGAAACCAGCGGCAAAACCACCCCGCAACGGCCGCCTTGGCCTGTTTGCACTGGCAACCGCGAGCTTGGTGGGCATCGCACTTTGTCTTCTTATCGCCCGACCATTTCTGGGCGCGATCACTTGGGCGCTGACGCTGGCGATCTTATTCGCACCCTTCCATGCGCGGGTCGAAAAGGGGTTCAAGCATCGCAACGTCGCTGCCCTTATCTCAACCGCCATCATTGCCATTGTCGTGGTGGTTCCTGCCATTTTCGTGGTCGAACGCCTTATCACCGAAGCTGCATCCGGTATCGCGTCGCTTCAGTCGAGGGTGGAGGGGGGCGAGTTGAAAAACCTGCTCGACAGTTATCCCACCCCTGCGCCCTTGGGCAGTTGGATCGACCAACACCTTGATTTGCCGTCGATGATGGCAACGGTTGCGACATGGCTTAGCAACACCGGGGCAATGTTTGTCAGAGGGTCACTGTTACAGGCGGCAGAGGTGTTGATCACCTTTTACCTGCTGTTCTACTTCCTGCGCGACAGGGCGGCCGCCGTGACCCTGATCAAGGCGTGGCTGCCGCTGGCCCCCCAAGATGCCGACCATTTGCTGCGCAGGGTGGTCGATACCGTCCATGCAACCGTTTACGGCACGCTTGCGGTGGCCACGATCCAAGGCACCTTGGGGGGCCTGATGTTCTGGGCACTTGGGCTGCCGACACCGTTGCTGTGGGGGCTTGTGATGGGGTTGTTGTCCATCGTGCCGGTGCTGGGGGCCTTTGTGGTCTGGATACCGGCCGCGCTTTTGCTGCTGCTGGATGGCAGTTGGATCCGCGCCCTTATTCTGTCCATTTGGGGCGGTATCGTGGTTGGCGGCATCGACAACGTGCTGCGCCCCACATTCGTCGGCAACCGCCTGCGCCTGCACACAATACCTGCGTTCATATCAATCATCGGCGGCCTGATCCTGTTCGGCGCGCCGGGCTTTATCCTTGGCCCGATGACGATGACGATGACGATGACAACACTGTTGGTGGGGTTTTGGACACGGCAAGCGGCGCGTGGGAAATGAGATGGCAGTGATGTCGTGGCGCGGGCGGACAAGATTGGGCAGGGATGGTCAAAAGAAAATGTATGCGGCAAGCCGTGTTTGCCTTTCGTCGCTGTGCCGATGGATCGCGGCCGCGAAACCGGATATCCATAAATCGGGGCTTAGCGTAGTGTCAGTTCAAATTCACATTTGGTGAAAAGCCCCGTTTGTGAAGCCACCGATAAGAAAGTCACCAAGCGTGGAACACTCCAGCACTGATCGGTTCAAAATCGCGCTCTTTGGGCTTGCATTGCTGGGGCTACTCGTTGGGCTGGGCCTTTACATGATCGGCATGGGCGACAAGGCCAGCTTGGTCTGGTTTGTAGGCGTTGTGCCTGTACTGGCGGCACTGATCATTGAGATTCTGCGCAGCCTCTGGCGGGGTGAGGTGGGGCTGGATATCGTCGCGGCCTTGTCTATGACAGCGGCGCTGGCCTTTGACGAGGTGCTTGCGGCGGCGGTTGTGGCGGTCATGTATGCGGGCGGCACCTTGCTGGAAACCTTTGCCGAAGGCCGGGCGCGGCGCGAGATGCACAGCCTGCTGGCGCGTGTGCCGCGCAGCGCCACCCGGCACAGCAATGGACAATTGGAGGAGGTGGCGCTGGACGCGGTAACCCCCGGCGATCTTTTGCTGATCCGTCAGGGCGATATGGTGCCCGTGGATGGGATCATCGCATCATATACGGCCTTTGTGGACACATCCGCGCTAACGGGGGAATCGCTGTCCGCGCGCATGACCAAGGGATCGCCGGTGATGAGCGGCTCGACCAACGCAGGCGCGCCCTTTGATTTGACCGCGACGCATCTGGCCCGCAACAGCACCTATGCCGGGATTTTGCGGCTGGTGGAGGCGGCGCAACAGTCCAAAGCGCCGATGTCGCGGCTCGCGGATCGTTGGTCCCTTGGGTTTCTGGCAGTAACGGTGGGCATTGCCGGGGCGGCTTGGTGGGCCACGGGCGACCCGATCCGCGCGGTGGCCGTGCTGGTGGTTGCCACACCTTGCCCGCTGATTTTGGCCGTGCCGGTGGCCTTGGTCGCGGGCTTGTCGCGCGCAGCACATTTCGGTGTGTTGATCAAAGGGGCTGGGCCGCTGGAGGCAATGGCGCGTATTCGCACCCTGATTTTGGACAAAACCGGCACGCTGACCGATGGCCGCCCGCAAATCACCTCTATCGCCTGCCAGCCCGGTTTTACGGAGGATGATATTCTGCGCTTTGTCGCTGCCCTTGATCAGGCGTCGAAACATCCCGTGGCGCAGGCCATTGTTGCCGCTGCCAAATTGCGCGATTTGGATTTGCCTATTCCGACTGGGGTTGTGGAAGTCGCTGGCGAAGGGGTCACGGGAACGGTTGACGGGCGGCGCATCATTGTTGGTGGCGATGATTTCGTGGCGCGGTCGGTGGGGCTCTCTGTGGGGCAATCCGCCGCCAGCCCGGCATTCCCCGTGGGGGCGGTTCTTGTGGCTGTGGCCGTGGAGGGCCACATGGCGGGGCATCTGGTGATGGCCGATCCGCTGCGCGACGGGGCCGGGGCCATGCTGGGGGGGCTGCGCGGACTGGGCATCACCCGGATATTGCTGGCAACGGGCGACCGGGCCGATGTGGCCGCCCGCGTGACGACGGGTTTGGGCCTTGACGGCATCCACGCGGGGCTAACCCCGGATGGCAAGGTGCAGCTGGTGGTGGGGGAACGCAGCGCCGCCCCGGTGATGATGGTGGGGGACGGCGTGAATGACGCGCCAGCGCTTGCCGCCGCCGACGTGGGTGTGGCGATGGGCGCGCGGGGGGCTGCCGCCAGTGCCGAGGCCGCCGATGTGGTGCTGTTGGTGGACCGGATCGACCGGTTAGGCATCGGGATTGCCATTGCGCAGGCCTCGCGCCGCATCGCGCTGCAAAGTGTCGTCGCGGGGATTGGCCTTTCTGTGCTGGGCATGATCGCAGCGGCCTTTGGCTATCTGACCCCGGTGCAAGGCGCTGTGTTCCAAGAGGTGATCGACGTAGCCGTGATCCTGAACGCCCTGCGGGCCTTGCGGATTTCGCCTGCTGATATGGGGCCGGAAGCGAATCCCAAAAGCACGGCATAGCGTGGCGATCACCACCCTACGCGCGTTTGCAGCACCGCAGCACCTTTCCGCTGCAAAAACAATGCAGCGAGGCCGTTTTGCTGCGCCAAACTGGTGCCCTTTTCCACCCCCGCCACCATCAGCGCCGTGGCCCAGGCATCCGCCGCCATGCAGGTATTCGCCAGCACCGTCACTGATGCGAGCGTATGGCCCAGCGGCCCGCCGCGCGCGGGGTCCATTGTATGCGACAGCCGCCGGGGGCCAACCTCCACCCAATGGCGATAATCGCCGGAGGTGGCCACGGCGCTATCTTGCAGCGCGATCATCGACAGGGGGGTGCGGGCGTCATAATCGGGGCGTTCCACAGCCACGCTCCATCCCGTTCCATCCGGGCGCAGGCCAAAGCCGCGCATCTCACCGTCCAAACCCAGCAGCCCACTTTCGATGCCAAAGCGGCGCAGCGTGTCGGTCATCAAATCCACCGCAAAGCCTTTGGCGATGCCCGAAAGGTCCAGCGCCACTGGGGCCAGTTTGCGAAGTTTGCGGGCGGCGGGGTCAAGCTCCAAAACCTCATGCGCGCTGGGTCGCCCTTGGCCCAAAGCGGCCCGGATCGCGCGGCTATCCGCAGGGTCAGGACCAAAGCTCCAAGCCGTCACCAGATCCCCCATGGCAATATCAAAGGCCCCGCCGGACCTGCGGCCAATGTCGAGACCCTCGGTCAAAACCGCTAGCAATTCGGCGGGTACGTCCTGCCATAGGCCTACCGGCGCGCGGTTTATCCGCATCAGGTCGCTGTCCGGTTTCCACGTCGACATTTGGCGGTCAACCACGTCAACACATCGGGCCAGCGCCGCGTGAATGGGGTCCAGATCAACCGCTGGATTTGCATGAAACAGTGCCGTCCAGTGTGTGCCCATCGTCGGGCCGCCCAAAATGTAGCGGGTCGGGTCAATAGGTGTCTTCAACATAACGCCCCTCGGCTTTCAACAAGGCGGGTGTCCATTTCGTCGGGGCCAGCACCTCGGCCAAGACGGTGGCCACCCCTGCGGCCATATCGCGCCCCCCGCAGACCATGATCTGCGCGCCCTCACTGATAAGCTGGGCGATGTGGGCGGCATCGGCGTGCAACGCATCTTGCACATAGGCGCGGGTGTTGGTGCGCGAAAAGGCGGTGGTCACGGAGGCAAGTTTGCCCGCGTTCTGCCACGCTGCCAGCTCCTCGCCATAGAAAAGATCATGGTCCGGGTGGCGCGTGCCAAAATACAGATGCAGCGGGCGCCTGGCTGTGTTGGCGCGGGCAAAGCCTGCCAAGGGGCCAATCCCGGTGCCTGCCCCGATGAGGATCACGGGTTTGCGGCCCTTTGTGGGTTTGAAATCGGGGTTGGGGCGCACGAAGGCTTGGACCGTATCGCCGGGGGCCAAGTCCAGCAATTGGCCCGAACACAGGCCCCCCGGCACCCGGCTGATGCAGACTTCGATAAACCCGTCGTGCGTGGCGCAGGCGAGCGAATAAAACCTTGGCAGGGGGGAGCCTGTGGGCAATATCCCCAGCAAATCCCCGGGGCCAAATCGCCCGAAACCGCGCCCGGCTATCCAGTCGAACCGCGCCGATTGTGGGCATGCAAAGCGCAGAATGGCGGCAGGGGTTTGCATATCCGTGCCATACTCGCGGCGCGAGATCAGCGTAAGGGGATGGCTGCGCGGAATTGCCGGGCTGTGCGCCAGGTCCAGCGCGTGCCGCAAAGCATTGCCAAGATCGCGGCCCCAGCGGGCAAATTCTTGCGGCGATTGGCGGTCTATCGTCGCCATGGGCAACAGGTTGGGCCAGCCCTTCGCCTGTGCCACACGCGCCACACGCGCCACATCGCCTGCATAGGCGCAAAACTGCGGGAACTGACGGTCGCCAAATCCCAACACCGCCAGCGGGATAGTGGGGGCATGGGGCAGGGCGGCCAGCCGGTCCAAAAACCCCTTGGCTGAGGCGGGCGCGACCCCATCGCCATAGGTGGCGGTCAGCACGATCACCCGTGCGGCGCGGTTGTAGCGGCCCAGATCTAACTGCGTCATCGGGGCCGCATGCACCTTATGCCCGGCCAGCCGCAATGCGGCGTGCAGGGTGGCCGCAAAACCCCAAGTGCTGCCGCCCTCACTGCCCACCAGCAAAATCGTATCGGCCTGAGCCGCCGCTGCATTGCCGATCATTCGGGGCCGGGCTCGGTAGCTTTTCAGCCATATGGCGACCCCCGTCACAGCCATAACCGGCACCCCCAGCGCCATCAGCCCCAGGATCAAGCCCAACCAAGCCATGCCTTGGCCGGTGTGCAGCATGAAGACCACTTCATTGAACCTTTGCCAAAAACCGGCATCCGCCCAAAGCAAGGTGGCACCCGTGCCTTGGTCGATAAACCCTTCACCCCTATTGGTTTTCAACGCGAACACATCCGTAGGATCGCCCGCATAGGGGAAGGTTAATTCTCGCAAACCCTGCACGGGTGTATCTTGCAACAAGGGCATGGTGCCGGGCGTGGCACCGATCCGGCCGCTGACCTGCGCGGGGAATGCAGGTGCCGTGCCATTTGGCAACACATCGAAGGTGCTTGCGGTCATCAACAGGGCTGTTACCGATGACAGCACGAAGCCCGCCACTGACAGCCGCGCAATCTGCGTATGCAAACGCCCTGCCACCGGGCCGCGCAGCCGGGAAAACATCTGCCGCCAGCCGCCAACCCGCCGCCGCATCAGCATCACGCCCGAGAGCGACAGCACCAAAAGCGCCGCCGCCCCTGCCGCCGCCGTCCAACGCCCCACATCGCCCAAAAACAGCGAGCGGTGCAGGTTGGTCACCCAACGCGCAAGCCCGGACGGGGCGTGATCGGCTATGCCCTTTCCGGTCGCGGGGTCGATCACCACGGCACCCGGGCGGCCTGCCTCAAAGTAAAATGCAGTGATCTGGCCTGCGGGGCTGCGGCGAATTTGCTCCACCCCCGGAAAGGTGGCGCTGACCCGCTCCGCCAAGGTTGCAACGGTCAGCGTTTGGTCCAGCGCGGGGGCCATCGCCGCCTCCCATGCGGGCAAAACACTCAGCACAGCCCCGCTTAGCGCCATGGTGACGATCAGCAAGGCCGCGATCAGTCCGGGGAATTTGTGCAGTTGGCGCAGCATGACAGGGCCTTTCCGTACTTACAAATCATAGGTGAAATCGCGGACATAGCGGGCACCCTGAACGGGTTGCCCCGCGCCGGAGGATGTCAGCGGCACCACAATTTCGGACGGGGAGTTGCGCATATCCTCCACGCCCGCGTCGATATGCAGGGAATAGCCCGCATCAAACAGCGCATCCGCCAGATCCAGCGTGATGGTCAACTGCTGGCCTGCGCCAACGCTTGCCCCGGTTATTCCGTCAATCTGGGCCGCATCGCCCGCCGTGGCGCGATACCAATCGCTAAGGTGTTCGTAGTATTTCGACTTGTCGCCCGCCATCCACAGGCTGCCCTGATAGGCCCCTTGGGCATCGGTGACGTACAGCGCAAGATAGGCCCCATCGCCGCCATACTGCGCCATATTGGTGGTCATCGTGACGGGCCGCGCCAGTGCCGGGCTGGCCAAAGCGGTGGTTAGGGCAAGTGCAGTCAGGGGGATATTCATCTGTTTCTCCGTTAGGTTTGGGCAAAGCGGCGGGGTTGTTTATTTTACCACGGGCTTTGTGCCGGGGGTGAACAGCCCATTGGCGGGCGGGGTGGTGCTGCTTGAAGGGGCGGCCTTGCGCCCACGATCATCATCGTCGTCATACTCAAACTCAACGATGGCCAGCGTGGCGGGGTCCACCTTCGCCTCAATCTCGCGGCCAGATGCATCGCGGCCTATGATTTCATAACACCCATCGTCGGTTTTGATCCGCCGCACGGTCCAGCCTTGTGCCTCCGCCATCTTCTGCACCGCCTCGCGCGGTTGCCAGTTGGCCATTGGCACGCGGCAATCATCGTCATCCGCCAAAGCCATTCCCGCCATGCCCAGACCAATCAAAAGTGCGCTGATCCCGATATAGTTTTGCATTGCTTCACCTCCTGCAAGCTGTGTTGATGAGGCCTTATCGCCTTTGAACCTGACGCCTGCCTGAAGCGGGGCGGATTTGTGCTTCAGGTCCGCTTCAGGTTTGCTGCTATAACGGGGCAAGATATAAGGGTGGGGCAAACCATGCGCGTGCTGCTGATTGAGGATGACACTGTGTTGGGGGCGGCGGTGCGTGACCAGATCGCCGCTGATGGCCATTCGATTGATTGGGCCACGCGATTGGACGGCGCAGGGGATTATCTGGCAGTCGCAAGTTATGATTTGATCTTGCTGGACCTGATGCTGCCCGATGGGCGCGGGTTGCCTTTTTTGCGCGACCTGCGTGTGGCTGGCAACACGGTGCCGGTGATCATCCTGACGGCGCTGGACCAAATCAGCGACCGGATTGAGGGGCTGAATGCGGGGGCCGATGATTACATGGTGAAACCCTTTGATCTGGCTGAACTTTCAGCGCGGTTGGGGGCAGTTGCGCGGCGTTATTCTGGCAATCCGAACCCCTTGGTCACGCTTGGCGATCTTACCGTCGATCTGGCCGCACGCCATGTTTTGCGGGGTGGCAAAACGGTGGCCTTAACCGCCCGTGAATGGGTGTTGTTTGAAGGGTTTGTCCAGCGTCCCGGCCAAATCCTTTCGAAATCACAACTGGAAGACCGACTTTATTCCTTCGAGAGTGAGGTGGAAAGCAACACCGTGGAGGTCCACATCAGCCGCCTGCGCAAAAAGCTGGGCCGCGACCGGATTGAGACTTTGCGCGGTCTTGGCTACCGTTTGGGTGCGGCATGAGGGTGCCGTCATCCTTGCAAAGCAGGCTGGCGCTGGCGCTTGGGGCGGGGTTGGTGCTGCTGTGGTTGGCGACCGCTTGGGCCACGATGACGCTGCTGAAGGCCGAGATGGCCGAAGTGTTCGATTCCGCGCTGGAAGAAACCGCGCAACGCCTGTTGCCGCTGGCCGTGCTGGACATTCTGGGGCGTGAGGAGGACGGTATCGACCAGCGCATCGCCACCCTGCGCGACCATAAGGAGTTTTTCACCTATATCGTGCGCGACGATCAGGGCCGGGTTTTGCTGCGCTCGCATGCGGCCGAGGTCGCGAACTTCCCGGCCTTTGACGGCATGGGGTTCCGCCAAACCGCCACGCACCGCTTGTATTATGACGCGGCCTTGCAAGGTACGCTGACTATCGCGATTGCCGAACCTCTGACCCACCGGGCGGAGGCGGCGCGCGAGATGCTGATCGGGCTTGCCCTGCCGTTGATCGTGATCTTGCCGTTGGGGTTTTTGGGCGTGTTCTGGATTGTCGGGCGCAGCCTTCGCCCCGTGCGCCAGTTTGGCACGGCCCTTGCCAGCCGGGGCGCGCGCGATCTTTCTCCGCTTGGGTCGGGCGATTTGCCGGACGAAATCAAACCCGTGGCGGGTGCGGTCAACGCATTGATGCAACGCCTTGACCGCACCCTGACCGCCGAGCGCAGCTTTACCGCAAATGCCGCCCATGAGTTGCGCACGCCGCTGGCCGCCGCCCTTGCCCAAACCCAACGCCTGATCGCCGAAACGACCGACCCAAAGGCGGGCCAAAGGGCGGGCGAGGTTGAAATCGCGCTGAAACGGCTGACGCGCCTGTCTGAAAAACTGATGCAACTGGCCCGCGCCGAAGGTGGCCGCTTGCGCCACGACCATCTGTCAGATTTGAGCCGTATCCTAGACCTTGTGCTGTCAGAGTTGAACCGCACCCCGGATAAGGGCCGAATTGACAACAGGCTGCCATCAGGCCCTGTGATGTCGGATATGGACCCCGACGCCTTTGCTATCGTCGCCCGCAATCTGATAGAAAACGCGCTGCGCCATGGCACGGGGCGCGTGCAGGTGGACCTCACCAATAGCAGCCTTCGGGTGGTCAACGCGGCCCCCCCGCTGTCCCCCAAAACCCTTGCCCGTCTGACCCAGCGTTTTGAACGTGGGCAAAGCAACGTCGCTGGCAGCGGCCTTGGTCTGTCCATCGTGCAGGCCATAGCAGACGGCGCGCAAGGCCGCCTGACCCTGCTTGCGCCGCAGGGCCGGTTTGAGGCGGTGTTCGACTTGCCGGGCGGGTAACGTTTCCCATCCCATCATCACCTCGACACCTTCTGTTGGGCGCGAAAGGCCTATTTGATTTTGTGGCCAAGACCCAAGCTGAACAAAGCGCATATTAAGACAAAGACTGCATGTGCCACGATCTGCGTCCGAACGCCAACGAGCCTGAAAAAACCATCATAGCTTGGCGCGGGCTTTCCTATATCACGGCGCGCCTATGGGGGCACTTTGCTTTTCTTGCGGTGATCCAAACCAATATCCCGTAGCGAAGAGCGCTGTGATTGCAGCACGGTTTACGCCCGACGCGGTGCCGCTATGGCCTGCGCACCGAGTTGCCCCCTGCGATGATGCCGTTGATAAGGGTGGCCACAGCTTTGTGCATTTCAGTGTTGTCGCCGGCATCAGCCGCGTTTTCATGCGTGGCTGCGGCGTCGTGCAGCACACCCAGAATTTCCTTTTCAGGCAGGATTTTGGCATCATTCAGCGCCAGCAGCAGCGCTTCGCAGATTGTTAGCGCGGCCACGCCGGCATTGTTATTGGCATTGGTCATGGTGGGCCTTTCAACGGTAATTGCCCTGAATAAGAGGTCCCGCAGAACATCCCGCAGAAGATCCCACAGGGGATGGAAGAAGAGTATCGGCAAAAAACAGCGCCGGGCTGATGCAGATCAGCCCTTAAGGGCGTTTCCATGATAAAGTCCTGGATGGCCTTAAAAATGGACGTGCATTTGGAAAACTCTCCCCTGTCTCGAAAGCTTGGTGTTTTCGTGGCGTTATCGCAGTCTGAGGTGACGGTTTTGAACGGTCTGCATCAGCGCCGCCGCACCTTTGTGGCCGGGCGGGATTTGGTCGATCAAGGGCAGTCGGATCAGGCAGCTTATATCCTATGTTCCGGCTGGGCCTGCTCTTACAAGCTGCTGTCGGATGGTCAGCGCCAAGTGGTTGATTTTCAAATCCCCGGTGATTTTCTGGGCCTGCGCAGCGTGCTTTTGCGCGTCTCTGACCACAGCATCGTGCCTGTCACTGATATTGAGGTGACAGAGGTTCATGCGGCAGACCTGTTGGATGCTTTTGCAAAGACCCCCCGTCTGGCCGCTGCGGTGCTGTGGGCCGCGTCGCGCGATGAGGCGATTGTGGTGGAGCATTTGGTCGGTGTGGGACGGCGCGATGCGGGCGAGCGTTTGGCGCATTTCTTGCTGGAACTGGGCACGCGCCTGACCCTTGTGGGGATGGGCAGCAAGGCGGGCTATGCTTGCCCGCTGTCGCAATACATGCTGGCGGATGCTGTTGGGCTAAGTGCGGTTCACGTTAACCGGGTGCTGCGCCAGTTGCGCGAAAAGGGGCTGCTGACGTTTCGCGATGGGCATGTCACCTTTGACAATTATGCCAAATTGATCGAATTCGCGCAGTTTGATCGCTCCTATCTGGATGAGATTGGCCCGCTGTTGAAATAGCGCGGATGGGGGCTAACCTGCGTCAGCACCCTCGGTTTTGATACCGGCTAGATATTGGGTATAGCCAATGGGGCGGCTTAAGTCTTTTCAACAGGAATATCGACATGGGCAAAGATCGTGTGATTGGCGCTGCAAAGGTGGTCGAAGGCAAGGTTAAGACGGCGGTTGGCAAAGCTGTCGGCGATGCCAAGTTGGCGGCGGAGGGGCGGGCCGATACGATTGAGGGCAAGGTGCAAAACGCCATCGGCGGCATCAAGGACACGCTCCGTGGCAAGTGAAAGCGCACGCCGATGACCCAAAGCGTGTTGGTGGTCTGGTCGCGGTGCTTGCTGTTGTGGCCGCTGGTTTGGGCTATCTTTACTATCAAGCGCGCCAAAGCGGCATCGTCATCCAGATAGGTGATCATGGCGTGACGATTGACAGCAATTAGGGGGGGAATGCCCGCCCAAGATGAGACCTGCCCGGGCAACGCCGTGTTTGCCCCCGGTAACCCCTTGAAGCCAAGGAGTCCCCCTATGCGTTCGATTTTAAAAACCACCCTTGCCGCCACGTTCTGCCCGATCGGCAGCGCAGGCCTTCTTGCAGCCCAAACTGCAACGACCAAAACAGTCGTGGGTATGACCGCTGCTGGCGATCAAGTGGTGAAAGAGGTCACCTATATGATCCTGCCAGTCCCGATGACCGAGGCCCAAATCGCGGCGGTGAATGCCGCTGAGGGGCAGGGCGGTGGGGCGGCCCCCGGCCCTTATACCGGTTGGACAGTGTTGAGCGCCGATAATTTTGAGGTCGGCAAAGTCACCTTTTCGGTGCAGGACCCGGAAGGCCGGATTGAGTATTTCAATTTTGTCATGCCCAACACCAATCGGATGCTTCTGACGAACGGCATCGCCAAAATGGGCGTTCAGATGATTGGATTGCGCATCACCAAGGCGGATGTGGATGCGCATGGCTTGGCCGGTTTCAACAATGTCGCCGTTCAGTAATCTGCGCCTTCTTGGCGGGGGCCTGGTTGGTCCCGACCAAAACGCAACCTTTGTGCCGCTATGATCTGTCGCAATTTCTGGTCGGAGGGCGTATAGGATAAGGGCGAGAAAGCCCTTTGCGTTGCGCCACGAGAGGAAAGAGATTGTGGGAACGATGGACATGACGGTGGCCAGCTGGAACATCCGCGCCGGCCTTGGCCGCGATTTTCGCCGCCGCCCAGCCCGCACAATTGATGCCATCGCAGGGTTTGACGCCGATATCGTCGTGTTGCAGGAAGCCGATTTTCGCCGCCACCCGCGCCCCACCGCCTTGCCCATCCTTCAGGGCCGGATTGGGCCGTTTGAGGTGATTGATCTGACACCCACGGGGGTTGGCCTTGGCTGGCACGGAATTGCCATGCTCAAGCGTCCCGGCATCCGGGTGGATGCTATCCACCGCCATGATTTGCCCGCTTTGGAGCCGCGCGGGGTGGTTGTGGTGGATTTGACCCTGCGCGGTGCGGCGCTGCGGGTGGTGGGCGTGCATCTGGGCCTGTTGCGGGGCAACCGCCGCCGCCAGATTGCCTTTATCGCGGCGCGGCTGGCGGAGTTGGAGCACCGCCCCACAATCATCGCGGGCGATTACAACGAGTGGCGTGATGGGCGCGGATGGGAGACGCTGCCCGATTGGTTGCAGCTGCACAGCCCCGGCCCCAGCTTTCCGGCGGGGCGGCCGTTTTTGCATCTGGACAGGTTGGCCTACAGCCGTGATCTTGAATTGACGGGCAGCGCCGTGATGAGCGGGCCGGACGCGATTATTGCCTCTGATCATCGGCCCGTTTGGGCGCGGTTTCGGGTTCTGGCTCCAAGCTGGGAAGCAGACGCATAATGTTGATTTTAATCAAGATTTTTTTGGGGTTTGGAGTGGTGGTTAGCATTGCCGTTATGCTGGCGCGCTGGGCGTTTGCAGTGCCAAAAGGCGAGGAGCGCGCCAACAGCACCGCTTTGCCGCCTGCGACATCAGGGCGATTGGCGCTGGCCTTGGCCTCGAAGGCGGTGGGCCAGACGGGCAAAACGGGAGTGTTGGCGCTTCAAGATGGCGATGATGCCTTTGCCGCGCGAATAATGCTGGCGGATGCGGCGGTGGCGTCGATTGATGCACAATATTACATTTGGCGCGGCGATTTGACCGGGTATTTGCTGCTGGACGCGCTGCTGCGGGCGGCGGATCGTGGGGTCAGGATTCGCCTGTTGCTGGATGACAATGGTGTTTGGGGGCTGGACCGCGAATTGGCGGCGCTGCACGCCCATCCCAATGTGCAGGTCCGGCTTTACAACCCGTTCAACCTGCGCCGGTTCAAAGCGCTGTCTTATGCGTTCGACTTCTTTCGCCTGAACCGCCGGATGCATAACAAGTCTTTTACCGTGGATGGGCTCGTCACCATTTTAGGCGGGCGCAATGTGGGGGATGCGTATTTCAAAATCGGCGAGGCCGCACTTTTCGTTGATCTGGATATTTTGGCGGTGGGGGCGATTGTGGCGCATGTTGCGGCGGATTTTGACCGCTATTGGGCGGCCCCTTCGGTGCTTGGCGTGGACCAAATTATCCGGCCCACAAATGGCGGCGATCCGATTGGCGATGGTCTGGCGCGCTTCCAATCCAACCCGCAATTTACCGATTTCCAAAAGGTTTTGGAACGGTCTGACGTTATTGCAAACATGGCCAAGGGGGATTTGGGGTTGGAGTGGACTCGTGCCCTGTTGGTCAGCGATGACCCGATCAAAGGCCAAGGGGCGGTGCGGCGCGAGGACTTGCTGGCGACCAAGCTGATGCAGGCGGTGGGGGAGATTGGCGTGCGGTTTGATGGTGTTTCGCCCTACCTCGTGCCGGGGGCGGCGGGTGTGCGGGCGTTTGCAATGCTGACTAAGCGCGGTGTTGCCGTGCGGATGCTGACCAATTCACTGGAGGCGACGGATGTGGTGCCAGTCCATGCCGGATACGCCAAGCGCCGCCGCGCATTGCTGCGCGCTGGGGTGGACTTGTTTGAACTGCACGCCCGCAAGGACACGCAGACACCGCGCGTGAAAAAGGGACCGTTCGGATCGTCCGGAGCCAGTTTGCATGCGAAGACATTTGCGGTAGACGGGGCACGGATTTTCGTGGGCTCGTTCAATTTTGACCCGCGATCCACCACTTTGAACACCGAAATGGGGCTGTTGATTGAAAGCGCCGTGATGGCGGAAGCATTGCACGCTGCGTTTGACCTTGGGTTGTCAGGCGTGGCGTGGCAGGTGAAGCGGAAAGACTTGCGGTTGGTTTGGATTGACCAAGCCAACGGTAAGGTTTTGACACAGGAGCCGGGGTCAACCCTGTTCAAACGCGTGGTGGTGATGGTTGTGGGGTGGTTGCCTGTTGAATGGTTGCTGTAACGGACGCTTAAGGCGGCATCATCGCGGCAATGATCTGGGCATGAAGATCGGGTGGCAAAGCGGCCAGCGCACGGGTCAAGGCGGCACGTTCCTGACGCGCGCTATGAAGCTGGTCCAGCAAGGATATGACCACGCCAAGGGCCGTTTCATCCAGATCAAGGTCGTGGGACAGGTCGCACAGCAATTCGATGCGCGCGATATCGATGCGCTGGAACGTGTATCCGGCGGCGGTTTGGTGCGGGCGGATGAATTCGGCCTGAATGAAGCCTGTCAGCTGCGGGCGGGTCAGGCGGGTGATGGTGGCGATCACTTGATCTTCGGAAAAGCTGTTGGTCATGGGGTGGCCCCTTTCAGCAGATCTTTGCGGGGGTCGAACGTGCCTTGGTGTTTGGCCAGAAAGTCATGCAAGGCAGTATCTTGTTCGGGGGACAACACAATCCGCAACTCCACCCTTTGGTCGCCCTTGGCCGTGCTGCCCGCGCGCCCCACACCACGCCCGCGCAGGCGCAAGATGCGGCCAGAGCTGGCGCCCGCCGGGATGGTTAGCCCCACGGGGCCGTCGATGGTGGGGGCGGTGACCTTGCCACCCAGGACAGCCTCGGCAATCGTGATGGGCAGCGTCACCTCAATGTCATCCCCATTGCGGCGAAACAGCGGGTGGGGGCGAAGGGTTACAGTGATAAGCGCATCGCCCGCAGGCCCCCCGCCATATCCGGGGCCGCCCTTACCGCGCAGGCGCAGGGTTTGGCCATCTGCCGTGCCTTGCGGGATTTTGACGCCAAGGGTTTGGCCATCGGGCAGGGTGATCCGGGCCTCATCGCCAAGGGCCGCCTCCAGAAAGCCAACCTCTAGCGTGAAGCGCATGTCTTGGCCGGGGGCCGCGAAGCCTTGGCCTTGCGCGCCTTGTTGGCGGCCCCGTTTGCGCAGAATTTCGGCAAAGATATCAGCGGGATCGGGGTTGGCCCCATAGCCGCGACTTTGCTGGTAAGCGTTATCCGGCGCATCGGCGAAATCGCGATAATACTGGCGCTGCGGGCGTTCGGTGCCAGCGGCGTCAATCTCGCCCGCGTCAAACCGCGCGCGGGTGGCGGGGTCTTTGAGCAGGTCATGCGCGGAGGCGATGGCCTTGAACCGCGCCTCGGCAGCCGGATCATCGGGGTGCAAATCGGGGTGGCTGGTGCGCACCAGCTTGCGGTAGGCTTTCTTGATGTCGTCTGCCGTGGCTTGCTTGGTCAGGCCAAGGGTCTTGTAGGGATCATCGGGCATCCGGCCTCCTTCAATGTCCTTGGCTGCGCGAGGGGCACTGCGCCGCCGGGACAATTCGCACCAATTGGCACGCGGCGCGGGGCGCTGTCGTTGATCCATATCAACCCTTGATGGGGGGCTTTGTGGTAGGCAACGGGGTTGGCAGCTCATTATGGATTATGGTCAAGATGGCATCAGACAAAAAGGATGTGGCCGACAAGTTGGACCCCGTGCCAAAGGATGCGGCCAAAACTGCGGTGCCGCCGCAGGTTCCCGCGTTGCGGCCAGTGGTTTCGGCCACAAAAGCGCCTGTGCCGCGCCAGCGTTGTTGGCTTTGGTTCGGGGCGGGGATTTTGGCGGTTGGTCTGTCGGTCGCGGGGTATTTTCAACCTTGGGTCACACAGCCGCTTGTGGTTGCCGTTGAAGTGGCCACGCTTGCGCCCGTCACGCGAATTCTGGCGGTGAACGGACGGATTGCCTCCGCGCAGTCGGTGGCGGTGCGGCCCTTGGTCAGCGGCAGGCTGGACGCGCTTTTGGTGGCTGAGGGTGACGTGGTGACGGCGGGGCAGGTGTTGGCGCAGATCAATGCGCAGGCCGCGAACGCCAGCATGCGCCAAGCGGTGGCGGGGTTGGATGCGGCGTTGGTGGCGCAAGTTGGCGCGGTTGAAACTTACGCGCGGTCTGTGGCGCTGGGTCGCAACATTGCGCGCAGCGTGCTTGATGCGCAGGCCCGCGCGGTGCAATCGGCTGGGCAAGAGGTGGCGCGGACAACGGCTTTGGTGGATCAGGCACGGATTGCGCTGGAAAACTATACCCTGCGCGCGCCGATTGCGGGGGATGTTTTGCTGCTGGCGGTTGATCCGGGGCAAAGCGTGGATCCTTCTCTGGTGCTAATGACGCTGGCCGATTTGACGGATCTGCTGGTGGAGACGGACGTGGACGAAGGCTATGCCACCCAGATCTCGCGCGGGCAACTGGCGGTTTTGCAACTGGCGGGGGAGGGGGAGGCGCGCCCGGGACGCGTTGGTTTTGTATCATCGCGGGTGGATGTGGCGACGGGCGGGCTGGCGTTGAAGCTGATGTTTGATGAAGGCGTTGAGGCCCCGATTGGCCTAACCGTGACCGCAAATATTGTGGTGGATCAACAAGATGCCGCCCTGACCCTGCCGCGCACGGCACTGGTGACCAAGGATGCGGAGGAGGGCGTTTTTCTGGTCAAGGACGGCACCGCGCGGTTTCAGCCGGTGGAGGTGGTTGATTGGCCCGCGGCACGTTTGATTGTAACCAAAGGGCTTGCCGTGGGCGACGCGATGATCGTCGATGGCACGGGCATTGAGGCGGGGCAAGCGGTCAGGGTTATGGTGCCCTGATGCTGTATGCGTTAAAAATCGCCACCCGCTATTTGACCGCCAGCAAGGCGCAGACAGCTTTATTGGTCTTGGGCGTGGCGGTGGGGGTGTTCATTTTCATCTTCATGTCCGCGCTGATTGGTGGGCTTGCAGAGTTTATTCTGGCCCGCACCGTTGGCGATTTATCCCATATCACGATTGAGGCAGAGGCGGTGGACCCTGCCATTTTAATCTCTCCCGAAGGTCATGTTCTGGCGGTCGTGGAAAAGGCGCGTGTGCGCACGGCCAGTCTGGCCGATGCGGAAACCTTTGTGCCGCTGATCGCAGGGGTGGCGGGTGTAAATGCGGTGTCGCCGCAGATCACCGGAGCGGGGTTTATGACGCGGGGCGCGCAGGTGTCGCAAGTGGGCGTGACGGGGGTGGAGCCGGGGCTGGAATCCGCCATTCTGGATTTGGACGGGTATATGGTGCAAGGCACCGCGCGGCTGGGGGCGGGGTTGGTGGTGCTGGGGCAAAAGCTGGCCGATGATCTGGCGCTGCGCTTGGGGCAAACGGTGCGGTTGCAATCGTCTGGCGGGGTGGCCTCGGTGCTGACGCTGAGTGGAATTTACGCAACCGGGAACGGGCGCATGGACGAAAGCAGCGTTTTTGTCAGCCTGTCCACCGCGCGCACCCTGTTTGCGCTGCCCCAAGGTGTCACGCGGATAGAGATTAAGCTGCGCGATTTGAACGCGGCCGATACAACCGCGCTGCGCATCCGCGCGTTGACGGGCTTGGACGCCGTGCCATGGACGGACGGGGCCGCGCAGTTGATGGAGGCATTGGATGCGCAGGCGCAGACCGGGTATTTCCTGAAAACATTCGCCTTGATCACCATTGTGATCGGGGTTGCCTCGGCACTTCTGCTGTCCACCTATCGGCGGCGGCCCGAGATTGGGATCATGCGCGCGATGGGGGCTGGGCGGGGATTTGTGATCTTTGTGTTCGTCACCCAAGGCGCGCTGATCGGGCTGATGGGCGGACTTTCGGGGGCGGCGTTGGGGTATTCGGCCTTGTTGCCGTTCCCCACACGCGATGCGTTTCGGGCGGGCACCTTGCCGCTGGACATCACGCAAGGGTCGTATGGGTTGGCCATTGCGCTGACGGTGATCGGCGCGATTGCGGCGTCGATTTTGCCCGCCCGCGCCGCCGCCCGCGTTGATCCCGTCACGGCGATTGGTCAATGAGCGCTTTGTTGGAGGTGCGCGATCTGGTCAAGACCTTTGGCGTGGGCGATGCAGCCACCCGCGTTTTGCGGGGGCTGTCGCTGACGCTGGAGGCGGGGGAAATGGCGGCGCTGTTAGGGCCGTCCGGGTCGGGCAAAAGCACGTTACTGACCATTCTGGGGACGTTGATGAAGCCGTCATCAGGGGGGTATACCATGCTGGGCCAAGACCTTATTGCGGCGCAGGATTCGGAACTGACCGCGTTTCGCAACCTGCACATTGGCTTTGTGTTCCAATTCCACAACCTGCTGCCCGATTTTACGGCCTTGGAAAATGTAATTTTTCCCACCGCTGTCCGCGAGGGGCGCGAGACGCCAAGTGCGCGGGCGCGAGGCCGTGATTTGCTGGTGCGGATGGGGCTGGAGGAGCGGATCAATTTCCCGTCCGTCAAACTGTCGGGCGGACAAAAGCAGCGGGTTGCGGTGGCGCGGGCCTTGATGAACGGGCCGGAACTGGTGCTGGCGGATGAACCCACGGGCAACCTTGACCGGGTATCAGCGATGCAGGTGATGGACCTGATCGCACAGATCAACCGCGAGGAGGGGACGACGTTTTTGATCTCCACCCATGATGAGAAGATCGCAGACCTGTGCCGCCGCAGAATTGTGGTGGGGGATGGGCTGGTGACGGGGTGAGCGTGGGGCGATCACAAACGGTGGTTTTTGGAGCGGTCTACGCAGACGCAGAAAAGTCCGTGATGTAAGAGCACGGCAGGTATGTGGATAGTGGGCGATGACAAGCCGCTGGAGGGCGACCGACACCACGCCCATCATCGTGGCGCGGGAACAAGTCCCCAGCCAGCGTCGGAGTGATAGACGGATTTGCGTGGGACGTGTAGTATTCACGAGGATCCAAACACGCTCGTCAAAGGAACTGTCATGCGACGTATTTTATTTGGAACTGTCTCCCATGCCGCTGCCCTCGCGGTGGGATTCGGGCTCGGCGTGTATCTCCTGCCGATCCTGACCGCGCCCCCTTCGCCGGACGCCGCAACGCTGGAGGCTATGGCCGAGAATGCAGTCTACACGGCAGAACTGGCGCAGGATTTGCGTGGGCATGATTTCCTGCACTGGGGCAAAGGCACGATCAGCCTCACGCAAACGCAGATCGTCCATGAAGGAGAGTTGTCACCGGGCCCCGATTTCATGGTCTACCTCGTACCCAAATTCGTCGAGCATGAGGATGATTTTTTGCCAATTAAGGATCAAAGCCAAGGGATCGGTGCGGTAAAAACGTTCAAAGGGTTCTCTCTCGATATCCCCAGCGGCGTAAATATCGAAGATTACACGACTGTGCTGGTCTGGTGCGAAGCCTTTTCGGAATTTATTGCTGCGGCTCAGTATAGATAGGGCCGCGTCAAAAACGCTCCTTTTTGGCAGATGCGCAAAACATCCCGATTGACGTTGCCACAAACCCCGTTCAAATCCTAGTCAGATGATGAAGGATTGTGTCAAGCCGGTGATGAAACCAGCCGCGATGAGCCCGGATTTTGCAAGCCGGGGCCAACGCCGATACAGGAGTATCCTTGATTGACCGACAGGCAGCCCTCTAAACCCGAACCGGGTCTGTGACATGTTCTGTCGTCTCGCCATCAAACGCCTCATCCGACACGTCAGCATCGGCCTTGGTATCCTGCACCAGTTGGTCGCGGTGATGCGGCGGGCCATAAAGGGTGTAGACCTTCAGCGCCTCATGCCCGGTGCAAATCAGGTTGTGGTGCGCGCCTGCCGGGATCACGGCGCAATCGCCTGATTTGACCTTGTGGGTCACGCCGTCGATCACAATCATGCCTTTGCCAGCCTCAATCCTAAAGAACTGATCGGTATCGCTGTGGATTTCGCCGCCCAACTCTTCGCCGGGCAGGACCGACATCAAAACCAGTTGCAGATGCACGCCGGAGTAAAGCACGTGGCGAAAATCGGTGTTCTCCTCGGTCAGACCTTCAATATTCGCGACATATCCGTTCATGGTGGTCCCCCGAATGCAGCGTCGCCTGATATGGCCAACGCTTCCTTTCTGGCCCTTTGCTGCGCCCCTCGCACTGATTGGGGTTAGCGTGGGGGATTTTTTGGGCTTTATGGGGCAAATTGCCGCTGATGCGGTGCCTGTGGCCCTAAAACTGACGCAGATCAATGCGACGGGCCATCGCGGCCGTTAGGGTCGCGTCAAAAGCAGCACCTTCTTCTACCTGAGAGGCCCGCGTCAGCATGGGCAAGCAAGACACCATCCCCCACAGCCCTGTACCGACAGGCATCGTGCATACCGTGCGCGGCGCGGTTGTGGATGTGGTGTTTGCGCAGGGTGGCTTGCCGCAAATCAATTCCGCTTTGGTGGTGGATTGGGACCAGCCCGCCCCTTTGGTGCTGGAGGTTCACAGCCATCTGGACCAGACCACCCTGCGGGCTGTGGCGTTCGGCTCCACCACGGGCCTGTCGCGTGGGGTGGATGTGCGCGACACGGGCGGGCCGTTGACGGTGCCTGTGGGAACGGGTGTGTTGGGGCGGCTTTTGAATGTGGTTGGCGAGGTGAAGGACAATGGGCTTGCGCTGCCTGAGGGCACGCCGCGCCGGTCCATCCATGCGGCCCCGCCCGGATTGATCGCGCAAACGGGGGCGGCGGCGGTGTTTGAAACCGGGATCAAAGTGATTGATTTACTAACCCCCATGGCCCAAGGCGGCAAGGCCGCGATGTTTGGCGGGGCAGGCGTGGGCAAGACCGTTTTGGTGATGGAATTGATCCGCGCCATGGTGGAAAAATACGACGGTATTTCGGTCTTCGCAGGGATCGGAGAGCGGTCGCGCGAGGGGCATGAGTTGCTGTCGGAAATGCAATCCTCGGGCGTGTTGGCGCGCACGGTGCTTGTCTATGGCCAGATGAATGAGCCACCTGGCGCACGCTGGCGCGCACCGCTGACCGCGCTGACGATTTCCGAATATTTCCGCGATCAAAAGCACCAGAATGTTTTGCTGTTGATGGATAATGTGTTTCGCTTTGTGCAGGCGGGGGCCGAAGTGTCCAGCCTTTTGGGGCGCTTGCCCAGCCGGGTGGGGTATCAGCCAACGCTTGCGACCGAAGTGGCGGGACTGCAAGAGCGTATCGCGTCGGTGGCGGGGGCTGCCGTCACCGCCATTCAGGCGGTTTATGTGCCTGCGGATGATTTTACCGATCCGGCGGTAACCACAATTTCCAGCCATATGGATTGCGTGATTGTGCTGTCGCGCGCGCAGGCCGCCGAAGGGTTTTACCCGGCGATTGACCCGCTGGTGTCATCTTCGATGCTGCTGGACCCGTTGGTTGTGGGCGAGGCGCATTACCAGATTGCCGAAGCCGTGCGCCAAACGCTGGCGCGGTTCCGGGAGTTGGCGGATATTATTTCCCTGCTGGGGGTGGAGGAGTTGGGGAATGCGGATCGATTGGTCGTCAAGCGTGCGCGCCGTTTGCAGCGGTTTTTGACGCAACCGTTTATGGTGACCGAGGCGTTCACCGGCACAGCGGGCGCAAGCGTGCCGTTGGCCGATACGCTGGCCGGGTGCCGCGCGATCTTGGACGGTGCGGCGGATGATTGGGCGGAGCAATCGCTTTACATGGTGGGCACGCTGGCTGATGCGCAGGCGAAAGAGGCGGCCGCGAATACCGGGGCGGCTGCATGAGGTTGCGCATCGTCACCCCGCTTGATGTTGTGGTCGATACCGAGATCGACAGCCTGCGCGCCGAGGATGCCAGCGGCAGTTTTGGCATCTCGCCCGGCCATGCGCCGTTTGTGACCGCCCTTGCACTGTCCATCGTCAGTTGGAAAGCCGCTGGGGTGGCGCGGTTTTGCGCGGTGCGCGGCGGGGTGCTGACGGTGCAGGGGGACACCCATATTGCCACGCGAGAGGCGGTTGTGGGCGACGACCTTGCCACGCTGGACGGCGACGTTTTGGCGCGATTTCAATCGGACGAGGAGGCGGAGCGGAGCGAGCATGTGGAAAGCGTGCAGCTGCAAATGAACGCCATTCGCCGCATGGTCAGCAGCTTGCGACCGCGCGCCGATGGGGGGCAGTTTCGATGACGGACGGGCCGGAGAATGATCCGCTTATCGAACAGGCCCGCTTGCGCCGGGATCGCAATGCACGGTGGCTGCGCGAAGGGGATATGTCGGTGGGCCGTCGTTTGGCGCAAATCGGCGTGCTCGGGTGGATTTTCGTGGTCCCGATGCTGGGGGGGCTGTTTTTCGGCCGTTGGCTGGATGCGCGACTGGACAGTGGGTTGTTTTGGACTGTGCCCTTGTTGGTGCTGGGGGTTTGCCTTGGCGGTTGGACCGCTTGGAAATGGATGAATGCCAAATGAATAACATGCCGCTTTTTGCCACGATTGCCACTTCGGCTTTGGCCGGACTGGCGCTTGGGTTCGTCTATTTCCGCACCCTGCGCATAAGCGCCGATCTGATTGTGAACGGCGGGTCGGCGCTGTTGGCGCTTTGCTTGGGCGTGGTGCGGTTGGGGCTGCTGGTTGCAGGGTTTTACCTCGCTGTGCAATTTGGCGCGGCGGCGTTGATTGCGGCATTGGCGGGCGTGCTGGCGGCCAAGGCGTTGCTGTTGCGCGGGGCCAAGGTATGAATTCACCGCTGGAATCGACCGTCTTGTTCTATATCGGGCCGGTGCCGATCAGCACCGCCATTGTCACCACTTGGGCCATCATGGCGCTGTTGGTGCTTGGCGCTTACGCCCTGACGCGCGGGCTGTCGCTGCACCCCACTCGGCGGCAAGCGGCGGTGGAGCTGATTGTGACCACGCTCGACACCCAAATCCGCGAGACAACGGGCGCGGACCCCGCGCCTTATCGCGGCTTTATCGGCACGCTTTTTGTGTTCATCCTATTTGCCAATTGGGCGTCCTTGGTGCCGGGGGTGGAGCCGCCGACCGCAAAGCTGGAAACCGACGCGGCTCTTGCCGTGCTGGTGTTTTTATCCGTGATCTGGTTCGGGGTGCGCGGCACAGGCGTGCTTGGCTACCTCAAATCCTTTGCCGCGCCGAACCCAGTGATGATCCCCTTGAACATGCTGGAAAGTGTGACCCGCGTGTTTTCCATGTTTGTTCGTTTGTTCGGCAATGTCATGAGCGGGGTTTTTGTCATCGGCATCGTCGCCTCGCTTGCGGGCCTGCTGGTGCCGATCCCGCTGATGGCGCTCGATCTGCTGACGGGGCTGGTGCAGGCCTATATTTTCGCCGTCCTCGCGATGGTTTTTATCGCCGCCACCGTTGAGGACGGCCAAACCCCCACCCAAAAGGAAACCTGATGGATTATCTTGGACTTGCCAGCATTTTTTGCGCCGCCTTTGCTGTGTCGTTCGGAGCCCTCGGCCCCGCTTTGGCCGAAGGGCGCGCAGTGGCCGCCGCGATGGACGCGATTGCGCGTCAACCCGAGGCCGCCAACACCATTTCGCGCACCCTGTTTGTGGGCCTCGCGATGATTGAGACGACGGCGATTTATTGCCTCGTGATCGCGCTGCTGTTGCTGTTCGCCAACCCGTTGTTGGCGTGACACCATGACGATTGACCCATGGGCGTTGGGGCTGCAAGCCATCAACGTGTCGATCCTGATCTGGCTGTTAAGCCGGGTGTTTTGGCGGCCCGTGGCGGCGGCGATTGCGGCGCGCCAAAAGGCGGCGCAGGATTTTCTGGACGACGCGGGGCTTGCCAAAACTAAGGCGGATGCGGGTTTGGCAGAGGTGGCGAAGGCGCGGGACGGCATTGCGGCGGAGCGTGCGGCGGCTTTGGCCCAAGCGGTTTTGGCGGGGGACGCCGCGGCGAAAAAATCGCTGGCGGAAAGTGTGGCGCAGGCGGATGCGTTGGCCCGGGCCGCAGAGGTTGCGACAACGCAGGCAGAGGCCAAAAACCGCGCGGCGCTGTCCAAGGATGCGGCGCAGCTTGGGGTCAGCATTGCGGAAAAACTGCTGGGGCGGCTGAACCGGGCGGCGATTCAGGCGGTGTTTCTGGAGGCGTTGGTCGGCGCGATTGCGGCCTTGCCGGATGCCAGTAAAGCATTGCTGCGGGTGGCAGATGTGGATGTGGTCAGCCCCTTGGTGCCAACCCCGCCGCAGCAAGCGGCCATCACCAAAGCGGTTCAGGCGGCGCTGGGGCAAAAGGCCAAGCTGAATTTTCGCGCCGATCCTGACCTGATCGCGGGGTTCGAACTTCATTCGCCGCATTTTGTTTTGCACAATTCTTGGCGCGCTGATTTGACCACGATTTTGCAGGGCATAGACCATGCCGCATGACGCTGATTGGCTGGCATCTGCGACCGCGGCGGTGGAGGGAATAGCCCTTGCCCCCCGCGCTGAACACCGGGGCAGGGTGGAGGAAATCGGTGACGGTGTGGCGATGATTTCAGGCCTGCGCGATGTGCGGCTGGATGAGGTGCTGCGCTTTGCGGGTGGGCAATTCGGCTTTGCGCGGGTTCTGGACCCCAATTTGATCGGCTGCGTCATGCTCGATTCCGCCGTGGCGGTGCAGGCGGAGGATGCGGTGTTTGGCACCGGTGAGGTGGTCAATGTTCCGGTCGGCGAGGGGTTGCTGGGCCGGATTGTGGATCCGCTGGGCCGCCCACTAGATGGCAAAGGCGGGGTTGACGCGGCGGCGCATTGGCCGATTGAACGCCCCGCCCCGTCGATCATTGACCGCGATCTAGTGACGGAGCCTGTGCAAACCGGCGTGGTCGTGGTGGACACGCTGTTCGCCCTTGGCCGGGGGCAGCGGGAGTTGATTGTGGGCGACCATTCCACCGGCAAGACGACGCTGGCGATTGACGCGCTTATTGCGCAAGCCCACAGCGATATGATTTGCGTCTATGTTGCGGTGGGGCAAAAAACCTCCAGCGTGCGGCATGCGGTGGAGGCGTTGCAAATCCACGGCAATTTTGCGCGCTGCATCGTTATAGTGGCGGGGGCGGCATCGGCGCCCGGTTTGCAATGGATCGCGCCCTATGCGGGCATGACGATGGCCGAATATTTCCGCGACAAGGGCCAGCACGCGCTGATCGTGATTGATGATCTGTCCAAACACGCCGCCACGCACCGCGAAATTGCGCTGCTGACGCGGCAATCGCCGGGGCGAGAGGCCTATCCGGGCGATGTTTTCTATATCCATGCCCGGCTGTTGGAACGCGCGGCAAAGCTGTCGCAGGCGCGGGGGGCTGGGTCACTGACCGCCTTGCCGATTGCCGAAACCGATCAGGGCAACCTGTCAGCTTATATCCCAACCAATCTGATTTCCATCACCGATGGGCAGATCGTGCTGGACGCGGCCCTGTTTCATCAGGGGCAAAAGCCTGCGGTGGATGTGGGGTTGTCGGTCAGCCGGGTCGGGGGCAAAACCCAAGCGCCCAGCCTGCGCAAGGCCGCTGGCACCCTTCGGCTGGATTATGCACAGTTTTTAGAGCTGGAGGTCTTCACCCGCTTTGGCGGCATGCCCGATGGGCGGGTCAAGGCGCAACTGACGCGCGGCGCGCGCATCCGTGCGGCGTTGCAGCAGGCGCAACACGCGCCGCTTAGGCTGGGGGATGAGGTGGCGCTGATGCTGGCGGTGCAATTGGGATTGCTGGACGCGTTGCCCGTCGCGGCGGTAAAAGTGTTTCGCGCGGCCTTGCCTGCGGTCTTGGACGGATTAGACACCGAGGATCAGGCTGCTGTTCTGACGGCGATGCGGCAGCTTGCGGCATCACTGACCCCTGAAGCCAAGACAGCCAAACCATGACCGAACGCTTAGCCGATATCACCGCGCGGGTGGAGAGTATCAGCGCCTTGGGGTCAGTGGTGAACGCCATGAAAGGCATTGCGGCCGCGCGGGCGCGCATGGCGCGCACCCAATTGGGCGCGGTAGAGGCGTATGCAGCAACCGTTGCTGCGGCGATGGCCAGCGTTCTTGGCCCCACACACCCTGCGCCCCCCATGCAGGGCAAAACCGGGATTTTGCTGTTTTGCGCCGAACAAGGCTTTGCGGGCGCGTTCAGTGAGCGGGTTCTGGACAGCGTGGCCCAAGACCCGGCGGCGGCGTTTTTCCTAATCGGCACGCGGGGGCTGTCGGTTGCCACGGCGCGGGGGACCCTTCCGGGCTGGCACGCCGCAATGCCGTCGCACACCCGCGGTATCCCAAAGCTGGCCGACCAGATCACCAAGGCGATTTTCGCAGCGGTGAGCGTGGGCCAGATTGACCGGTTGGATGTGGTGTTCACCGGCTGGCAATCGGGGCGGGGCGTGGTGCAGCGCGCGGCTTTGTTCCCGCTCGATCTGTCGGACCTGCCGAAAACCACCCATGAGCGCCCTTTGACGCAACTGCCCACTGCGGCCTTGATCGACGCTTTGGGCGCGGATTATGTCCATGCGCTGGTGTGCAAAGCCGCCCTGAACGCCTTTGCCGCCGAGAATGAGGCGCGGATTGAAGCGATGACTGCCGCAGGCAGCCAGATCGCCCGCGAACTCAAGCACTTCCAAGCCACCTTGCAACGGGTCCGGCAAGAGGCGATCACAGCCGAGATTATTGAGTTGGGCACAGGTGTGGCCTAAACGGGGGCCGCTCAACGCGCCCAGTAAGCCGCGCTGATCTGCATCAGCCCACAGCCCGCCGCTTTTTGTCACATTGCACCCCAATGCTATCAAGCGGGGCAAAACATGACGGACGCTGCAAAATTCTGGGCAAAACTCTGGGATCTGGAAGAACGCTTTTGGACCGAAGGCGCAGACGCCGCCCGTCGTATGTCCGCCAAGGGGGCGGTCTTTGTGCTGCCCTATCCCGCCGGAATCCTTCAGGGCGACATGGTGTTTCGGGAAAAGGATGTCGCACAACGCTGGCGATCTGTGGTGATGACCGAGCGGTATTTGCAGCGCCAAGGCCATATCGCCGTGCTGGCCTACCGCGTATCTGCCGAGCGCAGCGATGACCCGATTTATGAGGCGCTTTGCACATCAACTTATCTGCTGGACGATGAAAACTGGCTGCGCCTGTCGCATCAGCAAAACCCCCTGGCCCCAATCGCGACCTGAAATGGGGGTGGGCCTAACTTGGGTTAATCCAGCCCCACCAAATCTGATTTACGCTTTGCCCATCCGCGCCCTTACCTGTTGATAAAAAGGACAGCTGCCATGCCCGCTTCTACCAAACCCGCCGCCACCAGCCGTTTCCATTTTCCTACGGCGTATACCATTCTGTTCGCTTTGATCATCATCATCGCGGGGCTGACTTGGGTTATTCCGGCGGGCCTGTATCAGCGGGTCGCGTCCGAGGTGGTGGGCCGCGATGTGCCCGTGGCGGGCACCTATGCCCTAACGGACGCCAACCCGCAGGGCGTGTTTGATGTGATTTTGGCCCCGATTGCCGGGTTTTATGATCCGGTTGGCTATACTGCCAACGCCATTGATGTGGCGCTGTTCGTGTTGATGATTGGTGGGTTTATTGGTGTGGTCACGGCCACGGGGGCGATTGACGCAGGCATCAAACGCGCCATGACGCGGCTGAAAGGGCAGGAGAAATGGATGATCCCGATCCTGATGGGGCTGTTCGCTTTGGGCGGCACCACCGAAGGCATGGCCGAGGAAACGCTGGCGTTTTATGTGCTGCTGACCCCCGTGATGATCGCGGCGGGATATGACGCACTGACGGCTGTGGCAATTATTTTGCTGGGGGCGGGGATCGGTGTGTTGGGGTCCACCGTCAACGCGTTTTCCACGGTGATTGCGTCCAATGCGGCGGGGGTGCCGTTTACCGATGGGCTGGCGTTGCGGATTGGATTGTTGGTGGTCAGTTTTGCGGCCACCACCGCCTATGTCATGCGCTATGCAGCAACGGTCAAGGCGGACCCGTCACGCTCTCTGGTGTTTGACCGCAAGGCGGCTCTGTTGCACAAATCCCATGAGGGATTCATCTTGTGAATCCAGCATGGTAGCTGTGTGGTATGAGTAAACCGACACCCCTCGCCTACAAGACCAGGAACTGGTCCGCCTATAACGAAGCGCTCAAGCGTCGTGGCTCGCTGACGATTTGGTTCGATCCCACCATGACCTGGGAGGCTGCGCCGACCGGAAAACGTGGCCGACAGCCCGACTACAGTGACGCTGCGATCCAGACATGTCTGACGATGAAAGTACTGTTCGGCATGGCGCTGCGGCAGACGACGGGGTTTGTCGAGAGCCTCCTGCACCTGATCGACTTGGA
>NZ_FOCO01000076.1 GCF_900110135.1 Pseudorhodobacter antarcticus | reverse complement strand
CTCATCCCGCTGCCCGGCAGTGGTTTGTGCAACAAACCATGAGAGGGGGCTTTGGCCTGCAAAGAAGCCTAACGCTGAATGTTCCACTCACCTACCGGCCAACGGATCGCCGCCTTCCTAAGAAACAGCCTCTGCTTTTGGCGTGGGGGAAAGGATGTATCCAAGGGATTGGGCGCGGCGGTGGAGGTTTGCCAAGACGCGCGTACGATGACGTTCGTCATAGGCGGCGGCGCCGGGATCGTTGTAGGTCATCCCGAAGCGCAAGGCGTTGTAAAACAGGACAGCAATTTTGCGCGCGGTGGCGGTGACAGCCTTTTGCTTTCCAGCCCGAGCCGAGAGACGGCGATAAAATGCTCCGAGCGCCGTGTCACTCCGCCCGAGTGTAACGGCCGCCAGTCGCAACAGGGCTGCGGCCCGACTGGATGATCGTCGCGTTCGCGAAGATAGCAGCTTACCCCCCGATATTTTGGTGCCGGGCGCGAGGCAAAGCCAGGAGGTAAAGTGCTTCGCGCTTGACCACGCCTTCAGATCGGTTCCGCATTCGGCAATTAGCTTCAGTGCCAATGATGGCCCGAGGCCATGAATCTGTGTCAGATCCACGCCGATGACGCCGTGAAGAGCCGCCCGGACGTCAAATGATGGCGCGTTGACCTGCTTGCCCTTCATCCTGGCCTTTGGCAGCGCGGCAATGGCCCCCGATGCTTTAACGGTAAGTGTCGCGATAGCGGCCTCAAGCTTGTGGTCGCAGTCTTTCATCATGGTCTGATATGTATCGTAAAGCTCCAACGACTGCGTGAGCGCAAAAATATGCTCTGCGCGGTCATTGCCAACCAGCGCCGCGCGGATCGTCTCGACCGAAGAGTGGCAGCGAGTATCGCGGAAAGATGCCAACACATCCGGGTCCCGTTCGCCTGCCACGATAGCACGAATGATCCGCATCCCAGTAGCTCCGGTGATGTCAGAGACGACATGGTGAACCTGAAGGTTCATCTCCATCAATGCCTTCTGCATGTGCTGAATATGGGCAGCGGCATATTCTACCAGCCGCTCTCGCTGCCGCATGTAGGCGCGCAGGGTGGCGATCTCGGCCTCTGGTCGGAAACTGCCACGCAACAGGCCGTAGGAATGAAGTTGTCGCAGCCAGCCAGCATCACTGACATCGGTCTTCCGGCCCGGCACATTTTTGGCATAGCGCGCATTCACAAGGATCACTTTGAACCCGTGCTGCTCAAGGATCTCGAAAGCAGG
Source organism: Pseudorhodobacter antarcticus (assembly GCF_900110135.1). Taxonomy (GTDB): domain Bacteria; phylum Pseudomonadota; class Alphaproteobacteria; order Rhodobacterales; family Rhodobacteraceae; genus Pseudorhodobacter; species Pseudorhodobacter antarcticus. The sequence goes on along the minus strand of NZ_FOCO01000076.1, from coordinate 6,235 downwards.
AATCCAGTAGACGCCGGTGGATTCCATGGCCACGCTGGTAACGCCGCAGGACCGAAACCAATCGGCCAGATCATGCAGGTCTCGCGTGAACGTGCCAAACGCACGAACCGGCGTATCCGTGGCGCTGGGGTTTACAGCGGCCATATGCATAGTCGATCCGATGTCGATTGCCGCCGCGCTCGGATTGACCATCTTCAGATCTGGGTGGTCGCCAGTCGTCACTTTGCCCATGATAAATCCTCCAATCAGGCTGAAGGGCGTGGGCCGTGCAAGTTCGTCATCTTCCTAACCGGGATCACCGCCGAGGCGGCGTCACCACTCTCAAGTGCGCATCAGCCCATGTGCCACGTTTTTTAACGGGGTCAGTCCCTCCAATAAGCGATCGGCAACTGCCCTCCGCTGGCGATGATAGCACAGGCTGTTTCTACCGCGCACAGGCGGGCTAAGGCCCAGGACGGTTTTTTAGCAACTCCCTCTTCTCACGCAGCAGCCGGACTTCTTTGCGAAGACGGATATTTTCCTTCTCAACATCCTCGTGCGGCCCCGACATCAGATCATCGTGTTCCCTTTCGGGACATTGCCATGCAATGCCCTGTCGGGCAACGGATGCTGCTGGACCCACTTGTTTAGCGTAGAGACGCCAACACCCAAATCCGATGAAAGCCGCGGACGCGTTAAGCCGCTGGTCGTCGCCATCCGCACAGCATCACGCCGAAACTCGTCTGTGTATTTCTTTGCCATTCCATATCTCCTTCATAGCAAATATTGCTCGAAAGAGACCGGAACTAAAACAGGGCAAGACCAGATGATGACCGAGGGAACGACAGGCGTCGTGACAGGGAGGATGATGATGACAGAGAAAAGTACAGTCGAAAAAAGCGTAGTTCCATGTTGGGCGATTTGTTTGACTTCTAGATCCGTCCTACGCGCCCGCCAGTTTTTTTGGGCGTGACCTTCAGAATAGTTTGCGCCAACTGCTTCCCTTAGTGACAGGTCAGTCATCAACCCGATCGCAAATTCTGACACAGTCTCGCCGAGGGCGTGGAAAGAAGCTCCTTTGGTAATCCATAAAGGGATGCAGAAACCCGCGAGAGGACGAATGTATAACGGCTGTCCAGATGACAGCCGTTATACTTCACATATCAAAATTGTTGCCAAGCACTTTCCAAATAATCGATTCGGCGTGACCTTGTTGCCCCTGTTGGCAATCACTATGTCAGCGTCGGGGTGGATCAGCTGCCCAAGAGGGCGGTTTAATTGGATTACATTTACGTACTTGCCGGTCTGATCGGTTTGTTTTTTGGCGGCGAGGCCCTTGTGCGCGGCAGCGTCGGGATCGCCCGACGCATGGCAATACCTCCATTGCTGATCGGCCTGACCGTCGTGGGGTTCGGAACCTCCACGCCAGAGCTACTGGTGTCAGTCGATGCGGCTTTGCGCGGCGTCCCCGACATTGCCATTGGCAATATCGTCGGGTCGAACATCGCCAACATGCTCTTGATCGTCGGCCTCACCAGTCTGGTTTGGCCAATCGTCGTGTCGGGCGCGACGCTCCGTCGCGATACAGCTGTGATGGTCGCCGCAGCCCTTGCGCTCGTGCCAATCTTTGCGATGGGTGAGATGGGGCGCGTTGCAGGGGGTCTGTTGGTAACCGCACTGATCGGCTATCTGATCTGGGCTTATCTGCAACCGGGAGACGCGGTCGCGGAAGACATCGACGCACCAGCGCCTGCTTCGGCAAGGATGTCAGCTTTATGGGTCGTCGGCGGATTGGTCGTCCTGATGTTCGGGGCCCGGTTTTTGGTGGATGGGTCTGTGTCGATTGCGCGCGGCTTCGGTGTCTCCGAAGCTTTCATCGGTTTAACGATTGTCGCGGTGGGCACGTCCCTGCCCGAACTTGCCACATCGGTTATCGCGGCCTTCCGGCGACAGTCAGAGATTGCCATCGGCAACATTGTGGGATCGAACATTTTCAACGTGCTTGGTATTCTTGGCATAACGGCCCTGATCAAACCAATCCCGGTCGCTGACAGATTTTTGACCTTTGATCTGCCAATCATGATCGCGGTCTCGCTTGTGCTGACGGCGCTTCTTTTGACGCGCCCGGTCATCGGTCGGGGGGTAGGGTTGACTGCTTTGGTGGGTTATGCGGTCTATGTGTGGGCTGCCCAAGGGTGACGGAAACTGGCTGCGGTGGCAATTTGCGGATGCCATATCTGTCCGATGGCTTGGCAACCGACATTGCCGAGAGTAGCGTGGTAAAATCTATTGCGTTGTTCGGGCGCAGGACCTGCATTTGGTTTATGAAGAGGGTGTCAGGCGCGTGTTGAAAAGCCTTGCAAAGGTGGTTTCGAGATGGATATGTCTCGTCCTCGCAGCATCGCTGCTCGCAGCCCTTGTCAATGCAGACCCATCTTTCAAACGCGCTGAGGCGACCAACTTTGTCGCGTCTCACTCCGTCCTATTGCAGACGCTGCAAACGAAACATGGCGCTGTCAGGCCGCAGACGCTCGATAAACACGACGAACATCCTGTGGATGTGCACCCGGCTGTGGAAAGCGCAAGCTTTGCCCGAAATTACGTCAAGGCTGCCCGCTTCCGCTTCTCAGGCAGGCTAAACCCTGTTTCACAGAACATCGGATGGCAAGCCCGTGCGCCGCCTTTTTCATTCATGCCAGTCACGTCTTAAACTACCGCACACTTCGTCTGTGTGCGGTCACGCATGCATTGATGAGGTCACACATGACACATGAAAACGAAAATCCTGATGGTATCAACCAGCCCACACCCGAGCTGAAAGAACGCGAAAACATCTTTCTAAATTGGGTAGTTATGATCGTCGCTTTCGGCGCGATGATACTTGCTGCTGTCTATCTTCCTGCTCTCCTGTGATGCCAAGATGAAAAATCCTGCAATAAAGTTTGTGTTCTTCGGGCTTATGGCCGCTGCACTCTTGCTGACCAGCCTGCTGCCCGGCGCTTAATGGATCAGAATCGGGCGGCAGCACGATGTCGCCCGCTTTACCTTCAAGCTGATGTGGACGATTTAATCGTAGGTTTTGCGGGTATGCCCCGTACCAAGCGGTTCGCTTTGGTTGGTTCTGCGCCGCGATGCGAAAAGGGTACGATCGTGCACTTCATGCAGCCTGAGTAAGGTGGCTGGCCTTCCTGCGTCAGGGCGCAAAATAGCACGGTGAACGGCCGCCCGCTGCGATAAGCACGCGTGAACGCAGCGCAGACCTTTCAGTTCTTCGCTGCAAGCAAGCCAATTTTTATTTCGGGTAACCGTCCCAAACTGTTTTTTTGGAAAAGACTTCTGAATGCAAGGAAGGGCCATGAAGCACCCCCACCCAGAAAGCCCCATGATATCCCAAAAACGTTCATTCAAGCGAGAATTTAACGCCGTGCCTGTATGACGTCCATAGTCATCGCGCATTGCCTCGCTTTCTCAAAGACCATAGATCCAGAGGCAATCTAAAATACAATTTTGCTGCACCGAAGATTTCTGCGAGGACAGTTTGATGGAAACCGATCCCGAAACATTTTTCACCTTGATCGAAGCACTTGGGATCGGGCTTTTGATCGGGATCGAGCGTGAACGCAGCGTGCATTTGCAAAGCGAGGGTGCATCGGCAGGTGTTCGTACCTTCGCGCTGGCATCCTTGATTGGTGCCATCAGTATGATGACTGGTGGTATCCCGCTTCTGATGGTCGCGGTCGCGGTTGTTGCAGTCGCCCGCGTTGTATCTGTGACGCAACAAGTCGACCCGAGCATAGGCTTCACGACCACTCTGGCGCTGGTTTCGGTCGTGCTTCTCGGAGCCATGGCAACGGAAACCGCCTTCCTTGCGGCGGCGATCGCAGTGGTCATCGCGTCATTGCTTGCCGCACGCAAAATGCTACACGATTTCAGCCGGTCTGTACTGACAACCATAGAGCTGCGCGACGGGCTTATCCTCGGCGTGTCGGTTCTGGTGATCCTGCCCCTTCTGCCTGACAAGGATATCGGTCCGGGCGGCGCACTCAATCCGCGCACCCTGTTTATTATTGTCGTTGTCATCATGATGATCAGCGCAGCGGGGCATATTGCGACGCGGATCATTGGCGCGCGCCTCGGATTGCCGGTCAGCGGTTTTTTGTCTGGCTTCGTGTCGAGCACGTCAACGATCCTGGCGCTTGGCCACCACGCCATGGAAAAGCCGGAAGAAGCACAAAGCGCCGCAGCAGGGGCTACACTTTCTTCGGTGTCTTCGCTTATTCAAATCGGGATCATTCTTCTGGCGCTCAGCCCTGCGATGTTCACGATGGGGTTTCCCATGCTGTTTTCAGCTGGCGTTGTCGCCGCGCTGCACGGTGCTGCGATTTTCTTTCTGGCAATGCGCCAAAAAATGGAACCTGCAGTGCTGGAGTTGCCCTCGCAGGTCTTTTCAGTGAAGGGGGCCTTAGGTTTTGCGCTCATCGTCGCGGTTGTGATGGTGGTGTCTGCAACGCTCAACGACTTTTTCGGAAACACTGCGGTCCTCGCCTCCGTCACACTTGCCGGACTGGTCAGCACAAACTCTGCAACGGTCGCTTTGGCATCTCTGGTCGCGGCAGGGCAAATCTCTGCCGCAGCCGGGGCACTTCCGTTGGCGGCGGCACTCAGCGCAAACGCCATAGTCCGCATCCTGATCGCGTTTCGGCAGAAAAGCAAAACGTTCAGAAGAACCGTTGCATTTGGCCTCGTTTTGCAAATCGGTGCGATCTGGTTGTCATTGTGGTTGGCTGAAATTTTACGGCGCTGGTTTGCTGAATGGTCCGCCCTCGTTTCGTGATAGATACCATGAACATCTACAGTGCGCTTATAGGGAGTGGACAATACTGCCAGCAGATCTGATTTGATATCGGCCAGAATTGCGCAGAAGGGGCTGGGCAGGGTTTCGTACCGGTCATGAAGCAATAGCGGCGCACCTTGATAAAAACAATTTGGTCAGCAGAACATCCATTTAAGAATGCTTAAAAAGGCATTCTTGTTGCCACGGTCTGCAAGCAGCCTGATTTGCACCGGCACAAACCCCGATCAAAATCCAAAAAGTGTCGATGGTTTCTTGCTGGCTCATGTTAACGGGAACCGTTCATCGTGCAGCATTTTAAACCAAAGGTTGATTGCTACGGGTAGCCGGTCCGTACACACGAAGGCATACAGCGTTTCGGTTTTAACTTGCGTCATAACCGGCCGCCTTGAAGTAGTTTCCGCATTCGAATGGGTCGTAGAGATCGCAAATTGATCCGATAGCCTGAAAGACGTCGGTGAAGGTTCTCGCCCCGATCCGTCGGAGGTGGGCTTTCAGTTTCGAGAACGCCTGTTCGATGGGGTTCAGGTCTGGTGAGTATGGCGGCAGGTAGAGGAACCAGCAGCCGTGATCGCGCAAAGCCTGCGTCGCTTCGTTGTTCCGATGCGTTGCCAGATTGTCGAGGATCACGACGGTTCCGGGCGAGATCTCCGGGACGAGTACCTCGCGCACATAAGCGGCGAAGGCGCTACCGTCCATCGCGCCCTTGATGACCCACGGCGCGATCAACGCGTCCTGCGTCAGGCCTGCGATAAGCGTCTGTGTTCCCCAACTGCCGAACGGTGCGCCCACTGTCAGGCGTTGGCCCCGTCTGGCCCTGCCACGCAAGCGGGTCAGGTTCGTTTTCACAGCCGTTTCGTCAATGAACACAACACGATCTGACAATGCAGCAATGGCGGGCAAGCGATGCTTGAACCAGTCCGCGCGCTGTTGTCTTACCTTGGCGCGGCGGCGCTCGGTGGCGACCAGAGACTTTTTTTGTATGTGAACCCGAGCCGGGCCAGCAGGTTGGCGATGGATGAGTGATGCACCTGAACACCTTCTGCTTCCGCCAATGCGTCCCGCAATTCAAAGAGCGTGATGTCGGGGTCCTGAGCGATCAGTTCCTCAAAGAACCCCCAATGCGGAGCCAGCTTTCCATTGCCCCGTGGAGGCCCCTGCGGTGCAGGATCCGCGTGGCCCTTGGTCCGAACTTGACGCGCCCAACGCGCGCCAGTGGCAGGCGACAACTTCAGACGCAACGCAGCAGCGCGCCCACTTAAACCTTCTTCAATATATCTCTGAAAACGCGTCCGAAGCGCAGATGACAATGGTGCTGACATGATACATCCCCCCAAGAAGAATGAATCACAACTGAACCATTTTGGGAATCCCCCGCGATTCAGGTTTCAGTCGAAACGCTGT
>NZ_FOCO01000073.1 GCF_900110135.1 Pseudorhodobacter antarcticus | reverse complement strand
AAACCGCATGAAAGACAACCGGTCGCGGACCTGATATTCGATCTGGTCGTCGGAAAGGTTGTAGAGCGCGCTCAGAACCAGCGTCTTGAACATCAAAACCGCGTCCATCGGCTTGCGTCCCGCGCGGGACTTGCGATCCGCATCCGGCTTGCGCCAGGCTCGCTCAAGGGTGGGACGGAACTCCTCCCACGGCACGACGGTGTCAATCTCGACCAGCGGGTCCTTCTTGGCATCCAGACTCGCGTAACGGTCCGAAAGATCGAAAAAACCCATCTGCGCCATCGCCGCATCCCCACCGCCAGTTCACTGTCCCACCATACCGCAGTGTGGGCGGTGGGGCAATTTATAGAGGTGCCCTACAGAGAGTTTTTCAGCAGATCCGATTTTGTAAGACTTGTCGCAGACCAAGATGGGGGCGCTCATGTTGATCCAAAAATTGACCTCAAATATCACAGACTTCTGAATGAAAATTCAATAAAATTGTTATCTTTTAATATGTTGGGCGAAAAGCCTTTTAAAGCCATTGAACGGTTATATATTCGCCAAATAGCATTTGAAGCCGCGCTAGTGCTAGAACCCAAATTCACAAAACTTATTGGGAATAGAGTCTGTAACTGTAACTCTGGTCGCAAAGCGCGCTATTGTTGCGTCAAAGGTTTTTCTTTTGACCAAGTACATCGCTTTGCCGCCTCACAAGAGTGAGGTTAGCCAAAGTTGTGGAGGATTTATGATATCGGGTTCCCGCCTAGTCACCCTGTAGTCCGTCGCATCAAAAACAGCCTTAACAGGCGCCGCCCAATAATCATGATCACCAAAAGACCGCCGACCTTGGGCGCTTCGCAAGACACCTGCACGCTGTGCCTGCCGCAACACACTTTCCACAAAAACCTGTATGTAGGGGTTCACTCCGACACCTCTGCCCACAACATCCGGTCGTAAATACGCAAAACATATGCCCCACATACCCCAAACCCACACGCTAACTTCAGCCCCCCTTCCCCCGCGCCGCGCCCCCTGCTAAACCCACCCTCATGCTCAGTTATCAACACCATTATCACGCAGGCAACCCGGCCGATGTCCACAAACACGCGATGCTGGCGTGGATGCTGGATTACTTTGTCCAAAAGGACAAGCCGATGACCTATATCGAAACTCATTCCGGTCGCGGCCTGTATGATCTGGGCGACGCCGCCGCCCTGAAAACGGGTGAGGCGGCGCAAGGCGTGGGCACGCTGGAACAGGCCCTGCCCCCCGATCACCCCTACCGCCAGCGCTTGAATGAAGTGCGGTTCAAATACGGCCCCATGGCCTATCCCGGCTCACCTTTGATCGCCGCAATGACGATGCGAGAGATGGACACTATCCATCTGGCCGAACTGCACCCCGGCGAAAACGCGGTGCTGGTGGAACATCTGACCCAATGGGACGCGCATATCCACCAACAAGACGGCTTCAAACTGGCGCAGGCCATTTGCCCACCAACGCCCCGGCGCGGCCTGTTGTTGGTCGACCCCAGCTATGAGGTGAAGGCCGATTATGACAGCATCCCAAACGACATCGCCAAGGTCGCGCGCAAATGGAACGTGGGGATTTTGGCGCTGTGGTATCCGATTTTGACCTCGGGCAGTCATGGCCATATGCTGTCGGCACTGACAACCCTGTTCCCCGATGCCCTGCGCCATGAGGTGCGATTTGGCCCCGTGCGCGAAGGCCACCGGATGATCGGGTCAGGGATGTTCGTGATCAACCCGCCTTATGGGTTGGCCGAACACGCGGCTCTGCTGGGCAAGATTTTCAAATAACGGGGGGCGGGATGCCAAAAGGATATTGGGTGGCGCATGTCGATGTGACAGACCCCGCAGCGTATGAGGCGTATAAAGCCGCCAACGCCGCCCCCTTTGCCAAATACGGCGCACGGTTTTTGGTGCGCGGCGCGCCGCAAACCCAAGTCGAAGGGGCGTGCCGCGCGCGTACCGTGGTGATCGAATTTCCCAGCCTTGCCGCCGCACAGGCCTGCTATGACAGCCCCGAATACCAAGCGGCCAAGGCGTTGCGCGACCCCGTGGCCACCGGCGATTGCGTGATCGTTGAAGGGTGGCAGGCCTAGGGCACGCGCCCGCCCTTCACCCAAAGCGCGTAGGGTGGGTGCAACCCACCGCCCCGTCACACCACCTTTGGCGCGCGGGACCTAAACCGCAGCAACAACAACACCGCAGCCACCGTTAACCCCACCGTAAGACCCAACCACAGCCCCGGCCCGCCCAACCCCATGGGAAACGCAAGGATATAGCTGACCGGAATCCCAATCACCCAATAACTCAAGCAGGCCAGCACCATCGGCACCTTGGTGTCTTGCATCCCGCGCAAAAACCCCAGCGCCATCACTTGCGTTGCGTCCACCATTTGGAACAACGCCGACAGCGCCAGCAATGTGGTGCCAAACGCAATGATCGCCGCCGTTTCAGGGTTCGCCTTGTCCAAAAACAGCGCCACAATCTGCGCGGGCAGCGCCAAAAATAGCACCACCATCGCCACCCCGAACCCCATCGACAGCATAAACGCCACCAGCGCCCCGTCGCGCAGCGATTGCGCGTCGCCCTGCCCCATCGCGCGACCCACCCGCACGGTTGCCGCATTGGACAGCCCCAAATGCACCATGAACGCCAGCGCCGTCACCTCCAGCGCGATACCGTGCGCGGCCAGTTCCATCGTGCCAATCCAGCCCATCATAATGGCTGACGCTTGGAACAACCCGCCTTCGGCCAGCCCGGTCAACCCAATCGGCCAGCCAATGCGGTACACTTGCCCCATCGCTTGCCAATCGGGCCGCCAAAACCGCTGAAACAGGTTGAACCGCCGCAAATCGGGCTGCCAATGCGCGTAAAACGCCAACGCCACAAACGTTACCGCTTGGGTGAACACTGATGCAATCGCAGCCCCGCGCACGCCCATTTCCGGCGCGCCCCAATTGCCGAAAATCAGCGCGTAATTGATGCCCGCGTTCAGCGCCACCGCCGCCACCGTGATCCACAGCACCACTTGGGTTTTTTCCACCGCTGCCAAATAGCTTTTCAGCGCCATGACCAATAGCGCAGGGATCATCCCCAGCCCCGCAATGCGCAAATAATCTTGGGCCATCGCAGACACATCAGGCTGCTGGCCCAGCGCCAGCAACAGCGCCTCAGACCACCAAAACACCGGATAGGTCATCACCCCAAACCCGATCGACAGCCACAGCCCCATGCGGGCATCGCGGCGCACTTGCACCTCATCCCCGCGCCCCAGCGCTTGGGCTACCATAGGCATCACCGCTTGGCCAAAGCCAGACCCCAGAATGAAAATGATGAAAAACAGCGACGCGCCCAGCACCACCGATGCCAGTTCAACCACCCCGTACCAGCCCAGCATCACGGTATCGGTGACATGCAGCATCATCTGCGCCAAATGGCTGCCAATCAGGGGCAGGCCAAGCACCAGCAAGGCGCGGGCGTGTTGGGGTTTGGTCAGGCGGGGTGTGGTTGTCATGCCCCCAGCCTTATCCGCGCGGATGCGACCGAGCAAGACAGGAAAATCAATCCCTCACAGCGCCGCGCGCAGCATTACCAGGGACAAGAACGCCACCGTCACCCCGGCCGCCACCTCAATCACCGGGGCCGCGCGCGACAGGCGCCCGCCCGCCAGCGCCAGCAACGCCCCTTGCCGTGCCCAAACCGACAGGCCCGCCACCGCAACCGTGATCGTCGCCGTGCCCATCCCCATCGCAAAGGCCCCCGCGATGCCCGCGCTATCAATCCCCATGCGCCAGCACAAAATCAACAAAAACAGCGCGCCCGTGCAAGGCCGAATGGCGATTCCTGCGATCAACATGGCGGTGTCGCGCCAGCCCGTCAGCGCCTCCACGTCTTGCAGGCTGGGACCGTGGGCATGGCCACACGTGCCGCATTGCGCCTCGCTGTGCATATGCCCGTCACTGTGCGTGTGGCTATCTGTGCGCGCGTGCCCGTCGTTGTGCGTATGCCCACCTGTGTGCGTATGGCCATGTGCATGTGTATGCCCCACCGCATCATGCTGCCCCGCCACTGCGCGCGCGCGCCACAAACTGCGCCCCCCGCGCCATGCCAACCACAGCCCAATCAATCCAATCGCGGCATAGCTGAGCGGCGCAAAAACATCCTCTGCCAACCCCACCATCGCTTGGCGCGACAAATTCAAAAAATACACCCCGGCATAGACCAGCAGCACCGCCGTCGCCGCCTGCGCAAGGCTGGACGCAAGGGCAATGCCCGCCAACCGCGCCACCCCGACCCGGCGCGCCACGCCGTAGCCGCCGATCAAAACCTTGCCATGCCCCGGCCCCGCCGCATGAAAAAACCCATAGGCAAAACACACGCCCATCAGCGCTGCCCACGCCCCCGGTTGCCCGGCCTGCAAGGCCCGTAACGCCCGTGCCATGGCGTTTTGCGCAGCCCGCTGGCTGTCGGCGGCCCAAGCGGTGAACCCGGCCAAGCCGCCCAACCCCCATAGCGCCAACAAGCCCAGCCCAAGGGCCGCGCCCACAATGATCAGCACGCGCGGCATCATGGGGCGCGAAATCATAGAGCGGGGCATCACGGGGCGGGGCATGTTACACGCGCCTCATCTGCATAATTTGCCCCAACGGCGGGAAATTCCATCTCAACATCATCTCCGGGGGAATATTCTAACAGCACCGCTTGCAGCGCCGCGTCCGCTTCGCTCAGGTCCGGCTCAAACACCTCTGCCATGCAGCCCGCCGGGGCAGCTGTCAGTGCGACCGCGGGCAAGATGCTGTAGGCCGTGTAAAACCCGCTGTCATAGACTTGCACGACCAAACCGTCCAGCCCCGGCGCCACGGGCTGCGCCAAGGTCCGCAGATGGATGCTGGTGATAATGCCGTTGTCATAGCGCACATCGGGATCTTGGGGGCGGCCCATCGCAATCGCTTGGCCGCCATGCAGCACATACAGATCGCCGTCATAATCGGCGTCCCAGTTCATATCAAACCCGGACAGTTGCGCCACTTCATCCGCGGCAAGCGCCCCGTCGCCATCGGGGTCAAGGCCCATATCTTGCACCGTCAGCAAGGAATAAAAGTCATCATAGGACCAGCTGATGCGCAAAGCCGTGACCCGGCCCTGATCGTCAAAGATCGCCTCCAACGCGGTATCGATAAATATGTGCGGATGCGCCGCCGCAGTTTGCACACCCATACCCAGCCCCAAAGCCCCGCCCAAAACCAGCCTTTGCCAAAACGTCATTTGCCCATCCAAATGGCCCCATTACCGCACGCACAATGCCACAGCCCGCCAACCGGGACCAGCGCCGCAATACAGGCAAACGGCGGGTTTTCGCTGCAATCACACCGCGCGTTTCCCCTTGCCCCAGCGGCCTTATCGCGGCAACAAAGACGTGAACCCACAGGAGGCCACAATGATCACCCTTTACGGCGTCTACCGTTCCCGCGCCACGCGCCCCCTTTGGCTGTTGGCCGAGGCGAATGTCCCCTTCACCCATGTCCCGGTCATCCAAAGCTACCGCCTTGCAACGCCCATGGCAGCTGATGCGCCCCTCAACACCCTGTCGCCCGCCTTTATGGCGATCAGCCCACAATCGGCGGTGCCTGTGATGGTGGACGACGATTTGGTGCTAACGGAATCGCTGGCGATCACCAACTATCTGGCGCGCCAATACGGCGGCGATCTGGGGCCGCAAGGCACGGCCGAGCAGGCGCAGGCCGAACAGTGGGCGCTGTTTGGCGGCATTTCGGTGGACCTGCCGGGCATCGACATCATCTATACTTATGCCGATGGGGTGCACGAGACACCCGATGGCATCGCCAAAATCAACGCCGCCGTAGGCCGCTTGGTGCGCCCGTTGGAGCGGTTGGAAACCCTTCTCGGCACCACTGATTATCTGATGGGGGGCCGTTTCACGGTCGCCGACATCATGGTCGCCGAATGTCTGCGCTATGCCCAAACGCACAAACCGCTTCATGCTGCGTATCCAAAAACCTTTGCTTGGCTCGCGCGTTGTCAGGCCCGCCCGGCGTTTGCGGCGATGATGGAACAGCGCAACGCCGAACCCGCCTGATCCGCCCGCACTCACCAAAAACCCCCCAGATCTTGCACCCTAGGGCCGCAGGTGGTCTAATCCTGCCACAAACACGCCCCCATCAGAATCGAGCAGCCGATGCCCAATGATCTCCTCTCCACCCCGATTGAAACCTATGACGCGTCATCAATCGAGGTGCTGGAAGGGCTGGAACCGGTCCGCAAACGCCCCGGCATGTATATCGGCGGCACGGATGAACGCGCGCTGCACCACATGGTCGCCGAAATCCTTGATAACTCGATGGACGAAGCGGTGGCAGGCCACGCCACGCGGATTGAGGTGGAAATGCTGGCCGATGGGTCCGTGCTGGTGCGCGACAACGGGCGCGGCATCCCCGTCGATCCGCACCCCAAATTCCCCGACAAATCCGCTTTGGAGGTGATTTTATGTACCCTACACGCGGGCGGCAAGTTTTCCAACAAAGCCTATTCCACCTCCGGCGGGTTGAACGGGGTCGGCTCCTCGGTCGTAAACGCGCTGTCAGACAGCATGATCGTGCAAGTCGCCCGCAACAAAGAACTGTATGAACAGCGGTTTTCGCGCGGTGTGCCGCTTGGCCCCATCGCAAAACTTGGTGCAGCACCCAATCGGCGCGGCACCACCATCACCTTTCACCCCGACCCGGAAATTTTCGGCGCATTAAAACTCAAACCCGCGCGCCTGTTCAAGCTGACCCAATCCAAGGCCTATCTGTTTTCCGGCGTCGAAATTCGCTGGAAATCCGAAATCAACGACGGCGAAACCCCGCTGGAGGCGACGTTCCACTTCCCCAACGGCCTCGCCGACTTCCTCAACCAATCACTGTCCGGCACCATGACCTATGCCGAACGCCCCTTTGCCGGCAAAGTCTCGTTTGAGGAAAAGTTCGGCATCCCCGGCTCCATCGAATGGGCGATCAATTGGACGCAAATGCGCGACGGGTTCATCCAATCTTATTGTAACACGGTCCCCACCGCCGAAGGTGGGACGCACGAAGCTGGATTTTGGGCCGCGATGCTGAAAGGCGTCAAGGCTTATGGCGAGCGCGCCAACAATAAAAAAGCGGCCCTGATCACGCGCGAGGATATGCTGACGGGCGGCTGCGCGCTGATTTCAATTTTTATTCGCGAACCGTCATTCGTGGGCCAAACCAAGGACCGTTTGTCGACCGAGGAAGCCGCGAAATGGGTCGATCTGGCGGTCAAAGACCATTTTGACAATTGGCTGGCCAATGACACCAAATCGGCCGGGGCCATTCTGGACTTTTTGGTGCTGCGGGCCGAAGAACGCCTGCGCCGCCGCCAAGAAAAAGAAACCCAGCGTAAAACTGCCACCAAAAAGCTGCGCTTGCCGGGTAAATTGACCGATTGCAGCGCGAAAAACCGCGATGGCACCGAATTGTTTATTGTCGAAGGGGACTCGGCAGGCGGCTCCGCCAAAGGCGCGCGCAACCGCGAAACCCAAGCACTGTTGCCGCTAAAAGGTAAAATCCTGAACGTGCTGGGGGCGGCATCGAACAAGCTGCACGACAATTCCGAAATCCGCGATATATGCGAGGCGTTGGGCGTGCAAATGGGCACCAAATTCCGCGTCGATGATCTGCGCTATGATAAAATCATCATCATGACCGACGCGGATGTGGACGGCGCGCATATCGCGGCACTGCTGATGACGTTTTTCTTTACCCAAATGCGGCCTTTGATCGACCAAGGGCACCTCTATCTGGCCTGCCCGCCCCTGTACCGCCTGACGCAAGGCGCAAAACGGCTGTACGTCGCCGATGATGTGGAAAAGGAATACTGGCTGGCCAAGGGTCTGGGCGGAAAAGGAAAAATCGACGTGCAGCGGTTTAAGGGACTTGGCGAAATGGACGCCAAAGACCTGAAAGACACCACGATGCACCCGGACAGCCGCAAGTTGATACGCGTGAGTATTGATGAGGATGAACCGGGCGAAACATCCGATTTGGTGGAGCGTTTGATGGGCAAAAAGCCCGAACTGCGGTTCCAGTATATTCAGGAGAATGCGCAGTTTGTGGAGGAGTTGGATGTTTGAAGGCGGAGTTAATTGTGAAAAAATGTGGTGAGTTTTTTATGCAATGGGTAAATCTATTAAGTGCTTTGTTAACGCCAACTATCGCTATGCTTGGCATATATATTGCCTATCAACAGTGGTCGGTTAACAGGGCTCTGTTGCACAAATGGTCTGACGGTGAGGGTTCCCCTATCCCCGGACAGACTTATCCCACGACTTCTGTAATGGGCGTGCCGAGAGTGGTGAAGCCGTTCAGGACGGCAACACGAACTTGGAACTCCGCGACCTGACGGTCGAAGTCCCGCGCCATAAGGCGCTGACCCAGCAGTTTGACACAGTGCATCTTTGTTTCGACGCGGCTTCGGCGGTGATAGCCGCTCCATCGTCGCCATATCGTCCGGCCGAAGCGTTTCGACGCGCGGAGGGCCTCGTTCCGCGCGATCGCGCCAGGAGTGTCGGGTTTCCAT
>NZ_FOCO01000077.1 GCF_900110135.1 Pseudorhodobacter antarcticus | reverse complement strand
CCGTGGGAGCAGGCTGTATGACACACCGCCTGTCAGATGCCAGACAACGCGACCGGCTGCCCCCTGCAGGCCCGGTCCGAACAGGGTGTGCCTGCCCAACTTCGACATTACACACGGCAGCATGCACGTCAGAACGATCAGCTTTGTCGGAATCATCGAACGCTTTTGAACACGCCTCAGGTGCCGTGCGCACCTTTAGCCGCACCCTTGATACAGCCGTCGCCCCAACCGCCAGCACACTTTCCCCATAGCATGTTCCAAGACCCCCGCGGCTTCCTCCTTCCGAGGTTTGTCAACGTGGGCCGCCATCTCATGGCCGCCACCGTCACGCCGCTGCCCACATCGAAAAACCTTCAGGAAAGCGGGCATTCCCTGCGAAGGCAACGCGAACGTAGAAAAAAGCGAAAAGCAGACCTAGATGTTGTTGATCGGCTAAGATGCGGAAATCACATTCGGCTACTTTGTCCATCGCTGTCGATCACCATCACGCGGCGCATGGATGCAAATCCGGCTTTGGCGATTTCATTCAGGACGCGCTTGGCTGATATGCCTATTTTTTCCAACCTGATGAACTGCAAACGCTCAACCTCTGCCGCGATATGTGGTTTTCTAAGGATTTCAAAACCGCCTGCTGCGGCGTCTTTCCTCTTATACCCTGCGACTCGGTAAGCTGCTCAGCCTTCACCTCGCAGCCTGAGCAGGTCCACATCAATATGCTCGGAGAACGCCGCCAGAGAATTTCCACCAGCTTCGAGACACAACCGCGTTTCGTCGGCGGATTGAGAACGAACGCGAGCGTCTCCTGTCGCCAGAAAAAATTGATCGACTGGCAAAAGTCGGTGCTATGTTCCACATTGCCGGTGCTATGTCCCGCATTTATGTTTAGACTGGTGAAAAGCGAAATTCTGGGTTATGTGCGACGGTCGCCGTGCGATACGCCCTAGCCGTGGGAAGACTGTTGGCGTCTTGCAAGACCTGTCGTTCACGTTAGGGATTGAGATAAGATAAAAAATGACCAACCCACCCCTTACCAAATAGGAAGGGACCTTTTCGTGGCATTTCAAATTTTCGAAAAATTTTAGAAAGGAAGTTGCGGTGCAACTACTGAAAACGATCTGTGTTGGATTGATGTTCTCGATCCCAATGACGGCACTAGCGCAAGATTTTGAGGCCGGCTTAGAGGCATACACCGCAGGCGACTATGCGACTGCAAACGAAAACTGGCGCCCATTGGCCGAGCAAGGCGATGTTCTTTCTCAGAGTTATATTGGCCAAGCCTACCTTTGGGGTTTTGGTGTTGAAATCGACGAAGATGAAGGTCTGAAATGGCTCTTCCTTGCCGCTGAAAGCGGAGATGCCAATGCGCAACAAGCAATCGGTCAACATTATCTTTCTGATTTGGAAGATTTTGATCGCATGGTTATTGGCGCAAAATGGTACGAAATGGCTGGCGAGCAAGGCCATATCGGTGCGCAATACCAGCTGTATGAAATTTATATGAATGGCTACGGTGTTGAACAGGATTTAGCCGTGTCCGAAATGTGGCACGAGAGGTTCATTGCGCAGCTGGAACCAGGTAACCCCTACTTGCTGTTTCTGGAACATGTTGAGCGAGGGATTGGAAAAGACAATCTTGCGATGGATCACTGCGACCTCATCCTTTCTGAGTTCTTAGTCGGTTCCTGGTTCCCAGTTCCTGACACTGGACAGCGCCGTATGCACAGATTCACGTTTGGCGCGGATGGATCGCTTGAAGTGGGTGACGACAGCGGTCCTTTGCTGCCTTCCAGCACCTGGGAAATTTCGAACGGTGAATTGCAGCTGAACGATCGCCTGCCGGGCCGGTTGGAAATTCTGCGTGACAGTATCATGTGGAGCGGCCTTCGATATGTGCGCGAAACCTGGATTGCTGAAAATGGCGCCCTGCAAGGTGCCTTTGAAGGGCATGTGCCTGAGGAATGTAATACCGGTCTGCCCGCATTCATAATGGGCTCTTGGATGCCCGTGCAGAATTCTGGTGCGAGCCAAACAGAGGCTCTTACCTTTAATCCCAATGGCACGTATGTTAGGTCAGACGGCATATCGAACAGATCCGGCCGGTGGAACGCTCGGGATGGCTTTTTACGCTTGGACGATTATGTCGAGAGTGTCGCGCTGGAGATCATCGACGACAGCATCACTCTTTCAGGTGTCCGCCATGAGCGGTACAAGCTGAATGACGAGGGCTATAACATTCAAGAGTTTCTCGGTGACTTTGAACCACGTGGCGTCTTCGTCCCTGAACGCGACGTCATGGTCGGCGAGTATTCACTTCGTCGAATCACGCTCGGTGGGAAAGATAGCTTTACGCCTGCCGCTTCTGAGGGATTTGAAACCGCCGTTGATGTGGAATTCTGGAATGAAGCAGAAGAGATCAAAATGGACGAAGCGGGAAACGGGTACCGCACTGATCAATTAACGTTTGAAGTCACATCATATGAAGTTAACTCAGAAAAGCTTTCTTTCCGCGGCTATAATGAAGTTTGGGGCGACATCTTTTTCTCGGCCAAATTCGACGGATCACGCGTAGAAAATCAGACTAACTATGAAGTGGCTGGGGGTGTACGCCCCAAGAATGCGGATGAGCCAATCCTTATCGGCGACGTCATGGTCGGCGGGAACATTTATTATAAAGTCCTATTTGAACTGAACTTCCTACATTAAACGCTATTTCGGGACTTCGGTGCTTATGTGTCTGCATCCAGGTCCCAGACCCACCGCGGACAGTTGGAGTGCCCCCATAGGGTGGTCCAGTTTGAATGTGGTTCTGGTGGGCCTCCGGTCTATTGGCATCACGCTTTTCGGCGCAGTGGGCGATAGCCCAAGGCGCTGTGGGGCCTGACAGTATTGTAATGCTGCGCGGCGCAAGATCGTGGATTTGATCTATTGGGCGAGGCCCACCCGATAAACTTCGGGGCCGTATGACAAAACGACAGCGTTGAAAAGCGCGCGCCCTCAAACCCCGTCATTGCGTTCTCGACGATTTTAAGCCCGACCGTGACCACTTTCCGGTTTTGCTGAAATAGTCGGATTCGTTTGCTATACAAGTTGTGCACCTATACGACTGCGCCTCTAAGATAAAATAAAATTGGAGGCTATCGACTTCATGAATCATATCTATAAGACCACCGTGGCGTTCATACAGATTGCATATCTCTGCCTTGGTTCTGCTGCTGTCGCGGAGACGATGCCAAGCGGGGCTTACACAGAAACTGACTTTGGCGACATCGCGTTAAACTGCCACAAGACAGAAGGTGTAGAGTGCACCGGGGCCTATGAAGGCGGGCAATCCTTTATCTATATTGACAGCACTGATGAAGACGGCGTGTATTTGGGGTACTGGGCGGAACCTTCGTCGGACCAACCCTGTGCCGAGACGACGGACTTTGATGACATCAGCACCGAAGCCTGGGGAACGATTGATCTGTTTTTTGATGCCTCGCGCAACAGCTGGACGGGCACCTGGGGGTACTGCAACGACCCGCAAACACAGCAATTCAATGGCGCGCGCGGAGACAAACCCGCAGCTGACGCTGTTTTTGCCGGCGTAACATCGCGCAGCGTCTGGGACAGCTTGAATGGTTTGGCCGCGGCCAACCCTGAGCTGACGGTCACCGGCAGTGAAAGCGTGTTAGGCGATGCGCTGATTATCAGCAATTACACGATCAAATCGCAAACTGCTGATGGCGGGTTCACCGTGACGGTGCCTGAAATTGTCATCGGGAAAACAGATGACAGCGAAGTGACTGTCACGATGTCTGACGAGTATTCGGTGAATTTGACGTCGACTAACGCTATGGGCAAGGCCGCTGACATAACCATGTTGATCCGCCAACCTGGCATGACACTTGTGGTTTCTGGCGATGAAACGGACAGAACCTACGATTTTTTCGCACCCACATCTAGGATCACGATGGCGAAAAAGACGCTCGATGGCGTGCCGGTGGACATACTTTTCGACTTGGCCATTCGCGGCGTCGACGGGTCTTTTAAATTTGAAGGCAGCGGTATTCAAACCGTAAGTTCCAGACTTGTTGCGGATGTTGCGACGATTGATATCGAGGCACCAGACCAAAATGGAACGGGCACAACGAAACTGCAGGCAAGCCTGTCGGATCTGAAGTCCAGCTTTGAGAGCAGCGCTGATGACGCATTCTACACAATGACAATGGTGGAATCCCTGGCTGCTGGGTTCAAGGTTGGTGGCATGTTCAGTCATGGCGCACTGACTTATGACCTTTCCACCCAAGACGAAGGCACTGGTGGCTTTGCATCAAGCGGGGCGATCGCATCGGGCAAGCTGGACCTTGCCATGGGCAAGGATCGTCTGACCTATAGTGGCAATACCAAGGGCGTCGAATTTGAGGTTTCGGGAGCAGCCATTCCGCTTCCGCTTATCAGCATCGCTCTGGAAGAGGCGGCTTTCGACGTTCTGATGCCAATCACCCAGTCTGATGTAGCAGAAGACTTTGGGCTGCTGATCAAGCTTGTGGGTCTTTCCGCCAGTGATGACATCTGGAACACATTCGATCCGACGTCTCTTTTTCCACGCGATCCTGCCACCTTGGTGTTGGATTTGGTTGGTAAAGGGAACTGGCTGGTCGATATCTTTGACTCCGAAGTTGCGGCCGCAATGTCGGACGCAACAACAGCCAACGGTTCCGGTGAAATGCAATCGCTGACGCTGAATGAGATGACCGTGCGCCTTGCTGGCGCTGATTTGCACGGCACCGGTGATTTCACTTTTGACAACACCGATCTTACGACTTTTGACGGCTTTCCTAAGCCCACAGGTACGATAGATTTGAAATTGATTGGCGGCAACGGTCTGCTTGATAAGTTGATTGCGATGGGAATGGTGCCGGAAGAAGGGGTCACAAGCGCCCGGATGATGATGGGACTTTTTGCCCGCATTGTCGAAGGTACCGAGGACACGATGACCTCGCAGATCGAAATCAAGGAAGACGGGTCCGTTATGGCCAATGGTCAACGCCTGCATTAGGCTTGACATTTGATCGGCGCGGATCGTGCAGCACCAAAGGCCTCTATGGCCTTCTAGATGTGGCGCCTCGGACCAGTTGGTTGGTCCGAGGTGGTTTACGCAGCGATTATCTATTCCCGCGTAATGACCATCATTCAAACCAGCCGATATACAGAGCGACATCGCGAAAGATATGACCTCTGACGAGCATGTCACCATAAATCAGCGGCTCGTCTGCTTTTGCGGGCTTGTCGAAGCCCGACGAGTCACCGCCGCCCCGTTCATAGTTATATTGTGTCTGCACACGTGTACTGTCGAACCGCGCATCGAAATAGATATCTCCCCATTGCGGGTGATATCCGTGGAATGAGAGTGAATCGGGGCTGACTTCGTACTCGGTTGGCCAAAATCCCACGATGTCCTTTCGCACCTCGCGACCATCGACATCCGTCGTGACGGTCTCGGTTGTGTTCCAGAATTCAACATAGATCGGTTTGCTTGAAGCATTCGCCGTGCTCGGTCGAAAGCTGTCGACGGACTCCAAAACGATAAAGCTCAGCTCATAAGTGCCGACCATGGGAGTGGTGCCATCGCTGGGCCACTTTGGTATAAAGACGCCTTCGGTCTGTACGTCGCCCAAAACGCTCTGGCCACCGTAGGACCGACCGTTGAACGGTTCCTGCGTGTACTGGTCGCTCCCCATTTTGATGTCTTGCCCTACGATTTCAATAGTAAGCGGTTCATCGACGCGGCCATCCATGATCATTTGGCCGGCACTGTTGAGTGTCCAGTTGCCAATAGGCGAATTCGAGGAGCCGTCTGAAATTACAAATGTGCCGTCTGGATTGAATGTGTAGCTATCGTTTCGGCGCGCGCTGGAATCTGGCGACGGCAACCACGAGCCGACAAGAAACTGGGCTATGGAGGCGACATCAACGCTTGTAGTTTCCTGCGCTGTGAGCATTTTTGCGCGCGTGCCGTCTAGTGTCTTGTTGGGGTGATCTTCGCAGTATCCCCAAAATCCGGACAGACTGTTCGCAGAAAAATCAAATGTCACATTCACATTGCCCCAAGCATTGGATTGAAGGTTGGGAAACTGATGCGTCACGGCGCAAGGTTTTGAGGATTCTGCTTCGACCCAATAGCCGGTGAAATTCTGGTTGTTGTCCCTGCTGTTCAAATACAAGTAAGACTGTCCGTTTTCGTAAGTCCCAAAACACATCTCCGAGCCTATGCATTCAATATTGATCGCACCAAAATCAGTTGTGTCGTAATTTCCATTCGGCAAGGTTTGCGCCGCTGCCCCTAAAGGGCAGAAAAGAAATGATAATAGTGTAACGCATCCGCTTAATTTTCGGATTGGTTGCATGATTGATATTTTCCTAAATGGAGCTCCCCATTTGGGAAAGCAATCTCTCACCTTAGGCGCTCGCGGTATTCATCACCTAGTCTTTTATTGAACAATGTCCGGCTGTTTCGTAAGCGTCCGGCGTTACTGCTCTGCCCCACATAGATGTCGCGTCCCGGACGTTTGTATTGACGAGCGCCGTCTGCCACAGTTCATAGCGCGGGCAACGCTGCCCAAAGGTTTTCCTTTCAGCCATCGCCCTCGCAGCAACCGTCTTGTTCTGGCTTTGATTATCAATGAGTCTGGAGCCTAAAGTTTGAAGTGCGACAGCGCCAACTTGGAGTTGATAAAATGCTGCTGTGTGGAAAGGCATTGCGGCAGGGCCTTCCACTCTCCCAGAAATGCGACTATCAACAACTACGGCACAACATGTAGGTCAATCGATGACCTCGCCGGATCTTTACCCCGATTTCGTGGCAACTTTGCCCGGATTTACAATCACTGAAAATCTGGCCAAAGTTGTCTCGACATAGTTCATAATTTCCAACAATAACAGCGCTTTAGTTCTTATGGATTCCGGCTAGCTGTTCCATCCCGGATGATCACATAGACCCTCGGCGATCTGCTTTTTTTATGGCAAGATCGGTTTTGAGGGAGTGCAGCGGATCAGAAAACAATCCGGGGGACTGTTTTCCCGCCAACCGGAACGGAGGGCGACCATGCTGATCCAGCTTGCACAAGCAAGCAAGCAACGACGACGCCGAAAGTTCGAGCCGCGATCCAATCCAGCAATGAGGCTGCGTCGGTTTTGGCCGAACGGTTTGGCACGACCGAACAGACGGTGTATAAATGGAGGCCCAGAGACAGCGTTCAGGATCGCAGCCATACTCCGCACCGATTGCAGACCACTCTCACTCCGGCGCAGGAGGCTGTCGCGGTCATCCTTCGCAAGACGCTTTTGGTATCCCTCGATGACCTACTTGCTGTGGTCCGGGAGTTCCTAAACCCGAACGTCTCTCGCTCTGGGCTGGACCGCTGTCTGCGGCGGCATGGAGTGGGCAATCTGCGTGCCCTGACGAC
This sequence comes from Pseudorhodobacter antarcticus, assembly GCF_900110135.1. Classification (GTDB taxonomy): domain Bacteria; phylum Pseudomonadota; class Alphaproteobacteria; order Rhodobacterales; family Rhodobacteraceae; genus Pseudorhodobacter; species Pseudorhodobacter antarcticus. Next base: position 13 of record NZ_FOCO01000077.1, on the reverse strand, counting down.
GAAAGAGCCACGG
>NZ_FOCO01000072.1 GCF_900110135.1 Pseudorhodobacter antarcticus | reverse complement strand
TGGCACCGCCCAATCCAAGTCGATCAGGTGCAGGAGGCTCTCGACAAACCCCGTCGTCTGCCGCAGCGCCATGCCGAACAGTACTTTCATCGTCAGACATGTCTGGATCGCAGCGTCACTGTAGTCGGGCTGTCGGCCACGTTTTCCGGTCGGCGCAGCCTCCCAGGTCATGGTGGGATCGAACCAAATCGTCAGCGAGCCACGACGCTTGAGCGCTTCGTTATAGGCGGACCAGTTCCTGGTCTTGTAGGCGAGGGGTGTCGGTTTACTCATACCACACAGCTACCATGCTGGATTCACAAGATGAATCCCTCATGGGATTTGTGCAACAGAGCCCCTGCTAGGATGACAATGTTAGCGATATGGGTCAATGCACCCACATTCCTTGCGCCTCGGCCAGTTTGCTCACAGCCAGCCCTTCGATTCAAACTCAGTCAAATCAACACCGGGCGGCGCATACCATGCGCCTGCGGTGTATCTTGCACCTAACTGTTGTGCGGCTTCCTTGTTACCGTAGGGAATACTAAGTGGCGTGTTGGCAGAGGTATCACGCTGCTCTGCCACTGATGGGTACGTCGCATCCACCATAACCACATTGGCTTCGGGCTTCCTTGGCCGCTTCGTCGGTTTTGTGGATTTTGTTGCTGCTGGTTTAAAATTCTTCGCAATCGTCTTGCGACGGCCCCTGCCGGGATTTGACCCTTGGTTCTTGTCGATCCAAGAGGATATAGCGGCTGAGTTGGCTTTAGCTTCGTCGGTTATCGCAACGCCTTGTTCCCGCGATATGCTCTCGGCGAATGACAATTGTGCCGAACTTGGGGGACGTGCTCCAAGGCCGGCTCCTGTATTCTCTCCAGCACCTACAGTTTTCTTGGGGGCGTGTTGCTCGAGGAACTCGCGGCAGACCAATCCCGATTTGGTGTAACCCGCGGGGGGTTTTATGCCCTTCTGACGTGCTATACTGTCGGCGAAACGCTTCATCGCGGCTGTTGGTGGCCGTCCGCCGCCCGCACCATCCGATGCAAAGCCGAACAAAGGCGATATACCGCCCGGCGGACCTTTCACGAGCTTGCCGATGATACGCTGGGCAACATCACAAACGGCATCGATGGCACCAACCATCTCTTGTTTACCGACGACGACATCGTCGAGCAGGCATTCGAGTTGCGCCGTCACGCCCGGGTCAACCAAGGCCGGATCAGCCTGTTGGAGAACACCAAACAAACTTAATCCGCTTTCAGTGGGCACAATGTTCCTTCCCTGAACAACCAGAAACCCCTGTCGTTTCAATCCCCCAATGATCTCGGCGCGGGTCGCAGGGGTGCCGATGCCCTTGGCTTCCTTCAGCCTGTCGCGCAGAACCTCGTCCTCGACAAAGCGCCAGGCCTGCTGCATCGCTTCGATCAAAGTGCCTTCGTTGTAGCGCGGCGGCGGCCGGGTTTCCTTGTCCTCGATGGCGGGATTCCGCAGCCGCGCGGTCTCGCCGTTTCGCATCAGTGGAAGCAACTGCGCGTCGTCACCCTTTTCGTCGGCGGGTTGCCATTCAGGAAAAGCCGCGCGCCAACCCAGATCAATGTGTTGGCGTCCTGTCGCCTTGAACGGAAAACCGCCCACATCGAGCGACGCGGTGGTCTGGCGATAGCGAAAGTCCGGCATGACGGTGGCCAGATACGCCCGCGCGATCACGTCAAACAGTTTCTTCTCGTCGGTCGAAAGGCGCGGCCAGACCTCCGGCAAGTTTTTGATCGTGTTGACGTTGGGGATGACCGCATGGTGACTGGCTCCCTCCAATCCTTTGTCATAGAAACTGCCACTCTTCCCCTTGCGGATAATCGGCTCCGATGGCACGGGTATGGCGCTGAACGATTTCCCGACTTGCAGCCCAGCGACGACCTGCGGCACATCCGCAATCAGGTTTTCTGGCAGGTAGCGCACTTCGGCACGCGGATAGGTGATGATCTTCTTGCCTTGGCCGTCATAAAGCTCCTGAGCGATATCCAGAGTCTTTGCCGCTGCCCAACCGAAGCGGGACGCGCAGAGTTTCTGGAGGGACGGCAGATCGTGCAGTTTTGGCGGTCCTTGGCGCTTGTCCTCGACACGCACGTCAAGTGGCCCCTCGAAGTCACGGGCAGCCGTGACCACGGCCTCTGCAACTTCACGTTTGAGAATTCGATCCCGTGATGCATGTCGCATCTTGAAATCACCGCCCTCGACCGAAGCGGTGGCGACAATCTCGAAATAGCTCGTGGGAACAAAATCGCGGATCTCCAATTCACGCTTGCAGACGATTGCCAGCGTCGGAGTTTTTACACGTCCCACACCTATGACGCCCCGCGCGCCCTTGCCAAGGATAACGGTGGCGGTGCGGGTCAGGGACAGATTGTAGATCTGATCGGCCTGGCGGCGCGCAACGGCGGCGGCATAGAGCCGGGCGTATTCTGAATTGGGTTTTGCCCGATCGAACGACTGGCGTATGGTCTGAGCGTCTTGGGCTGTGAACAGCACACGCATAACCTCGCCGCGATACTTGTAATGTTCGAGGATCTCTTGGCCAATGAGCTGCCCTTCTCGATCACAATCGGTGGCAAGCCAGACCCGCTTGGCCGAGCGCAGCGCCTCACGAATGGCTTTAAGCTTGGCCGCCTTGTTACCGCCCTTTGCCGGTCGCGTGCCGTAAAGCTCCTCGGGGCGCAGCAGGACCGCGGACCAGCGCTTCCATTCCGGCACCACATCTTCTGGTTCGAGCAAATCGAACAAGTGCCCCTCGGCGGGCAGAACCATGCCGTAGCGAGACCCGATGGCAGCGCGAACGTCTTTTGCCTGGCTGGTTTTCTCGGTAATGACGATCTGATCGGACATGAGAAGCTCGTTCGGAAAAATATGCTTAAGATCGGAACGTATAGTGAACATGTAAAGCTGACAACCGGGATTTCTAAAGGGCCGTGCAATTCGCCAAACCGGTGGAGCCCCGACACTAGGAGTATCAGTGAAAAACAGGCGGTCGGCCCATGGGCAGTGTTTCCATCACCTGCGCACGCGCCTTCTTGCAAGATTGGATGACGATGTTGATTTCGTGCTCTGCAATCCGGGTCATCGGCAAGAGTTGTGCAACAACACCAATTTTAGGCCTCTTTTTCCAAACTCAAAACACTATCCTAGGCAGCCATGTCGACAGTGGGGGCCACGACCAGATAAGCGCCATGGCGATAATTTGTAGCACAATAAAGGGTATAACGCCTTGATATATCATCCCTGTCGTAATCTCGGGCGGAGCAGCACCGCGCAGGTAAAATAGAGAAAAGCCGAAAGGTGGCGTCAGGAAGGACGTTTGCAGGTTGACCGCTATCAAAACTGCAAGCCAAATAGGGTCGTGGCCCATGAGGATGAGCGGTGGGACCAATAATGGCAGCAAAATGACCGAGATTTCTACGAAATCAAGGAAGAAGCCGAGAATGAAAATGAACGCCATGGCAAAGATCAGCGCCCCTGTTGGCCCGCCGGGCAGCGATTGCAGGATGTCGGCCACGCGGTGTTCGCCCCCCAACCCGACGAAAACGAGGCTGAAATAAGACGCCATCAGGATGGTTGCAAAAATCATCGAGGTAACAATTAGTGTTTGCCTCATCGCCGCAAATATGATGCGACGACGGAAGGTTGCGACAAGCGCTGAAGTTATAGCTGCCAAGCCGAGTAAAGCCAGACCGCTGTAGACCGCTGCCACAGCATATTCGAGCGTGCCCGCATCTGAACGTTGCAACCGTACAGGGGCCAAACCTGCAGCAAAAGCTAGCACCAAAAGTGCCACTGACCCTGCAATAATGAGCCAACGTGGGGCACCTTGACGAACCCCAGCAAGCAATATCGCCCCCACTGCACCCACTGATGCCGCCTCGTTCGGCGATGCGATACCACCCAAAATTGCGCCCAATACGGCAAAGATAAGCAAGACTGGGGGAGCGATTGCCCCGAAAACCTCGGCGGTGGTCGGTGCAACCGATTGTTCGCGCATCGCGGGCGCATCCTGCGGCTTTAGCCACGCACGCCCAAGAATATAAATAATGTAGAGTACCACCAGCAGCAGACCAGGAACCAAGGCGGCGGCAAAGGTTTGGCCCACTGAAATGGTTTCAACTGAAAACTTACCTTGCTGAAATTGGGCTTGCTGAAAGGCAGAAGACATGACCTCGGCCAAAATAATCAGCAGGGTCGAAGGTGGGATGATTTGCCCCAATGTGCCGGCAGTTGCGACCATCCCGGCGGCGAGCCTGGGATTGTATCCGTTGCGCAGCATAGCAGGCAGCGCGATCATGCCCATGGCTACCACAGTTGCCCCGACAATCCCCGTGGAGGCCGCAAGTAACGCACCAACCAGCATCACCGACACACCCAAACCGCCACGCATAGATCCGAACAGTCGGCCCATGGTTTCCAGCAAATCCTCGGCTACCCGTGATTTTTCAAGGACAACCCCCATCAACACAAATAACGGAATCGCTGTGAGCACAGGATTGGTCATCACCGCGAAAAACCGCTGCGCCAATGCCCCCATCAGTCTAATGTCAAACACTCCAAGCGACCAGCCCAGCAAGGCAAAGCTTGTGGCCACCCCGGCGATGGAAAAAGCCACCGGATAGCCCAGCAAAATCACAATGATCAGGGCGGCAAACATAATCAGATCCAGCGACAAGGTCATTTCGCCTCACTCAAGCGGATGACATCGCGGATCAGCGCCGAAAGACCCTGGACAAGCAAAAGCACGCAAAATGCGGGAATCAGGGATTTTAGAAGGAACGAAGCAGGGACGCCACCAACTGAAATGGCACCTTCAAAGATCGACCATGAACGGCGGACGGAAGGCCAGCTGTAGTAGAGCAAAATGCCCAACGACGGCAGCATTAAGAAGATGTGGCCGAAGATGTCGATCATCGCCTTTTTGCGGGGTGGCAGGGGAGCGTAAAAGATATCCACTCGCACGTGTCCGTTCATAAGCAAGGTGTAGCCTGAACCAAGCATGAATATGGAGGCATGCAGGTAAAGTACGGATTCGTTGATGAAAATTGACGTGAAACCAAAGATATAGCGCAAGAGAACTATGCCAAATTGCACCAGCACCATTGCAAGCGCAGCCCACATTACGACGTCGCCTATGGCGCGGTTGATATGGTCCAACCTGTCTGCAAAACGCTCCAATATATACCCCTATTAGGCTTGCGGCCCCCATATGGCAGGGGGCCACCGTTTGGCTTATTCGCCGTAGTTGTATGCAAGGTTTCGGGCATTCATCTGGCCATTGTCAGCCCATGGCATGTATTCGACCATCAGCTTGCGATACTCCAAAAAGCTTTCGGTAATACGACGAACCAGCTCATCGTCGGAATTCCGCAGTTCAGTGATCACTTCGCCCATAGCATTGCCCATTGCGATAGTGATTTCTTCCGGCCACTGACGCACCTGCACGCCGTGTTCAGCAACCAGCGCACGCAAAGCAAGGGCGTGTTTGGTGTTATACTCGGTCAAAACTGGATTATACATCGACTGCGCCGCTGCCTCGATCACTTGTTTCAGATCCTCGGGCAGCTCGTTCCACGCGGTCAGGTTGATGCCGCATTCTTCGGCCGACGACGGCTCGCCAGGGCCGGGACCATAGTAATTGTTGGCGACTTGGTAGAGGCCAAGCGCTGAGTCTGTCCAGGGCCCAATAAATTCGCCCGCATCCAGCGCACCAGATTGCAGAGCTTGGAACATAGCGGGGCCAGACATGGACTCTACCGCCACACCAAGTTTTGACATGACCTCCGAATTAAGGCCGGTGGTGCGATATTTCAGGCCCTTGAGATTGTCCAGCGTCTTGATTTCATTTCGAAACCAACCGGCCCATTGTGGGCCAGAGTTGCCAGTCAGGAAGGGTTTAAGGTTAAAACGGCTGTACATTTCATCATACAGCGCCTGTCCGCCGCCTTGTAACATCCAACCGTGCTGTTCAATGGCCGTGAGACCAAGAGGTTGGCTACCAAACAATAAGATGCCCTTGGATTTGCTCCCCCAATAGGCCGGGACCGCGTGGTAAATCTCCGCAGTGCCTTCGCCAACCGCATCGAATACGCCATTGCCGGGAACAATTTCACCTGCGGCGAAAAGCTCAACTTCAATCCGGCCACCGGACAAGGCGGTGATGCGATCAGCCAGCATTTGCGCAGCCACTCCGGGGCCGGGCAGATTTTTAGGCCAAGCAGAGACGAGGCGCCATTTGCGTACGTCTTGGCCGATGGCCGGGGAGGCCAAAGCCGCTGCACCGACAGTGGCTGCTGCAGTGATAAAGTTGCGTCTTTTCATCGAGGTTCGCTCCTTTTTGGTTTAACTTAGTAATTCATTTTGACGTCAATTGCTCTGCTTTTGGCAATCATTGATTCCAGTTTTCGCTTGGGACAAAGTTGGATGCTAACGATGGGCAGGTCAACATGTTCCGTCGTCTGTCCGCGCTTCTTCAAGGCATTTACCGCCGCTATCTCAACCGCAACGGTAAAAGGGCAGCGGGCAAAAAACTGTTTGAGCAGAACTTTCATGGCGGCAACGCTGAACGACGACTTGTTGGACGGCTTCTTCATCGCGTCATCCCTCCTCATTTACATCACTTAACTGATAGCCGCCCCACGAAAGGCCGGACATAGAGAACCACACTATCCCGCCAAACCCCAGAAGCCTGACTTCCGACCGTGCTCCAGCTTCAGCCGGGTGACATAAGTGGCGTGAGGCTCAAACGTCCCGTAATCCTCGATCCTCCCGGCAAGTTCAGCACACGTGGCCAAGTGCTGGGCGGCATAGCCGTAGCGCTTTGATCTGGCCTTCGACAGTGTGAAGTCGATCATGGCTCTCAAAGCCAGCGTGGCGGCAAGTGGGTGGCGCTCCGAGGTAGCCTCCGCTGCGGGCACAAGAAATTCATAGTGGTCGCCGTTGATTTCGGCGTGGCGGTCAATCAGCAACCGGGCTGCGCGGTCTGGGGATGGCCAGTCCAGGAAGAAGCCCAAGGCCGGCGTCACGCGCGAGTGGGCGGCGGCGTGGTCCATGGCCCGTTCCTCGGCCTCGATATCCTCGAAATCGGGAAGCCGCTTTAGAAAATCGCGCAGGTATTCAGAATTTAGAGTGCTCTCGAAACAGCTCCAACGGAAAGCCTGCGCCTCCTCCTTGCGATCAAGCGCCTCCAGAACCTCTAAGCGGGTGTCCTGCCATTCGCGAGGCACCCAGCGGTCGTTGTCCACCTCGGCGCGTTCTATGAAACCGAGCGCGTCCCCTGCCCTGCCAGAGGCCAGCAGGCGTGCCGCTATTTCGGCAGCGATCTGCGGCACCTTTCGCGTCCGCGCATCGTACTGGGCGATGAAGGCATCCACGTCGCCCATGGCATCGGCGATGTCTTTCAACGCCATCTCCACCATGCTTTGCCGGGAGCGTTCTTCCATCTGATGCGCATAAGTCGCGCCGCCGCTGCCATACCCCACCGCCTCCCATTCGCTTTTTGGCGACACAGGAACCGGCGTCGCCGCAATCGCCTCAATCCGCTGTTTGAGATGCGCCAGACCATCTTCCCCAAGCGCGGGCGTCAGGATGGCAATCAATCCGTCATACTGGCCGTAGCCATTGTCCCGCAGCGCATCAATCGCCGCATCAGCCAGAGACTCTGGCGGCGACCCGGCGGAAAGCGCGATCTCTCCCAGCAACGCGCAGGCATCATGAAAAACTTCGATGACGATGCCGCTACTGTCATCGCAGCGCTCGAAAAGCGGCGTTGCCACCTGCATGAAGCGCCAGGCCAGTGCCAGCGCCTCGGTCGGGTCGGTCGGTGCGATCTGCTCCTTGATCGCCCTAAGCTGGCTTTGCAGATCGGTAACAAGCGGCTTACGGTTTTGCCAGTTCACAAAACTGCGCGCCCGCGCGATGCTGGTCAGCCGCTTCGACACCTCTCGCCCTGCCTCTTTCGGGCTTTGCGCCCCCGCCAGTTCCAGCCGCAGCCGTCGTTTGGCCACTGCAGAGCCGGTGCTGATCTCGATCAGCAGGTTGGCCAGACGAGCGGCACCCAGCGTCTCGAGGTTCTTCGCGTTCAGGGTCGTCTTCGATGCCATTGGGAATCCATCTTTAGTTCATTCGCACCTTAGCAGCGGTCAAGGACAAGCGAAATACCGTCACTGATTCGACACTAGGACCAGTCTCGCGCCAAAAAAAGAGACTTTGATCGATTCCACAGCTACGCAGATTTTCCTTTTATTACGCAATTTCAATGTGTTCGTTGACTGTGCGCAGATGATCACCACTGTAAGGCCAGCCACCATCATTGCGCAGGATCAACCATGCCCAAACTGACCAAACGCACCATCGACGCGACCGAACCGCAGGTGGTGGAGTTCTTCATCTGGGATGAAAGCATCCCCGGCTTCGGGGTGCGCGTAATGCCCAGCGGGCGTAAAAGCTTCGTGGTGCAGTATCGCGCAGGGCGACGACCACGACGCATGAGCCTCGGGCCCAGCACTGTACTTACCTGCGATCAAGCACGCACCCGGTGTTAATTTCCACGCAAATGTGAGCCGGGTTTTCCATCGAGAAGTGAGCCACCTTTAGGTTATGTTCCGCGAGTTATGCTGGCGTCAAGACAATGCTGGGCTCCTTCCTTTTTCGGGCCGCAGCGGCTGAGCTTGCCTTGAAGCGGAAGCTGTCGTTTCCGGTCTCCAAGATGTGGCAGCGGTGGGTCAGTCGGTCGAGCAGAGCGGTGGTCATTTTGGCATCGCCGAAGACGGTGGCCCATTCGCTGAAGCTGAGGTTTGTGGTGATCACGACGCTGGTGCGCTCGTAAAGCTTGCTCAACAGATGGAAGAGCAGCGCCCCG
>NZ_FOCO01000047.1 GCF_900110135.1 Pseudorhodobacter antarcticus | reverse complement strand
TGCTTTGAGATGCCGCGCTTTCCACAACTCGAACAGTTCAGTCATTGTTACCGTCACAGGGGCCTTCAACAGCTCCGTTTTGGTTTCGGGCGAAGGCTGCCATTCAGGGAAGTGTTGTGCGCTGGGGTCTGCACTATAGTCACCCTCGGCGCGACGGCGTTGATTTGTCGCCCACTCGATACGCGCCTTGTGCATTTCGTCCAGCAACCGTGTCCGGCTATAGGCATCTGCGGCAAGGCCCGCTTCTTGTAAGAGTGTCGTCGCCTCAGAGCCAGCCCAGCGTTCCAGTGCAATTGGGTCCGACCCGTAGGCCGTTTCCAGACGAATAACTTGCTCCCATATCCCGGTTTCCCCCGGTTCATTTTCGAGGGTTGCATCAAGTCGATTTCGGTATGTGCCAACCAGAGCCATCATCTGCTTGTGTGGCAATGCGCTGGGCGTGGCGCGTAGAGACTGCCATATGCTCGCCTGTCTTGCGGCTTCAACCGTGTGGCGCTGCCGCGCAAGCTCAGGCTCTTTGGTGTTCAGAGACTTGATGACCTCCGATTTCCCGAAAATTGCCCGCAGGTCGGCGGGGGTTTTCTGACGGAAATAGTAGACGCCTGTCTTGGGATTTTTGTGTGGTCTGGACATGTGTAATACCATCGTGGTGTAGACCCTCGGTGTATATCCGAGCATCATCCAAACCACTGATAACCGTCATCTTTTTGATAATAAAGGGGAAAAGATGGTGCTGTGAGAGAGGATTGAACTCTCGACCTCACCCTTACCAAGGGTGTGCTCTACCACTGAGCTACCACAGCCGCCTTTTTCCGAAACGTAACCCCGAGCGTTACCCCGAAGTCGGCAGGGTTCGGAAATCCCCCACCTAAACAAACACTTCCGTCTCCGTAGCCGCCCCTTACCAAGGGTGTGCTCTACCACTGAGCTACCACAGCACGCCGCGTGACCGAGCAGGTTTTCGGTCAACGTGGCGGCTGATTAGTCGGAATTTTCGCAAGGCGCAAGCGCAAACTGGACCCTTTTTGCCGGCTGGGGTAAGGAGGGGGTATGGATGATGAACGCACACGCCCCAAAGACCCTGAACTGCCCCGCCCGCCGCGCCAAAAAACCAGTGGCGAATTGCGCATGGAACGGCAAAAAGCGGCGTTAAAGGCGAATATGGCCAAGCGTAAGTCACAAGCAAAAGCCCGAAACGGGCAGAATTTAGAAGAAAGTCAGGGGCAGTAAATGGATTCGATACTTGTACGCGGTGGTGGTGAACTGAATGGCGTTATCCCGATAGCGGGGGCCAAAAACGCTTGCCTTACCTTGATGCCCGCGACCCTGCTGACCGAAGAACCGTTGACCCTGACGAACGCGCCGCGCTTGTCGGATATTCGCACGATGACCGAACTCCTCGGCTCTTTGGGGGCGGAAGTGGCCAGTTTGCAAAGCGGCCAAGTGTTGGCGATGTCCAGTCATAACATCCACAACCACACCGCCGATTATGACATCGTGCGCAAAATGCGGGCGTCGATTTTGGTGCTGGGGCCAATGCTGGCGCGCGATGGGCATGCGATTGTGTCGCTGCCCGGCGGCTGTGCCATTGGCGCACGCCCGGTCGATTTGCACCTGCAAGCGCTGGAGGCGCTGGGCGCGGAGCTGGACCTGCGCGACGGTTATGTGCATGCCAAGGCCAAAGGCGGGCGTTTGCGCGGCGGCATCATCAATTTCCCTTTGGTGTCTGTGGGCGCGACCGAAAACGCCCTGCTGGCCGCCACGCTGGCCAAAGGCACCACCGTGATCAACAACGCCGCACGCGAGCCGGAAATTGTGGACCTTGCCCAATGCTTGCGCCGCATGGGTGCGCAGATTGATGGCGAAGGCACCAGCACCATCACCATCCAAGGCGTCGACCGTCTGGGCGGCGCGACCCACCCCGTCGTGACCGACCGGATTGAATTGGGCACCTATATGCTGGCCCCCGCGATTTGCGGTGGCGAGGTGGAACTGCTGGGCGGGCGCATCGAATTGGTCGGTGCGTTTTGTGAAAAACTGGATGCAGCGGGCATTTCCGTGACGCAAACCGAACGCGGCCTAAAGGTGAAACGCACCAACGGGCGCGTGAAGCCAGTGGACGTGGTCACCGAACCTTTCCCCGGCTTTCCCACCGATTTGCAAGCGCAGATGATGGCGCTGCTGTGTACCGCCGATGGCACGAGCGTGCTGGAGGAACGGATTTTCGAAAACCGCTTTATGCATGCGCCCGAATTGATCCGCATGGGGGCCAAAATTGATGTGCATGGCGGCCATGCCACCGTGACAGGCGTGGAAAAACTACGCGGGGCGCGGGTCATGGCGACCGATCTGCGCGCCAGCGTCAGCCTTATTTTGGCGGCTATGGCGGCCGAAGGGGAGACCGTGGTCAGCCGCGTCTACCATCTGGACCGCGGGTATGAGCGGGTTGAGGAAAAGCTGGGCGCCTGCGGCGCGCATATCGAACGGATCGCCTCGTGACCGATGCGCGGTTTGAAGATGGCGGCGATGCGCCATTGGCGCTGGCCGTAACCGATGCGGGCGATGTGGATGTGGTGTCCACCTTGCTGCAAGACGCGGTGTTTACCGGGGCTGATATGCGGTTCGACCCCAAACGCCGCGAATTTGGCCTGCTGTTGAACCGCTTTCGCTGGGAAGATCGCGCAGCCGCCGAACGCACGGGCCGCGCCTATGAACGCGTGCGGTCGGTGTTGGTGTTCCAAGATGTGCTGGCGGTGCGCAGCCAAGGGGTGACGAAAGACGCGGGCACGGTGCTGTCGCTGTTGTCGGTTGGGTTCACGGCGGGGCCAGACGGGACGGGCCGCGTGGTGCTGACGCTGGCGGGCGACGGTGCGGTGGCGCTGGAGGTGGAAGCCCTGAACGCCGATTTGCGCGATGTGACACGGCCCTATACGGCGGTGTCGGGAAAGGTGCCGGGTCACGGCGCGTAAGGTGGGCAAGCGGGGGCCAGCCCCCGCACCCCCGGGATATTTTCAAACAGAAAAAGGGGGCCGTGCTTGAGGTGGGCACGGCGGCGCGCTATGGGGTTTGGGATGTAGAATAGGAGTGTGTGATGCCGGTTTTTTTGTCCACCACGGATGCTGATTTTGAGGCGGGATTTGCGCAGCTGTTGGGGGCCAAGCGCGAAGAAAGCGTCGATGTGGATGATACCGTCGCGGGTATTATTGCCGATGTGCGCGCGCGCGGCGATGCGGCTGTTTTGGATTTGACGGCCACGTTCGATCGGTTGGAATTGACGGCTGCGGCGATGCGGTTTTCGGCTGCGGAAATTGAAGCGGAATGTGCCAAAGTATCAGACGCCGACCGCGCCGCGCTGGAACTGGCCGCCGCGCGCATCCGCGATTACCACGCCCGCCAGCGGCCCGAAGATGCCATGTGGGAAGAGGCCAGTGGTGCCCGGTTGGGGTGGCGTTGGACGCCGGTATCGGCGGCTGGGCTGTATGTGCCGGGGGGGCTGGCGAGTTATCCATCATCGGTGTTGATGAACGCCATTCCTGCACAGGTCGCGGGCGTTGGCCGTTTGGTGATTTGCTGCCCCACGCCCGACGGTGTGGTGAACCCGTTGGTACTGTTGGCCGCCAAGATTTCCGGCGTGACCGAAATTTACCGCATCGGTGGCGCGCAGGCGATTGCCGCCTTGGCTTACGGCACCCAAACCATTGCGCCAGTGGATAAAATCACCGGGCCGGGCAACGCCTTTGTCGCGGCAGCCAAGCGCCGGGTGTTTGGGCGCGTTGGCATCGACATGATCGCGGGCCCGTCCGAGATTTTGGTGATCGCGGACCGGGACAATAACCCCGATTGGATTGCCCTTGATCTGTTGTCGCAGGCCGAACACGACGAAAGCGCGCAAAGCATTTTGATCACGGATGATGCAGGTTTTGGCGCCACCGTGGCGCGGGCGGTGGACGCACGCCTTGAAACGCTGGAACGCCGCGCGATTGCAGGCCCCAGCTGGCGCAACAATGGCGCGGTGATCGTGACGCGTGATCTGGCGGAGGCGGCGGCGCTTTCCAACCGCATCGCCCCGGAGCATTTGGAACTGTGCGTCGCCAACCCGGATGCGTACAGCCAGCACATCACCCATGCCGGCGCGATCTTTTTGGGCCAATATACGCCCGAGGCGATTGGCGATTATATTGGCGGCCCAAACCATGTGCTGCCCACCGCCCGGTCTGCGCGGTTTTCCAGCGGATTGTCAGTGTTGGATTTCATGAAACGCACCACGCTGGCGCAAATGACCCCGGCCGCGCTGCGCGACATTGGGCCTGCCGCCGTGCGCCTTGCCACATCCGAAAGCTTGCAAGCGCATGGGCTGTCGGTGCAGGCCCGGCTGGACAGCCTGAACGATCAACCAGCCCTTGCACCCCCCAGCGCAAAAGGCCATCAATCCTAAAGCCCCTACTGGACACAGCCCGATGACCCGCATCTGCCATATCGAGATTGACGAAACCGGCCTAAAAACGCCAACCGCCGCGATTGAGCAGGAGCGCAAAGTCGCGATTTTCGATTTACTGGAGGATAACAGCTTTGCCTTGCCCCCGCGCGAAGGCAAGGCGGTGCCCGATGGTCCCTACCGCCTTGGTCTTGCGATCCGCGAAGGGCGGTTGGTGTTTGATATCGCCACCGAAGCCACGGAAAAGGTCGGCGAATTTCATTTATCACTGGGTCCATTCCGCCAAGTGATAAAGGATTATTTCCAAATCTGCGCCAGTTATTTCGAGGCGGTCAAACGCCTGCCCCCCAGCCAGATCGAGGCAATTGATATGGCCCGGCGCGGCATCCACAACGAAGGGGCGCGCGTACTGCAAGAACGGCTGGAAGGTAAGGCCGCCGTCGATATGGACACCGCCCGCCGCCTGTTCACCTTGATCTGCGTTCTGCATTGGGGGTGACACCGTGACCGATTTCCCCCAGTCGGTGCTGTTTTGCTGCGACCACAACGCAGTCCGGTCGCCTATGGCCGAAGGATTGATGAAAAAACTCTATGGCCAAAAGGCTTATGTCCAATCGGCAGGCGTGAAAAACGATATGGAGGTGGATGGGTTTTCGATCACCGTTTGCCAAGAAATCGGCGTGGAAATCGCGCGCCACCGCAGCCGGTCGTTTGAAGAAATGCAGGAATGGGGCGACGACCTAAGCCAATTTGACCTGATCATCGCCCTGTCCCCCGCCAGCCAGCGCATGGCCTTGGAACTGACCCGCTATCACCATTTGGATATCGAATATTGGCCCATCCTTGACCCCACGGGCCTTGGCGATGCGCGCGAGGCCAAACTTTCGGCTTACCGCCAAGCGCGCGACCAAATCCACACCCGCATGCTCGACAGGTTCGGCCCCCCGCTGGACCCCGCACCGGAGGCCGCATGACCAAAGACCTGATCGCCCGCTATTACGCCGCTTTCAACGCCAGCGATGCGCAGGCCATGCTCGCCTGCGTGTCAGATGATGTGGAACACCGCGTCAATGAAGGGGCCATTCGCCACGGCCGCGCCAAATTTGCCGAATTTTGCGGCCATATGGGGGTCAGTTACCGCGAAACCCTGCGCGATATTGTGATTTTCAGCAGTGATGATGGTCGCAGGGGGGCTGCCGAATTTGTGGTCCACGGCACTTATTTGCAAACCGATCCGGGCCTGCCCACCGCCACGGGCCAAACCTACGTCCTGCCCGCAGGGGCGTTTTTTGATATGGCAGATGGGCGCATCACCCGCGTCACCACGTTTTACAATCTGAACGACTGGACCTTGCAAGTCTCGTGACCGATTTGCGCATCTTGACCGGGGCCCCATTGGACGCCCGACTGGATGATCTGGCCGCGTTGCGCATCCAAGTGTTCCGCGATTGGCCTTATTTATACGAGGGTACGCTGGCCTATGAACGCAGCTATTTGGCTCCGTATCGCACCACCCCCGGCGCAATCGTGGTCGGCGCGTTTGATGGCGACCGTTTGATCGGGGCCGCAACAGGCACCCCGATGGAAGGGCACGCCGCCGAATTTGCCACCGCCCTGCACGGGTTTCCAACCCCGCTGAACCACATTTTTTACTGCGCGGAATCGGTTCTGCTGCCCGCCTATCGCGGCCAAGGGTTTGGCCACCGCTTTTTCGATCTGCGCTAATCCCATGCCCGCAGTTTGGGCCGCAGCCATGTGGCTTTTTGCGCTGTGGTCCGCTCCGACACCCACCCTGCGCGCGCCGCCGCCCCCCGCGACAACGCAACCTTCTGGGCGGGCCGGGGCTATGCGCCATTGCCCGGTGCCATTGCGCAGTTTGAATGGCGCGATATTGGCGCGCCAACCGCTACCTACAAACCCTTGCAATTTTGGATGCGCAAGCTGTAAAGGCCCCCCATGAAAATCGCCGCCGCCGCCTATCCCTTGACCTATTTCAACGATTTCGCCGAATACGCCGCGAAAATCACCCATTGGGTCGCAGATGCGGCGGGGCAGGGGGCCGACCTGTTGGTGTTCCCCGAATACGCCGCGATGGAACTTGCCAGCCTTGGCGGCCGCGCCGTGGCAATAGATATTGAGGCAGCGCTGCATGAGGTGGCCCGCCACGGCCCCGCCGTTGATGCGCTGCACTGCGCGCTTGCCGCGCAATACGGGGTGCATATCCTTGGTGCCAGCGCCCCCCATTTTGCCCAAACCCGCCCCACCAACCGCGCCACATTCTATGGCCCGCACGGTATTATCGGCACCACCGACAAACAGATCATGACGCGGTTTGAACGCGAAACATGGCATATCATCCCCGGTGCGGGGCTGCCCGTGTTCGACACGCCGCGTGGCAAAATTGGCGTTATCATCTGTTATGACAGCGAATTTCCCTTGCTTGCCCGCGCTTTGGTCGATGCGGGGGCCGAAATTTTGTTGGCCCCGTCTTGCACGGACAGCGTGGCGGGCTTTTACCGCGTGCGCATCGGGTCAATGGCGCGCGCGTTGGAAAACCAATGCATCGTCGTGCAATCGCCCACCGTTGGCCCTTGCGACTTTTGCCCCGCGCTGGATGAAAACATCGGCGCGGCGTCCATCTATGGCCCGCCCGATCGCGGCTTTCCGCCCACGGGCATCATCGCGCAAACGCCCCTAAACGCTCCCGGTTGGGCGGTGGCCGATGTGTCGCTGGCCGCAATCCATGATGTGCGCCGCGACGGCGCTGTGCTAAACCACCTGCATTGGCCCGAACAGGCCCAACGCCTTACTCAAAATACAGGAGCGGGCAATGCCTGATACCCCCCACCCCACCCCCCAAACCGCCGCCCAAACCGCAACCGATTTCTTGCAAACCCGCCGGTCGGTGCCCGCCAAAACCCTTGCCTTGCCGGTGCCGGATGCGGCCGCCTTGCACCCCATCCTTACCGCTGCCGCCCGCGTCCCCGATCATGGCAAGCTGGAACCGTGGCGGTTTTTGGTGCTGCACCAAGGTGCGATGCCCCGCCTTGCCGCCCTGGCCCGCACCCGCGCAGCGGCCTTGGGGTTGGATGCCGAACGCACCTTGAAAGGGGCCGCGCAATATGACGCCGGGCACCTTGCTGTGGTCGTCATCGCCGCCCCCAAACCGTCCGACAAAGTGCCGCAAATCGAACAAATCCTGTCTGCGGGTGCTGTCTGCGTGTCGCTGGTCAACGCAGCGCTGGCGGCGGGCTGGGGGGCCAATTGGCTGTCAGGCTGGCCTTCGCATGACCGGGCGTTTGTTGAAACGGGGTTTGGCCTTGCGCCCCATGAAACTGTCGCGGGCATCATCCATATAGGCACCATCACCACCCCCACCTCTGACCGCCCGCGCCCCGATGTGGCAGCCCTGACCACATGGGCAAACGAATGATCTTTGCCGATTTCGCCAAGGCCGTCGGCCAACTCGGCGACCCCCGCTTTCGCCGCGTGCTGCTGTTGGGGGTCGCCCTAACCCTCGCCCTTTTGGTCGCCATCTATGCTCTGTTTCTGTGGGCTATCCAAAGCTTTGCGCCCGATCAAATCACCATCCCTTTTGTCGGCCCCGTTGGGGGGCTCGGCACCCTCCTCAGCTGGGGGTCGGCAGTGTTGATGATCGCGCTGTCGGTGTTTTTGATGATGCCCGTCGCCTCGGCCTTTACCGCGCTTTTCCTAGATGATGTCGCCCAAGCGGTGGAGGATCGGCATTATCCCGGCCTGCCCCCCGCCCAAAAACAAGGGTTCGGCGATGCAGCGATTGATACGGTGAATTTTGTGGCCTTATTGGTGGCGGTCAACGCGGTGGCGCTGGTGCTGTATTTCCTTGTCGGCCCTTTTGCGCCCCTCATGTTTTGGGCGGTCAACGGGCTGCTGCTAGGGCGGGAATATTTTACCATGATCGCCGCGCGCCGCATGGGCCGGGTGGCGGCAAAGGCGTTTCGCAAACGCCATTGGCTGTCGGTGTGGTGGGCAGGTGCCTTGATGGCGGCGCCGCTTACCATCCCTTTTGTCAACCTTGTGGTCCCTGTTTTAGGTGCCGCCACCTTCACCCATCTGGTCCACCGTCTTAACGCGGCAGACGCCCGGCTTAATTCGTAACCGCAGGCAGCATCCGCCCCATTAGGTCAAAATCACGCACCGAAATCACGCCAGACAAGATGACGGTGGTCAAAATCACCCAAATGACCGTGGCGGCGATGGTGGTGATAAACGCTTTGCGCCTAATCACAAAATCGGCGGGCGCGCTGGCGGGGGTGCCGGGCACAACCACGCCCGCGTCCCCTTGGGTGCGGTTGCGCAGCGGCAACACCACAAACAACGTCATAAACCAACACACGGCATAAAGGACAAAGGCGGCGGTAATGCTCATACTTGCTCCAATTCAATCAGGCAGCCGTTGAAATCTTTGGGGTGCAAGAACAACACAGGCTTGCCATGCGCGCCAATTTTTGGCGTGCTATCACCCAAAACCCGCGCCCCATCGGCCAGCAAACGGTCGCGCGCGGCCAAAATATCATCCACCTCGTAACACATGTGGTGTATCCCGCCGCTTGGGTTTTTCGCCAAAAACCCCATGATCGGCGATGCGTCATTCAGCGGATACAGCAGTTCAATCTTGGTGTTCGGCAGGGTGATAAACACCACCCGCACGCCATGGTCCGGCTCGTCCTGCGCGGGGCCCACATCGGCCCCCAACGTGGTGCGGTATTGCGCGGCTGCCGCCTCAAGGTCGGGCACAGCAATGGCCACATGGTTCAGGCGTCCAATCATCAGGGGCTCCATACTGCGGGTTTGGCCTGCGTTTATGCGACCCCGCGCGCGCGGGCAAGGGGACGCACCGCCGCAGGTGGTTTTATGCGCTGTTGTTCACGCAAAATTAGGGATGCCGGTGTCAGAAAGGGGGCATCACTTACCACGAAGGAGCTGCCATGCCCCCGCCCGTTTCACACGCCCTGCCCGAAGGGCCGGGGTTCGCCCAAACGCTGCACCGCGCAGCCTTGCCACTGGCCGGCATCACGCTGTTGGTGGTGGAAGATAGCCGTTTCGCGTCCGAGGCGTTGCGCCTTTTGTGCCAACGCAGCGGCGCACGGATGCGGCGGGCCGAAACGCTGGCCACCGCGCGCCAGCATTTGGCCGTGTACCGCCCCGATGTGGTGCTGGTGGATTTGGGCCTGCCCGATGGTAACGGGGTGGATTTGATCCGCGAGGTGACGCGCAATCGCGCTGGCGAAACCCTTGTGCTGGCGACCAGCGGTGATCCCGATGGGTGGTCCGCCGCCCTGCGCGCAGGGGCCGCCGGGTTTATCGAAAAACCGCTGGACAGTTTGGTGCAGTTTCAGGCGGTGATCTTGTCACATCTGCACGGCATCCCCCGCGCCGCACCGGGGCCCGACGACACACCCATCCACCCCGACCGTCAGGCACTGCAAGATGATCTGGTCCACGCCGCCGCCTTGCTGGCCCAAGAACAGGGCCGCGCGAACGGCGGTAAGGGCACAGAAACGTGCGCGGGTACTTGGACAGAAACGGGCACGGATGGGGGCCGCTATTTGACAGATTTTGTCGCAGGCATTGCCCGCAGCGCCAATGATACCGCGCTTGCCAGTGCCGCCGTCAATGCCCGCAGGTCCGCCAGCGCAATGGCGGGTTTGGGCACGCTGTTGTCGCAACGCATCGGGCGCGGCACCGATGCTTTTGCGCGCCCGTTCGCGGACCCGCCCGACAAAATTCCCTAACCCGCTACCCGCGCAACCCGGGGTCATCATTGGCGCGCACCAGCCGCGTCAAATCGCTTAACCGTTCGCGCTGCTGGCCGTTCGCGCCAAAATTGCTGGACGACAGCCACGCGCCATAAGCTTCGCGCAGCGCGGGCCATTCGCTGTCAATCACCGAACACCACGCGGTATCGCGGTTGCGCCCCTTAATCACCGCCGCTTGGCGAAACACCCCTTCATACGAAAATCCATACCGCTGCGCCGCGCGCCGTGACGTCACATTGGCCGCGTTGCACTTCCATTCGTACCGCCTGTACCCGGCATCAAACGCCCATTGCATCATCAAAAACATCGCCTCGGTCGCGTGAACCGATTTTTGCAATTCAGGCGCTATGCAAATATGCCCCACCTCAATCGACCCCGCAGCGGGGGATATGCGCAAATAACTGGCCACCCCGCCACAATGCCCCGTGGCCCGGTCGCGCAGCACATAAAACAACGGGTCCGTCTGCGCCGCCATGTCCTTGACCCAACGGTAATAGGTCGCGGCCGATGCGAACGGCCCGTAAGGCAAATACTCCCACAACGCATCATGGCCGGAAAACGCGCGAAACAAATCGGCGGCATGCAAATCGGCGTCCAGCCGTTCCAACACCACATGGGTTCCGGCCAAAACGGCCCCCTCAGGGGCCAAGGGCGGCACCCACCGCGAAAGGTCTTTGTCCATCATCCGCGCCCGCTGCAAAGGGAAATCCCTCCCGTTATGCGGCCTGCGCCGCCCCCCGGCAAGCTACAAGATCAAGCGCGGATCCGCCCCCATTTGCAGCCCCGGAAATATCGCCGCCTCCAACACCGCGCGGTCCAACCCAAACAACCCGCGCATCGCCCAAGCCGTCCAAGCCCGCACATCCGATGTGGGCATCAGGTCGCGGCGGTCATACAGCGCCGCCTCCGCCACCCCCGGCCACTCACCGCGCACCACACCGCCGCGCAGCGCGCCGCCCGCCAACACCATCACACCGCCCGTGCCATGATCGGTCCCGCCCGACCCGTTGATCCGCGCTGTCCGGCCAAATTCCGTCATTGCAATCAAGGTGGTGCGCCCCCACACCTGCGGCCCCGACTGCGCTTGCAGCCGCAAAATAATACGCTGCAACCGCGACAACGGCTTGCCAATCGCCCCCACTTGGCCGCGATGCGTGTCCCAGCCCCCCAAGGAAAACGCCGCAATCCGCGTGTCGCCGCGCAACCGATCCGCCGCAAAATCCACCAACGTGTCCAAATCGGGCCAAGCCCGGTCTGCGCCAACGGCCTTATCCACTACGCCCACCGCCTCACGCGGCGTGCGCTCTGACAGGTCCGCCGACAGGGTCATCGCCTCCTCACCCGCCTCGCGAAACAGATCGTCGTCGTGGTAAATATGGTCCAACAACAACTGGCTTTGCGCGGACAAAACCAAACCTACCTCCGGCGTCCAGTTGCGCGCAGGGCCAGCGCCCGCCAGCAACGGCAATGCCTCGCGCCCCACGGCATAGGCGGTGTCGGCGGTCAGCCCCGGCACTGCTTGCAGCATCCGGTTCAGCCACCCATCGCGCGCGGCCCCCAGTGTCACATCCATGCCGGTGCCCGCCTCCAACAGCGATTGCCCGTCAAAATGGCTGCGCTTGTCGCGGTAAGGAGTTGATGTGGCATGCACAAATCCCAACTGCCCCGCTTGCCACAACCCTTGCAGCCCGCCCAAACCCGGATGCATCCCAAACCCAGCCCCAAGGTCGACCCCCGCCACATAATCGGGGCGCAGCGCCGCAAAATCCGGGTCGCCCAGCGGTTGCACCACCTCCAACCCGTCCATGCCGCCGCGCAAAATCACCACGACAAGGCGGTTTTCGCCAAGGCCCACCCCTTGCGCCATCGTCACAGATGTCATCAACGGATGCGCCGCCGCCGTGCAGCCCGCCAACCCCAACCCGCGCAAAAACAAACGTCTGTCCATCGCCCTCACCTCCGGTTGAACGCGGGCGAGGATAGGACAAGCCCAACCCCTTCGCGTGTCGTTTCCGCCCGCGCCGCCGCCCATTCCAGCCGTTCGTCCACCGCCCCGCCAAGGCAACGGCGCATGAAATCCACCGGGTCAGGCATCGGCACCACCAACCGCCCCGGCACCTCCATCGCCCAAGTGATCCGCGCAGCCATCCCTTGCGGTGTAATCCACGCCTCCGCCGCCTCCGCCCAACCATCGGGGCCCGGCGGCGTTTGCCAGTCTTGGCCCATCAGCGCCATGGGCCGCGTCAACAGCCGCGCGGCGGGACCTTGCGCCATCCGCCGCACCTCTGCGCCCGTCATCCCCAACGCGCGCAGCGCGGCCAGTATAAAATCAACGGGTTGGCGCGCTTTCATCAATCGCGGTTCCCACGCGGCAGGATGCGCCAACAAGGCGGCATACACCGCCAGCAAATCGCCGCCCGTGTCCAGATAGGCCGCCGTCAGCGCCGCCACCAACCCCGCATCCGGGGCATCGGATACAAAATGCACCGCCAATTTGCGCGCGATATGTTTGGCCGTATCATCGCGCAAGGCAATATCGCGCAGCGCGGCTTCAATCGGGGCCACCCCCGCGCCGCCATAGGTACGGCCCAGCACCACCTCCGCCCCCGGTTCCGCGCGGTCGGGGCGAAACACAAATCCATCGGCGGCATTGGCGTCCAGCCCCGTTAGCAACAGCGCCATCTGCCGCACATCGCCCTGATCATACGCAGCCCCCACCCCAAGGCTGTGCAGCTCCATCACCTCGCGCGCCAAATTTTCATTCAGCCCCCGCCCGCGCCGCACCCCAAACGCCGACCCCGGCCCCACCGATGCCGTTTGGTCCAGATAGGCCAACATCGCGGGGTGCAGCGTGGCGGCCACCAACATATCGCCAAATCGCCCCGTCACATGGGGGCGAATGGCATCATGCACAAACGCGCCGGGCAAGGGGCGTTCGGCGGCAGACCGCGCACGGGTGGTGAAATGATCGGCCCAAAACGCGCACAACCGTTCGCGAAACCCATCGGGGGCATCCAGCGCGCGCGCAAACCCCGCGCGCGTTTGCGCATCATCCAGCGCCGCCGCCGCGCGCATTGCCGTCCGGTAAGGCAGGCGCAGGCTTTCATCCTTGCGCAACGCGCGCCGCGCCTCTTGCGCCGCCGCAATCAGGGGCCGCGCCTCGTCAACCCCCACCGTCGGGTGCAGTTGCATCATCGCATCCGGCGCGCGCAACGCGGCCAGCATCGCATCCGGGGTCACAGGCGCCCCCTTTGGCAAGGGCAAGCCATAGCCGAAGCGGATCGCGGCAAGCGTGGGTTGGTCGATCATGCAACACCTTTCGGACAGCCTGCGCCTAATCTAGGCAATGCGCGGCGACATTTCACCCCCCGCCCAAACGCTGCCCGCAGCCCTTGGCGAACAATTGCCGCCGGGCCGTCAGGCGTTGCGAAATTGCACGTCATAAAGCCGCTTGAACGCGCCATTCATCGCCAGCAACTCTTGCAGCGTGCCTTGTTCGGTCACCCGCCCGGCCTCTAAATAGCAAATCTTGTCGGCGTTCATCACGGTGGCCAAACGGTGCGCGATCACAATCGTCGTCACCCCTTCGCTGACCTGTTCCAACGCATCGCGGATATACGCCTCCGATTGGCTGTCCAGCGCACTCGTCGCCTCATCCAACAGCAAAATCGGCGCGCGCCGCAACACGGCCCGTGTGATCGACAGGCGTTGCCGCTGCCCCCCCGACAAAAACGCGCCATTTTCCCCGATGGGGGTCATGTACCCTTTGGACAATTTTTCAATAAAATCATGGGCATAGGCAACGCGCGCCGCCTCATACACGTCCTCGTCACTGGCATCGGGGCGGGCCACGCGCAAATTGGCCATCACCGTGTTGGAAAACAAAAACGTATCTTGCCCCACAAAGGCGATCTTTTGGCGCAAGGATGTAAAGGTGGCGTCGCGAATATCGCTGCCATCAATCCGCACCGCCCCCGACACCGGATCATACAGCCGCAACAACAGGTTCAGGATGGTCGATTTGCCACCCCCAGACGGGCCCACCAGCGCGGTCGTCTTGCCCGCTTCAAATGTCAGGCTCATATCGTCGATCACCGACGCGCCGCCGACATATTCAAACGACACGTTTTCCAGCGTCACCTCACCCGGTCCTACGGTCAATTCGCGGGCATCAGGCGCCTCCACCAACGTCAACGGCATGTCCAGCAACTGGTACATCATGCGCACACCCACCATGCCCGCCTCAATCGACACGCGCATCCGCGACAGGCGTTTTGCAGGCTCATAAGCCATCAAAAACGCGGTCACAAACGACATCAACTGCCCCGGTGTGCCCGCCGATTGCCCGGCAATGCTGGTGCTGCTTAAAATCACAATCGCCGCAATCGCCGCACCCGTCAGCGTGTCCATCAATGGCGAAGTGGCCGATTCCAACGTCACCATCTTGTTGGCCCGCTTTTCCACATCGCGCACCGCACCGTTCATGCGCGCCTGCATCACGTTTTCCAGCGCAAACGCTTTGATCACCCGCGCCCCGGTCGAACTTTCCTGCACAACTTTGATAATTTCGGCCAGCCCGGCCATTTCCTGCGCCATGATCGCTTGCACTTTGCCAAGGATCAGCCGCACGCCCAAAACCGCCGCAGGCCCCACCACAAGGCTGATCAAGGACAAAAACGGCTGCTGGTAAAACATCACCGCAACCAAACCGAACAAGGTCAGCATATCGCGCACAAACCCGGTAACAATCGTGTCAATCACCGACCGCGCCATCTGCGCGCTTTGCGTCACGCGCAGCAGCAAATCAGACGATTCCGTGGTGTTGAAAAACGCAATCCCTTGGCCCAGCAACCGCTTGAACAACGATTTTTGCATCTGCGCCACAATCCGGTTGCCCGCCCGCGCCATCAACACCGTTTGCGCAAAACTGGCAAAGCCTTTGGCGACAAAAATCGCGAAAACCGCCAGCGCGACCATGTAAATCGTTTGCTTGTCGTCGGGGTTGCTCATCGCATCGACAATTTCGCCCATGACCCATGCCGACAGCGCCGTGGTGGCCGCGACCAGCACCATCGCGCCCATCGCCAGCGCGTATTTGCCTTTGTGTTCGGGCAGTTTCTCGGTCAGCAACCGCCACAACAGGCTGTCCGCCGTATAGCGCCGCAGAAATCTGAACCGTGGTTTTGTCGTGGTCATATGGTCGTGGCCTTGCTTTGCTTGGCAGGCCTGCATCCCTGCCACATCACCGATGCCTCCGAACCGCCCAAAAGGCGATCCTTTGCGGGCTCGATACCTCAACTGGCCCTTCTGTTCAACCAGCGCAAGGGGCCGCACGCACCACCCCACGTTACATGATCCTGCATGCGCTTGCGCAAAACGCCCGCACCGCTGCCAAATGCCAGCCCACGCACAAATCAAGAAGGGGGGAGGGAGAAGTGGTGGCGAGGGGGGGACTCGAATGAGTCAGATTAAATATTGTTATAAAACGATAAATTATTTTTATAATTGAATAGTACCCCCAATAGTACCCCCAGACCGCCACTATACGTGCCGCGGCCGGCGTCTGCGGAAAGTAAGCATCATAGGTTCTGTTCAAGCTCAACCCCTAAGAACTCGGCACTCACCTAGTATGGCCGGGGGCGTAGCCCGCAGTGCTTCAAGGACGCGCTGGAGACGGAGAATATGGCAGAGGACATGGCTGTCAGCTGAGAGCCGCGGGATACCCATCCCCATTGCCATGTTTCGCCAAAGCGGTCACTCAGACGTGGCGCAGCGACGGAGCATTGCCAGTCTCGATGGGCTGTCGGTCTTGCGCAATGATTTACCCAGAACCGACGCGAGGGGCGGGAAGCGGACATTCGCCGCGAGCGCGAAGTGGGAGCGCGTCAACGGCGAGAGCCGACATTCAAACTATCAGGAAACTGGGATTTCTTCTGCGGTGCGGAAGGCCGCTGTGAGCCCATATTGACGGTTTTCTACGGTGCAACGAATGGCCGCAATTTCCTCTTCGGCAGCAAGCTTAAAGATTGCACTTGCTCGCAGAACCATAGCCAACATATCTGTGCCAACTCTGGGCTAAACAGAATTTGTCCAAAAATGGTCTGTAGCTACCGCCATGTTGAAGAGGAAGTGTCCAATAACAGCGGCCATCTCCCAGCCAAGGGCACATGTCAAGCTCAGATCATGCCAATCGCCAGCCCGCTACATTGATGCTGACCTAACTTGTTACAAGGCCGACGGTCATCGGACGTACTCAGACTACCGCATCCACCTTCATGCGAAATGTGGTTTTCCAACTGCTGAGCAATTAACGTAAGCAAAATTGCCGCCCGGTCCAGTCCAAAGTACGTTCGGTTCGACAAGGGAATTAACCCAATTTCGCCCCTGTTTCAGGTCTTGGCAGTCTGTCTTGCAATGGCGCCCATGAACTCGCGCTGGTAGTAGTTGCGGTCGTCTTCGCCAAAGCCGGGTCCTCGACCTAGAGCGCGCGCCTGCAGGTGGAACCCTTTGGCCGCTTCGCCATCCCCAACCTTGCTGACCATCAACGCGGCCAGAAACGGCGCGCCAGATTCTGCATCCTCGACCATGGTCGCCTCTAGTGCCTGTGTCACTTTTGCAATGGATCCGGGCGCATAAAGCCCCATGGCACGGGCAAGCTGGCCGTAGGTCATCGGCACATCTGCGGCAGACAGGCTGGTCAGATGCGCCCGGATGCGATTGCGCAAGTCGCTGCCTGCAGTTGCCGCCTTTGTCGCAGCACGTGGGGCCGGAATTTCATAGGCAGATCCATCCGCTGCGATTTCAATCGCCCAGACTCGGCGGCTAGAGCGCATGATCAATCGTGTCTTTCCCGCGTCCTCTCCGATGCCAGATTCTGATTGGCTGACAACTTCGCCCGATTGCATCGCTGCCCGCAGGGTTTCTGCGTCCATCCCGAGGCGGGGTGCAAGGTAGTCAGGCGAGATCAGAAACTGTCCATCTTCCCGTACGATCATATCGGGTGGTACGGGACGATACAGCAAGGGACGCTTCGGGGGCGGCGGAGCATCCGGCCCGTTGCTGTAAAACGGGGTTTCACCTGCGGCATGGTCGGTCACGTCAACGATGTCGCGGACTTCTGGCACGGCCGCGCGGATCATGCCTTCCACGCCGCCTCGCAGTGTCGCGGCAGAGGACGCACAGCCCTGACAGCCCCCCGACATGAGCATGCTGACAACACCATCCTGCACACCGGTCACGCGGACATGCCCGCCGTGGCTGGCAATCGCAGGGTTGGCTTGGCGGTCCAGCACCTCTTGCACGGCCAGTCGGATTTCAGCATCGGTGCGGGCTTGGCCCAGGGTCTTCACCCTTGGGCCCAATGGCGCGGAAGATTGCGATATGTTGCTGCGAAGTGCATTTGCAATCAGAGCTTTCAAGGCGTCCCAGTCGCTGTCATGGGTCTTGATCACGGTCACAACCGCGCCCGAAACATCAACCATTTTCACGCCGGGGATTGCAAATAACGCTTCGGCCAAAGGGGCGCCTTGCGCCGAAGCGGCATCGGCAAAGGTTGCCATGGCACCATCTTGCACGTCACTCTCCAACACAAAGCGCATGCTGTGCTTATCCGCTGGCGAAGTTTCGGCGCGGATACGCAGCGGCGATGTTAGTTCAGACATCTTCAACCTCGGCGGCCACCATGCCGCGAAGCTGACCAAATGTGTAAATCCCCGAACTATGGCCATCGCTGAAGCTGACGCCGATCGCATAGTTGCCAAGGCTCCAGATCCGGGTCGGCACGATGTTTAGCGGCACAGTCGTGGGCTCCAACACCGCGCGCCCGCTCATCTCGTCGACACAGGCCGCACAGCGGCATGCGAGACGTAAATCGCGCACGTCGATCTGCTGGTCGTGGCCATCCTGCCAATGCAAGGCCAGAGTACGCCCGTCGCGCCGATTCAGTGCCATGGGAACTTCAGTAGCACCACCTGCGTTGGCCGCATGGGCTGCAGGCTTTGGTTTGCTGGCGTCATCGGCCCAATGCCAGTCAAATGGCGTGGGAATTCCGGCGGCAGCGCGCACCCGCCCGGAAAGGATTGCGGCAATATCGCGATAGACGGCCGCTGCTGGTGCGTCGGGATGGGCAATCACCAAAGGGCGCCCCTCATCACCGCAATCCACGATTGCCGGGTCAAGCGGTATGGCACCCAGAAACGGGACGCCAAGGCTGGCCGCGATCTCTGCGCCGCCACCTTGATGGAAGATGTGCGTTACCTCGTTGCAAGAGGGACAGGTAAACCCGCTCATATTCTCGACGATGCCGAGAATGGGCACCTTGACTTGCTCCATCATACGAATGCCGCGCCGGGCGATTTTCAGGCTGACATCTTGCGGCGTACTGACCACGACTGCTCCCGTCAGCGGAAAGGCTTGCGCCAGCGTCAGCTGTGTGTCGCCGGTGCCGGGGGGCAGGTCGAGGATCAGAAAGTCGAGTTTGCCCCAATCCACATCGAGAACGAACATGCGCAGGTATTTCGCGACCATCGGGCCGCGCAGAATGGCAGGCTTGTCGTCATCGGTCAGCATGCCCATCGAGATGACTTTGATCCCATGCGCCTGTGCGGGTGTCACCTTGCCCGAAGGTGACATCATCGGGGCTTTTCCAGTTTCAATCCCCAACATTCCCGGCACGGAGGGGCCGTAAAGATCCGCATCCACCAAACCGACCGCAGCTCCTTGCGCCGCCAGAGCCAATGCCAGATTGGTGCTGACGGTGCTTTTGCCCACACCGCCCTTGCCGCTAGCCACCGCAATGATCTGTCCAAGATGCGCCATACCAAGGTCGCCTGCGGGGCTGGATGTGGCTTGTGCCGTCGTCATAAGATTTCCTTTGATTTGAGGCTTGGAACTGCTGTCCTTCGATCTTCGTGAGCGGCAAAATTGACGCAAAGACGACCAAGATCAGCCGGCTCCAGTTCGGCGGCTATGCAAGCACAGTAGCTGGCAGCACCCCCGCTTGAGAAATACCGACAATCGCCGCAGGTGCCAAAGGCGACGGTGCCGCGAACCTTGGCAAGCTCTGCTGCCAAAGCGGGCAAAGCCTGCCGCAACGAGGTGCGTTGCTTGCCTTCCAACCGATCAATGGCTCGTGTGATGTTGTTCAAAGGATCATGATCCATAATTGTCTGCCCGCCGCTGGTCAGGTCCAGTCGAACGCCGCGACGGTCATCAGCTGCCTCATGCCGGACAAGAAAACCCTTTTGCATCAGGGATTTTATGATTTGCGATGCAGTGCCGCGCGTCGTGGCATGAAAGCTGGCAAAGGCTGACGGCGTCCGAGAAAGGTGATTGGCGCGCGCGAAAAACCGCATTGCTGTCCATTGCGCCGCCGTCAGGTCTGATCCTGCATCGGTCCCGCGCGCTGCCCGCCCAAGATAGACAAGGAGTTCAGCGATTTCTTCTGTGGTGGTTAAATTGTCTGCCATGGGAAAGTGATAGCGCTTCGAAATCATATTGACAAGTAGATCTTGTCAAATGCAGTATCGAAACGAAACTAATTGTGAGAAAAAATGAATAGCCCATTCTCTCCACCCCGCATGACCCGCAATCAGACGTCGCGCCCGGAATTCCTTGACGCGCGCACCGAGGCGCGGCTTGCCAGATGCTGGCACGAGGAAGGTGATGTTGTCGCCCGCAACCGTCTAGTCACATCGCACCAGGCGCTTGCAATGGCGGCTGCAAAGCGTGCTGGGGGCAGGGGACGAGAGTTGGATAGCGATATTCTGCAACAAGCAAATATCGGGCTGTTGAAGGCGGCGGAAGGCTTTGATCCCGACAAGGGTTTTCGTTTTTCCACCTATGCTGCGTGGTGGATCAGAGCGGAAATCCAAGACTACAAGATTAGGAGCTGGTCCCTAGTGAGGCTTCCGAATTCGGTGTCCAGTCGGAAGTTGTTCTACAACTTGAAGCGTGTTGAAACGCGGCTGGTCGCTGCGGGCGAATTTCCACCCGAACTCCTTGTTGAACGGATAGCGAGTGATCTCGCGGTTACGTCCAAACAGGTTGTGTTGATGCAACAAAGACTGGCCGCTCAGGATGGGTCGCTGAACCGGCCCGTTGGTGACGATGGTGGCACAATGCAACTGCAAGATCTGCTTGCGGATCCGGATGCAGACGTCGAAAAGGAAGTTGGCACACGCTTGGATTCCCGTGCCTTTTGGAACACGATGTCCACCCATCTGAACCGGCTTTCCAAGCGTGAACAAGACATCATCATCGAAACCTATGTGTCTGACACACCGAAGACGTTAGGTGCATTGGGTGAGCGGTTTGGTGTATCGCGCGAGCGGATCCGCCAGATCCGTGAAGCTGCGCTTACCCGACTGCGTGCGTCTTTTGCGGAAGCTGCGGCCTCCTGACGGAGGCATCGGCACAAACAAACTTTTGGGATAGGAGCAGTATGGAATGCGGACCTTCGGCAACCAAAAGCAAATGTACCCTTCGTCCGCACACCAACGTTTCAGCTCCAAAAATGCTGCGTCCAGTATGAATGGCCGGTCTGGGGAAGCTGCACCGCAGCGTACCGATGGTCAGCCAAGGTCCGCAGTGGGCGGTGGGTTCAACCGATCGACGCAACACACTCTGCGAACTTCTCTGCTGGGGTTTGGTATTGCAAGGTCTTGCGTGGCCGTTCGTTGAGCTGTCTTGCAATTGCGCTGAGCTTTGCTTGTGAATGGACAGACAGATCGGTTCCGCGCGGCAGATATTGCCGCAAAAGTCGGTTGGTGTTTTCGTTTGATCCGCGTTGCCACGGCGACTGCGGGTCGCAAAAGTAGACATCAACGTCAGTTGCCATCGTCAGGCGCGGGTGATCTGCCAGCTCTTTGCCACGATCCCATGTCAGAGATTTATAGAGTTCGCGTGGTAGCCTCTGAGCCGATTTGATCAGGGCCGTTACAACGCTTTCGGTGTCCTTGTTAGCAACCTTCACCAACATGACATACCGTGAATGGCGCTCGACAAGTGTTGCAATGTAGCTGTTTCTGGATCCACCAATTAGGTCGCCCTCCCAGTGTCCCGGGACAGCGCGGTCTTCGATAGAAGCGGGCCTTTCACTGATTGATACAGCGTCCTTAATCTGACCAAGACCGCTACGTTTGAGGCTGGCATGTTTGGACCGTCTGACTGTGCGTTTGGCGCGCAGGTGCTCAAGCAGCTCCTTTTTCAGGACACCGCGCGCCTGTATATAAAGGCTTCTATAGATCGTCTCGTGTGACACCTGTTTCTGCGCCTCTCCTGGAAACGCGCGCTTGAGCCAACCCGCAATCTGTTCTGGTGACCACTTGCGCCGCAGCTTCGTCGATACTGCGTGGCTCAATGATGGGTGGCAAGCCAGCTTGCATATCTTGGGACGCAGAGCGCGATCCCACGCGGCCTGGTCGGACCCCGTCGCACGATATCTAGCAGGCCCACCGTTGCGCCGAACCTCCCGGCAGATGGTCGAAGGTGCGCGCCCCAACTGCCGCGCAATTGCCCGCAAAGAAAGCTTGATGCTGAGCCCACGCGATATTTCCTCGCGCTCAGAAAGGCTCAATGCGTAGCTGCCGCGTCGGCGATCCGGTGGACGGATGCCGCCCGTCGGCGAGATCACCGAAAAGACTGACGAGGATGGCCGATCAAACACCCGCCCTATCGACCTCATGGACTCCCCAGCCTGCCAACGGTCCCAAATCTCCGCGCGCTGCCCAGCTGAATAGTAGATCCTGCGACGATACTTCATTCAAACACTCCATCTCTTCATAAAGATTGAAGTGTTGCGTCCACCGGTTGAACCCACC
>NZ_FOCO01000071.1 GCF_900110135.1 Pseudorhodobacter antarcticus | reverse complement strand
TTGCTTGCGCGACTTCCCAGCTTCAGTTTTTAGCCATCCGGCCAATTTATCAGCAAAAAGATCAAGCTTGCTCTGCCGATCTGGCGTCGTGAACTGCGGCTCAATCGTGCCCGCGTTCAAATGCTTCGTAATCGTGTTGCGCGACAAACCAGTCCGGCGCGAAATCTCCCGGATCGATAGCTTCTCGCGCAAAGACATGCGTCGGATTATGTTCAAAAGTCCCATGTGTATCACTCCATTGCTCCCCGTGGCGCAGCGCGCTGGGGGAAGGGTCACATGGCTCAATTCTCAGTGGAAATTATTCGATA
The DNA here is from genome assembly GCF_900110135.1 of Pseudorhodobacter antarcticus. Lineage (GTDB taxonomy): Bacteria > Pseudomonadota > Alphaproteobacteria > Rhodobacterales > Rhodobacteraceae > Pseudorhodobacter > Pseudorhodobacter antarcticus. The sequence continues at coordinate 8,599 of NZ_FOCO01000071.1, read as the reverse complement.
AACCGGCTCACTTCTAAGTGGAAATCAACACCATGACAGAACAAACCACCATTTTGCAGGAAGTGGGCCAAGCCTTCCGCGACCATGGCCTGACATCGGCCATCACCGCATTGATCGGAGGCACCGTCGCCTTGCTGGCCTCGGTGACGCGGAAAGCCTTCACCAACGATGCTATGCTCGCGCGGTTGGACCGCGAACTTCTGGCCGAGCGCACCCGCGTTGACCGACAGCGCGCCGAAGACCGTGAAACCGAAGCCGACAGGCTGGAACGCATCGAGGCAGACATCCGTGCGATGCGCGATCTGATGTTCGAAGCCTTCCAGCGCGGCCGCACCGACTGAGCAACGCGCCAATCATTCCATTCCCACCCCCACCCGCCCGCAAGGCGGGTTTTTTCATGCCCGACGCCGGGCGAAAGGAGCCTTCCCATGAATGCCAACACCCGCGACCCCCTCCGCCTGATCCAGAATGGTCTGGACCAGCTGGGCCATTCTCCCGGCGCAATCGACGGCCTCTGGGGCCTGCGCACCGCCCGCGCGATGAAAGCGCTGTTGGCTGCGAACGGGCGCGCGGCAGCCTTCGCCCCGCCGGGCCCATTGCCGTGGATCACGGAGGCCAAATCTGCCTTGGGGCGTCATGAAGCCCGAGATCGCTCTTGGCTGATGGATTGGCTCAAGCGTGACGGCCGGTCCCTTGGCGATCCATCGAAAAACCCTTGGTGCGGGGATTTCGTGGAGACCTGCATTCGCGTGGCGCTACCCGATGAACCGCTTTTGGGCGCGCTGGGCACCAATCCCTACTGGGCGCGCAACTGGTTGCTGTTCGGGCAAGAGGTAAAGCCAACACACGGCGCGGTTCTGGTGTTCTCACGCGGCTCTGGTGGGCACGTCGGTTTCGCGATGGGGCAGGATGACACGCATTTTTACGTGCTCGGTGGCAACCAGTCCGATGCAGTCACCATCGCCCGTATCGCCAAGTCCCGCCTCCTCGGTGCGCGCTGGCCTGCCACAGTACCGCCACGTCAGCAACGCCTGCAGACGATGAAGCCCGGCGAATTTCTCGCATCCACCCATGAAATCTGAACAGGAGAAAATCATGCTGAAACCTGCAATCCTTGCGCTGATCCGCCAAATTCTGACAGTCGCTGGCACCGCGCTGGTGGCCAAGGGCTATGTCCAAGCCTCCGATATTGAACCGGTGATCGGTGCACTGCTGACCATAGGATCGGTGGTTTGGTCGGTCGCGGACAAGCGGGCGAGGTAGGGCCAGCGGCTGCGGAGCGGTCAGTCGAGACGTTCATCTTGAGTGACCGCAGTGCGGGACTTTCCCGACATTCACGTTTGGCCATGTTGCTGACGCAGCATTCGTTTGCAGTTGCGGCAGAACACTTTTGGCGACGCCGCGGATTTCACCAAAGCGGCCATTGAGAGGGTCAAAATCGGGATTCCCAAACTACCCTTTCGCTGCGAGCGGTTCCAACAATCAGGTCGCGGACGAAGCGACCAAGCCACCCATTTGACCCAATGTTCGCTTTGCTTACTGCTAAGATGTAACTGGGCTCGTCATTCTACTGAAGCGTGGACCCAATGTACGATTTGATCGAGCGATTGCTGAGCAAACGCATCTCGCCCCATGCCCAAGAACACGTAATGAAGATACCACGGCCAATCAGATGGAAGCTGGTAGTTGAACAAATCTGCACGCAGCAAGCCATGCGTAGCATTTGGCACCATAACAACCTGTCTATCTCCAGTGAGCGGCATCAACTGTTCTTGGAAGGTTACTGAGTCCGAACGTGCGTCAACATTCAGATCATCTTCACCCCAGATGGCGAGTACGGGACCCTTCATGCCTGAAATGAAATCAGTGGAGTCTTCCCAATATGCTCCCGCAACAAAACTAAATCGTGCAGGATCCATGTCTGTCGTTGGCGGTGGTGCAACGGATGCATCAAACAAGGCATCGTTTCGGAGAATCCGATCTGCCAAACGCTGCTCGATTTCCTCTTCAGCGACACCCTCTGATCCCATTCTGACGCGGTTGTAGTAAGTGCCCTGATCACGCCAAGACACGGCCCCACCGACGAGGACGGTGAAGGCAGGCACTATTTGGTTTGCCACACGAGGCAGCACCCAACCTGCCTGAGAAAATCCCAGAAACCCAACCTGATCGAGGTTTATATCATCCAGTGCAGAAATGGCCTGCAATGCAGCCAACGCCTCATCGGCGCGTCCCTCCATCGTTTGGTCTAACCAGTTGCCCGTACTCTCCCCGACACCAGCCTTGTCCCAAGTAAAGACGCCAATACCAGCATCGACCAGCGCGTTGATGAGGGGGAGAGCTCCGCCAGCGGAGAAACGATCCTGCGCCCCGTCTCCGTGGACGATAAGGGCTATGGGTGGGTTCGTGGCATCCATAGGCATCACCAACGTTCCTGACAACACCGCGTCATCGAGCTCAAACGAGACTTCTCTTATGCTGTGTCGCGCAAGATCAAAGTCAGAGAGGCCGCGCACCACCCAAAATGTGGCTCCGATACCTATGACGAGCATCACAGATGTCAGAATGAGTACATATTTCCTCATGTCTTTGGACCCATCTTGGTATCAGTTCCGGACCTGAAATAACTCGGACGCCAGGACAAGCCGCCAAAAATAATCCGCAAGCGATCACCCATTGTCCGGCATTTTTTCACGTCCTGCCAGATATTCCCGAACTCTATGAATGTGATCTTGACTGGATTGTTGGTCTCGATGTCGCTGGTCAGCCCATAGATCACCTCTTCTTCTTCACGTGCGAAGGTTCCGAAAAGTTTGTCCCAGACCATCAGGATACCGCCGTAATTTTTGTCGATATATTGGCGATTGGACCCATGGTGGACGCGGTGAACGGAAGGCGTGTTGAAGACCTCATCCAGCCAACCCAGCTTCGTGACCCGTTCCGTATGTACCCAGTGCTGATACTGCGCCACGAGCACCAACCCGACGATGGCCTGAAACGGGTTGAACCCGATCAGGATCATCGGGATCAGGAACGCCCACTCAAAAAAGCCTTCCACCACGCTCAATCGGAAACCGACGGTAAGATTATAGTCGTTCGAGCTGTGATGAACGTTATGACTGGCCCAAAGGATGCGGTGTTCATGCTCGAGGCGATGCATCCAATAGTAGGTGAAGTCCGCCACCAGTACGGCCAGAAGCCATGTCCACGCCGTCATCGGAACCGCAAGGGGCGTGAGATAATAAAACGGCAGCAACGCTATGAACCCGAGCGAGGCGAATGCGGTCTTCTCGATGACCTGATGGGCGGTGAAGATGACTAAGTTCGCCATTGTATCCTTCCAACGCCGCTCCTTGGAGGTGACCAGATCCAGCACAATCTCGATACCGGTAATTGTGAGGTTGATGATGAACAGCGCGGCTACGATCCACATAATCTGGTGTAACTCAAAAAACGCAACGAGATTATCTATTGTCATGAAAAGCCCTTTCTTAGCGACTCACTTGATGTTATGAACGAACGATCGTTCATTATCTAGATTTCATGTACAGGATCGTCAACCCATGTCTGCAGAACCCCAACCCATACACCCGCGTAAGCTTGAAATTGTGGAAGCAGCAGTCACCTGCTTTCTTGAGAAAGGCTATCACCAGACCGGTGTGCGCGACATTGTAGGGCAAGCGGGCATCAGCCTTGGGAACCTTTACAACCACTTCAAGGGCAAAGAGGCGATACTGGTCTTCATTGCCAAAATTGAAGGGCAGGAATTGTCAGACTTCATTGACCGGCTGTCTGACAACGATGATCCCCGCGCCACGCTGGGATGGTTTATCACGGATTATGCTGCTTACGTCTCACTCCCCGAGAATGCGCTTCTTGGTGCGGAGATACTGACCGAAAGCTTGCGCAACCCGGCCATCGCCGATGTGTTTGGTCGCAATCGTAGCCGACTCATTGCCGCACTGGCTGGATGCATTACACAAGGCACCAAATCCGGTATCTTTGCCCCGCAGGTTGACCCTCACATGGTGGCCTGCTTGATCCTCGATGCGCTGGAAGGTAAAGGCTTGCGCAGCTTGTCCTCGCCATCAGGAGACAACCTCACCAGAGATGCCATCGGCTCCTTCATTCTGAATGGCCTGAAACCATGATACCTGAAGACCGGTTGCTGAAACCATGGACGCTCATACGCGTATTTTACCTGCGTATTGGCGCAACATGGGCACTGACATTGTGTGAAACCGCGCTGATCGCTTTGGTCCCGTTGTTCATCGGCTTCGCCATTGACGGGCTTTTGACAGGGCAGACCACAGCTCTGTTTCAGCTGGCAGGCGTGATGGCGGCATTGATCGTGGTCAGCGTAATCCGCCGCATCTACGACACACGCGTTTTTGGAACTGTGCGCGTCGAGGTGGGGAGAACCCAAGCGACGCGGGCATCTGCTCAACCTGTATCGATACTGAATGCGCGACTTGGCATGGGACGTGAGTTGGTGGATTTTCTGGAGGTCGAAGTGCCGCTGGTCATGACTGCCCTCGTTCAGATCATTATATCTGTCATCGTGCTCTACGCGTTTGACGCCACACTGGCGCTGGCAGCAGGCTGTGCCGTGGGAATCATGTTTGCAATCTATGGGTTGTTTCATAAGCGCTTTTTCCGTCTGAATGGCGTCTTCAACGGGCAGACCGAACGACAGGTTTCGATCCTAGAAGCCCGCAACGCCCCACGCCTTTTGACGCATTTGTTACGTTTGCGCCGCATGGAAGTTCGGATTTCAGACGCAGAATCTGCGCTCTACGGCTCTGTCTTTGCCGTTCTTCTGGGATTGGTCGTTTTCAATCTTTGGTACGCGACCACACATGTGGCGGTCACACCGGGTACCATCTTTGCAATCGTCAGCTATTCATGGGAGTTCGTTGAGGCGGCTGTGACTTTCCCAATGGCACTTCAAAGCTGGTCACGTTTATCGGAGATTATTCAACGGCTGAACACCTCGGTTGCTTGATTTCTCAATATGACTTGGTCAAAAAATGTTGTGCGTCGGCTCATCTGATTGCCGGAAGCGACTATTCGCTTCACTGCAGCAACGATGCAACATGGGCTCCGTGCCGCCACTGCGGTATTTTGCACCCGAAGAAATCTGGATGTGTCAGAAACGGTCCAGAGCCGCCGTTCATACCTTGGGCCACGAAGGTCCAAATATCCCCAAACAATAGCAAACAGTATTTCCAAAGCTTTTCTGCTATGCCTGTATTAGCGATACGACCAATTATGCAGAGGCAAATTTAGGAATTCGAAATGGACAGCTTTGAAACTGACTACTTGATTACTGGTGCGGGGGCGTCAGGGCTTGCTTTTGCAGATACGCTACTTGATGAAACGGACGCGCATATCACGCTGGTTGATCGGCGGGACAAGCCGGGCGGTCATTGGAATGAGGCCTATCCTTTCGTTCGCCTTCACCAACCCTCATCTTATTATGGTGTGTCATCGCTCAGTTTAGGCCGCGGAAGCATAGATCAATCCGGCCTCAATCAAGGTTACGAAGAACTTGCATCGGGGCAAGAGGTCGCAAACTATTTCCACACTGTTATGCGAGATCGATTGCTTCAATCTGGCCGCGTACGGTTTTTGCCAATGTCCGAACATTTAGGGAACGGTGAAATCCGCCAACTGCTCTCCAATAAAATTACGCAAATTGACGTGCGCCGCCGGTTCGTTGACGCAAGGTTGCTCGAGAACGGCATCCCACTGACACATAAACGAAATTTCCATGTCTCTGCGGATGTTGCCTGCATCCCACCGAACTTTCTACCTGGAAAGGCGCACCTTCATCGGTCTTTCACGATACTGGGCGCAGGCAAGACAGCGATGGATAGCGTCCTTTGGTTACTCGAAAATGGTGCAGATTCCAACCAGATACGCTGGGTGGTGCCACGCGATCCGTGGATGATCAACCGTGCCTTCACACAGCCAAGTGGCGCGTTTTATCAAGAAAGTTACGGCGGAACGATGCGCCAGATGGAAGCCGTGAAAGAAGCCACGTCCATAGATGATCTCGCTGACAGGATGGAAACCGCAAACTTGTGGATGCGTCTTGATCCAACGGTTCGCCCGAGTATAATGCACGGACCAACGGTTTCCATGGCGGAACTTGGACGACTTCGAGAAGTGACCGATATCATTCGTATGGGCCATGTCGAGACCATTGAACCAAATCTCCTTAAGCTCGTCGGTGGGACTTGTTCTGCAAAGCGGGATACTTTGTATATTGACTGTACTGCACGGGCACTTGGTCATACCGACACATGGCCAATTTTTAATGATGACCGGATAGCACTGCAAATGGTCCGCCTCTACCAACCCACGTTTAGCGCCGCTTTGATCGCTAAGATTGAGACGAGCTTTGACAGTGATAAGGCAAAAAACGCACTCGCAATACCAGTGCCCATGACGGACACAATTCAAAGTTGGTTGGTGTCGCAAATTCCAAGCTCGATGAACCAATTAGCATGGTCCCAAAATCCTGAAATAAAAGCGTGGATCGCGTTGTGTCGCCTTGATGGCTTTGGTCGTGCTGGCCGCGAGGTCGATCGAACTGACCCGGAGGTGAAGGCGATTTATAATCGAATAAGGGAGGTGTCGATGCCTGCATTTGCCAACATGCAAAAGCTCGCAACTACATGAAAGGTTCTGCAAGCGACAATTCATCCCAGTAATAATATTTATGATATCAAACAGGATATTCTTCGTTAATGATTGGATCGCAGAGTTTGGCTCGACGCACACCGCAGCGATAGTCTGCTAACTACCTATGGGGTCGGAGTACCTGTCAAAATGACGAACAATTCACAGTTGCAGCGAACGGCGGGAAAGTCCGCACTTTGATCCTTGGCTATCATTCCTTCGCTGCAAATTGTTCGAATGGCTGGTTTTCACGCCGCGTTGCGACAACAGAATTTTAGCAGTTGCAGCAATTTCCACGCTGCGAGCGCACGCAGCGCAAAATTAACAGGTCCGGTGTGGGCTCGTTCCTGCCGTTAGCTGCGCGACGCATGAACGTCAGCTATACGAGTCTCGTGCTGTTTTCACTGCACTGATACGGGCCGCAACATGTCATCGGTGTCCAGTTTCAGGGCGCTGCGCCACAGGGGAGTCTTGAATACGTGGTGCACATGTTTGGTCCCGCGCTCTTCACGGGTCTGGACAAGCAGCCCTGCCCATTCAAGCGGGCGCAAGACGCAAGATGAGAAAGCGGCAATTTCGCGCCATCCCGCATTGTCCCAATCATAGTCCTCGCCATAAAAAGCCGCGAACAACGCGCGTTCGGTTGTCCCGAGGTTGGCCTCGACGTTGATCACGTTCATCCAGACATCCCACTTCCCGAATGGACGATCTTCAAAGCGCGCATAGGACGCGTGGTCGATCTGGAGAACAAAGAAGGGGACAAGTTCAGCGAACAGCTTCCCCGGTGCCTGCGCCAGTTCTGCACCGCGCTTGGTCAGGCGGAATTCACCTTTGAAGTGCCGCCCCAGGCGTAGGGTGATTAGCAAGTAGTGCAGCACCTCGAGCGGCGGGAATTCGTACTCATTGATGACCTTGTTGTATCGGAACATTTCCTCAGTGCTTGAGCCCGGCCAATCGAAGTGTTCGACCGCCCAATGCACGAAGACGCGCTTGAACGCCTTGGTCTTGGTCAAACCGATGGCGCCGTGCTCCTGCGTGTACTGCAGCGTCAGCACCGCCGCCCGCAGGAGCGGTGAGTGCGCGAGGTCGGGATGGTCGTCGGACAGGGAGCGGAAGGTGGTCATGGCACGATGCTGCCACGGGATGTTTCTCGCGGCCAGATGCAAAGCGATAAGCAGTCCACCGTGATCAACTGATTTAAATGACGGTGAGTCGCGCTTCTGTGCACGCGGCTGCCTGTCGCTGCCTGCTTATGCGTGCTGGTGCGGTTTTTGTGATCCAGTGTTGATGTGGCGTTGATGTAAACTGGACAAGCAAAAGCCCGACTGATTAGGTCGGGCTTTAAGCATTTGATTTGGCGTGTTAATTTGGTTGCGGGAGTAGGATTTGAACCTACGACCTTCAGGTTATGAGCCTAAACCCCAGCGAATCCAATAGCTTAGACTTTTCAATCACTTACGCGACAAGCCTTTGATTTTGCGCAAATTCCATAGTTGCATTGGGGCACGTTCAGCGACATTCGGCAACAAACTCGGTGCGAAACATGCATTCGCGCGTTGATGGTATCCGTCCGGTCTGACCGCCCTGCCTGCGTGATAGAGTGGGTGATAGTGTCCACCATCGATAGTGGACATCTTGAGGTTAGTTATGGCGGGGAAGAAGGGTCTGAAGAAGCGGGTCTGGTCTGACGACGAGAAGCGGTTGATTTGTGAACAAACGCTGACGCCGCGTGTTTCGGTGGCACAGGTTGCGCGACGGTATTCGATGAATGCTAACCTGATTTTCAAATGGCTGAAGGATCCTCGATTTGCGCCGCCGGGCAGCGTGCCAGCGCCTGAGGACGCAGCCCTTGAGGGTGTTTTTCTTCCGGTTGAGATTGCTGCATCCCCGATGGAGGGTGTTGCTGTTACAC
>NZ_FOCO01000025.1 GCF_900110135.1 Pseudorhodobacter antarcticus | reverse complement strand
GAGCATATTTTTGGCGCGCAAGCCAACGACATGGGCGGCACCCTCGTGCGCACGATCGGTCTGGTTCGGGCCAAGGCCAAAATCGGGATGAAGAATCTCACCTACAACATGCGCCGTCTCGCCCAACTGGGTCGCATCAACCCTCACCCAGCCTGAAACACGGGCGAACACAGACGCAGATCATGCTGCGCATCGCCAAAAACGGCCCTGAACCGAAGGTCCGCGAAGCGAAATGGGCAGCACATCATCAAACCCAAGGCAACACTCTGTCAGTTGAAGGTCGCTGACGCGCTTTGGGCGGAACCTGCTATCCCGTTGCCGCGAAAACAGTCAAAAATCGAGGTGCCCTTAAGATTTTGCGCATTCATCCAAATATTGAACTCTTGTCCACGTGCGGGCCTTGATACCTCGCAATAGTTTGCATCTATATGTAGGCATGTCCGACCAGAGACTATAGCAAGTTTAGCGCCGACACCCGTTGAGGTGGCGGCCGCAAGATCTCCAAAAAAGGTGATTATATCCCTAAACCCAGTCCCCCCTCGACCATTTTCCACGGCGTTTGCGTCACCTGACACACGGTCTTGCAAGGCGTAAATGGTTCGCAAGTGTTCATCGGCATATAGCTGATTCGGGAAAGAGCTAAGGTGACTCGCAACGTATTCGTCCATCTGACGTTTAGTGGCCGCGACGCACCCATTTACTGTGGTGGAAATCGGCGCGCCAACACTCAGGAAAGCCATCTGACAGATAAATGTCTGCCCTTCGCCGGTGCCTTGACGACGCATGTAACCAGAAATCGACCAATCACCATCATTTGGGAAGTCAGGGCGGCTATGCCGCTGGGCATTATCCAAAGTCTCGCCAACGATCTTCCCAACTATACGTCTTCCTTCAGGAGACAACTCAAGGGATGAACTTTGTTGGAGCCAGTTGTCTATTTGGTCGCAAAGCTCAAAGGCCACCTCTTCACTTGATTGTGGGTCGAGATGCATCGTCGGTGACCGCGATGTTCCCGCCGGGCGCCTGCTCCGCAAAGGAAAAGCCCAAATTTCATTAGGATCAGAGTAAGTTTGGCCCAATCCAAACCTTAAAGGGCCGTTCAGGCGCAACGCTTTAATAACGGCCGACAACTGATCCCCGATAGCACCGCCATTAAAAATGGGAAGCATTTCTTGCCGCATTACCGCAAGCACCAACCATGGTCCGATATCTAAGCAGTCATGGTCTAGAAAATTAATCCGGCCAGACACACACTCAGCGTCCGCCTTTGCAATAGCGGCCAGCGACGTCATAGTCGACTTAGGCGCGGCAAAGAACGAAAAATTTTCAACTTCCAACGACCTATGGTCAGGAGATTTTAGGCGTGCGCTAGGCGACATCCAACGCTCGGTTCTGTTAGGTACCAACCCGTCAAGTAAAATGGACTTAGATAATCTCGCTGTCATGACAGCGGTTTTGGTTCTCAAATCTAATTTTTCAAGGATTACCTTGCGCTTGTGTTGCCCCTTGAGGATCAGGCGCGCCCGCGAATTCACATGTTTGTTCCAACCCAAAGTAGAAACTTTTATACTCCGGGGAAGTGAACTTAGGGGTTTGCGATATGTCGCACGATAGATTTCAGCCAACTTGCGTCGTGCGTCGGTCGGCAAGCTGGGCTTGGCAGACTTCCACGATCTAAAGCCCGGAATCAGCCACGAAAAATCCACCGAGATGCACCCACATTTTCTACATCGCCCCTATCGCCTACAGTCGATGATAAATCAATCCCAATAGCCAACCTAACTTACCCCCGCCCCCTCGACCAACAACCGCGCGCCCAACGGTCCCAGCGCCCGCCGCCACAACCCGCCCGCGTCCTCCCCCGGCAACACGGCCACGCTTTACTGCAACCGCCGCCCGGCCACTTCAACAATAGGGCCGCCGTCGACCTTATCCGTCAGCCATTAAACCGAAGAAGCGGCCCAAGCTGATCTGGGCCGCCAATCCGCGTGCTATCAGGATAATCACCGATCATTGCTTAACGAAGCGCCGTCAGATCACCCCATCCCGCCCAGACATCAATCCTCCAGCGCGAAGTTGCTGATCAACAGCTCCGCACGCTCTGGCCTGCCGCCGACGGCCGTCCCGATGGTATAGGTCGTTTTGACCTCACGCATCGCGAACCCGGCGAAGGTCTCCCTGATCTCGGGGACGTCGTTTATCGACAGGATAAACCGCCCTTTAACGCCCCTTAAAACGCCCGCCATCGCGGTGAAATCATCCCTGCTGAACATCGCCTTGCCATAGTCGTTCTCGCAACCCCAGTACGGTGGATCGAGGTAGAACAGCGTCCCCGGCCCGTCATAGCGGGTGACGAATTCGGACCAGTCCAGACACTCGATCACCACGCCTGCCAACCGGCTGTGCAGGTCTTCCAGCATCGGCTCTAGCGTGGTTAGGTTGAACCGCCCTGGGCGATCCTTTGCGACCCCAAAATTCCGCCCAGAAACCTTGCCACCAAAGACCGTGCGTTGCAGGTATAGGAAGCGCGCAGCGCGCTCCAGATCGGTCAGGGTTTCTGGGTTGGTGTCAACCAACCGGTTGAACTCGGCACGCGTTGTCAGCTGGAACCGCAGCACCTCCAGAAACTGGGGGTAGTGGCGCTGCAGGATGCGAAACAAGTTGCTGACATCGCGGCCACGATCATTGATCACTTCGGCCCTTGGGCGCATGGATCGGCGGAGGAAGATGCCGCCCATGCCGACAAACGGCTCGGCATAGGTGTGGTGGCTATCGGCATCGATGAGGCCTGTAATCCGCTTGGCCAGATTGCGTTTACCGCCGAGCCAAGGTGCGACGGGTTGAATGGGTGTGATTTCGTGCATTGTCATAATGTATAGAATCGCCTCATGATGCCGGTCCCTTCGAAGGGGGAGGAGCGGCCATTAAGCGTTGCGCTGGTCGGCGGGGTTGGTGTCCAAACTTGCCCCGTGTCGGGGGGTGTTAGCGCACCCTCCGGCCTCCTAGTCGAAGCTGGTCAACTCGGCATCGCGAACGCCCTTGGCACCGCGAACCACTTGTAAACGGCGACGCATAAAAACATCACCAACCGGCGCGCGGGGGGCACGCCTTTGGCCTCCAGCGCGAGGGCAAATTCAGCGGCGGCGCGGACGCGGTCCCAGCCTTGCCAGCAGCCAATCATGCAGGCAGGCGGCGGGCAGATAGCGCGGATCGTGGGGCGAGATCAGCCAACGCACCGGGTGCGGCACCGACACGTCAAACACAAAGCCCACAGGCACGGTGATCCATGCGCCGGAGCCTTTGACCGCCACTTCCCAGCGCAGGGGCGCGGCTGTGCGGTATTGGATGCCGCACAGGCGCTCTGTCCAATCGATCAGGTCGGTGAACTCGCTCACGGCCAGTATTTGCCACTCGCAAAATCCGCCGGGATTGGGTCTTGTTTTTTCAGCCAGTTGGCAATGAAAACCAACTCGCTTTCAACCCGTGCCGCCGCTTGCCCAAAGGCAAAAACCGTCTGCGCATCCATCGGAACAATCTTGTTATCCAGTGCAATCCAGCCGAAGTCACTTTCCCCGCCATGCCATGCCAGCGCAGGTTTGGGGGGCAAAGGCGCGCGGCTGTTGGCCCTACCGCGCTACGCCGCTGGCGGCGTGGTCCGCAAGGGCGGCGTGACCTTTGGGTGTCAGTTGGTACACGCCGCGTTCGACCCGTTCAAACCAGCCGTAATGGTCGTCGCGCATCTGTGTGGCGGCGCGCGCGACACCTGTGGCACGCGCGACCACGGCGGCTTTGCACGGGCCCGCCTGCAAATACAGCCCACAGCGCACCGCATCTTGGCGGTAATGGGTCATTTTCGCGGTGCCCGTAATGCCGCCTTCGTTTGGGTCGCCCACACGGCGGGCAAATTCGCGCAGCAGGCGGGCGGCGGGTTTGGTTTTCAAGCGCGGGGCATAGGGACCGGGGTCCAGATGCGCCTCCACGCCCTTTGGGCCGACGGCCAGCAGGCCCAGCGACAGGCGGCGGCACAGCGCAATGATGTCGCGGTAGCGTTGGGTCCAGCCTTTGGTCACGGGCACTGCCAGATACACATGGTCAAACAGGCCTTGGCGCACCACACCTTGCAGCACCAATTGCAGCGAAAACGACAGCTTCATTTCCACGATCACGGGGGGGTCGCCCGCGCGGCAGGCCATGATATCGCAATCGCCAATCTCGGCCTTCACCTCATATCCCTGCCCTTCAAGATACGCCTTGAGGGGCGCGTAGAGATCGGATTCGCGCATCGGGTGTTAGGCGCGGCGGCGCAGGCGGATGACCACATCGACCTTTGAAATCTCGGTTCCCGGTGGCAGGTCGGGCAGGCGGGTGATTTCCAGCTGGTCAGAGCGCGCATCGGTCAATTCTGCGCTGTCCTCCCAGTAGAAATGCGGGTGATCGTCCATGCGGGTGTCGAAATAGCTTTTTGATCCGTCCACCACGACTTCTTGCATCAGGCCCGCATCGCAAAACGCGCGCAGGGTGTTGTAGACGGTGGCAAGGCTCACCCCTTCAGATGTTTCAGAGGAGGCGGCAAACAAGCTTTCGGCGGTGACGTGACGGTTTTCCCCGTCGCCCACCAAAAGGCGTGCCAAAGCAACCCGCTGGCGCGTGGGGCGCAAGCCGCCTTTTGCCAGCCAATCCGTGCTGCGTTGTCCTGCGTGATCAAGCATGTGCCATTCGCCCTTTATTCCTTCCTCTATATAAAGCGCTGCGAAGGTGTTTTTCAACCCGAATGCGTGCATGTTCGCCGTCAGGTCGTGCCAGCGCCCTTGCCAGTGTCAAAGTCAGGATGCTATTGGAAACCAGACAGCCGTAAGGGAGGGGGCATTGCCGCATGACGCAGTATCCGACAAGTTTCGATAAAGAGGGTTTGCTGCAATGCGCGCGCGGCGAATTGTTTGGCCCCGGCAATGCGCAATTGCCCGCGCCGCCCATGTTGATGATGGACCGCATCACCGAAGTGTCGGGCGATGGTGGCTTGCACGGCAAGGGCCATATTGTGGCCGAATTTGATATCACCCCCGATCTGTGGTTTTTCGATTGCCATTTTCCCGGCAATCCGATCATGCCCGGTTGCCTTGGCCTTGATGGCTTGTGGCAGTTGACCGGCTTCAACCTTGGTTGGCGCGGCTGGCTGGGGCGCGGTTATGCGCTGGGGGTTGGTGAGGTAAAGCTGACAGGCATGGTGCGCCCAGACCGCAAGATGCTGCGGTATTACGTTGATTTCACCAAAGCCATTCAAACCCGCCGCCTGACAATGGGCGTAGCCGATGGCCGCGTCGAGGCAGATGGCGAGGTGATTTATCTGGTCAAGGATATGAAGGTCGCGCTGTCGGAAAGCTGATCTTTTGCGTTCAAGAATAAGGAGTGCGCCCATGCGCCGCGTCGTCATCACTGGTATTGGTATTGTATCGTCCATCGGCAACAACGCCGCCGAGGTGGAGGCGTCGCTGCGCGCTGGGAAATCGGGCATCGTTGCCGCGCCCGAATATGCCGAACATGGGTTTCGCAGCCAAATTCACGGCATGCCGCAGATCGTGCTGGAAGATCACATCGACAAGCGTGACTTGCGGTTTATGGGGCCGGGGGCCGCCTATAACTTTATCGCGATGGAACAGGCGATTGCGGATGCAGGCCTTGATGCGTCGGATGTGTCGAATGAACGGTCGGGCCTGATTATGGGGTCGGGCGGGCCGTCGACATCGAACTTTTTCCAAGCGCATAAGATGGTGATTGAAAAAGGCGCGCCAAAGCGGATGGGCCCGTTCATGGTCACGCGCTGCATGTCGTCCACAAATTCGGCCTGTTTGGCCACCCCGTTCAAAATCAAGGGCGTGAATTATTCCATCACCTCCGCCTGTTCCACATCGGCGCATTGCATCGGCAATGGCACCGAACTCATTCAGATGGGCAAGCAAGATATTGTGTTTGCAGGCGGCGGCGAAGAACTCGACTGGACCCTGTCCTGCCTGTTCGACGCGATGGGCGCGATGAGCAGCAAGTATAACGACACCCCCGAACTGGCCGCGCGTGCCTTTGATGCGACCCGGGATGGGTTCGTGATTGCAGGCGGCGGCGGCGTTGTGGTGCTGGAGGAGTTGACCCACGCCCTTGCCCGCGGCGCCAAGATTTATGCCGAAGTGACCGGATACGGCGCCACATCGGACGGCGCCGATATGGTGGCCCCATCGGGCGAAGGTGGCGAACGCTCCATGCGTTTGGCCATGTCCACCCTGCCCGAAGGGCGCAAAGTGACCTATATCAACGCGCATGGCACATCGACCCCCGCAGGCGATGTGACCGAAGTAAAGGCCATTCGCCGGGTGTTTGGCGATGGCTCCGTGCCGCCAATTTCATCGACCAAATCGCTGACCGGCCACAGCTTGGGCGCAACCGGCGTGCATGAAGCGATTTATTCTTTGTTAATGATGCAGGGCGGTTTCATCACCGCCTCCGCCAACGTCACGCAGCTGGACCCCGAATTGAAACCCGAGGAAATCGCGACCGAGTTTGCAAACGCCGATCACGACAGCATCCTCTCAAACTCCTTCGGGTTCGGTGGCACCAACGCCACGCTGCTGATGTCAAAGTACAAGGATTAACCCATGGCCGATCTGATGAAGGGCAAGCGGGGCCTTGTGATGGGTGTCGCAAATGAACGGTCCATCGCATGGGGCTGCGCGCGCGCGCTAGCGGCCGAGGGGGCAGAACTGGCGTTCACCTATCAAGGCGATGCGTTTGGCAAACGGTTGGAACCGCTGGCCGCAAGCGTTGGGTCCAGCATGATGGTGGATGTGGATGTGACCGATGACGCGTCGCTCGATCTGGCGTTTGCGCGCATCAAGGATGAATGGGGCAGCATTGATTTTCTGATCCACGCAATCGCGTTTTCGGATAAAAACGAACTGACAGGCCGCATCAGCAACACCAGCCGCGCCAATTTCAAAAACTCGATGGATATCAGCTGTTTCAGCTTTATCGACGTATCGCGGCGTGCGGCGGAATTGATGCCGAATGGCGGCTGTTTGATGACCATGACTTATGGCGGGTCCAACCGCGTAACCCCCAATTACAACGTGATGGGCGTGGCCAAGGCGGCGCTGGAATCGGCTGTGCGCTATCTCGCGGCCGATTTGGGGCCGCAAAAAATTCGGGTGAACGCAATTTCACCGGGCCCGATGAAAACCCTTGCCGGGGCGGCGATTGGCGGCGCACGCGCAACCTATCGCCACACGGAGGCGAACGCGCCGCTGCAAACCAATGCCAGTCTGGAATCAGTTGGCGGCACGGCGGTATTTTTGGCCTCCGATTACGGGATGCACACCACGGGCGAAATTGTGCGCGTGGATGGCGGCTATCACGTCTTGGGCATGCCCCGCGCCGAACATATCGGTTGACGCAAACACCATTCGGCGCATCCTGTGGTTTTACAAAGGACGCGCCGAATGACCCAAATGGTTTTCATCAATATCCCCGTGTCTGATCTGGATCGATCAAAGTCGTTTTTCCAAGCCATTGGATTCACGCTGAATTTGAACTTTGCCGATGAAACGGCCTGTTGTGTGGTGATCGCGGACAACATCAACCTGATGGTCCTTTCGCACACAAAATTCGACAGCTTTGCCACTCTGCCCCGCGCGGACCCGCACAAAACCACCTCCGTTATGATCGCGCTGAACCGTGACAACCGCGCGGCGGTGGATGCGATGGTCGATGCCGCGCTTGCCGCAGGTGGCACCGAACCCAAACCCGCCACCGATCACGGCTTTATGTATGGGCGCACGTTCCAAGACCCGGACGGCAACGTGTTTGAACCCTTTTGGATGGACCAAACCGTGCAAAATTGACTGTGAAGGTGGAGCGGGCGGCGGGAATCGAACCCGCGTCTTCTGCGTGGAAGGCAGAGGTCTTACCATTACACAACGCCCGCGTCTCTGAACCTATAATCGCACAGCCCCCCCAGTGCAAGCGCCGTGGGCGGCAAATTCACCCCTCGAACGGTTCGATCAACGCGGCCCCCTCTGCCCGGTTGGAATTGACGGCGGGCGACACGCGGTGTGATTGCAACACGCCCAAGCCCTGCGCCACCATCAAAGGGGCAGCCCCATGCCCCGCCTCGCCCAACCACAGCGCCCAATCGGCGGGGTCCAGAATAACAGGTTCGCGGTGATGGATTGCGGCCAGCCCCGGCCCCGCGTCCACCGTGACCATCGCACAGGTCGCCGCCCCCTGCCACGCTTGCCAAATTCCCGCAAAGGCCATCAGCGCCCCATCGCTGCGGGTGATCAACCACGGCAAACGCGCGCCGCCGTCCCCTGCCGACCATTCGTAAAACCCAACCGCCGGAATAATGCAGCGCCGGGCGCGCACTGCATCCCGAAACGCAGGCTTGGTCGCAATTGTATCAGCCCGCGCGTTGATGATCAGCGGCCCTTGCGCGGGGGCCGCATACCAGCTTGGGATGAACCCCCAGCGCATCGCCTGCAACCGCCGCCCTGCGGTCACCACGGCCACGCTTTGCGTCGGGCAAATGTTGTTCCGCGGCCCCATAGGCAAATCATTGTCAGGAACCGCGTCAAACATCCGGGCCAGCGCATCATTTGGCTGCGTCATCAAAAACCGCCCGCACATCTGCCCCCCTTTCCCTTCATCTTGGCTTAAATACCTAAAACCCTGCGCCAAAAAGCAAAGGCCGCACCCATTTGCGCGGCCTTTGCCCCCGGTCAAACCGTTACAGCGTCATTCGCCGACCTTTTTGACTCGCCCCTCAACCACGCTGGTCACGCCACCCATTTTGACGATGTAATCCATCACATCATTCGCCATCAAGTTGCCGTTGCCTCCGTTTATCAACACGTTGCCACCCCCAAGCGCGCCAAATCCATCGCCGCCCCCAAGGATAAAGTCGTTCGCGGCAACCTTGTACAGCGTATCGGCGTCCAGCGGCGCACCGCCCACCGTTGCCTCCACAATCCGCGCACCAGCGGGGGCGGTTGGGTCATACACAATGGTGGCCCCCGAAAGTTGCAAGAATCGACCCGCACCTTTTTCGACCTGCGACACGCCATTTTCCAATGCGGCCAACACTTGGCTGCCCGGCAATTCGGTCAAAACGGTCGCGTTGCCAAAGGGCAGTTCGGTCAACACATCGCGGCGCGTCAGCATCCGCCCCGCGTCATAGGTGGTGTCGCCGCGAATACCGCCGCCATTGGCTAGCCCAATATCGGCCCCCGTCGCATCGCGAATGGCATCGGCGATCAAGTTGCCCATGGCCGATTCCTCTGCCCGGATCACGTTGCGGCGCGAATCAAGCATACCCGTTGTGGCCCCAATTTCGACATTCAAGCTCACATCCAACTGAGTTTGCAGCGCGTCCACCATCGCTTGGGATTCGGGGTCGGGCGTCACGCTGGCGGTGTCGATAAAGCGAAACATCGGCGTCCATTTCACCGTGCGTTTGCCATCCGCCTCGGTCACATCCACCATCAAATCCAGCGGCGACAGGAATTTCCCGTCAATCGACGTTTCGACATAGGCCGTGATCCCATCATAAGACGTACCATAGCTGTGATCATCGCCCGACAGCACCACGTCAAACGCTTTGGACGCAATCAGCGCCTCATCATTGCGCTTGTCGGTTTGCACCACACCCACGACCAGATCGGCGCCATCGTCGCGCGCTTGTTTGGCGGCAGCAATCCCCATCTCAACCGTCGGCCCAAAGATCAGGTCGCCAGTGTTGGCCACGGTGGGCGACGTGTCTTGCGCCACGGGAATAAGCGCGATTTTCAGCCCCGCCACCTCTTTCATCATCACACCACCCACGCCCGGCAGCGGCGACCCATCGGCCTGCGTGATGTTGATCGCGGCCCAAGGATATTTCGACGCCGCAACTTTTTCGAGGAAATTTTCCGGCCCAAAATCGAATTCATGGTTGCCGGGCACCGCCAAATCAAACGGTTCCAGATTGGTCAGGTCAATCGTGTTTTGCCCCTTGTCAAACCCCGATAGGATCGACGGCGACAACATATCGCCATCAAACACATAGATCGTATTGGGGTTGGCGGCGCGTTCGGCCTTTGCCACTGCGTTCAGGCGGGCAAAACCGCCACGACCATCCTCATCCGCGAAATTATAGATGTCGCCCACCCCCAGAAACGTTAGTTTGATGGTATCTGCCTGCGCCGCCGCCAAGGGCAACACCAAGGCGGTCGCGCCTAGCAAGGCTGCGGAAAAACCTGTGGCCAATCTGTTCATCATCAATACTCCTGTTGGATAAGGCCCTATCATTGCGCCGCAGCGCGCGTCTGTCAAAGCATGATACGCGAATGGCACGGAGGGGGGCGCACGGGGCGTGAAACGAAAGGGGGGGGCCAACCGCACAGCATTCCAAACGCGCAGCAGTCCAACCGCACAGCAGTCCAACCGCGCAGCAGTCCAACCGCACAGCAGTCCAACCGCACGGGGGCCATTGACGCAAATCCCCCCTCGGTGCATGAACAAGCCCATGTTGATATTCAAAATCTTTCGCCGTTCCGAATGGAACCAGCTGCAACAGGCAGGCCAAACCACGGGCGCACCGATTGATGTGGCCGATGGGTATGTCCATTTTTCCACCGCCGCACAGGTGGCAAAAACGGCTGCCCTCTATTTCGCGGACCAATCCGATCTGGTTTTGGTCGCGGTAGAGGCGGATCACTTGGGCAGCGATCTGCGGTGGGAGGCGTCGCGCGATGGCGCCCTGTTCCCCCATCTTTACCGCATGCTGCGCATGTCGGATGTGGCTTGGGACAAGGCGCTGCCTTTGGGCGCCACGGGCCATATCTTCCCGGAAGGCCATATGTTCGCGGGACTAAAAGCATGACAGTCACCGAACGTCTGGCCTTGCGGGCGCTGCATCAAATCGATCCGGAACGCGCACATGGGCTGTCGGTGCTGGCGCTGCGCTTGGGGCTGGCCCCCACACCCGGCCCTTTTGCCACCCCGCGCCTTGTCACCACATTGGCCGGCATGGCGCTGCCCAACCCCGTGGGCCTCGCCGCCGGATATGATAAAAACGCCGAATGTCTGCCTGCTCTCATGCAATCCGGCTTTGGCTGGCTCGAGGTGGGGGCGGCAACCCCCCTGCCCCAACCCGGCAACCCCAAACCGCGCTTGTTTCGCTTGACCAAAGACCGCGCCGCCATCAACCGCTTTGGCTTTAACAACCAAGGGATGGAGGCGATTGCAACCCGCCTCGCCAAACGCCCAAACGGCGTGCCCGTGGGGCTGAACCTGGGGGCCAACAAAACCTCGACCGACCGCGCGGCAGATTTTGTGCATGTGCTGGCCCATTGCGGCGATCATGTGGATTTTGCCACCGTCAACGTCTCCTCGCCCAACACTGAAAAACTGCGCGACCTGCAAGGGGCCGCCGCCCTGACCGGCCTTTTGACCGGCGTGATGGAGGTGCGCGACGAACTCGCCTCCGCCATCCCGATCTTTCTAAAAATCGCCCCAGATCTGACCGACGAAGAGCTGGCCCAAATCGCCGAAGTCGCCCTCGCCACCGGCGTTTCCGGTATCATCGCCACCAACACCACCTTGGCGCGCGATGGGCTGAAAAGCCGCCACGCAAATCAGGCGGGCGGGCTGTCTGGCGCGCCGCTGTTCGAAAAATCCACCCGCATTCTGGCACAACTGTCGCAATTGACAGATGGCAAAATCCCCCTCGTCGGCGTGGGCGGTATCAGCACAGCCGATCAAGCCTATGCCAAAATTCGCGCCGGCGCATCGGCAGTGCAGCTTTACACCGCAATGGTCTACCATGGCATCAGCCTTGCAGGCGATATCGCAGCAGGGCTGGACTCATTGTTGGAACGTGACGGCTACACCACGGTCGCCCAAGCCGTCGGAACCCAACGCGGCGCGTGGCTCTAACCCTCTCATTCGTCTTGGCAAAAATACCTGCGGGGGGTCCGGGGGGGCAGCGCAGCCCCCCGGCGCTTGCCCCAAAACAGGCCTAAAACGCTTTGAACGTCATCGTCGTCAAGGTCCGCACAATGCCCGGAATGTCGAACAGTGACGACGACAGGTAATGCCCTACGTCCTGCCCTTCGGGGATATAAACCTTTGCAATCAGGTCATATTCCCCGCTGGTGGAAAACAGTTCGGACACCACCTCCCGGTCATAAATCGCATCGGCCACCTCATAGGTTTTGCCGGGGGTGCAGCGGAATTGGACGAAAACGGCGGTCATGACACTCTCCTGATTTGGCAAAGTCATAGGCGGCGGCGGGGCGGGACGAAAGCCCTATTCCTCCACCTCTAACGCAAGCGGCGCGGGTTTGGCGACCAAATCTGACACGCCCAGCACCGTGATCGGGCGCGCAAGGCGGTTGCGCACCACCCACAGCAGGCGGTCTTGGGCGCGGGTGATCGCGACATAGGCAAGGCGTTTCCACAGCGGTATCCCCGCCTCGCTGCGCCCCGCTTGGGCGGCCGCCCACAGGTCGGGCGCAAACACCTGCACCGTGTCCCATTGGCTGCCTTGCGCCTTGTGAATGGTCACGGCGGCCCCGTGCAAAAACGCGGCCCCCATTTTCGCGGCAGACGGGATGAACGGTTCATCCTCATCCGGTTTTTCAATTTTGATGATGCTGGCCGCAGACACTTGCGGCTCCTCGGCGCCCACCACATGCAGGCGGGCAAACCCGTCGCGGTTGCCCGGTCCCATATAGATCACTTGCGCGCCTTTGATCAGGCCCCGCGCCTCTAGGTCAATCCGTTTTTTGCGGTGTTTTACGGGCAATTCGATGCCATCACAAATCAACGGCTCCCCTGGGATCAGTTCAAATTCAGGGGCACCGTGGGCGGCGCGAAAGGCGGTGATCAACCTTATCCGGGTCGCGTTGCGCCAGACCAGAACGGGCGACCGCGCCATCAAATCACTGTCGACCCGCTGCGCCATTTCCACGCGGGGGTCGCGCGCCGCAGCCTCCTCCACCATGCGTTCAAACCGTTCAAACGTCAGGCTGGGGTCGGCCAGCGCATGGGCCAGGTCCAAAATCGGATTGCCTTCAGCTTGGCGGTGGATGCGTGACAATTCCAGCCTGCGGGTGGAGCCAAGCGTGTTGAACACCATCTCGCCCGAACTGCCCACGGGTGCCAGCTGTGCAGGGTCGCCAAACAGCACCAAAGTTGGAAAAATCTCGCGCAGATCATCAAACTGGCGCTGATCAAGCATCGAGGATTCGTCGACAAACCCAACATCCAGTGGCTCCTCCCGGCGTTTCCAGCCTTTGATGAAATCGGATCCGCGCAGGCCCGCCGCAGCCAAGGCACCGGGGATGGACGCCACGGTATCATAAAACGCGCGCGCGCGGTCCAGCGCCAATTCGCTCAACCCCTCCACCTGCGGGCGGGGGCCGTTGCCCGCCAACCATTCCGCGATCTGTTCATATTGTGGGTCATACAGCGGCGTATACAAAATACGGTGGATGGTGGTCGCGGGCACGCCGCGCAACCGCAGCACCGATGCCGCCTTATTTGTCGGGGCCAAAATCGCCAACGTCCGGCGATCTTTGCGTTTTTTGCCTTCATAATCGCCAGACACCACATCGACACCCGCTGCGACCATCGCTTTATACAGGCTGGCCAACAGCATGGTTTTGCCAGACCCGGCCTTGCCCACAATCGCCAACACGCTGGATTTGCCTTCCATCGCGGGCGTCAGGGTGGCGTTATCCAAATTAATCCCCATGCCCCGAAGTTGATCGGAAAGCCTGTCCCAAGCCTCGGCCTGATCGTCGGAGAATGTGTGTTCGGTGTTTGCCATTTAGCGACCATAACGGTGCCGCCGCGCCAAGACCAGCGAGCAAGCCCCAGTTTCACCGCAAAAACCACCCGCCCCCGTTAATGCGCCCGCCTGCGCTTTTCAGCGATGGCATCGGCCACCGCATCCAAGGGTGGGGGCGATTGGGTGGCGGCTGCCCCCGCCTCCAGCCGCGCCACTTGCAGGGCGGTAGTCACCTGCGCCGCCAAGGCGGGAAGGTTGTTTTCGTCCGCATAGACCCGCAGATCGGCCAACACGTCAAAGATCCAGTCATGGCGCATTGCGCCCCCAATTTTAATCGTTGAAACCAACACCCAAAATCATGCGGTGCCTCACAGCCTAACCCGCGATCTGTCAACAAACAGTAACCACAATCCAAATAGTGTTGCGCAAGCAAAAAGCCGCCATTCCGATTGGGAAATGGCGGCTATCATGGTTAACAAAAGGTTAACAAAACCGGAGGGTTAACCAATTAACGGTTCTTGCTGGTTTCCAGCGCATCCTCAAACGTGCGCAGGCCGGTGCGCGGCGCTTGGACCAACACGGCCATATTGCCGGGCTTGTGTTCATTGCGGCGCATTTTCATATGGGCAGCGGGAATATCGGCCCATGGGAACACTTCGGACATGCAGGGGTCCAAGCGGCGTTCCAGCATCAGGTTGTTGGCCGATGACGCCTGTTTTAGATGCGCAAAATGGCTGCCTTGCACGCGCTTTTGGTGCATCCACAAATACCGCACGTCAAAGGTGCAGTTAAACCCCGTGGTTCCGGCGCAAATCACCACCATGCCACCTTTTTTGCACACCAGCGTCGACACCGGAAACGTCGCCTCGCCCGGATGTTCAAACACCATATCGACGTTGTTGCCTTTGCCGGTGATGTCCCAAATAGCCTTGCCAAACTTGCGCGCCTCAACGAACCACTCCTTATATTCTGGCGTGTTCACGGTGGGCAATTGCCCCCAGCATTTGAAATCTTTGCGGTTGATCACACCTTTCGCGCCAAGGCCCATGACAAAGGCGCGCTTGTCCTCGTCCGATATCACGCCGATCGCGTTAGCGCCTGCCGTGTTGATCAACTGGATCGCATAGGAACCAAGGCCACCCGATGCGCCCCACACCAGCACGTTTTGCCCCGGTTTCAGGTCATGCGGTTCATGGCCGAACAGCATCCGGTAGGCGGTCGCAAGCGTCAGGGTGTAACAGGCCGATTCCTCCCATGTCAGGTGCTTTGGCCGCGCCATAAGCTGTTGCGCCTGCACGCGGGTGAACTGCGCAAAGGATCCATCGGCGGTTTCATAGCCCCAAATCCGCTGACTGGTGGAAAACATCGGGTCGCCGCCGTTACATTCCTCATCGTCGCCATCGTCTTGGTTGCAGTGGATCACCACCTCATCGCCAACTTTCCAGCGTTTCACCTTGTCGCCCACGGCCCAAACGATGCCCGCCGCATCGGACCCCAGCACCGCATAATCGGCCTTATGCACATCAAACACCGACATCGGCTGCCCCAGACAGGCCCAAACGCCGTTGTAATTGACACCCGCCGCCATCACCATCACCAGCACTTCGTTGCTGTCAAGCTTTGGGGTGTCCACCACCTCCACCTGCATTGCGGTATCTGGTTCGCCGTGGCGCGCGGCACGAATGACCCACGCATACATCTGGCTGGGGACATGGCCCAAGGGCGGCATTTCCCCAATGTCATAAAGGTCTTTTTCAGGTGCATCATAGGCAACAATGTTTGGTTGCGTATCCAGTGCCATGCCGGCCTCCTGTTCAGTGTGATCACGCCGCATCGCAGAATCAATGCGGCTTTACGCAAGAGGTAAGGCGATTTGCGCAACATTACAAGGATTACGTGTACGTTTTTGTAACTTTGTTTCTGCTGCATAGCAGCATTTCGCGTCTACTGCGGCACGTTCACGCCGCGCGACAGGATTTTGCGCCTGCTGCAACGCAGCGAATTGACACGGGCATAAAATGTCTATTATCAATCAAATAAAGAAATAAAATTGCGCACAGATGCACGGAGATGCCATGCCCCCCAAAGATAAGCCTTGGCTGTTTCGCACCTATGCTGGCCATTCCACCGCCACCGCGTCCAACACGCTGTACCGGGGCAATCTGGCCAAGGGACAAACCGGATTGTCGGTGGCCTTTGATCTGCCGACCCAGACCGGTTACGATTCAGACCATGAATTGGCGCGGGGCGAGGTGGGCAAGGTGGGGGTGCCCGTGGCACATTTGGGCGATATGCGGTCGCTGTTTGCGGATATTCCGCTGGACCAGATGAACACGTCGATGACCATCAATGCCACCGCGCCGTGGTTGCTGGCGCTGTATATCGCGGTGGCCGAGGAGCAAGGCGCGGACATCGCGGACCTGAACGGCACCGTGCAAAATGACATTATCAAAGAATACCTGTCGCGCGGCACCTATATTTGCCCGCCCGCACCCAGCCTGCGCATGATCACCGATGTCGCGGCCTATACGCAAAAACACCTGCCCAAATGGAACCCGATGAACGTCTGTTCCTATCATTTGCAAGAGGCGGGGGCGACCCCGGAACAAGAGCTGGCCTTTGCGCTGGCCACCGCCTGCGCCGTGCTGGATGATTTGAAAGCAAAGGTTTCCGCCGATGATTTCCCCAATATGGTGGGGCGGATTTCGTTTTTCGTGAACGCAGGCATCCGGTTTGTGACCGAGATGTGCAAAATGCGCGCGTTTGTGGACCTGTGGGATGAGATTTGTTTGGACCGCTACGGCGTGCAAGACGCCAAATACCGCCGCTTTCGCTATGGGGTGCAGGTGAATTCGCTGGGGTTGACCGAACAACAACCCGAAAACAACGTCTACCGCATTTTAATCGAATCCTTGGCCGTGACATTGTCCAAAAAGGCCCGGGCGCGGGCGGTGCAATTGCCCGCCTGGAACGAGGCGTTGGGCCTACCGCGCCCGTGGGACCAGCAATGGTCGCTGCGCATGCAGCAAATCCTCGCCTACGAATCCGATTTGCTGGAATATGACGACCTGTTTGATGGCAACCCGGCGGTGGACCGCAAGGTGGAGGCGTTGAAGGTAGGCGCGCGCGAGGAGTTGGCGCAAATCGACGCGATGGGCGGCGCTGTGGCCGCAATCGCCTATATGAAAGGCCGTCTGGTCGAGGCGAATGCCGAACGCATTGGCAAGATTGAAACGGGGGAAACGACCGTGGTCGGCGTAAACCGTTGGACGCAAACCACGCCCAGCCCGCTGACCGCAGGCGATGGGTCGATTATGGTGGCCGACCCCGAAGCGGAGGCAGACCAAATCGCACGCCTGACCGATTGGAAAACCGCCCGCAGCTCGGCGGCCGTCGAGGCCGCGCTTGCCGCGCTGCGCAGTGCCGCGCAGGACGGAACCAATATCATGGGCCCGTCGATTGCCTGCGCCAAAGCGGGCGTGACAACGGGCGAATGGGGGGCCACCATCCGCGCGGCCTTTGGCGAATACCGCGCGCCCACAGGCGTCTCGCGCAACCCATCCAACCGCACCGAAGGGCTGGAGCCGATCCGTGAAGCGGTGCAGGCCGTTGCCGCCAAACTGGGGCGGCCCTTGACGTTTTTGATGGGCAAACCGGGCCTTGATGGTCATTCCAATGGTGCAGAACAAATCACCGCCCGCGCCCGTGACTGCGGGATGCAAATCCATTATGAAGGGATCCGGTTGACGCCCGCCGAAATTGTGCAGGCCGCGATCGACGAGCAGGCGCATGTGATTGGCCTGTCCATCCTGTCAGGCTCGCACCTGCCGCTGATCACAGAAACGCTGGACATTATGCGCGCGCGCGGGTTGGCAGAGGTGCCGCTGATCGTTGGCGGGATTATTCCAGAGGAGGACGCAGTCCGGCTGCGCACGCTGGGTGTGGCCGCCGTTTACACCCCCAAAGATTTTGAGCTGAACCGGATTATGATGGATATTGTCCATCTGGTCGATCAAACGCCTGTGGCGGCGGAATGACAAAAGGGGGCGGTTAACGCCCCCTTTTCGCAAGGTTTACGCGTGAATGGCCCCATCGCCGCAAGCAAGGGCCGCCTCGCGCACCGCCTCGGAATAGGTGGGGTGGGCGTGGCAGGTAAGTGCTAGATCTTGGGCCGATGCGCCAAACTCCATCGCCACGCACACCTCATGAATCAAATCGCCCGCCATAGGGCCGATGATATGCGCGCCCAAAATGCGGTCGGTATCCTTGTCCGCCAAAATCTTCACAAAACCATCGGCCTGGAAAATCGCCTTGGCCCGCGCGTTGCCCATGAAGGAGAATTTGCCAACCTTATAGGCGCGCCCGGCCTCTTTCAGCTGCTCCTCGGTCTGGCCAACCGATGCCACTTCGGGGGTGGTATAGATCACGCCGGGGATGACATCATAGTTCACATGGCCGGATTTGCCCGCCAGAATTTCGGCCAGCGCCATGCCTTCATCCTCGGCCTTATGGGCCAGCATCGGGCCGACAATCGCATCACCAAGGGCATAGACGCCTTTGATATTCGTGGCGAAATGGTGGGTTTTGACTTGGCCGCGCTTTTCCATTTCAACGCCCAACGCCTCCAACCCCAGCCCGTCGACATAGGGTTTGCGGCCCGTGGCAACCAGCACGCAATCGGTGTCGAGTGTCACCTCGCTGTCATCCTTGCGCAGCTTATAGGTGACTTTGGCCTTGCCGCCTTTGGCGGTTGCCCCTTGAACGGCAGCGCCAAGAATGAACTTAATCCCTTGTTTGGTCAAAATTTTCTGGAACGCTTTGGCCACTTCGGCGTCCATACCCGGCGTAATTGCGTCCAAATATTCGACCACCGTCACCTCAGTGCCCAAGCGCGCATAGACCGAGCCCATTTCCAGCCCGATCACGCCCGCGCCGATCACCACCATCGACTTTGGAATTTTGTTCAGCACCAAAGCGCCGGTGGAGGTGACAATCGTTTTCTCATCGACCTCCACACCGGCCAAGCTTGCGGGTTCGGACCCGGTGGCGATGACAATGCTTTTCGCCTCATGCACCTCATCACCCACTTTGACCTGACCTGCGGCGGGAATGGTGCCCCAGCCTTTTAGCCAAGTGACCTTGTTTTTCTTAAACAAAAACTCAATGCCTTTGGTGTTGCCGTCGATGGTTTCTTGTTTATAGGCCTTCATCTGGTCCCAATCGACCGAAGGGGATTTGCCTTTCAGGCCCATTTTGGCGAAGTTATGCTCTGCCTCATGCAGGCTGTGGGTGGCGTGCAGCAGCGCCTTGGACGGGATGCAGCCGACGTTCAGGCAGGTGCCGCCAAGGGTATCGCGCCCCTCAACAACGCCCACTTTCAGGCCGAGTTGCGCGCAGCGAATGGCGCAAACGTAGCCGCCGGGGCCACCGCCGATGATGATGACGTCAAAACTTGCCATGGGGAGTGTCCTTTTCTTAGGTGCGGAGCGGGGGGTGGTGCAAGCGCCCCCCGAGGATATGTTTGAGCGGATGATTTATACCAAGGTGGCGATAATCATCGTGAAGGTGGCGAAAAAGCCTGTGGCCCAGATGATGGAACGGCCCGGCCGCCAGCCGTAGAAGTAGGCGGGGATATAGAGGACGCGGGCGGCGAGGTAGACCCAAGCGCAGGTTTGGGTGAGGGGGGTGGATTGGTTGCCAAGTGTTACAACCAGAACGGCGATGGTGAAAAGGATTAGCCCTTCAAAATGGTTGTTCATCGCGCGTTGCAACCGACCCGTGCGGTCACTGATTTGGCGGCTTGGCGGGCGGTCGCGGGCCGATGAGGTGTAGCCGGTGCCGAGTTCCATATTCGCCGGAATGGCGAAGAGGGCGAATTGGACGGCTTGGAGGAGGGCCGCGAGGGCGAGGGTTGTGAGTTCTGGGGTCATCGTTTTGCTATAAACTTTGGGACAAGTCCTTGCGGATCATTTACTTTTTTCGTTTCGAAATCGCATTCTGAATTCCCGCAGGTGAACTTCCATTCTTCAACACCATAGTTTCCAAGACCACCCATACTCATTCGGGATGATGACGCCAACGAAAGCCGCCCAATCCGACACTTGGGGCACAAATCGCCTTTTGTCGTTCGGTCTAACTCTGCCTCGAGAGACGTGATTTTTTCTTTTGCGTCGGCAAGGGCGATTTTCGTGTCAGCCAAAGCGCTTATCAGTTCAGCTATTTTAAGTTTATAGCTCGCCTCGTCGACACCACGATCGATTTCACGAAGGTCTTTTGCAATCCCTATAGCGGCTGACGCCGCTGCCAATCCTTGGATAAGATCCATATTTCGGTCTCCCTAATGGTGGGGTAAAACCCCACCCTACGCCACATCATCGTCGCGGCGTAGGGTGGGTGAAACCCACCGCCCCTTACAAATCCATCAGCAACCGCCGTGGATCTTCCAGCGCCTCTTTCACGCGCACAAGGAAGGTCACAGCCCCTTTGCCATCCACAACGCGGTGGTCATAGGACAAGGCCAGATACATCATCGGGCGGATGACGATTTGCCCCTTTACCACCACCGGGCGGTCTTGGATTTTATGCATCCCCAAAATCCCCGATTGCGGCGGGTTCAGGATGGGCGAGGACATGAGCGAGCCGTAAACACCGCCGTTGGAAATGGTAAAGCTGCCGCCTTGCATTTCGGCCATCGACAGTTTGCCATCGCGCGCGCGCAGGCCCAGTTCGGTGATCTTTTTCTCAATCGCGGCAAAGCCCATTTGGTCGGCGTCACGCACCACAGGCACCACAAGACCGGACGGCGTGCCCACGGCAACCCCCATATGGACGTAGTTTTTATAGACCACATCGGTGCCGTCGATTTCGGCGTTCACCTCTGGCACCTCTTTCAACGCGTGGGTGCAAGCCTTGACGAAAAAGGACATAAAGCCGAGTTTGACCTTATGCTTTTTCTCAAACATGTCTTTGTATTCGTTGCGCAATTCCATGATGCCGGACATATCCACCTCGTTATAGGTGGTCAGCATGGCGGCGGTGTTCTGGCTTTCCTTCAGGCGGCGCGCGATGGTTTGGCGCAGCTTGGTCATCTTCACCCGCTCTTCGCGGCTCGCGTCATCGGCGGGCACAGGCGCGCGGGGCACCGATACTGGCGCGGGGGCTGCGGCGGGGGCAGAGGAGGCTTTTGCCACGTCTTCTTTCATCACGCGGCCATCGCGGCCCGACCCTTGGACCTGATCGCGGGTGATGCCTGCCTCGGCCATGGCCTTTTTGGCGGATGGGGCATCCTCCACATCTTTGCCGGATTTGGCGGGGGCGGCCTCGACCTTTTCCACTTTGGCGGCGGGGGCGGTCGCCCCTTCGGAAATCACGGCCAGCTTGGCGTTGGCGGACACGGTTTCGCCTTCGGCCGCGATAATCTCGGTCAACACACCTGCGACGGGGCTTGGCACCTCCACCGACACTTTATCGGTTTCCAACTCGCACAGCATTTCGTCTTGCGCGACCATGTCGCCCACCTTTTTGAACCAGGTAGAGACGGTCGCCTCGGACACGGATTCGCCAAGCGTTGGTACATTTACGTCGGTCATTTTACCCTCTTTCACGCTGGCCTCGGCCTTTGCGGATTTGTCATTTGATATTTTGGCGGTCGCCGCAGATGTTGCTGATGCCGCGCCAATTTGCGCCAGCAAGGCGTCGACGCCAACGGTCTGCCCTTCGGCCGCGACGATTTCGGTCAGGGTTCCGGCCACCGGGCTTGGTACCTCAACCGTGACTTTGTCGGTTTCCAATTCGCACAGCATTTCGTCCACCGCGACCGCATCGCCCAGCTTTTTATACCAGGTCGCCACGGTCGCTTCGGTCACGCTTTCGCCAAGGGTAGGAACCCTTACTTCGGTTGCCATGCGCCCTAGCCCCCTGTCAGCGCGTCAACGATCAGCGCCTCTTGTTCGGTTTTGTGGCGGCTGGCCTGCCCCGTTGCGGGTGATGCAGAGGCGGCGCGGCCGGCATAGCGGGCACGGGCAGATTTGGCATTGATTTTGCCCAAAACCCATTCAAGGTTCGGCTCTACAAAGCCCCAATAGCCTTGGTTTTTCGGCTCCTCTTGGCACCAAACCACCTCGGCATCCTTGAAGCGGCTGAGTTCTTGGACCATCGACATGGCCGGGAACGGATAAAACTGTTCCAAGCGCAGCAGGTACACATCGTCGAGACCCTGGGCATCGCGGGCCGCCAGCAAATCGAAATAAACCTTGCCGGAGCAGGTCACTACGCGCTTGATTTCATCATCGGATTTCAGCGTCAGGTCCGAATGGCCCTTTTGCGCGTCATCCCACAACACGCGGTGGAAACTGGAGCCCGTGGTGAAATCATCCGCCTCAGAAATACACATCGGGTGGCGCAGCAGCGATTTCGGTGTCATCAAAATCAACGGCTTGCGGAAATCGCGGTGAATTTGGCGGCGCAGAATATGGAAATAATTGGCGGGGGTGGAACAGTTCGCCACAATCCAGTTGTCATTCGCGGACTGCTGCAAGAACCGTTCTGGCCGGGCCGACGAATGTTCCGGCCCCTGCCCTTCGTACCCATGCGGCAGCAGGCAAACGAGGCCCGACATGCGCAACCACTTCGACTCCCCCGACGACACGAACTGATCGAACATGATCTGCGCGCCGTTGGCAAAATCGCCAAACTGCGCTTCCCAAAGGGTCAGCGTGTTGGGTTCGGACAGCGAATAGCCGTATTCAAAGCCCAAAACCGCGTATTCCGACAGCATGCTGTCGATCACTTCATACCGTGCTTGGCCCGGTTTGATGTGGTTCAGCGGGTAATGCCGTTCCTCGGTCGCTTGGTTCACAAAGGCGGAATGGCGCTGGCTGAAGGTACCGCGGGTCACATCCTGGCCCGACAGGCGCACGGGGAACCCTTCGGTCACCAAAGACCCAAAGGCGAGCGCTTCGGCGGTGGCCCAATCGAACCCTTTGCCTTCGGCAAACATCTTGGTTTTGGCGTCCAGCTGGCGGCCAACGGTTTTGTGCAAATCAAACCCATCGGGCACGCGCGTCAGGCCCGCGCCAATTTCAACCATCGCCTCCGCACTGATCGCGGTTTTGCCCGCCTCATATTCCGTGCCTTCGCGTGACATGTTTTTCCAACGCCCATCCAGCCAATCGGCCTTGTTGGGTTTGTAATCTTTGCCCGCGTCAAACTCCGCGTTCAGATGCGCCTGAAACGTGGCCTTCATATCCTCAATCTCGCCTTCCGGGATCAGGCCATCCTTGACCAGACGTTCGGTATAAAGCGACAGGGTGGTTTTGTGTTTTTTGATCTGGGTGTACATCGACGGGTTGGTGAACATGGGTTCATCCCCCTCATTATGCCCAAAGCGGCGATAGCAGAAAATGTCCAAAACAACGTCTTTGTGGAACTTTTGACGGAATTCGATCGCCACGCGGGCGGCATGCACCACCGCCTCGGGGTCGTCGCCGTTCACATGGAAAATCGGCGCTTCGACCATCAACGCGATGTCGGTGGGATAGGGCGAAGACCGGCTGAACGCGGGTGCTGTGGTAAAGCCGATTTGGTTGTTCACCACGATGTGCAGCGTGCCGCCGGTGCGGTGCCCGCGCAGGCCAGACAACCCGAAACATTCCGCCACAACGCCTTGGCCCGCAAAGGCCGCATCGCCGTGCAGCAAAATTGGCAGCACCTTTTCGCGGTCGGTGTCGTTCATCTGGTCTTGTTTGGCGCGCACTTTGCCCAAAACCACTGGGTCAACCGCTTCCAAATGGCTGGGGTTGGCGGTCAGCGACAGGTGAACGACATTGCCATCAAAATCGCGGTCGCTGGAGGCACCAAGGTGGTATTTTACATCGCCGGAGCCATCAACATCCTCGGGCTTGGAACTGCCGCCTTGGAATTCGTTGAAAATGGCGCGGTAGGGTTTTTGCATCACGTTGGCCAACACCGACAAACGGCCCCTATGCGGCATGCCGATCACGATTTCGCGCACACCCAGCGCGCCACCGCGCTTGATGATCTGTTCCATCGCGGGGATCAAGCTTTCGCCGCCATCAAGGCCAAACCGTTTGGTGCCCATATATTTGACGTGCAGGAATTTTTCGAACCCTTCCGCCTCGACCAGCTTGTTCAAAATGGCCTTGCGGCCCTCACGGGTAAAGGCGATTTCCTTGCCATACCCTTCAATCCGTTCCTTCAGCCACGCGGCCTGTTCGGCATCGGAAATATGCATGTATTGCAACGCAAACGTGCCGCAATAAGTGCGTTTCACGATGTCGATGATCTGGCGCATTGACGCCATCTGCAGGCCCAACACGTTGTCGATGAAAATCGGGCGGTCCATATCGGCATCGTTGAACCCGTAGGCCTTTGGGTCCAGCTCGGGATGGGTGGTGACGTCTTGCATTTTCAGCGGGTCAAGATCGGCGGCCAAATGGCCCCGGATGCGGTAGGCGCGAATGATCATCAACGCGCGGATGCTGTCCAGCACGGCGCGCTGCACTTGTGCGTCCGTCAGGGACACCCCCGCCTCCGCTGCTTTGGCGACAATTTTATCGCCCGCCGCGCGGCCTTCCTTAGCGGGCATCACAGCCCATTCGCCGGTCAAGGCGGCGGTCAAATCATCGACGGGCATTGGCGGCCAATCAGCGCGCGCCCAAGACGGACCAGCAGCAGCGGCCTGCGCCACGCGGTCAGGTTCAGCGAGTTCCTTGAAAAACTCGGCCCAGCTTTCATCCACCGATGACGGGTCTGCGGCGTAGTTCGCACCCATTTGGTCGATGTAATCCGCATTTGCGCCATCCAAGAACGACTGTGCGTGAAACTGGGAATTGGTGGAATGTTCGGTCATTTTTGGACCTCTCTAAGGTTGAATTCTGTAGGACAGAAAGACGTGTTGGAGGGTGCGGTCATCTGCCCAAACAGGGCAGAACCCGACGCGAAGCCGACACATAATTGCACAATAGCAAAGGGCAAAATAAACACTGCCCCAAGCAAAAAGACGAGCATCATGCCAAAGCCACTTGGACCATCGGCCCCCGCTATGAGCGCCGTATCAAACCAATCCGAAAGCGCACCAAGGCCCCAACATGTCACAAGAAAAAGGATCAGCGCTTTGGCTGGTATTTCAAAGCCGATTGCCGCTTCGCCAGTATCGACAAGACGGCGGCTGGTCACTGCCATCAGTGGCAGCAAAGCGAAAAGAAAAACAGCAATTCGCAGCAAGCCATGCAGGTCTGGCCAAAGCATGTTTTGCAGCCATAGCGCCGAGACGGGAACGCTCAAACCAGTTGGTAAAAACCACCAGTATTCCGCGCGACGAGCGCGGCCAGAGAACTGGAAGGACTTGGCAAAACAAGTTTTTATGGCCTGAACTGGTCCCAATATCCGCTCCGTAGGCCGGGGTTCACCCCGGCAATCACACGTTGGGCAAGGTGGGGTTGAACCCCACCCTACAAGTTTACGCCTTGATCGCCTGCATTACCGCCTCACCCAAGTGGGCTGGGCTTTCTGCAACCACAATACCGGCGCGCTTCATCGCTTCGATTTTGCTTTCCGCGTCGCCTTTGCCACCCGCGACAATCGCGCCTGCGTGGCCCATGCGGCGGCCGGGGGGTGCGGTGCGACCCGCGATAAAGCCTGCAGTGGGTTTCCACCGACCCGCTTTGCGTTCATCCGCCAAAAACTGTGCGGCTTCTTCTTCGGCAGAACCCCCGATTTCACCGATCATGATGATCGAATGTGTTTCAGGGTCGGCCAAGAACATTTCAAGGATATCAATGTGTTCTGACCCTTTGATCGGGTCGCCGCCGATGCCCACAGCGGTGGACTGGCCCAGACCCAGATCGGTGGTCTGCTTGACCGCCTCATACGTCAGGGTGCCGGACCGCGACACAACACCGACCGAACCGCGACGGTGAATGTGGCCGGGCATAATGCCGATTTTGCATTCGTCAGGCGTGATCACGCCAGGGCAGTTTGGCCCGATCAGGCGGGACTTGGTGCCTTCCAGCGCGCGCTTGACGCGCATCATGTCCAGCACCGGGATACCTTCGGTGATGCAAACGATCAACTCCATCTCGGCGTCAATCGCTTCCAAAATACTGTCCGCAGCGAACGGAGGCGGCACATAAATGACGGTGGCATTGGCCTGCGTCACAGCACGCGCTTCATGCACCGAATTGAACACGGGCAGGTCCAGATGGGTGGAACCGCCTTTGCCGGGGGTCACGCCGCCGACCATTTTCGTGCCATAGGCAATGGCTTGTTCCGAATGGAACGTGCCTTGGCTGCCGGTGAAACCCTGACAGATCAGACGGGTGTTGTTATTGACGAGTACGGCCATCCGGGCCTCCTTGATGGGTCAGTCCAGCATCAGGCCAGACGAAAGTTTGATTTTGGTCGCAGGTGCCAGTCAATCGGCACCCGCAAAGGCCAATGCGACAGCGGGCCGCGCATTGGCATGTTTTGTTCAATAACCGGGGCGGGCTTGGCCTGGGCAGGTGATATAAATATCTGTCCCGTCCACTTTGCCACTGCGCGCCCATTCGGACTGCTGGTTGCACACCACTTCTTCAATGCCATCACTGCCAGTAGCGCCAGTTCCGCCCCCACAAGCGCCCAGCATCATCAAAACCAACGATCCGATTGCGATTTTTTTCATAATATACCCTCTCAGCACTGTTGAACTGCTCCACTGGCGTGACGCCGTTCGCGGTTTTTGCCGGGGGCCATGCAGCCCCCGACCAAGTATCAGCATAATCCCTTAGCCTTTGACAGCCTTCACGATTTTTTCCGCACCATCTTTCAGGTTTTCAGCGGCGATCACATTCAGGCCGGAATTCTTGATGATGGCTTTGCCCTCTTCAACATTGGTGCCTTCCAAACGCACGACCAATGGCACCTTCAGGCCCACTTCCTTAACGGCGGAAATAACACCTTCGGCAATCACATCACAGCGCATGATACCACCAAAGATGTTGACCAAAATGCCCTTTACGTTTGGATCGCTTGTGATGATCTTGAACGCTTCGGTCACTTTTTCCTTGGTCGCACCGCCACCAACGTCGAGGAAGTTTGCAGGTTCCGCGCCATACAGCTTGATGATATCCATCGTCGCCATCGCAAGGCCCGCACCATTGACCATACAGCCAATTTCACCGTCCAGCGCGATGTAGTTCAAATCGAACTTGGAGGCTGCCAATTCCTTCGGGTCCTCCTCCGTCTCATCACGCAGGGTGGCGATATCGGGGTGGCGGTACATGGCGTTACCATCAAAGCTCATCTTGGCATCAAGGCATTTCAAGTTGCCATCGGGCGTCACGATCAGCGGGTTGATTTCCAGCATCTCCATGTCTTTTTCAACAAAAGCTTTGTAAAGCACCTTGATCAAAGACACGCATTGCTTAACCTGACCGCCGGTCAGACCCAGCGAGAACGCCACACGGCGACCGTGGAAATCGGACAACCCCGACGCCGGATCAACCGAGAAGGACACGATTTTTTCGGGGCGGTTTGCTGCGACTTCTTCAATATCCATCCCGCCTTCGGTGGAAGCGACAAAGGAAATCCGGCTGGATTGACGATCAACCAGCAGCGCGAGGTAAAGTTCGCGCGCAATATCCGACCCATCTTCAATATAGATGCGGTTCACTTGCTTGCCCGCAGGCCCGGTTTGGTGCGTCACCAAAGTGCGGCCCAGCATTTGCTTGGCCATCTCGGCCGCTTCTTCAACCGATTTGGCAAGGCGCACGCCGCCTTTTTCACCGGCTTCAGCCTCCTTGAAATGGCCTTTGCCGCGGCCACCTGCGTGGATCTGCGCCTTGACCACCCACAAAGGACCATCCATTTCGCCCGCTGCGGTTTTGGCGTCTTCCGCCTTCGTCACGGCGCGACCATCGGAGACAGGCGCCCCATAGCTGCGCAGCAGGGCTTTGGCTTGATATTCGTGAATGTTCATGAGCAGTCCCACAGATAAGGAATTTGGCCCCTCATGCCACAAGAACAGGCCATTTCAAAAGGGAATTCGTGTAAAATCAGTTTTTCCCTGATAATTTCGACATTTGTGATCACAGGTTTGAAAAGTGTGATCACAAATTGCGCGCAAAGGGTAGACGGGCGCGACAGGCGCGGCCAAACGACACAGACACCGCAGAGAACAGGCAGAGAACCCTGTGATGAAATCGCCATGAAAAAGGGGCCGCCCCACAGGACAG
Source organism: Pseudorhodobacter antarcticus (assembly GCF_900110135.1). Classification (GTDB taxonomy): domain Bacteria; phylum Pseudomonadota; class Alphaproteobacteria; order Rhodobacterales; family Rhodobacteraceae; genus Pseudorhodobacter; species Pseudorhodobacter antarcticus. The sequence goes on along the minus strand of NZ_FOCO01000025.1, from coordinate 18,008 downwards.
CCCCTAATTTACACCGCAGGCCGGATTAAACCAGCGAGCCGTCAATCTCTTTGCACGCGGCCATCAAACCTTGGACCGCGGCGACCGATTTATCAAACATCGCCTGTTCGGGCACGGTCATTTTGATATCCGCGATGCGTTCAATGCCGCCCGCGCCGATGATCGTGGGTACGCCAACATACATGCCCTTTACGCCCAATTCGCCATTACAATAGGCGGCACAAGGCAACATGCGCTTTTGATCTTTCAGATACGCTTCGGCCATTTCGATTGCCGATGTTGCGGGCGCGTAGAATGCGGACCCGGTTTTCAGCAAACCCACGATTTCCGCGCCACCGTCACGGGTGCGCTGAATAATCGCGTCCAGTTTGTCCTGACTGGTCCAGCCCATCGCCACCAAGTCGGGCAATGGGATGCCGCCAACGGTGGAGTAACGCGCCAAGGGCACCATCGTGTCGCCATGGCCGCCCAACACAAACGCGGTCACATCGCGCATGGAACAGTTGAATTCCACCGACAGGAAATGCCGGAAGCGTGCCGAATCCAGAACGCCCGCCATGCCGACCACCTTGTGGTGCGGCAGGCCGGAAAACTGCTGCAACGCCCAAACCATCGCGTCCAGCGGGTTGGTGATGCAGATCACAAAGGCGTTCGGAGCATGTTTTGCAATGCCTTCGCCGACCGATTTCATGACTTTCAGGTTGATGCCCAACAAATCATCCCGGCTCATCCCCGGCTTGCGCGCAACGCCTGCGGTCACGATGCACACATCGGCGCCCGCGATATCGGCGTAATCATTGGCGCCGCGCATTACGGCGTCAAAGCCCTCGGATGGGCCGGATTGCGCAATGTCCAGCGCTTTGCCCTGCGGGGTGCCTTCGGCAATATCGAACAGGACGATATCGCCCAATTCCTTGATCGCGGCGAGATGGGCGAGCGTTCCGCCAATCTGCCCCGCGCCGATCAGTGCAATCTTGGGTCTGGCCATGATTTCAATCTCCGGGTGGGTTTTTTGATGCGTGATGCCTAGCCCCTTGGGACACATTGCGCAAGGGCGCTGCATTGCAGCACGGCGGGGCAGCACGGAGGGGCAGCACGGAGGGGGGGCCTGTTGCGGGCCAAGTGTTTGCGCTAAAGCGGCGGCAGGCAGGGGTTGGGGGCGGTATGGACGGCATTTGGTTTTGGACAGCGGCGGTGGCAGCGTCGATTGCGGTGGGCCTGTCCAAAGGCGGTTTGCCCGTGGTTGCGATGATGTCGGTGCCGATTCTGTCGCTGGTGATGCCGCCATTGCAGGCCGCCGGGCTGTTGTTGCCCATTTATATCGTGTCCGATTGGTTTGGGGTCTGGGCGTATCGGCGCTCCTATGATCTGCGGGTGCTGAAAATTATGTTTCCGGCTACGGCGGTGGGTATTTTGATTGGCTGGGCCACCGCCAATTTGGTATCCGAGGCGATGGTGGGCGGGGTGATTGGCGCGCTTGGCAGCAGTTTTGCCGCAAGCCGGTTGCTGGGCTGGGGGGCCACAGCCGAGGCGCGGCCAGCGCGGGTTGGGCCGGGGTTGGTTTGGGGCACGGCGGCGGGGTTCACCAGCTTTGTCAGCCATGCGGGTGGCCCGCCATACCAGATTTACACTGTCCCCTTGCAAATGCCAAAGGCGGTGTTTGCTGGCACATCGACCATTTTGTTCACTTGGGTCAACACCGTCAAACTGCCTGCATATTGGTCGATTGGTATTTTGTCGTTTGACAGCCTGAACACAGCCGTTTGGCTGTTTTTGCCCGCCACATTGGCCGTGTTTGCAGGTGTGCGTTTGGTGAGATGGTTGCCCGAGCAGCTGTTTTTCAAACTGGTGTTATGGGCGCTGTTGATACTGTCGCTGCGGATGTTGTGGGTCGCCTTTGCGCCATGACGGCTAAACCGGCTGGCCCTTGGCTGGCAGGGCGTCTGCCATCCCTTCGAACCCCGTGCCAGAGGCGACAAGGCAGGTTTGGCCTTGTGGCGTCGTTACCGTGATGGTCCAGCTTTGGGAGGTGTCGGAGGCAAACACCTCCATCACCATGTTGTTTTCGGCAAGCCCGATGGAGCGGCGGGTTTCGCCGTGCGTGTTGGCCAGTTGCGCCAGAACCATTGCGCGCGGGCCGCATTGAAGAGCGGGCTGCGCGTTTGCCTGCGTGACAAAGATGAGCGCGCCAAACCCGAGCGACAGTGCAAAAAGTGTGTGTTTCATCGGTATCCCCTGTTCCCAAGCGCAAAGCGCAGAGCCTGCTGTGATGGGGAAAGCCTGCACCCCAAACCCGCAAAAAAGGTTAATGCCCGCGCCAGATTTGTGGCCCTTTTGCTGCATTGCGGCGCATTTCACCTTGCCGAATGTGCCAAAACCGTGATCCATAACGTAATAATATTGCTTGGAAGAGAATCATGACCGACCGCTCCTATCGTTCCGCGCTGTACATCCCCGGATCAAAAGACCGCGCGCTGGAAAAGGCCAAAGGGTTGGCCTGTGACGCGATCATCTTTGACCTGGAGGATGCGGTTGCCCCGGAGGAAAAACCAGCCGCGCGGGCGCTGTTGGCGGCAACGCTGGCGCAAGGTGGGTTTGGGGCGCGGGCCAAAATTGTGCGCGTCAACGGGTTGGATACGGAGTGGGGGGCGGATGATATTGCAGCGTTTCGCGGCGCGGATATCGACGCACTGCTGGTTCCCAAAGTGTCCCACCCCGCCGATCTGGATGCGGTGGCGGCGCTTATTCCCGATGTGGCGCTTTGGGCGATGATGGAAACGGCGGCGGGTATGTTGAATGCGGCGGCCATTGCGGTGCACCCCCGCCTGCAAGGCATGGTGATGGGCACCAATGATCTGGCAAAGGAGCTGAACAGCCGCCACCGCGCGGACCGTTTGCCAATGCAGGCGGGCCTTGGCCTGTGCCTGCTGGCGGCAAAGGCGCATGGGCTGGTCATTCTGGATGGGGTCTATAATGCCTTCAAGGATGACGACGGTCTGCGCGGTGAATGTGACATGGGCCGCGATATGGGCTTTGACGGCAAAACCCTGATCCACCCCGCGCAACTCGACATCGCCAACACGGCCTTTGCGCCCAGCGCGGCAGAAACCGACCTCGCCACCCGCCTCATCGCCGCGTTTGAGGCGGCACAGGCGGCAGGCCAAGGCGTTGCGGTTGTGGATGGTAAAATCGTGGAAAACTTGCATATTGTCACCGCACGCGCGACCTTGGCCAAAGCTACGGCCATCGCCGCCCTCTCCTAACCCCAAAGGCACCTTATGTTTACTCTGTTTCTCGGCCTCCTCCTCTGGTCTGGTCTGCATTTTTGGAAACGCGTCAGCCCCAGCAGTCGCGCAAAGTTGGGCGATAAGGGCAAAGGCATCGTGGCCGCGGGCTTGGTCCTGTCGATTGTTCTAATGGTGGTCGGCTACCGCGCCGCCGAGGGAACCGTGTTTTGGGGCCGCACGCCCGCGATGACAGGCATCAACAACCTGTTGATGGTGCTGGCCTTCTACCTTTACGCCGCATCCGCCGCCAAAACCCGCGTGACCAAATGGGTGCGCAACCCGCAACTGACCGCCGTAAAGGTCTGGGCGATTTCCCACATTCTGGTGAACGGCGACACCCCATCCTTTTTGCTGTTCGGCGGCCTGTTCGCATGGGCGCTGGCCGAGGTGATTGTGCTGAACCGCGTCGCCCCGCCCGCCCCTTACCGCGATGTGCCGGTGAAAAAGGAAATCACTGCCGCCGTGGCCACCGTTGTCGCATTCTCCATCACCGCCGCCATCCATATCTGGCTTGGCGTCAACCCGTTTGGATAAGCCATGAAACTCTACCGTTTGCTGACCGAGGAAGATACCTCCGCCTTTTGCCACAAAGTGACCGAGGCGCTGAACAAAGGGTGGGAGCTGTATGGCAGCCCCACCTATGCGTGGGACGCCGCCAAAGGCGTGATGCGCTGCGGCCAAGCCGTGGTGAAAGAAGCACCGGGAACCTATACGGCGGACACGAAACTGGGCCAACACTAAGGCCCAAAGGGGCGGTGGGTTGGCACCCACCCTACCCCCAATACCGTAGGGTGGGTGCCAACCCACCGCCCCATGCCCCCCGCCCTTGCCCATGCCCGCCAAAAGGACGCCCCGATGAAAACCAACCTAGGCCGCTTTTTCGAAGATTATACCCTGGGGCAAACCATCCACCACGCCGTCCCCCGCACTTTGGCCGAAGGGGAACGCGCGTTGTACCACGCGCTCTACCCCGCCCGCCACGCCCTCTATTCCTCCGATGATTTTGCCACCCATTGCGGGCTCGAAGGCTCCCCCTTGGACGATCTGATCGCGTTTCACACCGTTTTTGGCAAAACCGTGCCGGATATTTCCCTGAACGCGGTCGCCAATCTGGGTTACGCCGATGGGCGCTGGCTGGCCCCGGTGTACCCCGGCGACACCTTAAGGTCGCAAAGCACGGTGATCGGGCTGAAACAAAATTCCAACGGCCAATCGGGCGTGGTTTATGTGCGCACCACCGGGATTAACCAGCGGGATGAGGCGGTTTTGGACTATGTCCGCTGGGTCATGGTGCGCAAATTGCGCGACACCCCCGCCCCCGAAACCCATATCCCCGACCTGCCCGATGTGGTCACCCCCAACCGCTTGGTCATCCCCGAAGGGCTTGATTTCACCCAATATGACTTCACCCTGGCGGGCGAGCCGCACCGCTGGTCCGATTACACAATCAATGAGCAGATCGACCATATCGACGGTGTCACGATATCTGAGGCAGAGCATATGCTGGCCACCCGCCTGTGGCAAAACACCGCCAAGGTGCATTTCGATGCCACCAACCGCGACGACGGTCGCCGCCTGATCTATGGCGGTCACATCATCAGCCTTGCGCGCGCGCTATCGTTCAACGGGCTGGCCAATGCCCAAATGATCGTGGCGCTGAACGCGGGCGCGCATGCAAACCCCTGTTTTGCGGGCGACACAGTGCGCGCTTGGTCCCAAGTGCTCGACCGTGCCGACACCGATGCGCCGGGCGTGGGGGCCATCCGGTTGCGATTGGTCGCAGTGAAACATGGCGCAAAACCCTTTGCTTTGCGCGCCGATGATGGCAAATATGATCCATCCGTCCTGTTGGACCTTGATTATTGGGCCTTGATACCAAAATGATCCGCAGCCTCGCGCTCGCCGTCCTGCTCGCCTCCCCCGCCCATGCCAACGGGGCGCAGGATTTTGTCACCGCCAACGTGATCTCCACCCTTTATCACGAATTTGGCCATGCGATGATCCACCTCACCGACGCTTCGGTACTGGGCAGAGAGGAGGATGCGGCAGATATCCTTGCCGTTGTCCTGCTCGATGATCTGTGGGAGGAGGAGTCCGCGCAAACCATCGTCGCGCTGACCGCGCTTTCCTTTGAACTTGCCGCCCAAGAGGATGAAGACCCTGCCTATTGGGACGTGCATGGCTTGAACATGCAGCGCTATTACAACCATGTTTGCCTGTTTTACGGCGCGAACCCCCAAGACCGCGCGTTCTTTGCGGAGGAGTTTGAACTGCCCGCCGCCCGCGCCGCCACTTGCGTAGAGGAATTTGATCTGGCGGCCGCCTCTTGGGCCGCCGTGCTGGACCCGTTGTTGATCGATGACACCACGCGCACCATCGAATTTGATGGCGATACCTCCACCGATGTGGGCGCGCTTTTGGCCGATGAAGTGCGCGATTTGAATGAGATTTATGCCACGCCAGAACCAGTTAAGGTCATGCTAACGGCGTGTGGTGAGGAAAACGCTTTTTACGACCCGCAAAACGTCACAATAACAATCTGCACCGAATACGTCGAATTTTTGGAACGGCAGGCGATTGCAAATGATTTGTGATCACAAACCCGCCAAAAAGCCCCTTCCCTGCCGCATCACCCCGCGCGACATTCAAACCATCCCATGTAATAACGAAAATTAAGTGATCACACACCGCTTAAATGTGATCACATGCAGCATTTTTTAATCTCGAACCGTGCGAAACCATAGGTTTTTTGGTTCTCTTTGCGTGACTCGGGCGGAAAATGCGTTAGTTAGGGGCAGAGCAGCAAGCCGCGCGTGGGGAAGTCTCGCAGGGCGAAGCAAAGAAGGATACGACAATGGCCGAAACCAAGCGGATCATCCGCCCCCTGTCCCCCCACCTGCAAATCTATCGCCCGCAGTTGACCGCGATCACGTCCATCTTGACGCGCATCACCGGAAATGGGTTGATCGTGGGCACCATTTTAGCGGTCTGGTGGCTGTTGGCCGCTGCCACCTCGCCCGAATATTTCGCCTTTGCAAACGCTGTGGCAACCTCTTGGTTCGGCGATCTGGTGTTCACCGCCTCGCTTTGGGCGATCTGCTATCACTACCTCGCGGGGCTGCGGCACCTCTATTTCGACTCGGGCAAGGGGCTTGATATCCCCACCGCCGAAAAACTGGGCTGGGCCTGCATCATCGGGTCGGTCGTGTTGACCGTCCTTACCATCATTCTTGTGCAATAAGGGGGCGGATATGCGTTATTTGACCGACCGCAAACGCGCCATGGGCAAAGGGTCCGCCCGGTCCGGCACCGAACACCATTGGTATATGACCGTCACATCCGTCGCCTTGGCGTTTATGATCCCCACTTGGGTTTACATTTTCGGCTCCGCTTTGGGCGGCACGCAAGCCGAAGTGGTGGCCACGTTCGCCCGCCCGTTTCCCGCCATTCTAACCGCTTTGGTGCTATTCGCCTCGATGGGCCATTTTGCCAAGGGTGCCACCATGATGATCGAAGATTACGCCAAAGGGTCCGCCCGCCGCGCGCTGGTGATTTTGGCGATTACACTTTCCTATGCGATCACCGCGACAGGGCTGTTTGCCCTTGTCCGTATCGCGCTTTGAAGGGCTGAACATGACTGCTTACGAATATGAGACGCATGAATACGACGTGGTTGTGGTGGGGGCTGGCGGCGCTGGCCTGCGCGCCACGCTTGGGATGGCCGAACAGGGTTTGCGCACCGCTTGCGTGACCAAGGTGTTCCCAACCCGCAGCCACACGGTTGCCGCCCAAGGCGGTATTGCGGCCAGCCTTTCCAACATGGGGCCGGACAGCTGGCAGTGGCACATGTATGACACTGTCAAAGGGTCCGACTGGCTGGGCGACACCGACGCGATGGAATACCTTGCGCGCGAAGCACCCAAGGCAGTGTACGAGCTGGAACATTACGGCGTGCCATTCTCGCGCACCGAAGAGGGCAAGATTTACCAGCGCCCCTTTGGCGGCCACACCACCGAATATGGCGAAGGCCCGCCCGTGCAGCGCACTTGCGCCGCCGCCGACCGCACGGGCCACGCCATTTTGCACACGCTTTACGGCCAATCCCTGAAAAACAATGCCGAGTTTTTCATCGAATATTTCGCGCTGGACCTGATTATGACCGATGGTCGTTGCACAGGTATCGTCGCGTGGAAATTGGATGATGGCACCATCCATGTGTTCAACGCCAAAATGGTTGTGCTGGCCACGGGCGGTTATGGCCGCGCCTATTTCAGCGCGACATCCGCGCACACTTGCACAGGTGACGGCAACGGCATGGTCGCCCGCGCTGGTCTGCCGCTGCAAGATATGGAATTCGTGCAGTTTCACCCCACAGGCATCTACGGCTCTGGCTGTTTGATCACCGAAGGGGCGCGCGGCGAAGGCGGCTACCTGACCAACTCCGAAGGCGAGCGTTTCATGGAACGCTATGCGCCGACCTACAAAGACCTCGCATCGCGCGATGTGGTGTCGCGCTGCATGACAATTGAAATTCGCGAAGGGCGCGGCGTGGGGCCAAACAAGGACCACATCCACCTGAACCTGAACCACTTGCCCAAAGCCACACTGGATTTGCGCCTGCCGGGCATTTCAGAATCGGCGCGCATTTTCGCCGGCGTGGATTTGCAAAAAGAACCAATCCCCGTGCTGCCAACCGTGCATTACAATATGGGCGGTATCCCCACCAACTATTTTGGTGAGGTGTTGAATCCCACGGCGCAAAACCCAGATGCCATTTTCCCCGGCCTGATGGCTGTGGGTGAGGCTGGCTGCGCAAGCGTGCATGGCGCGAACCGTCTCGGCTCCAACTCCCTCATCGACCTTGTGGTGTTTGGCCGTGCGGCTGCCATTCGCGCAGGTGAAATTGTGAACCCAAAGGACCGTGCCGAACCCGTGAACAAGGCCGAGGTGGACAAGGCCCTGGACCGTTTCGACGCGGTGCGCCATGCCAAAGGGTCGGTGCCCACGGCGGAACTGCGGTTGGAAATGCAAAACGCCATGCAGGCCGATGCCGCGGTGTTCCGCACCAACAAAACGCTGGCCGAAGGCGTGGCCAAAATGACCGAGATCGCTAAAAAAATGGATGATCTCAAGGTCACAGACCGGTCCATGATCTGGAACTCGGACCTGATGGAAACGCTGGAACTGGGCAACCTGATGCCAAACGCGCTGGCAACCATTGTGGCGGCCGAGGCACGCAAGGAATCCCGCGGTGCCCACGCGCACGAGGATTACCCAGACCGCGACGATAAAAACTGGCGCGTCCACTCGTTGGCGCATGTCGATGGGTCAAAGGTGACTTTGTCCACCCGTCCCGTGCACACAAACCCGCTGACCACGTTCGAAGATGGTGGGATTGATATGAAAAAGATCGCCCCAAAAGCGCGGGTGTATTGATGCGCGCGGCCCTGCCCCTCCTCTGCGTGTTGGCAATCGCCGCCTGCACCACCACCAACCCGGTGGAGGCGGTGGCACGGGCCAGCGCAAAATCCGTTGTCCTGCCCATCGTGCAACAGCGCCTGCCCGGCCCGCAGGCCGAGGCGGTCGCGGTTTGCATCATCGACAACGCCAACACCGATGAAATCTTCAGCCTGTCGCGCGACATTGGCACCCGCGCAGGCACCACCACCGTGCAAACGGTTTCCACCATCCTGCAACGCCCTAACACCATCCAATGCGTGCTGGGCGCGGGCCTGCCGGGGTTGGCGCTGTGACGACACGCCCCTTCCCCCCTTCAACGGGCTGTGCCCGCAGCGATAGGGCCGCCTGACATGCCCCCCGACTCCGGTAAAATTGACCGTATTCAGGTGAACCGCTTTTTGCGGCGCAAGGGGCTTACGGCCGTGGTCGACAAATCGCGCGCCGAACATTTGCTATCGTTCAAACTGCTACCCGAGGTGATTTTTGACATCGGCGTTGATCAAGGCACCCCCTTCCTTTACCAAGCCTTCCCCGAGGCGCGCTTTGCACTGGTCGACCCCCGCCACGAATCCGCCGCCGCCCTTACGGCCACCGATGCCCCCGGTGACGCCGAATTTTTCGAAACCGCCCTTGGGGCCACACCCGGCACAATGACCCTCACCATCCCTCATTCTGAACGGGGGGAGGAAGGCGCAATGGCCAGCCTGCGCACCCGCATCGACCGTTTGGCCAGCAAATTCATCAAGCTGGAAACCCGTCAGGTGCCGGTCACCACGCTCGACCGTCTTGCCGCCAAAATGCAAGGCCGCATCGGCCTGAAAATCGACACCGAAGGGTTTGAAGATGAGGTGCTGAAAGGTGCTGTTGAAACCCTGAAACGCACAGACTTTGTGATACTCGAATTGTCGCTCGTGCAGCGCTTTGACGGTATCACCCCGCCCAGCCAAATCATCAGCCGCCTTGCCGCTGCCGGTCTTGAATTTCGCGATGTGTTGCGAATGACCGGCGATGGCAAGGGCGGCAGCGCCCCGCGCTTGATGGATGTTCTGTTCACCCGGTGGCCAACACCGGCACCCACCATTTCCACGATTTAAGGAGAGGGACCGATGGTTCAATTCACCCTGCCCAAAAACTCCACCATCCGCACGGGCAAAACTTGGCCCAAACCCAGCGGGTCCAATGTGCGCAAATTCAGCATCTATCGCTGGTCGCCAGATGATGGGGAAAACCCGCGTGTCGACACGTATTTTGTCGATATGGACACCTGCGGCCCGATGGTTTTAGACGCGCTGGTCAAGATCAAAAACGAGATCGACCCCACGCTCACCTTCCGCCGCTCCTGCCGCGAAGGAATTTGCGGCTCTTGCGCCATGAACATCGGCGGCATCAACACGCTGGCCTGCATTTACGGTCTGGATGAGGTGAAGGGCGATGTAAAAATCTATCCGCTGCCCCACATGGCCGTGGTCAAAGACCTTATCCCCGACCTCACGCATTTTTATGCGCAGCATGCGTCGATCATGCCGTGGTTGGAAACTAAAACCAATACCCCCGCCAAGGAATGGCGCCAGTCGATTGAAGACCGCGAAAAACTCGACGGGCTTTATGAATGTGTGATGTGCGCCTGCTGCTCCACAGCCTGCCCCTCCTATTGGTGGAACTCCGACCGCTATTTGGGGCCAGCAGCCCTGCTGCACGCGTATCGCTGGATCATCGACAGCCGGGATGAAGCGACGCCAGAGCGTTTGGACGATCTTGAGGACCCGTTCAAGCTGTACCGCTGCCACACCATCATGAACTGCGCCAAAACCTGCCCCAAAGGGTTGAACCCCGCCAAGGCGATTGCCGCGATTAAAAAGAAAATGATCGAACGGGTGGTTTGATCCCTTTCACGCGCCACAAAGGCGGCCCCACAAACGGGCCGCCTTTTTCATGCGCCCGACGCAATGCAGCGTTGCGCAAACGGGCGTTGCCGCAACGCAGCAACAGACCTAACTAAGGGGTAGGGAGGAACATTTCACACCCGAGGTTCAAATGAACACTGCAAAACCAACCCCCGCCCAAGCCGCAGCCCTTGCCGTGCTGGAACAGGCTTACGCCTATTACACCGCCCAAAGCGATGCGCGCGCGGACGTGACCGAATATTGCGAATACCTGCGCGCGGCTTGAACCGCGCACCCACCAAAAGGTTGAAATGCCTATTCTTTTGCTCATCTTGCTGCTGGGCACGCTGCTGTTTATGTGGCTGTCCCGGCGCAATTCCACCCTAACCCGCGCCTGTCGCTGGCGGCTTGACCGCACGGGCGGGGCCACCCATTACCGCTGCGCCGCTTGCGGGGCCACAACCGAAACAGCCCCTGGCAAACAGCCCCGCGATTGCTTGCGCCCGCCAAAACCGCCCGCATCCTAACGGCTTAGGCGAACCGTTCCGGCCCCACGTTTTGCGCCGCGTCATAGCGGTCGCCATGCGCAAATCCGGGCGGCAGCAAGCGGTCAATCTCCGCGCGGTCGCTGTCCGATAACACCAGCGCATCCGCCCCCAACCACTCACGCAAATGCGACGCCGTGCGCGTGCCGGGAATGGGGATCATATCCGCGCCCCGGTCCAAAACCCAGGCCAACGCCAGCGCCGCCGTGGTCACGCCGCGCGCCGCCGCAAACGCCCGAAACCCGTCAATCGCCGCGACATTCGCCGCAAAATTCGGTGCCATAAACCGCGGCATGGTGCGGCGAATATCGCCTTCACCCATCAGGCTCGGGTCTGGCTGTGCGTCCGACAACATCCCCCGCCCCAACGGCGAAAACGGCACAAAGGCAATCCCCAAATCGGCGCAGGCCCGCGTCACACCCAATTCAGGCAACCGCGTCCACAGCGAATACTCATTCTGCACCGCGCGCACCGGATGCACCGCATGGGCCCGGCGAATGGTATACGGGGCCACCTCCGACAGGCCATAACCACCGATTTTGCCCTCCTCCACCAGCCGCGCCATGGTGCCTGCGACCTCTTCAATCTCAATCTCTGGCTGACGGCGGTGGATGTAATAAAGCGCGACATGATCGGTCCGCAGCCGCCGCAATGACGCCTCCAGCTCCGCCCGGATATAGGCTGCGGAATTGTTAAACCCGCGCGGCGGCGTTGTCACAATCCCCACTTTGGTCGCGACAACGGCCCTGTGCCCGCGGTCTGCCAACCAATCGCCCAGCATCGTTTCCGACACCCCCGCGCCATAAATATTGGCCGTGTCGTAAAACGTTATCCCCGCCTCCCACGCCGCATCCAGCGCGCCCAAACTTGCGGCCCGGTCAGTGGTGCCAAAGATGCCGCCAAAACTTAGGCACCCCAGCCCAATGGCCGAAACCAGCGGCCCACCCCGCCCCAATTCCCGTTGCTGCATCTGCATCCTTTCAGGCAAAGGCGGCGGTCAGCGCCACCTCAACCATATCGCCAAAACTACGCTCGCGCTGGTCGCTTGGCAGCGCCTCATGCGTCAGCAAATGGTCCGAAATCGTCAACACCGCCAACGCGCGGCGGCCATAACGGGCGGCCAGCGTGTACAACTCCGCCGCCTCCATCTCCACGCACAACACGCCATGGCGCTGCATTTGTTCATTCAAATCTGGGCGTTCATCGTAAAACACGTCCGACGAATAAATCTGCCCCGCATGGGTCGCCACATCCAACCCTTGCGCGGCCTTCCACGCCGCGTGCAACAACCCAAAATCGGCGGTCGGCGCAAAGTTCAGCTCTCTGAAAATCCCCCGCGACGGGGTGGACAGCGTGCAAGCCGACATCGCCAGCACAATATCGCGCACTTTCAACTGCGGCTGCATCGCCCCCGCCGACCCAATGCGGATCAACGTCTGCGCGCCATAATCGCGGATCAATTCATTGGCATAGATTGACAGCGACGCCATCCCCATCCCCGACCCCTGAATGGTCACCTTATGCCCGCGCCAAGTGCCCGTGTAGCCCAGCATCCCGCGCACTTCATTCACCAAAACTGCATCCGTCAAAAACGTCTGGGCGGCCCAGCGCGCGCGGTACGGGTCGCCCGGCATCAAAACAGTTTCCGCAATTTCGCCTGGTTTTGCGCCGATGTGAATGGTCATGACAGCCCCCTAAATCTGTGGTCGCTGCACCTTAAGCCACCCCCGCAGCAACAAAAAGCCCCGATTTCAACTGGCCAGATGCCGCAACCCTTGGGTCACATCGGTCCGTATCGCCAACCGCAACCCCGGTTCATCCCCCGCCTTCAACGCGGCCAGTATCAGACGGTGATAGGGCGGCGGTTCATTGCGCCGCAACCGGCCATACAGCGCGCGCATGGTCGGCCCCAGTTGCAGCCAAACAGTTTCGGTCAGCGCCAACATCGCCGGGGCCTGCGCGCGCAAATACAAGGTGCGGTGAAATTCCAGATTGGTGCGAATATACGCCACCGCGTCTTGCCGCACCACCGCCTCACTGTTGGCGGCATTGATTGCGGTCAACCGGTCAATCAACGCAAAATGCGCGCGGGGCAGCGCGCGCGATGCCAGCTCCGGCTCCAACAGCGCGCGGATTGCGGCCAACTCCTCCAACCGTTCCGGCGTCAATTCCGGCGTGGCCACCCGCCCCGATGATGACAGCGACAGCGCCCCTTCGGCCACCAGCCGCCGCACCGCCTCGCGCGCCGGGGTCATCGACACGCCAAACGTCCGCGCAAGGCCGCGCAGCGTCAACGCTTGGCCCGGCGGCAATTCGCCATGCATCACCTGCATCCGCAACGTGCGGTACAGCCGTTCATGCGCCGATGCGTTCGGGTCCACCGGGCGCGACAGCGATGGGGGCAACCCGCTCAACATCTCAGCCCGCAAACCGGTAACTGTGCAGCGCGTGGCCTTCAGATTTCAACCAGCGCCGCTGCGTGCCGTAATCGGGCATCAAATCGGCAACCACGGCCCAAAACCGGTCGGAATGGTTCATCTCTACCAAATGCGCGACCTCATGGGCGGCCACATAATCCAGCACGCGCGGCGGGGCCATGATCAACCGCCACGAATACATCAACCCCGCATCCGCCGTGCAAGACCCCCAGCGCGACCGCGTATCGCGCAACGTCAGCGTGCGATACCGCCGCCCCACCAAGGCCGCATAATGGTCCGACGCCGCCGCCAACCGATCGCGCGCGCGGGTTTTCAAATAGGCCGCCACCCGCACGCCCGCGCGGCCTGCATCGCCCGGCACCAACAGCGCATCAGGCGTCAGCATCAACACCCGCCCCGGCCCGGCGCGCAATTCCAATCTGCGCCCCTCCACCGGAATCACATCACCCAAACCCACCGCCCCCACGGCCACCACATTGGCCAAAGCTTTGCGAATCCACTCTTCTTGTGCGCGCAAAAACGCCAACGCCTCCGCCTCGCGCGCCAAGGGGGGCAACGACAAGGTGACACGCCCATCCAGCCGCGACACCCGCAGCGACATGCGCCGCGCGCGCGCCGTGCGCTTCAGCGTCACCTCGACAGGGGGGGATCCGGGCAAAACGGGCATGGGGTCATGGCTCCTTTATGACGGTCAAGATGCCTGTGGGCCGCGCCTGCCGCAAGCCCCCATGCGCCCGCAGCCCCCAATCACTGGCATTTCTGCGCAAAAGCCTTTGACAGCCGCGCGCACCTGTGGCAAGCGACCCTTTTGCCGGGCTGGCCCATCAGGGCCGCCACCCCCGGTCGATGTCACAAAGGGAAATTCCATGCCCAAAGAAGAATGGGGTACAAAGCGTCTTTGCCCAACCACTGGCAAACGCTTTTACGACCTAAAAAAAACGCCAATCATCAGCCCCTACACGGGCGAAGTGGTGGATATCGAAAGCGCACGCCGCAAGATCGTGTCCGCCGCCGCCGCACGTCCCGCACCGACCAAAGATGATGATGAAGTGTTGGTTGATGATCTGGACGCCGATGAGGATCTGCTCGCCGTTGCAGAAACCGATGATTCGGATGACGAAGATGATGATCTGCTGGAAGATGACAGCGATGACACCGTATCGCTGGATGATCTGGCCGATGTCAGCGCTCCAGACGACGACAGCTAAGGGATAAGGCGCAGGCGGTGCTGTACACCCCCCCTCAAATCGGGGTTTTCACATCGGGATGATTTTTCCCCTTGCAGCGCCTGCCCTGCTCCCCTAATTAGCGCGAATACGGCCTTGGCCGTGCTACGAATGGGGTCATAGCTCAGTTGGGAGAGCGCTTGAATGGCATTCAAGAGGTCCGCGGTTCGATCCCGCGTGGCTCCACCAAACTTTCAAAAAGGCCGGGCACCTCGCCCGGCCTTTTGGTTTTGGGGGCCTTTTGGTTTTGGGGGCCTTTTGGTTTAACCCGCCCTAGCGCGGCACAGGCGCGCCCGCTACGGCATCACCTCAAACCTATCCACATCCACCATCCCGTGGTCCGTAATTTTCAAATGCGGGATAACGGGCAGGCATAAAAACGCCAGCTGCAAAAACGGCTCCTCCAGCGTCACGCCCAAACTTTGCGCCGCCATGCGCAGCCGTTCCAAGGCCCCGCGCACCACTTCAAACGGCTCAAGGCTCATCAACCCCGCCACGGGCAGCGCCAGTTCCGCCAGCACTTGGCCATCTGCGACCACCACAAACCCGCCTTCAATCTCGCCCAACCGCGCCACCGCCCGCGCCATATCGCCGTAATCCGCCCCCACCACCGCGATGTTGTGATGGTCGTGGCACACGGTCGATGCAATCGCGCCCCGTTTCAGCCCAAACCCCTGCACAAACCCGGTGGCGCGGTTGCCGTTTTTGCCATGCCGTTCAATCACCGCAATTTTAATCAAATCCCGCGCAAGATCCGGCGCTTTGTCACCATCCACGGGGGCGATATCAAAGGTCAGATGCTGGGTGATAATCTTGCCGGGGATAATCCCAATCACCGGGGTTTCCACCCGGTTGCCGGGGGTGCGAAAATCCGCCACCGCAATGGCAGGCGCGCGCACCGACCGCCGCCCCACAGGCTCCACCGTTTGCCGCGCGGCAAACGCCGCATCCGTCACCCGCACGCCCCCCGCAAACACCATGCTGGCGCGGCAATCCTCCAAGCTGTCGATCACCACAATATCTGCGCGCTTGCCGGGGGCTATCAACCCGCGGTCTTTCAACCCAAACGCCTCGGCGGCAGAAAGGCTGGCGGCGCGGTACACCGCCAATGGGGGTGCCCCAAGGGCAATCGCCGTGCGGATCATGTAATCCAAATGCCCATGCTCGCCTATATCCAGCGGGTTCCGGTCATCCGTGCAAAACGCGATATAGGGCGAATGGCGTTCCGTGATCAGCCCCGCCAACGCGTGCAAATCCTTGGACACCGACCCCTCACGGATCAACAAACGCATCCCCTTGCGCAGCTTTTCCAACCCCTCCGCCGCACTCGTCGCCTCATGCTCCGTGCGTATCCCCGCCGCGATATAGCCGTTCAACGCATGGCCGCACAGCAACGGGCAATGCCCATCAATATGACGCCCCGCAAACCCCTCCAGCTTGGCCATAACGCCCGCATCTTGCATCAAAACACCGGGAAAGTTCATAAACTCCGCCAGCCCCAAGGTGCGCGGATGGTCCCGCAGCGGCAGCAAATCCCCTGCCTCCAACACCGCCCCGCTGGTCTCCATATGCGTCGATGGCACACAAGACGACAGCTGCACCCGAATATCCATCAGCGTCAACGCCGACGCTTGCAGGAAATAGTCAATCCCCGCCAACCCGGAGACATTCGCAATCTCATGCGGGTCGCAAATCGCCGTCGTCACGCCCAAGGGCGTCACCATCCGGTCAAATTCAAACGGCGTGACCAAACTGCTTTCAATATGCAAATGCGTGTCGATAAATCCGGGCACAAGGATTTTGCCCGTAACATCAACAATCTCCCCCCCCTCATACGCGTCAAACACCCCCACAATAGTATCGCCACAGATCGCCACATCCGTTTGCACCAAATCCCCGGTGATCAGATCAAACACATGCCCCCCCCGCAGAACCACATCGGCAGGCACCGCCCCTGTACCTTGGGAAATTCGGGCAGACAGCGATGATACCGGCATAAAACTCTCCTTGGCTTTGCCCCACCAAACCCCATTGCCCCCCCGCAGTCCACCCCCAGCCGTCCACCCCTATCCCTTGCATCCCCCCCCAAACAATGGTCCCCTCCCCAAAACGCCGGAGAACGAACATGCGCCCCATGCGCGGCATCCTCTATAAACTCGCCTCGGTCGTGACCTTCATCGTCATGGCCGCGCTGATAAAGGCCACCGCCGATCACGTCCCCCCCGGTCAAGCCGTGTTTTTCCGCTCCCTCCTCGCCATGCCCGTCATCCTCGTCTGGCTCGCGCTGCGCCGCGAATTGCGCACCGGCCTCAAGGTCAAAAAGCCCATGGGCCACATCTGGCGCGGCGTGGTCGGCACGCTGGCCATGGGCCTTGGCTTTGCGGGCTTGGGCTATTTGCCCCTGCCCGAGGTGACGGCCATCGGCTACGCCGCCCCCCTCCTCACCGTCATTTTCGCCGCGATGTTTCTGGGAGAGGAGGTGCGCCTGTTCCGCATTTCCGCCGTGGCCCTCGGCCTTGTCGGCGTCCTTATCGTGCTGTCGCCCCGCCTCACCACCCTGCCCGGCGCAGGCGATGATGCCGCCACCCTTGGCGCCATGCTGGTGCTGGGGGGTGCTGTGTTCGCGGCATTGGCCCAAGTCTTCGTGCGCAAACTGGTCAACACCGAAAAAACCGCCGCCATCGTGTTCTACTTCTCCCTCACCGCCACACTGCTGTCCCTCGTCACCCTCCCCTTCGGCTGGGTCATCCCCGCCCCAAAAGATGCGGCGCTCCTCATCCTCGCAGGGCTCCTCGGCGGCGTCGGGCAAATCCTACTGACCTCAAGCTACCGAGAGGCGGACGCCTCCGTCGTCGCCCCCTTCGACTACGCCTCCATGCTCTTCGCCCTCGCCATCGGCTATTGGGTGTTTGACGAGGTGCCAACGGGCACCATGCTACTGGGCGCCTCCATCGTCGTCGCCGCAGGTGTTTTGATCATCTGGCGCGAACGCCGGCTGGGGCTGGAACGGGCACGGCAGAGGAAAGCCATGACGCCGCACGGGTGATGGGGGGCTAAGTTCAAAAACGTCTACTTGTTCCATCCCGGATGATCACATAGACCCTCTGCGATCTGCTTTTTTTATGGCAAGATCGGTTTTGAGGGAGTGCAGCGGATCAGAAAACAATCC
>NZ_FOCO01000070.1 GCF_900110135.1 Pseudorhodobacter antarcticus | reverse complement strand
TTCGCTGTATCTTGTCATCTTCATCTGAATCTCCTCGTTTATCTTGCCGAGAAAATTCTACTTCCGCAGCCCCTTACTTTCGGGGGGGATTACCCCTCACGACCAATCGTGCTCGGCTGCCAGCCAAAGCACCTTTGGGCGAAGCGCTCAAATACATCGCAAAATACTGGGATGGACTGTGCCTGTTTCTGACTGACGGCCGCATCGAAATGGACAGCAACGCAGTGGAACGCACGAGCCGCCCCATAGCTCTGAACCGCAAGAACGCACTCTTCGCTGGCCACGACGCCGGAGCCACAAACTGGGGCATCATCGCTTCCTTGATCGAGACCTGCAAATTGAACAGTGTCGATCCTCATGCCTATCTGGCCGATACGTTCACTGCCATGGTCGCAGGCCACAAACAAAGCCAGATCAACGACCTGCTGCCCTGGAATTACGTCAAATAGGTGGGATCAGCGCACCGCTTACGATAGAGCTGGCATCAGTATACGTTGAGTTTATATGCTTTCCTGTGGCCTCCGGCTGAACGAACGAAAGGTTGGCAACCAGCTAACCGATCGTTGCACTCACTTTACCAATTGAACATCTTGTATCCGAAAAATGCGGCGCGATTTACATCGTCCTAGAATTTCAAGAGGGAACACTGTCCAACGCGGCCTTCGCATCCCTCAGACTCGCTCCGGAAAGACCAGATAGCAACACTCGAACGTCCTTGCGTGCAGCCCCTGCTACCCCAATCGCTTTCCATTCCTTATCGAGCGCAATGCGTTCGACAGCTACTATGGTTTCGAGATCCCGAATTCGCGAGCCGTGCTGCGGTCCGAGATGGTCGATCAGCCTATGTGAATGGATGATCGTCGGACGCGCATCCATTGGCTCCCATGCGTCGAAAACCGTTACCCGACGCAGGTTGAACTCAGGCGGGAGCACGTAAAAACGGATGTCCGAAGCCCATAGCAGATCCTTGAGTGATATCTGGTCGCGGGCGACATCGACTCGGCGGTAGCGGTCGATCCATTCGGTAAAGAACGCAGCCGTTGCAAGCGAACGTCTGTAGAGGACAACACCTGAATTCAGTTGCGGAAAAGCGTAGGGCGTACGCTCCTCCGCTCCCTGCTGTATCAGTTCCGAACAACGCCGAACATCATGCGCCATGGCAATGTCAAACCGCTCCAGCAGATCGAATAAATCGCCAAATGGGGCAACGACTAGCGTATCGCAATCCAGATAGAGTGTGCGCGCGAACCGGCTTAAGGGCATGCATTCGATCTTTACGCGCGGATGATTGCGCGGCACCATATGCACCCTGTCGAACAGATCTGCGCCATCGAAAGCGAGCATGTCCGAAAACAGATCTGCAGCCAGCCCTGGATTTTGCGCCTTCAGAGTCCGAACGGACTGACAGGCCATCTCGCGATATGCGGCGCCAGTGGCCACATATATAACACCGTCCGACAATTTCTCGTAATTGGTCATAATCTGTCCTAGCCGACGTGAAAGAGCGTTTTAAAGAGGTTCGGATCTAGGCTTGATTGCGCGAAGGTCCGCCCTTCCGTCAAGATGCTTACCGCGTCATGGCTGTGCAGGCTTTCTTGATGGCTAGCGATCACACGAAAATCGCCGATCCGGCTGTCGAGCCGCAGATGCTCGCAGAATAAGCGCGCGGCATCCTCGACGAATATGGGATTTGCCGCGTTAAGTTCGGCAAAAGCTTGTTCGTCCTCACGCTTGACCATCACCTGCGTCTCCGTAGGCACAGCGCGCAGGCAGAGATCGACAAGGTCTTCAATCCATATTTTGTCGACTCCAGGAGTTTCTACAACGGAAATGCGAGCCACCGACCGCTGCGAATGCGGTGTGGCAAGTTGTCTGCGATTTTTCCGAGCATGCTCGCTTAGCTCCAGAGAACAAGGGCAGGTCGAGGAATAGACGTAATCGATGTGAATGATCCGCTGACGGACTCCATCAATCTCTGACAGCTCGAAGGCCACTTCGTAATACTGATATCCATAAAGCCCTGAACGCAGGCTCCGCACCTCTCGCGGATATGAGAATTTCATTTGGATTCGCGCATCAAAACTCTCAAGATCGGATTTGTATTCATCCAAAACCCCCTCAATCACCGCAAAGTCAAACTCCCTCTCTGCGTGCCGATAGAAGGTCCGCATGATGCGCGACATGTTGATGCCGCGTTTGCTGGCATCCAGGCTCACCGTCCCAGACACCGCTGCCTCAAGCTGTAGCTTTGAGCTATCGCGCGACTGAAAACGAACAGGTAGACGAAAATTGCTAATACCTACATGCTGT
Source organism: Pseudorhodobacter antarcticus (assembly GCF_900110135.1). Classification (GTDB taxonomy): domain Bacteria; phylum Pseudomonadota; class Alphaproteobacteria; order Rhodobacterales; family Rhodobacteraceae; genus Pseudorhodobacter; species Pseudorhodobacter antarcticus. Next base: position 6,789 of record NZ_FOCO01000070.1, on the reverse strand, counting down.
ATCCTCTGCCCTGCGCCGTTAATTAGCCCTTCCGATTCGTTCTGAAGATCCGGGAGCGAGGCAATATAATCCCCATCCACTTCGAAGCCTTCAGGAAACTTTGTTGAGAACACAGGATAGGCTTCGGCTTGCGTCGCAAGAATCGCGTCGACGTCAGGTGTGACAGGCTGGATCGGTTTACTGTTTTGGGTTGTTGGGGTCAAAATTGGGCCGGAAATCATCGTCATGATCATTCACTTTTCGTTGGGGAGAGTGGCATGAAGGCGTGTAGCCTTTTTTCAAAACTCCAAAAAATCCAAGAATTTGCCTTAGACTTGCGGAAGATGAAAAATAACTCAAACCTTACGTTGCACCAACCATAAGTAGCATCGAAACACAAATCAACCTAGGGTCAATCTTGAGGGCGTTAAGGGTGTCATAAAACGCCACTTAATGCCAAAATCCCTCGATTGTTGATTTCCACTTAGACGTGATAGGGGCTCTGTTGCATAAATCGGCCTAAGGTCGAGTTTCCCCTTCCCGTGAACGGACTCATCCAACGCGTTGAGTTTGCGGTGTTCCACGTGCCGTAAAGCGGTTCAGGATTGCGGCCCTGATCTGCAGTTCCGCCACCTGTATGTCGAAGTCACGCGCCATGACGCGCTCTCTGAGCAGCTTGAAACAACGCATTTTAGTCTCAACAAGACTTCGTCTATGATACCGGCTCCAGCGTCGCCAGATCGTGCGGCCGAGGCGTCGGGTGGTGCGGAGGATTTCGTTCCTGGCGTGGGCGCCCAGCGTTGTCTCCATCCAAGGTCGTACGCTCTTGCGGGCCGGTATCACGGCGCTGGCGTCGCGCGCGGCGATAGCAGCGTGGCATGCGCGAGTGTCATATGCGCCGCCAGCGCTGACCTTACCTATAGGTTGGTTGGCCGGAATTTGGTCCAGCAATTCGGGCAGCATGGGAGCATCACCAACCCGGCTGCCAGTCACCTCAATTGCCCTGATCTCCAGCGTATCGGCATCAATGCCAAGGTGGACCTTACGCCATTGCCGCAGCTTGGAAGGCCCATGTTTCTTGGCAAACCACTCCCCTTCGCCCTCAGCTTTGATCCCGGTGCTATCGATCAACAGGTGCAGAGCACCGTATGCGCCGTTTCGGCCCCATTGATTTGACGGGTTTCGGGGCAGTGATTGGTTTGGGATGATCCTCCGTAGGTTTTGATTGGAGGGTCTGATGTCGGATGGTGTTGAAGGCTTTGACGGGCGGTTCGAGGTGGTGGAGCGGCCACGTGGGAACCGGCGCTGGCCGAATGATGTGAAGGTGCGGATCGTTGCCGAGAGTTTTCAGCCCGGAGTTCGTGTCGTTGATGTCGCGCGGGGTTACCAGATCATTCCTCATCAGCTGTCAGATTGGCGTCGTCAGGCCCGCGAGGGTCTTCTGGTGCTGTCCGCGGAAGTAATGGGTCAGGCTGGTGAAGCGCGAGTATCGAATTTTGTGCCTATCACTGTTGAAGCTGAAGCTGAGGCTGCACCACCGCCTGAGCGGCACGATGTTGCGGATGGGATCATCGACATCCAGATTGGCGATGACATCGTGATGCGTGTGCCGGGCGGCGTTGCGGTGGATCGGGCAGTCGCCTTGGTGTGCGCGCTGCGTGGTGGGGCGGCATGATCATCGCGGGCCAGCGCCTGCCGATCGTGATCGCGACACGCCCCGTTGACTTCCGGCGTGGACATGACGGTTTGGCGGCGACGGTGCAAAACGAGCTGGGGCTTGATCCGCATTCCGGGCTGACGGTGATCTTCCGCTCGAAACGCGGCGACAGATTGAAGATCCTGGTCTGGGACCGCACCGGCGTGGTGCTGGTTTACAAACGGCTCGAGCAGGGAAGCTTTACCTGGCCGAAGGTTCAGGACGGGGTGATGCGGCTGTCGCGGGCGCAATTTGAGGCTCTGTTCGAGGGTCTGGATTGGCGGCGCATGATGGCACAAAAGGTGGTTCCGCCGGCTGCGGCAGGATGACTCATGCGACCATATCTTACGTTGTTTTGTTGGGCTTTCCTGAGGCGATAGAGTATAAAGACGCATGTCACAGCCCTTCGATCTCAGCCAGTTTCCGGACCTTCCGCCCGAGGTGATAAACGCCTTTGAGGCAGCGCAGTTCGAGCTGTCAGTGGAACGCGGCCCGCATCCATGAGCAGGCGGTGGTGGCCGAAAAGACCCTCCTGATTGCTGATCTTAAGCCGTTGGTGGCGAAGCTGGAGGGCCAGGTTGCCCAGCACAAGCGCGCCATGTTCGGGCCGAAATCGGAAAAGCTCGCCCCTGCGCAATTGCAGTTGGCGCTGGAGGATATCGAGACCGCCATCGCTGAAACGCGGGAAGAAATAGCAAAGGTTGAAGATAAGATCGACAATCTGGACGATCCGGAGAAGAAGGTGCCCCGCGAACCGCGCAAGCCACGGGCGCTGCCCGAGAACCTGCCCCGGCTTGAGCGCGTGATCGAAGGGGACATTGAAGCAGGTGCGCAGCCTTTAGCCGTGATTAAGGTCTGCAATGTGGACAAAACTGCCCTCCGCATCTCTCGAAGAAATGTCTGCTCGCAACCTTAACCGGAGTTCGTTACGTCAACTTTGTTCCCATGCCGAACGTGGGCGGGACGATGTTGATGGGCGGGTCAGCTTGGACTTTCTTTCGTTACCGCCTGAAGCTTTCCCTGTTTCAACCGCCACGTTTACTTCCTCTTGTGAGGCCGCTCACACAGGATTGTCCGGTGCGTCAATTCAAACCTCACACCCGTTGCTGACCGCTTCCAAAGACGAGATACTTGAAACTTGTCAATTGCTCCGCGCCGACTGGACCGCGTGCATGCATTTTACCGGTCGCGATACCGATTTCGGCACCCATGCCAAACTCGCCCCCGTCCGCGAACTGGGTGGACGCGTTGTGCATCACGACGGCTGAATCGATGGCGCTCATAAAGCGTTTTGCAGCCTCCATATCATCGGACATAATCGCGTCCGTGTGGCCGGACGAATGGGCCTGCACGAATGCGATAGCCTCGCTCAGGTCCTCTACAATCTTCACCGAAAGGATGTTGCTGAGATATTCTGTGTCCCAATCCACATCCGTCGCGGCAGCGATATCCGGCAGAATGACTTGCGCTTCCGCGTCACCGCGCAGCTTGCAATCCCCGAGGGACGCGGCCAGAAGCGGCAACATACGCGCCGCGATCTTGCGGTCGATGACCACACATTCCGTCGCTCCACAGATCCCCGTACGGCGCATTTTGGCGTTCTGGACAATGCCCACGGCATTTTCGATGTCTGCGCTTTCATGGATGTAACTGTGATTGTTGCCATCCAGATGCAGCAGGGTTGGCACGCGGGCCTCTTTTTGCACCAGCGAGACCAATCCGCGTCCACCGCGTGGGATGACCAAATCGACGGTGTCTGTGCTGTGCAAGAGCAGCTTGACGGCCTCACGGTCACGGGTGTCGACCAGTTGAACGGCGTCTTCGGGCAGACCCGCCGCCTTCAAGCCCGCGGCCAGACACGCGACGATAACGCGCGAGGAATGCAGGCTTTCAGAACCCCCGCGCAGGATGACGGCGTTGCCAGATTTTACGCAAAGCGCACCCGCATCCGAGCCAACGTTGGGACGCGACTCATAGATCATTGCGATGACGCCAATCGGCACACTCACGCGGTCAATCTTCAGGCCATTTGGCCGGTCAAAACTTGCGAGGGTCCGGCCCAACGGGTCGGATTGTTTTGCAATGGACTCGAGTGCGTCCGCCATGGCGGCCACGCGGTCCTCGGTCAGGGTGAGGCGGTCAATAAACGCCGCATCCTTATCGCTAATGCTGTCTAAGTCAGTCGCGTTCGCCGCCAAAATCGCGCGCGCGCGCGCGCGCAGTTCCTTTGCCGCTTCGTTCAAGGCCAGATTGCGTTGTTCGGCCGACGCCAGAGCCAGCTTTTGCGCCGCCTCTTTGGCGCGTCGGCCAAGGTTTGCAACGACGGCTGTGACGTCCATCTCGGTTGAATCGGTGCTCATATCGTTCATCTTTTATCTCCTATGTGCTGCAGCCTGTCGCGCGGCCTTTATTTCAGTTCGGCGGCGCGCCGATATGCGGCCTGCACGGTATCATTCAAAAGCGCGTCCAACTGCCCGTTGCGTCGCAGCGCGTCCAAACCGGCCTGTGTGGTGCCGTTCTTGCTGGTCACCGAGTTGCGCAACTCCTCCAGCGAGGCATCCGACTGTCGGGCGGTTTCAACCGTGCCGGTGATGGTATCAAACACCAGAGCGCGCGATGTCTCCTCGTCAAAGCCCAAGCGCTTGGCCGATTCGACATAGCTGCGCATGATCTCGAACACATATCCCGGCCCGCTTCCGCTCACAGCCGTTAGGCGGTCAATTTCATCCTCGCTGGCAAGTGGAACGCAGCGGCCTGTCTGCGCGATCAAGTCGGTGACCTCTGCAACTTGTTTCTTGGTACAAGCCGGATTGGCATAGAGCCCCGACACGCCCATCCCCACCAACGCTGCCAGATTGGGCATGACGCGAATGATCGCGGCCTCTCCGACGATATTGGAAAGGGTTTCCATACTGCATCCAGCCGCGATTGAGACGAAACAGCCGCCCTTTTTCAAGGCGGGCATGTAGTCGGACAGCAAGTCGGCGATCATCTGCGGTTTGATCGCGATGACAATAACATCAAATTCTGCCGACGGCAGAGATGTCGCTTTTGTGACATGCGTAATGCCCTCGGGAAGGTCCGTGGCGGCAGGATCGGCGACTGTAAACTGGTTGCCATCATGATTGACCCATTGGCGCAACATCGCGCCGCCCATCTTGCCGCACCCTATCAAAAGTATCTTCAATTTCTATCTCCTTGTCTTCGGTGAAACCGCGCACATCATGTGCTGCGCCCCGTCCGTCGGGCGCTGGATCAAACCGGTGATTTTTTATCGGCGCCAAGTGTCCCAAATGTGCCGGAAATTACGCTGCAACGCAGCAACCTGTTTGCATTCGCGTACGGGATACGTGTTATACGTCACCAGAACACCTGAATAAGGTCATGCTATAAGGCTGCGTCCAAGGACGCAAACGGTTAGCATTTTTCCTTTTAATTTAAATGGATACCGGAGGTATCATATGTCTGCGAAGAAAAAAATCGTCGTCAAAATAGGATCAAGCCTGCTCGCCAACAGCAACAATCTCACGCTGCGCTATGCGTTCATAAGCGGTCTTTTGAGCGACCTAGCCCAGCTTCAAAAAGAAGGCCATAATATTATTCTAACGTCGTCCGGCTCGGTTGCGCTTGGGTTGAATATGGTCGGAAAACGGCCCGAAGATGCGGGCGTTCTGGACAAGCAGGCCGCAGCTGCCTGCGGTCAGCCGCTGTTGATGAATGCTTACCGTCAGGTCGCATCAGAGTACGATTTGGACGTGGCACAGATGCTGGTCACCGTCGAAGATATGGAAGAACGCCGCCGTTTTCTGAACATCAAGAACACCATGCTGAGATTGTTCGAAAACGACATTATGCCGATCATTAACGAGAACGATTCCATTGCGACACGTGAGCTTCGTGTTGGTGACAATGACCGTTTATCGGCCAAAGTGGCCCAGATGGTGGAGGCGGATGAGTTGATCATCTTGACCAGTGTCGAGGGACTGTATGATCGCGACCCGTCTGATCCGGACGCGAAGTTCATTCACGAAATCGAAGATGTCAGCGAGCATCTCGAAACCACAACCGGTACCAGCGCACTGGGCAGCGGCGGCATGCTCACGAAAATGCATGCGGCAAACATGGCGCAAAATGCTGGCGTTGAGACGATCATCGCCGAAGGCATCATCGAACGCCCCGTGTCGTCAGTGCTGAACAAAGAGCGCCGATTCACCCGCTGTCTTGTTCGGGGCGAAACTGCCTCGCCGTTGAAAGTATGGCTCAGCAACCGTTTGCAAGTCTCCGGTACACTGGTTGTCTCCAATGAAATCGCTGAAAATGTCGCTAAGAAGAAAAGTGGGATCAGCCGAATGGATATCATTTCGCTTCAGGGGGATTTCTCGAAAGGAGACGTGCTTCACGTTTACAATGAAAAGGGTAAAGAAGTCGCTCGCGGGCTCACAAATTTCTCATCCGAAGAAATAATGCTGCTGGCACGCCATCTGGAAATGCCTGTTGAGAATGTCATCGGCTATAAGACAAAAAGCGATATTGTTGGCGCTGAAAATATTCTCGTGCTTGAGGAAAATCATCTTCAACTTGAGGCACCTGAACACGATCAAAAAATCGTTATTCCGGCTTAGGTCATAGCTCTCGAACGCTCCCGGTTCTCAACGCGACATGGTCAAAACTTGCACCGTGAAAGCGTCGTCCACTGAGCGCGAAAATAGGGAGTCAATATTGAACGGTGCCATTAAATGGGTACGGCTATCGACGGCAAAAGCCTGTCATTAGATGTTCGCAGTTGGTTCGAATGGATGTTTGGCGATACTTTGCAAACGGAGAGTACTGCGCATAGCTGCTGTTCGACCTCGACGCAGCATGCGACACTTCACGACCTGCGGCTTTTGGGAAGAAGCACCATTGTCCAGATAAACCAACGGTTTTCCGTTGACCTGACGGGACAAGATCGGAAAATCACTGCGGATTTTATCAATATCAATCATGGCTTGGCGTGCTCCAGAAAACTGTTACGGCAGGCTTGGATTCAATTTTCAAGTGCAACGTTTGATCTGAAGGCCGCAAGTTCTTCGGCCAGGGCTTCTTCGGGTGTTTTCCATCCGAGGGTTTTGCGG
>NZ_FOCO01000095.1 GCF_900110135.1 Pseudorhodobacter antarcticus | reverse complement strand
ACAGCAGCATTGACGCCAACATGAAACGCAGAACATAACAACTGGGTGGGTCAGATCTCGGTGAAAATGCAGGGTCAATTCTCAGTGGCAATTAAAAGAAACGCTTTAGCCTGAACGACCCCGGCACGCCCCTTGGGACAGGCGTATTTCGGGCGGATCGTCACGATCACCCTGTATTGGGCAGGCACCACGTCGATCCGTTCGCTGCGGTCTTCGCCAATCCGCACCATATCGTCACAACCGCACGGGCAGGCGATTGTCTCGGGTTACCATCCAGCACATCCAACCCAGTCAGCTGCAGCAGAACGCCTATATCGAACGTTACAACCGCACTGTCAGGCAAGAATGGCTGGACCAATATATCATCGAAAGCATCGAGCCTTACGGCGATTGCAGGCAATCGCCTACTGGCCAATGGCAGGCCCAAGATCACGCCAAACAATGGTTGTGTACTTACAAAAACGACCGCCCAAACATGGGCATCGGCGGCATCACTCCCGCCCAGAACCTGAAAATGGGCACGTAAGTTCTACGACCGCACCCCGCTAAAAATGGGGGATTACCAAACGACCACGCCGGAATCACAGCCCGGCATGTTAATTGTCACTGAGAGCTGGGTAGGCTTTCACAAGCTGCACTTTGAAGCTTGAGCCGCTGCCGAGTTCACTCGAGACCGTGAGGCTGCCCCCGTGGCTCTCGACGATGCCCCGTGCGATGCTGAGCCCAAGTCCCGTACCGCCTACCTTGCGATCCGTCTTTCCATCGACCTGATGAAATCTTTCAAAAATGGTATCGAGAGAGGCTTCAGGTATACCTATGCCTTCATCCCTCACTACAATAAACAGTCTGTCGACCTCGGAATGGATCGAAACTTGCACCTCACTCCCAGCTTCCGAGAATTTAATTGCATTCGATAGGAGATTTGCAATCACTTGCATGATCCGCACACCATCAACCTGCGCATAACAATCCTGTTCGTTCGGCAACTGGACGAGGCGGATACCATGTTTCTCGGCATAGGCGAGATTGGCAACAATCGAATTGCAGACCAACTCGGTTACATTTGTGACGGACATCGTCAGCGCTAGCTTGCCTGCTTGAGCCTTATCGATCTCAAGCAGGTCGCCGATAAGCGCTGTCAGAGTATCACAATTTCGGCTGGCGATTTCGAGGAGCTGCGATACTTTTTGGTTAATCTCGCCCGCCGCCCCGCCGCGAATAAGACTCAATGCTCCCGATATAGACGTCAGCGGCGTCCGTAGTTCGTGGTTCACAACCGAGATGAACTGAGTCTTGGCTTCCGTCGATGCGTTGGATGCAATCAAAAGAAGCATATTTCCCTCCGAAATCTTGCGGTTATGGCGCGAATCCATGGCAATAAGAAAGATTGTGATAATGAGAGTAAGCCCAGTCAAGAGGGCCATAAGGTTTGCTAGCAGCGATATTCTGACAAGCGATTGCCGCGTTCGGAGAGCCTGATCAGATGAAGCCTTTCGCACATTGAGTGTCAATTCGCGGATGTCGGAGTTGAGAACGGCAGAGGCATCTCGCAGTGCGATTGCACTCTGAAGATCACCGTCTTCGAGCGTCTCAACTGCGGCGTTGGTTTCGAGCAAAATGTTTCTAAGCCGGGTGACCGCAGACGTATCGAGATTTAATTCCGCGAGACGCGCGGCTGTCGCACCCGTCGTGACGACATTCACACGACTCCACAAAATATCGAAACGTTGCCTTACATCGTCAGCTTTCGCCAGGCCAAGCATAAATTCGGGGATGGCCCGGTTGAGTCGAATATACTCAAATTCGATGCGACTGACGACCCACGCTGTCTGGCCGCGCTCGATCGTTTGTATGTTGCGCAGGGAGCTTTGCAGAGTCTGAAGGGTTAGCGCCGTAAACAAGACAACAATGAAGATAACCGAACCGGAAATCCAGCCGAAAAACCTCATCGATTGCTTCACTTCAGCTCGACGCTCGATAGTTGCCAGATCAAGCGGTCATTGTAACTTGCGTCACGCAGTTTCTCATGGTCGGACATGGGATAGATTATCCAGACAGGGCCCTTTTCGCGCACAGACATCTCCTTGCCGTCCATCGTTGTCGCGAGAATAACGTCGTAATCGAGAACGTCAGATGCGGGGATAGTAACAGCGTAATCGTTTAGTGCCGTGAGCACCAGATTGCTGTCGGGCTTGATTGACCCCTCTTCAAACAGATCGCGGACGAGTAGGCCAGTGAAAGTTGCTTTGGTATCGACATAGTCGTTTTCTGTCACGACCGTTGTCTGGGGCAATGCCGCGAGATCCTCGCGGGTGAAATCGGTTTTGACCTGGTTTCCATCAGAGGAGCTCACAATCCGAGTAAGGATCGTTTGTGCCTCCGACAACGACGGAAGCAGTATGACTACAGCTGTAGCCAAACGCAGCAAGAAGGTTTTCATCACTTGTCTCCAGTAATTGCCATGGACTATTTATGTCAAGCTAGTCAGAAGTCGGACGAACGTCCATAGCGACCGCGACGGTGGGATGCGCGTGAAACAAATTACTAAAGAATTCGTTCGTTTTAGTGGCGAGAGTACGGCGCCCATTCGGATTTCTTGAGCTACCCCCCAAAAATCAGACAGTGACGGAAGCTACAATCTGAGGTCCGCTAATTCCCAAGTTGAGGGAGAGTTGGTCGCGGAATTTCGGACCCGTTGTTAAGGTGGATCGCATGATGAGAGAAGTGATCCAGAATGAAGAAACGAAAGAACCATTCGCCTGATTTCAAGGC
>NZ_FOCO01000069.1 GCF_900110135.1 Pseudorhodobacter antarcticus | reverse complement strand
CGGACCTGATATTCGATCTGGTCGTCGGAAAGGTTGTAGAGCGCGCTCAGAACCAGCGTCTTGAACATCAAAACCGCGTCCATCGGCTTGCGTCCCGCGCGGGACTTGCGATCCGCATCCGGCTTGCGCCAGGCTCGCTCAAGGGTGGGACGGAACTCCTCCCACGGCACGACGGTGTCAATCTCGACCAGCGGGTCCTTCTTGGCATCCAGACTCGCGTAACGGTCCGAAAGATCGAAAAAACCCATCTGCGCCATCGCCGCATCCCCACCGCCAGTTCACTGTCCCACCATACCGCAGTGTGGGCGGTGGGGCAATTTATAGAGGTGCCCTAGTGTCTAAGGATGTATAGCTAAGTATAGCTTTTTATTTTATACAAGCTTATACTTAGTTAGAGATACCTATAATTTGGAGTATTAGGATGGACCCCTACCGTAATCCATTTGCCCCCGGAGCAGGAAGCAGGCCTCCTGAATTGGCAGGGCGTGATCACATCCTGGAAGCCGCTAAGATCGCATGTGGCCGCGCCTTGCTGGGGCGCAATCCGCGATCCATGATGCTTCTTGGATTGCGGGGAACAGGCAAGACAGTCTTACTGAATGAGATTGGTCGCATTGCAGAAGAACAAGGCTATTTCATCTCAAAAATAGAGGCCCCAGAACACCAAAGCCTCGCGCGACTTCTTTATCCAGAAATGCGTAAGGTTTTACGCGCACTATCATCAATAGAAGCTGCAAAACAACTTGCACAACTTGGCCTCAAAGGCCTTCGCGGCTTCGCGTCGATATTCAAGATCGAGGTGGCTGGCGCGGAAATTGGCGTCGAACCCGAACCTGGGCTCGCCGATAGCGGTGACATTCAATTCGATCTCCCAGACCTCTTCACAGCCATTGGGAAAGCAACAAAAGCTGGGGGCAGGGGTTGGGTGCTACTGATCGACGAGGTGCAATATCTATCTGAAGCAGACCTATCCGCTCTCATCGTATCAATTCACCGAATGTCACAAGAGGGTTTGCCCGTGATTATGGTTGGCGGAGGTCTTCCACAGATTGCCCGCCTTGCTGGTGAGGCCAAATCCTACTCTGAAAGACTCTTCCTCTATCCAGGTGTCGGCGCGCTCGACCCAGCATCCGCAAGAAAAGCGGTAGAAAAGCCTATCGTCGAGGAAGCTGCCGCTATCTCACCTGATGCCCTCACACAGATAGTGACAAAAACACAGGGCTATCCTTTTTTTCTGCAGGAGTGGTCATCTAAGGCCTGGGACAATGCCGAAGGCCCGGAGATCACTATACATGATGTAGACAATGCCTATACCGAAACCCTCGCATCACTCGACGACGGTTTCTTTCGAGTGCGCCTCGATAGGCTGACGCCAAAGGAAACAGAATTTGTAACAGTCATGGCCTCACTTGGGGATGGTCCTTATGCCATGAGCGATATTGCGAAGGCTTTGGGTAAAAAACTGTCTTCGCTTGGTCCGGTGCGCGCAAACGCTATCTCGAAAGGGATGATTTACAGCACTGAGCACGGTTTTCTTGACTTTTCAGTTCCGCTTTTTGCGGAATTCATGCGCCGTCAAGCATAGGCTTACTGCGCGGGTAGATGCCGACGTGCTGGCGTGGCTCAAGTCGCAGGGCAAAGGCTACCAGTCCCGCATGAACGCGATCCTGCGGGACGCCATGCTGAACACCAAATAGCGAGGTTGCAGACTACAAAACGCTGACTGACATTGTTTGACACGCCCGAAGTGTTGGCTAAGTGCTTGAACTGCCGTTGGGCTGGACGGCAGTTCAAAAACGAGGGTTACAGACCTTAGCGCGTAGCGCTGCGAAAGTGCCCACACCGACCTTACTGCTGAAATGTGCATACCGAAGTATCGGTCAGCAATGGGATGTACCGGCCCTAGCTTGCTCTCTGGCTAATATTGCATCATCACAAGCGAACTCAATAGTTACATTGAACTCTAGCCAGATGTTACGGTAACAGCCAATCTGAATTACGGTAACATCAGGGCTATAATTGATTTACTTGTTACTGTTTCGGCGCTACTCTAGAGTCAGATGTTACTAGTGGAGAGCAAAATGGCTATTATCGGTTATCGGCGCGTAAGCACGATCGACCAGAATCTTGATCGTCAGGACCTTGGTCAGGTTGATAAGACTTTTGAGGAGAAACTGTCAGGCAAGTCAGCAGCGGATCGTCCGGCCCTTCAGGAGATGATTCAATATGTGCGGGATGGCGACAGTATTATAGTTTACTCCATCGACCGTCTTGCGCGTGACCTTCGTGATCTACAGGACGTGATCCAGACGCTAAATGACAAGGGTGTAGCAATTACATTCCTATCAGAGCGCCTGACGTTCTCGTCGGATGCTGAGGACGCTTTCGCCAAGCTACAACTACAGATGATGGGCGCATTCGCTGAGTTTGAGAGAAATATCATCCGCAAGCGACAGGCTGAGGGCATTGCCAAAGCAAAAGCCAAGGGGATCTACAAGGGTGGCCGGAAGGTGATCAATAGGGACAAGGTCCACCAACTCAAGGGTGAAGGTCTCTCCACCTACAAGATTGCAGAAGCCATGGGTATCAGCCGTATGAGCGTCCATCGTATCCTGAACCAGTAGGGCGCAAGTATAGAATGTGCCAAGTGTTATCGCTATAATCTGATAACATTAATTATGTAATATAATGGTTTTTAGTGGAGTGGCCTCCTGACTGAAGGCTCTTTTTGGGGGTGGCAAAGCCTGCAGGATCTTGCCCGGAGAGCCGGACCGGGGAACGGCGGCACACGCGGTATGAATCGCCCCGGGTTTACTGGAGGGTAAAACTCTCAAAGGATGAGCCCCATGGAACAGAAAAAATCTCCCCCGAAGTACACGGCTGAATTTCGCGAACGCGGCGTTCGGCTTTTCCAAGAAAACCGTGGCAACTATAGTAGCGACAACGCGGCGTTTAAGGCAATCGCGCCCAAGCTGGGATGTTCTCCTGATAGCCTGCGTATCTGGTGCCAACAGTCTGAGCGCGATGCCGGTGCGCGATCTGGGCTAAGCAGTGCAGACAGGGATCGGCTCAAGGCACTGGAACGGGAGAATAAGGAGCTTCGTACTGCCAATGAGATCCTGAAGAAGGCGTCAGCGTATTTTGCCCCCCCTCTCGGCGATGCAAGCATCGCCTGCCGGGCAGCGGGACGGAGCTCGACCGCCCGTTCCGCAGATGACCGCTTTTATTGAACAGCAACGCGATGCTTTTGGGGTCGAGCCGATCTGCTGTGTTTTGCAGATTGCCCCAGCAACCTATTATGCGCGTGCGGCCATTACCAGAAACCCTGATCTGGCTTCAGATCGCGCCAAGCGCGATTTGGTTGACGCCAAAGAAATAGGCCGGGTTTTCAAGGCGAGCAGGGGTCGCTACGGGGCCCGCAAGGTTTGGCATCAATTGCGCAGAGAGCAGCATGATATCGCGCGGTGTACCGTCGAAAGGCTCATGCAGATGCTTGGTTTACAAGGCGTTAGGCGAGGAACGAAGCGAACGACCATTCCTGATCCAGCGCAGCCCTGTCCTGATGATAAGGTTAACCGCGAGTTCTCGGCGACGGTGCCAAATCAGCTTTGGATATCTGACTTTACTTACGTTTCCAGCTGGGTTGGCATGGTCTATGTGGCCTTTGTCATTGATGTGTTTGCCCGCAAAATCGTGGGCTGGCGTGTATCAACTTCGATGACAACGGGTTTTGTTCTTGATGCCCTCAACCAAGCCATTTGCCAAAGATGTCCGGAAAACGGTAGCGGATTGATTCACCACTCGGACCGCGGGTCACAATATTTGTCCATAAAATACACCGAGAGATTGACCGATGCGGGCATCGATCCTTCGGTCGGCAGTGTCGGCGACAGCTATGATAACGCCATGGCCGAAACCATCATTGGCTTGTTCAAAACCGAGGTCATCAACTTCATGGGGCCTTGGAAGTCTGTGGGCCAAATCGAATGGGAAACCATGGCTTGGGTCAGCTGGTACAACTCAGAACGACTGCACAGTGCCATCGGCTATGTCCCGCCCCAAGAAGCAGACGAGGCATTCTATGAAAGCTTGAACCAAGATCAAAAAGCTGCGTAACATTTGAATAAATCACCCTCCGGTAAACCCGGGGCGATTCAAGCGCCCATAAGCGAAGCTAGTATCATCGGCCTAGGTTTGGCCAAGAACGCATTCAGGCGCTGGGTGATTTGAGACAGCGGCCTGCGACATGGGGAATATAGTGAAAAAAGGATTCGAAATGCTGGGTAATGTTGGGATGGAAGACGAAACCGTCGGGGTAGGACTCGGTATTGAACTCACTATATTGATGCCATGTCTTAATGAGGCCGAGACCCTCGAAGTGTGCATTCGCAAAGCAAAAAAGTTCCTAGAAACATCTGGAATTGTGGGGGAAGTGCTTATAGCTGACAACGGCTCAACGGATGAATCCTTGGAAATTGCCCATTCGAACGGTGCTCGTATTGTTCACGTCCCCCGCCGCGGCTACGGAGCAGCTCTTCTTGGTGGAATTGAAGCCGCCCAGGGTAAGTTTGTGATTATGGGTGATGCTGACGACTCCTATGATTTTGAAGCTCTGCAGCCGTATGTAGATCGCTTGAGAGCTGGCGCTGATATCGTGATGGGGAATCGCTTCAAGGGCGGTATTGCTCCTGGCGCGATGCCCTTCTTACACCGGTACCTTGGAAACCCTGTGCTCAGCTGGCTGGGTAGGTTGTTCTTTGATATTCCTGTTGGTGATTTTCATTGCGGTTTACGGGGTTTTTCTCGCGAACGGATTGATGCTCTTAACTTGCGAACGACCGGTATGGAATTCGCGTCTGAGATGGTCGTGCGCGCCTCACTCGATGGATATGTGATCGATGAGGTTCCAACAACTTTGAAGCCGGATGGCCGCTCAAGGCCACCTCACTTACGTACATGGAGAGATGGCTGGCGTCATCTCAGTTTTCTACTCATGTACAGCCCGCGCTGGCTTTTTCTTTACCCAGGCTTCGCACTAATTGCATTGGGCGCACTGGCCGGTGTATTTTTATTTCCTGGGGCCTTGGAGATTGCCGGAATTGGCTTTGACATCCATACTTTAGTTGTCATGAGTTTCCTGTTGGTCGTCGGGACCCAATCGATCTCATTCGCAGTTTTATCCAGACGCTTTGCCGCTGCACATCAGATGATGCCGCCTTCTCGGTATTCTGTTTCGCTTCAGGCGCTCACTCTGGAGAGGCTTCTTGTAGGGGCGGGCATTCTCTTCGTCGGTGGGGTTCTTGGTTTTATTTATTGTGTGTTCCAATGGGCTGCGGCCGAGTTTGGTCCGCTTGAATACTCTGAAATGTTGAGGGTCCTAATTCTATCTATGACCTCTATTACTATGGGTGGACAGCTTGCGCTGACGGCATTCGTGTCCTCAATCGTTGAAATTCCCACTCGATGATCTTGGGGAATATTCGAACGATTTTATTTTATTTTGGAGTAGGTGGTTTCAGTGCCGCAGTCTATGTTGTCTTGGCCACTTTACTTACCAAAGCCGGAATGACAGCGTGGATAGCAAGTGCAATCTGCTACCTTCTGATCACGCCTTTCGCCTATTTGGGCCAGCATCGGTGGACCTTTGCCTCTAAGTCCGAACACATGATTGCTTTCCCTCGATACTTAGCGTTGCAAGCTCTGGGTTTGAGTTTGGCCTCTCTGTTGCCTCTGCTTTTGGTTGATCAAGGGATTCAGCCGACGCTGATTTTTGCAACGGTTGCCGTCACTGTTGCAGCATTAAACTTCGTGCTTATGAAAATTTGGGTCTTTGTCAATTCCAAAGAAAATCAAGAGGAATAATTTTGAAAAATATTCTCAATAAAGTACACTCGTCGGCCGTAATGAAGCGCCGCGTGAGAGTCTTGGCTCAGGCGCTTGCTGAAATGTTTGACTCTGCTGGGACAGTTCTCGACGTCGGCTGTGGTGATGGAACGGTTGCGCTCTCGATTGAAAAGCTGAAGCCTGCTTTAGAGTTTTCGGGCGTCGACGTGTTCCTAAGGCCGACGGTTGCGATACCCGCCATCGTCTACGATGGTAAAAGGATACCATACGAAGATGAGGCGTTTGATTACGCCATGATCGTGGATGTATTACACCACACAGACGATCCGGCTGCCGTTCTTGCTGAGTGCATGCGGGTAACTAGAAAAGGTGTGGTTATTAAAGATCATCTTGCCGAAGGCTTTGCCGCAAGACCAATTCTTCGTTTCATGGATTGGGTTGGGAATAGAGGTCACAATGTACGGTTGCCTTACAATTACCTTGATAAGGAAGAATGGCGGAGGGTTTTTAAACAAATTGGGTCCCAAGAAATTAATGCTAAAGTCAAGCTTGGTCTTTATCCAGCTCCATTCGGGTATCTTTTCGATAGATCGCTCCATTTTGTTGCCCGGATTGATGAGACTAGGCGCAGCAACGCCGTAAATGCCGTTTCCAAAAATACAGGAATTTTTGATCACCCAGAATGAGTATATGTTTGATTGGGCTACTCGGTTTTTTTCCATCGGGTTGTATGGCGATCCGTTTCACGGAGCCACTATGTTTTCACAGTTGCTTAATGAGGTTTGAGTAATGGAAACTGGAAAACTTCTAGGTTTTCCCACCACACTGAACCTTGTTGAATCAGTAAGGAAACTTTCATGCATACTGAAGATAGAAGTCGATTGGTATTCTTACTCACTTTTGCGGTAGTAATTATCTTTTACTTGGCTCTCATCAGAGACTACCCAATTTTGGCACTGACATTTGCAGGACATGATGATGCGCTGTTTTTTAGGGGGCTTGAGAATATTAAACGTGGCAATTGGCTTGGCAGGTACGATAATCTGACCCTCGCCAAAGGCCCTTTGTTGTCAATGGTCGGTGCTCTAAGCACAAGTATAGGTATCAAGGCCAAGTTTTTTGAAGCCGTTTTATACGCAGCATCCATAGCAACATTTGCCTATTTCGTGCGGCGTTTAGGATTGTCGAGAGCGCTTGTTCTGGTTTTAGTCATTCTACTCATATCGAACCCTTATATTTGGAGCGACAGTGGACGCCGTTTCCTAAGAGAGGGCCTATATGTATCGTCTGCTATGATGGTTCTCTGCTTGACCGTTATGATGGTTCGTGCACGTGAGAACAAAACAGTAATACGATATTCAATCGGCGTTGGTTTGTTTTTGGGTTGTATGTATTTAAACCGCGAGGAAGATATTTGGATTATCAGTGGCGTTGTGTTGG
This sequence comes from Pseudorhodobacter antarcticus, assembly GCF_900110135.1. Classification (GTDB taxonomy): domain Bacteria; phylum Pseudomonadota; class Alphaproteobacteria; order Rhodobacterales; family Rhodobacteraceae; genus Pseudorhodobacter; species Pseudorhodobacter antarcticus. Next base: position 1,993 of record NZ_FOCO01000069.1, on the reverse strand, counting down.
TAATTATCCTGAGCGTTTTGCGAAAGGCACTGAGAGATGGCGTGAATCTTAACTTTTCGCTACCTAGATCATTTGCTGTGTGTTTATTATTTACCGGCGTTGGTGTCGGCTTAAGCGTAGGCCCGGTTCTATTCGCCAACAAAATAAAATATGACCGTGCCATTGTCTCAGAATTCCGAGCGCCAGAGTTTAAAGCTGCAATTGGGGCGCTGATGCGTGTGGGCGATAAGCATCCTTCTGGGTATGTTCCAGTGCCTCAAGCAGCTATGCAGACGGTTTTTGAAACATTTCCGGTGACCAAATCCATTCAACCTTACTGGTCGGCTCTATCAGCTAATTGGTCGGTGGCGGGACAGAACCTGATACCTGGATATTCCGGAGAGGTCGCTGGTGGTTGGTTTGTATGGGCTTTCCGTGACGCCGTGGCGATGGCAGGGCATTATGAAACTGCAGCGCAGGCGCGCGCCTTTTACACTGAGTTGGCTGCGGAAATAAATGCCGGATGTGACGAGGGAATTATCGAGTGCCGCCCCCGTAGAGACACCTTAAGACCGGAGCTACTCCCGGAGAGATTTCCAGATTTTCTAACGGGTTGGTGGAGCGCGCTCGTTTATACTACCTCGTTGGCAACCAATCCCATCGCCGCCCCCCGCAGCACCGAAAGTAGTGCAGGTTTACATAGGTGGTCTGAATCGATTGGGCCGATTGTAGCCGAATTTGAGGGTTTCAGGGTAACGGGTTGGATTGCTCACCGTTCACTGACACCTACTGTACAAAGCATTGTTGAACTTTCCCAATGTGGGGGTCAACTTACACTTGGGTCGGGTATAGACGTCGAAGCATCCTATGGCTCTTCAGGCATTAAAGCGGTTAGGTTCGATTTTTTTACTAAATCAATGGAATCTGATTGCGACAAATTATTGCTTTCAGCTGGCATTTCTCGTATAATTGTTCCAATTGGGGAGTTTGGCGAAGGTCCGTTTGAGGTAAATGAGCCCTTCTTCGGATACTTAGATGGTGTTCAGCGACCTTATGATCAAGCATTTCTGCCCAGCTCCAATGAGAACCTGAGGCTTGCAATTATAAAGTTTCTAGTTGCGTTTTGTGCATCAATCACTCCAGTTTTGATTGCAGTGGCTACGATAGGGCTCATACTTAACGCCTTATATTTCAGAAATAGCATTAGAAATGATTGGTTGGTCATCCTTTCACTGGGGGCCGCGGCCTTGGTGATTGGTCGTTGTGCAATCATTGGATATATTGACGTTACGTCTTGGAGGGCTATAAACACTGGATATTTAGGACCAGCATATCCGTTTGTGATTATCTACGCTGTACTTGGAACAGCGGTATTCATAGATATACTAAAGGGCGCAATGTCGAGATATCGGATTTTTTAGCCGGAAAATAAACCTTTAGATATTTTACATTCTGTTCTCCGCGTCGGTGTTTGATGCCCCTATGTTTGCCAAGGAGTGGCTTTTGGGGGGCTGATACTGGAGAGTGCAGGATCGTACGTTAAGCGCCCTAGCTCACTGTTTTGGCCACCTGTAGTCGCCCGTGAGCAGAATATGCGCCCATCCGAGGGGTGAAGTGTGAGCCAGAAGCGCCGGTGAGTGCGCATTCCACGAAAGTTGGGCAGCTGAATGAGGTGCCCCTAGCTGTTCCATCCCGGATGATCACATAGACCCTCTGCGATCTGCTTTTTTTATGGCAAGATCGGTTTTGAGGGAGTGCAGCGGATCAGAAAACAATCCGGGGGACTGTTTTCCCGCCAACCGGAACGGAGGGCGACCATGCTGATCCAGCTTCACAAGCAAGCAACGACGACGCCGAAAGTTCGAGCTGCGATCCAATCCAGCAATGAGGCTGCGTCGGTTTTGGCCGAACGGTTTGGCACGACCGAACAGACGGTGTATAAATGGAGGCCCAGAGACAGCGTTCAGGATCGCAGCCATACTCCGCACCGATTGCAGACCACTCTCACTCCGGC
>NZ_FOCO01000014.1 GCF_900110135.1 Pseudorhodobacter antarcticus | reverse complement strand
ATTTTTGGCGCGCAAGCCAACGACATGGGCGGCACCCTCGTGCGCACGATCGGTCTGGTTCGGGCCAAGGCCAAAATCGGGATGAAGAATCTCACCTACAACATGCGCCGTCTCGCCCAACTGGGTCGCATCAACCCTCACCCAGCCTGAAACACGGGCGAACACAGACGCAGATCATGCTGCGCATCGCCAAAAACGGCCCTGAACCGAAGGTCCGCGAAGCGAAATGGGCAGCACATCATCAAACCCAAGGCAACACTCTGTCAGTTGAAGGTCGCTGACGCGCTTTGGGCGGAACCTGCTATCCCGTTGCCGCGAAAACAGTCAAAAATCGAGGTGCCCTTAAAAAACTTAATTGATCCCCAAAATGTTGGTGCAAGGAGTCAACGCTCACCAGCACTTTATTTTTCATTCTCTGCTCCCCTCAAACCAACCTAGACGCCTCCACCGCCGCCCTGATAAAATCAGCAAACAACGGATGCGGGGCGAAGGGTTTTGACTTCAACTCCGGGTGAAACTGCACGCCGATGAACCATGGGTGGCCTTTGACCTCCACAATCTCGGGCAGTTTGCCGTCGGGGGACATGCCGGAAAACATCAGCCCGCAAGCCTCCAGCTTGTCGCGGTAGGTCATATCAACCTCATAGCGGTGGCGGTGGCGTTCTTCAATTTCAAGCGTGCCATAGACTTCGGCGACGCGCGAACCGGGCGTCAGCTTGGCGTTATAGGCCCCAAGGCGCATGGACCCGCCTTTGTCATCGCCCAGTTTGCGTTCCACCACATGGTTGCCTTGCACCCATTCTTTCAGGTGATAAATCACGGGCGTAAACCGCTTTTCGCCTGCTTCATGGTCAAACTCCTCAGACCCTGCATTGGTCACGCCGGCCAAATGGCGCGCCGCCTCAATCACGGCCATTTGCATGCCCAGACAGATGCCAAGGTAGGGCACGCCACGGGTGCGGGCAAATTCCACGGCTTTGATCTTGCCTTCGGTGCCGCGTTCGCCAAAACCGCCGGGCACCAGAATGGCGTGAAAGCGTTGCAGATGCGGGGCAGGGTCTTCGCGTTCAAAAAGTTCGGCATCGACCCATTCGATGCGCACGCGGGTGCGGTTGGCCATGCCGCCATGGGTCAGCGCCTCGGCAATTGATTTATACGCATCGCCAAGTTGGGTGTATTTGCCCACAATCGCCACGCGCACTTCGCCTTCGGCATTGGTGATGCGGTCCATCACATCTTCCCAGCGGGTCAGGTTGGGGCGGGGTGCGGGGGAAATGCCGAACGCGTCCAGCACGGCTTGGTCCAACCCCTCGCGGTGATAGGCCAGCGGCGCTTCATAGATGGTTTTCAGATCATAAGCGGCGATGACCGATTCCTTGCGCACATTGCAAAACAGCGCAATTTTTTCGCGTTCTTTTTCGGGGATTGGGTGTTCGGAGCGCAGCAGCAGCACATCCGGCGCAAGGCCGATGGATTGCAGTTCCTTGACCGAGTGTTGGGTGGGTTTGGTCTTCAACTCGCCCGATGCGGCCAAATAGGGCAGCAATGTCAGATGCATCAAGATACATTCACCGCGCGGGCGTTCGTGGATGAACTGCCGGATCGCTTCAAAAAACGGCAGGCCTTCGATGTCGCCCACGGTGCCGCCAATTTCGCACAGCATGAAATCGACCTCCGCTTCGCCGATGCGCAGGTAATCTTTGATTTCATTGGTGACATGGGGGACCACCTGAATGGTCTTGCCAAGATAATCGCCGCGCCGTTCCTTTTCCAGCACGGTGGAATAGATGCGCCCTGATGACACGCTGTCGGTTTTGCGCGCAGGCACGCCGGTGAACCGTTCGTAATGGCCAAGATCAAGGTCGGTTTCCGCGCCATCATCGGTCACGAACACCTCGCCATGTTCAAACGGTGACATCGTGCCGGGGTCGACGTTCAAATATGGGTCCAGCTTGCGCAGCCGCACCGAATATCCCCGCGCTTGCAGCAATGCGCCAAGGGCTGCCGAGGCAAGCCCCTTGCCCAATGAGGACACAACCCCACCCGTGATGAAGATATAACGTGCCATGTGGTGGACCCCCGTGAACGATTTTCAATGCAATAACGCGTCTCAGAATCGCACCATCACGGGGGATGAGACGTAACCGAAAACAGAACAGCGCGCAACCGCGCCGCTAGATGATGATGGGATAAAAGACGTGCCCGCAAGATTTTGGGCCCCAAGGTTTGGGGCCCGCGCAGCCTGTGTCAGTTGCCCGCAGGCGGTGTGGCGGGGGCTGTTGCCGGGGCCGCATCATCCGCACGCGGCGGAGTCAGGGGCGCATTTGCCGGGGCCGGGGGCAACAAATCGGTGCCCAACGGGGCCACTGGCGCCTCAATCGGGCGGGATGTGCCGCCGAATTGGTCCACCACGGATGTTCCCGATGCTTTGTCTGCTGCAATCAGCGTCAGGGTGATCGATGTGATGATGAAAGCAACCGCCAAAATCCATGTCACCTTGGTCAGCGCGGTCGCGGCCGCACGCCCTGCCATAGCGCCGCTGCCGCCGCCCCCCATGCCCAAACCACCCCCTTCGGAGCGTTGCATCAGCACAACGCCAATCAGGCACAATGCAAGGATCAGGTGGATGGTAAGAACGACGTTTTCCATAGGGCTTTTGGCTTCCGCTTGGGTGACGCATCTCAATAGTCGCAACTGGGGCCGGGGGCAAGCCCCAAGGGGGCGGGAGTGTTTGTGGATTTGGGTGCGTGTCACGCTATGCGTTGACAGGCGGCCCCCTTGCGCGGAACATACCCGCCATGCTCCATGATCATTCAGACCACCATCCCGACCACGCGCTGCTGCCGTCCGACCCTGCGTTGCGGGTCAAGGCGCTGGAAACGCTGCTGGTCGCCAAGGGCCTTGTGGATCCCGCAGCACTTGATGCGATTATTGAAACATATGCCTATAAAATTGGCCCCCGCAATGGGGCCGCTGTGGTGGCGCGGGCATGGACCGACCCTGATTTTCGCGCTTATTTGCTGCGCGATGCGACAGCTGCGGTGCGCGAGATGGGGTTTTACGGGCGGCAAGGCGAACATATGGTTGCGGTGGAAAATACTGCCGATTTGCACAATATGGTCGTGTGTACGCTGTGCAGTTGCTATCCGTGGCCGCTGCTGGGCATCCCGCCCGATTGGTACAAATCCGATGCTTACCGGGCGCGGGCGGTGCGCGAACCCCGTGCGGTGTTGGCCGATTTTGGCGTAAGCTTGCCTGCGACCTGTGCGGTCCGTGTCTGGGATTCCACGGCAGAGGTGCGGTATTTGGTCATCCCGCAGCGCCCCCTTGGCACCGAAGGGTTGGGCGCAGACGCGCTGGCCGCCCGCGTTACCCGTGACGGGATGATCGGGACGGCGCTGCTGTGACGCGGCCCCATGACATGGGCGGGCGGTTTGGCGATGGGCCGGTGGTGCCTGCCACGGATGATGCGGCATTTCACGCTGATTGGCATGCCCGCGCTTTGGCGATCACGCTGGCTTGTGGTGCGTTGGGCAAGTGGAACATCGACACCTCGCGCCATGCCCGCGAATGTCTGTCGCCGCAAGATTACACTCGTTTTTCCTATTACGAAAAATGGTTGGGCGGATTGGCGGCTTTGTTGGTGGCCAAAGGGGTGGTGACGCGAGCCGAACTGGCGGGCGGTCCCGCCGCCCTCAGTTATTTTGGCCCCAGTGACCTTGACCCAATTGATCTTGACCCACGTGCGCTGCGCGCCGATGCGGTGGCAGGGGTTCTGGCCAAAGGCGGGGCGTCTGACAGGCCCAGTGACACGGCCCCGTTGTTTCGCGCGGGCGATGCGGTGCAAACGCGGCGCAAAGCGGAAAATACCAGCGTTGCGGGCGGGCACACGCGCTTGCCCCGCTATGCTGCGGGCACGCGGGGCCGCGTTTTACGCCATCACGGCACCCACGTGCTGCCCGACGCCGCCGCCCATGGGACGCCCGACCAAGCGGAGCCGCTGTATGCTGTGGCGTTTAAGGCCTCCGATTTGTGGGCCCATCCCGAACACCCCTTGGATGAGGTGGTGTTGGATCTGTGGCAAAGCTATTTGCAGGCAGCCCCATGAAGCCGCCCATGATGCTGCCCGAAATCCCCCCCAACCCTGCCAATCCCCCCGTATTTGCGGACCCGTGGCATGCGCAAGTGTTTGCAATCACGGTGCATCTGTCGGGCGCGGGGCTGTTCACTTGGCCAGATTGGGCGGCGCGGTTTGGGGCCAGTTTGCGCAAGCAAGGCGGCGCTGCGGATGGGGGCGAAGCGTATTATTTGGCGTGGCTTGCAACGCTGGAACAGCTGTTGCTGGATTTGGGGCAGGCGGACGCGCCGCACCTTGCCGCGCTAAAGGCCGCGTGGACGCAGGCGCATCTGGACACGCCGCACGGTGCCCCGGTGCGATTGGGGCCGCAAGGCGCACAGTAAACCCGACTGCAAACCCATCTGTAAGCCCGTCCGAAAACCGCCGGGCCTGCGCCTTGGTTCTGCCATAGGAATCGGTCAAACCTTGGGGCAATCGGCGGGTTTGTCAAAGGACAAAGGTGCATTATGATTCTGACAAAATTCTTTGGCAAAAAGGCCGTGGGCCACAGCATGATCGCACCCGTCCCCCTCCTCGCCCCCGCCCCAAACCTGCCGCCCCAAACCTGCCGCCCCGCCAACCTGACTATATCGAATCCATGCTGGATGTGCTGAACCAGATCGCCTATGATGTGGTGGTTTTGGGCGGCCGTCTGGCGCGCGGCGCGGCGCTGCCCAAGGAAAAAGACCCGATTTATTGCACAGATATCGCCGCCCTGTTTGAACGTGTGGCGGCGGACGGCACCAAATCCTATCTGACCTTTCATTACACCCAAGACCTGAAAACGCTGGACCCGAACGCGCAGGTTCATCTGTCGCAGTTTTTCGGGCGGATCGTGGCGGTGAATGGCCTGTTGGCGCAGCACACCCTGGGCCAAGCGCCCACGAAACGCCCCATTATCGCCGCCATGCTGGACCAAATCTTGCTGGAGGCGCTGTTTTTCACTGGGTTTTTCTATGCTTATGCCCTGAGCCGGGATTTGTTGCTTAACCGCATCCCAGCCGGTGTTGGGGGGGAACAGTTTGCCACGCTGATTGCCCAATCGCGTGCGGATTTCATCGCCGCGACCCCTTATTTGCATGATGCGAACACCGCCCTTGCGGCCCTGACCATGACCACCCAACAGTTGATCGTGGAACAGGCAAAACCGTATGAGGCGGGGCAGCGCCAGATCAATAACGTCTATTTCGATGCGGGCATGGCGGCGCAAACTTTGGCTGTGGGGGCTAACTCTTAGGGGTTAATCATCCACCTTATCCACCGTAGCTTGGCCAGACAGGCGTTGCGACAAAATGCTCCACGACAGGCCGATGCCCAGCACCCGCGACAGGGCCAAAATGCCCAGCCAGATGTTCATCGCCGAATTGGTGGTTGCCAACACGCCCCAATCGACCAAAACCCAAATCACGGCCCCAAACACCGCCGCGACCAACAGCATCCCAAACAGGCCCAGCGAGCGCAACGTGGCCGCCAGATAGATGAGGTAGGCGACCGTCAACAGCAACCCAAACAGCACGACCAGCGACAATTGCGTGGTGTATTGCGCCTGCGCCCAGCGGGTAAAACTCCACGGGGTCGGGTTGAATGTCACCGCCAACAGGGCAAACGCCCCCAGCCACCGCACCAAAAAAACCATGAATTACCCGCCTTGAAACCCCGTTGCCCTGTGGTCGGATGCGTGCGCGCCCCATCCAAGGGCCAGGGCGCGCGAATTAGGTGTTTCACCTGCGCGCAGGGGCGGCTATACCCCAAGCGGTTTCTAACCTGACCGCTGCCGAAAAGGATCTTTAGAATGGCCAATGTCGTTGTAGTCGGCGCCCAATGGGGCGACGAAGGAAAAGGCAAGATTGTGGACTGGCTGTCGGAGCGCGCCGATGTCATCGCGCGCTTTCAAGGCGGGCATAACGCAGGCCATACGTTGGTTATTGATGGCAAAGTGTACAAGCTGTCGCTGCTGCCCTCGGGCATTGTGCGCGGCGGCAAGCTGTCGGTGATCGGCAATGGCGTGGTGTTGGACCCGTGGCATTTGGTGATGGAAATTGAAAAACTGCGCGGGCAGGGTGTTGATATCACAACTGAAAACCTGATGATCGCTGAAAACGCGGTGCTGATTTTGCCTGTCCATGGCGAACTCGACCGCGCCCGCGAGGATCAAACATCGGTCGCAAAGATCGGCACAACAGGCCGCGGCATTGGCCCGGCCTATGAAGATAAAGTGGGCCGCCGCGCCATTCGCGTGGCCGATCTGGCCGATGATGCCACGTTGGAGTTGCGCGTTGACCGCCTGCTGACCCACCATGACGCGCTGCGCCGGGGTTTGGGGTTAGAACCGATTGACCGCAACGCGCTGCTGGCGCAATTGCGCGATATCGCGCCCCAAGTGCTGCCCTATGCAAAGCCCGTGTGGAAAGTGCTGAACGAAGCGCGGCGCGCGGGCAAACGCATTTTGTTTGAAGGGGCGCAAGGCGCGCTGCTGGATATCGACTTTGGCACTTATCCTTTCGTCACCTCCTCCAACGTCATCGCGGGTCAGGCGGCCACGGGCACCGGCATGGGGCCGGGCGCGATTGATTTCGTGCTGGGTATTGTCAAAGCCTATACCACGCGGGTTGGCGAAGGGCCGTTCCCGGCGGAATTGAAAGATGCTGACGGCGAACGCTTGGGCGAACGCGGCCATGAATTTGGCACGGTCACGGGCCGCAAACGCCGCTGCGGTTGGTTTGATGCGGTGTTGGTGCGCCAAACCTGCGTCACCTCGGGCGTCACCGGCATTGCGTTGACCAAGCTGGATGTGATGGATGGTTTCCCGGTGATCAAAATCTGTGTTGGCTATGATCTGGACGGCACACGGTTGGATTATTTGCCCACCGCAGCCGACCAACAAGCCCGCTGCACCCCGATTTATGAGGAGATGGAGGGTTGGACCGAAAACACCGCAGGCGCGCGGTCTTGGGCCGACCTGCCGGGGGCCGCAATCAAATATGTTCGCCGGATTGAGGAGTTGATCCAATGCCCGGTCGCCCTACTTTCAACCTCTCCAGAGCGTGAAGATACGATTCTGGTCACCGATCCGTTCGCGGATTGAATTCGGGTTGATTGAAAAGGAAACAGGCGATGGCATTATCTTACAAAGCACGCAAACGCTGGTCGCTGGTGGTGCTGCTGGTCGGTTTGCCGCTGTATATTGTGGCGGCGCTGTTTGTGGTGTCGCTGTTTGACCGCCCGCCGTTCTGGTTGGAACTGGTGGTCTATATCGTGCTTGGGTTTTTATGGATGCTGCCGTTCAAATTCGTCTTTATCGGGGTTGGCAAACCTGACCCTGATCAAACCCCAGAATGACAAAAGGCCGGGGGTTTATCCCGGCCTTTTTCGTAGTTGGGGGGGGCGGATCAGCCCTTAGCGGCCTTGCGCACTTCGCCCATGATGGGCGAGGATTCGCTTAGCACGAAATACCCACGGCGGACCTTTTCAATCCGGCCATCGCGCAGCAACGTGCCAAAGCTGGCCAACATCTGTTCGCGGTCGTTTTCCAATTCGGGCTGCACGGTCAACACATGGCTTACCATTTGGGGGCGCGACACGTCCGCATGGCCTTCGACATTAGCGGAATAGGCGGCTGCCGCTTCCAGCAAATCGGCCAGCGATTCCGCACCCAGCCGTTCGGCATAGTCGGCAAAGCTGGTGGAGGCGCCAAAGATATTGCGCTGATCGCTGCCATCCAAGGCGGCGTCCAGATCAACCTCGGCATCGGTGTTTTGCGGCACCGCCAAATCGGCGGCAAGGCTGCCTGCCACCACACGGCGCGGACGCACCGGGGTGATATGGTTCGGGGCCTCGGTGGGTTTGACGCGGGGCGTGTCGATGCGCTGTTCGGACACCAGCATCAAAGGGCTGGTCCGTTCGGGGGCGGCCGCCATCGGGGCAACAAGTTCGGCTGCGGGGCGCGGACGCACCACACGTTCCAGATCATTGCGATACGGGTTCATCCGCATTTCTTCGGTCGGGCCATTGTCGCCGCCGGCCTCGCGGTCGGCAACTGTTGCGGCCACGGCGGCTTTCAGATGGGAAATCGCAGACAGGCGGCGGCGGTTTTCCGTGCCTTGCAATTCGGTATTTGTTTGATCCAACAGGCGTTTGACCGATGCATCATCTTCCGCACCTGCCATATCGCTGGCGCGGCGGCGTGGGGAAACGGGGCGCTGCGGGCGCACTTGCCCCGCGCTGTCATTGGCGTCATCGGGCGTTTCGGCTGTTGGCGTTTGGGGTGTTGGGGCGTCGATGGTGGCATCGCCTTGCAACGCTTCCAATTCGCGCATCAGGTCTGCTTCGGCCTCTGCCGACAATCCGCTGGCTGCGGGGGCTGTTACGGCGTCCATAGGGGCGCGCCGAATTTTGATCACACGCGCCCGTGCCCGCTGCACGGTTGGGTTTTCGGTTGGTGCTTGCGTATCGGGTGTTTGCAAATCTGCTGTTTGCGGCACGTCAGCCGCCGCCGCTGGCAAGGGTTCTGTTACAGCATTGGGCGCAGAATAAAAATCAGCATCGGGGGTGATCACGCCCAGCCCGGTCTCTGCCTTGGGGGGCAGGGGGGACATATCGTCGCCATCAAACTCATCCGCCAAATCATCTGTAAGGTCATTGGCCAGATCATCTGCCACATCGTTTTCGGGCTTTGTGACCAAAGCGACCGTGGCTTCTGGCGCTGTCGATGCGGCCATCGCATTGGCAAGCGAGGCCATCAGGCTGTCGTCGCCATCGGTCATGCTGTCCAATGGTGTGACCGTATCGTCGGTTTCATCGTCAAACCGGCCATCAACCGCCACGGTTTCATCGTCAAACGACCCCGCCAATGCGGCGATCATCGCATCATCCTGCGCTGATTTTTCCGCCGCTTGCGCTGCCACCTTTTCAGCCGCTTCCGCCGCTTCCTTTGCACGCGCTTGCGCCGCCGCTTGTTCTGCTGCTTGCTCCGCTTCCTTTGCACGCGCTTGCGCCGCCGCTTGTTCAGCTGCTTGCTCCGCTTCCTTTGCACGCGCTTGCGCCGCCGCCTTTTCAGCTGCTTCCGCCGCTTCCTTTGCACGCGTTTGCTCCGCTGCTTGTTCAGCCGCTACTTTTGCGCGGGCTGCATGGGCCTCTGCTTCGGCTTTTGCCGCAGCCGCAGCCGCAGCACTGCTTGTGGTGATGGTCGCCGGGGCACGCGTGGTGTCGCCTGCGGCGCGGCTGTCGACCATCGCGTTGCGGATGCGCGCCAGCTTTTCGGCCACGCTGTCAGATACGCCTTGCACAGGCGGGGTGCCGATCAAGGATTGCGGTGCAGATTGCCCCGCATTTTGTCCTGCCGCGTGCTGATCTTCAAACATCTGTTCAGGTTTTGGGGCGGCCTCCCCCTTTGGCCGCGCAACGGGGCTGTTCACCGTCACATTTGGCGCGGTCAAAATCCGAGGTGCTGGGGCATCGACCCGCTCCGAATCGGTGGCGCGCAAGATCACGCCATTGGCGGACACTTTGGCCTCCACCCGCCGCTTCATTTCGCGTTCAGCGATTTGATGCAGCATCGCGGTGTCGGGTGTGGGTGGTTCGGCCCCAAAATAGCGGTCTTCGGCCGCCAAATCGCGGAAATACTCGGCAATTGCCTTCATCGTGTTGAAAGGCTCGTCAAAGCCCTCCAATGTGCAAGAGAATGTGCCGTAAGAAACCGTCAGAATTTTGCTCGCCCCGGTCATTGGATGCTCGCCCTTTGTTACCAAATCTATGCCCCATATGGCGGCAAAGAATGTTCAATTCCGTGGACATATAGGGGTAATTTGAAGGATTGTTTGTGTTCAACCCGCAAGATTGTGCCTTAATTTGGATACAGTATCGCGATGAAACACCCAATTGTCGAATCCCAAACGGGGGTCACGTTGATTGCAGGCGGCTCGGTTTTGGCCCGCGATGTGGCGGCGGCGCGCGCCCTTGCGCCTTGCGTTGTGGCGGCGGATGGGGGCGGGGACCGGGCGCTGGCCTGCGGGGTGCGCCCGGCGGCGGTGATTGGCGATATGGACAGCCTGTCTGTGGCGGGGCACGCGGCGCTGGCCGATGTGATCCACCCCATCGCGGAACAAGACAGCACTGATTTTGACAAGGCGCTGCGCCATATTCGGGCGCCATTCGTGCTGGGTCTTGGCCTGCTGGGGGGGCGGGTGGACCATGAACTGGCGGCATTGGCCGTGCTGTCGCGCCGCTATCTTACCCCGTGTCTGTTGATCGGGCGTGACGATGTGATCTTTGCCGCGCCGCAACATATCACCTTGCAGATGCGCCCCGGTGATCGGTTCAGCCTGTTTCCCTTTGCCCCAACCACCGGGCGCAGCACAGGCTTGCAGTGGTCCATCGACGGGATTGATTTTGCGCCGATGGGGCGGGGGGGCACGTCGAACCGGGCAAACGGCGTGGTGACCTTGGATTTTGACGCGCCGGGAATGTTGGTCATCGTGCCGCGCGCGCGTTTGCGCACAGCGCTTGACGCCCGGATCAGCGCGCGGGCGTGGGCGGGGTGACGCGGGCGCGCGCGCTCACCTGTTCGCGGTAAATGATGTAAAGGCCTGACCCGGTGATGATCGCAATGCCCGCCCATGTCATGGGATTGGGAAAGTCATCAAAGATCAGATATCCCAACACGACCGCCGAAATCAGTTCTGCGTAATGCAGCGGTGCCAGCGTGGCGGACGGTGCGAATTTCAGCGCATAGGTCATACACATATGGCTGCAGGCCGCCCAAAACCCCACGCCAAACAGCCACAGCCATTCGATGCCCGCAGGCATCACTGCATCTAATTCCTTGATGCCCGACCCATCAAACGCCCACATCAACGGCAGGCAAATCGCCGATCCCGCCAATGCCGTGTGCAATTGCATCGCGACCGGATGCATCGCGCGCGACATCGCCCGCGTGATCAGCATATAGCCCGCAAAGGTGAACGCCGTGCCCAAAGGAAACAGCGCGACCCAGCCGAACGCCGCAATCGACGGCTGTATGACCAGCAGCGCACCCAAAAACCCAACGGTGGATGCGGCAATCCGGCGTGGCCCCACCTCATCGCCAAACAGAAAACTGCCAAGAATTAGCAGGATAAACGGTTCGACAAACACAATCGCCAGCGCATCGGCGATCGGCATCACGGCGACCGCGGCGACAAAGCAATAGGTGGCCAGCATCAAACACACCGCGCGCGCCATCAACAGGCCAAAGATGCGCGGGGACATTCGCCAATCCAGCCGCATCGCCAGCACAAAAGGTAGCATCAACACCGCCTGTACCACGAACCGTGCCACCACAATTTGCCCCACCGGAATCGTTGCCGCCGCAAGTTTTGAAGCGACATCCAGCAAAGGGGCCAGCACGCAAAACGCCAACATCAGGCCGACGCCTGCCAAAATTCGGTCCGCGTGGGGCGGGTGGGTGGTGATATGTGCCATACCAGTCAGTCGTATCCGCGCCCCTGTGCGGCGTCCTGCCAAAAATCACCGCGTGATCGCCCAAAAACGGCACGGCCTTGCCCCTTGCACTGCGCGCGCGCTTGGAGTTTTGTGGGGGCTGTGAAAAGGGGAATGGGCCGTGCTGATCTTGGGGATGCAAAAACTTGTGGTGCTGGAAATGCCAAAGACTGGGTCCTTGGCACTGCGCGCCATGCTGGCCCCCTATACGCTGCCCGCATCGGACCGGGCGGCGCGCCACATCGGCTATGACGGTTTTTTGCGCAATCATGCGCCGCATTTGGCCGCAGGGTTTGGCATAACGCCGCAAACCGTGGTGGTGGTGCGCGACCCGTTGGAACGGATGCAAAGCTGGTATCGTTACCGCCGCCGCGCCAAGGTAAAGGGGCTGCCCGCCAGCACCCATGGCATCAGCTTTGAAACCTTCATTTGCGCTTATCTGGACGGCATAAACCCGGAAATGAGCAATGTTGGCCGCCAAGACCGCTTTGTGGGTTGGAATGGCCGGTCGGCGCGCGTGGACCATGTGTTTGACTATGCGCAGCTAAATGTGTTGGAGGCGTTTTTTTCGCGGCGCATGGGCACCACGCTAACCCTGCCTCAACGCAACAAAACCCCCAAAGGAGTGGAGGCCGATTACACCTTGTCAAAGGATGCGTTGGCGCGGTTCCAAGAACAAAATCTTGCAGAAATCGAACTTTATCACGCGGTGGCAGGGGCAGGCCACTTGATGCGGCCCGGCATTTTTGCCTGATACATCAGCAGTTTGGCACGTTTACCGCCAACCCGCCCAGCGATGTTTCTTTATACTTTTCATGCATATCTTGGCCCGTCTGGCGCATCGTTTCAATGCAAGCATCCAGACTGACCAAATGCACCCCGTCCCCGCGCAGCGCCAGTGACGCCGCCGACACCGCCTTGATCGCCCCCAACCCGTTGCGTTCAATACAGGGCACTTGCACCAACCCCATCACAGGGTCGCAGGTCATGCCCAGATGATGTTCCAGCGCGATTTCGGCCGCATTTTCCACCTGCTCTACCGTGCCGCCCAACACGGCGGCAAGACCCGCCGCCGCCATCGCCGCCGCTGATCCGACTTCGGCTTGGCACCCACATTCCGCACCCGAAATGCTGGCGTTATGCTTGCACAGACCGCCAATCGCCGCCGCCGTCAGCAAAAAATCCCCGATTTTTGACGCAGTCGCCCCCGGCACATGATCAAGGTAATAGCGCAGCACTGCAGGCACCACGCCCGCCGCCCCATTGGTCGGCGCGGTCACCACTTGGCCGCCCGCCGCGTTTTCCTCATTCACGGCCATTGCATATAGCGACATCCAATCGTTGATCGTGTGCGGCGCTGTCATGTTCAGCCCGCGTTCGGCCATCAACTGGTCGTGGATGCCCTTGGCCCGCCTGCGCACTTTCAACCCGCCCGGCAAAATCCCGGACCCCACCATGCCGCGGTTGATGCAGTCATTCATCACCTCCCACACGCGCGCTACGCTGCTGTCCAAGTCCTGCGCGCTGCGGTGGCGCAATTCGTTTTGCCGTTTCATCTGCGCAATGCTTAGGCCCGCCGCATTGGCCATTGCCATCATTTCGGCCCCGTTTTGAAACGGAAACGGCACGTCTGATTTGGTTTTGCCTTTGGTATCTGCCGCCGCTGCCAGTTCATCGGCGGTCAAAACAAAACCGCCCCCGATGGAATAATACGTCTCGGACATAATCACATCGCCTTGGGCATCGGTCGCGCGGATCACCATGCCATTCGCGTGGCCGGGCAGGTTTGGCCCGTAATCAAATAGCAAATCTGCCGATGGGTCGAATTGCAACACCCCCAAGTCCGGCGCGTCAATCGTCTTGGTCGCTTTGATCGCGGCCAAAACCGCATCGGCGCGCGCCGCGTCATAGGTTTGCGGCACAAATCCCGCCAGCCCCAAAATGGTGGCGCGGTCGGTCGCATGGCCCACGCCCGTAAAGGCCAAACTGCCGTGCAGCGTTGCCTTTAGGCCGTGCGCGTGAAACGGGCTGACACGCAGCTTGTCCAAAAACTGTGCCCCGGCCACCATCGGCCCCATCGTGTGCGATGATGACGGGCCAATGCCCACTTTGAACATATCAAGGACAGACAAAAACATAAGGTCACTTTCCATTGGCGGCACCGGCCCGCGTTGCGATCAATCATAAGCGCGCGCGCCCAAAACCCCCAACCAAAAACGACATTCCAAGCCATATCGCGGCATTGCCCCGCCCCTAACTCGCCCGTGCCCCGCCCTTGTCTGACTCTTGTCTGGCCTTTATCGGGCCTTTATCGGGCCTTTGTCGGGCCGATTTGCCCAATTGCCCCCTCGCGCCGCGCGCCCACGTCCCCTATAAGCGACGTGCAACCAGAAATGAGGATGACATGGCCGCAGAGCTTTCCCCCATCGACAAAGCCAAATTTGTGGCCGCCAAGCGTGCGGTCGATTTTGTCGAAAACGGTATGAAGCTGGGGCTTGGCACAGGCTCCACCGCCGCGTGGATGGTGCGCTGTTTGGCCGAACGTATCCGCGAAGAGGGGTTGCGCGTCACCGGCGTGCCCACCTCCAGCCGCACGGCGGAACTGGCGCGCAGCCTTGGCATCCCGATCACCAGTCTGGATGAGGCGCGCTGGCTGGATTTGACCATCGACGGTGCGGATGAATTTGACACCGAATTGAACCTGATCAAAGGCGGCGGTGCGGCCTTGTTGCAAGAAAAAATCGTGGCCACCGCCAGCGACCAGATGATCGTGATCACGGATGCCGCCAAATCCGTCACCCAACTCGGCGCGTTTCCCTTGCCGGTAGAGGTGATCCCTTTTGGTTGGCAAACCTCCAAAGCGTTGATCGAGGAGCTGTTGGTCAGCATGGATGTGCTGAACCGTGATTGCAGCTTGCGCATGAACGGTGATGCGGCCCTGATCACGGATGAAGGCAATTATATCGTCGATCTTCACCTCAAACGCATCGGCAACCCGCGCCAATTGGCGATGGTGTTGAACCAAATTCCGGGTGTGGTGGAAAACGGTTTGTTCATTGATATCTGCGACATCGTGATCATCGGCCACGGCGATGGGCGGGTTGTGGTGCGCGATATCAACACAGGGGATGTGCAAGACGACCGCGTTGATTTCGTCCCCTCCGACAACATCTTTGCGGATATGGGCGAGTGATTTCTGAAATAACAGGGGCATGCGCATGACCGCATTCGACTACGATCTCTTCGTCATTGGGGGCGGTTCGGGCGGCGTGCGCGCGGCCCGCACATCATCGGGCACCCACGGCGCAAAAGTGGCGCTGGCCGAGGAGTTTCGGATGGGCGGCACCTGCGTGATCCGTGGTTGCGTGCCCAAAAAATTGATGGTTTATGCGTCGGAATACCCCGGCATGGTGGAACAGGCGCGCAGCTATGGCTGGGACGCCACCATCGGCGGGTTTGATTGGACCGCCTTTCGCACCAAGCTGGAGGCGGAGCTGACGCGCCTTGAAAACGCTTATCGCGGCGGGCTGACCGGGGCAGGGGTCACCATATTTGACAGCCGCGCCGTGGTGGTGGACCCCCACACCGTGCGGCTGGCCGATGGCAGCACGCACAGCGCCAAACACATTCTGATTGCGACAGGCGGTGCGCCCTTTGTGCCCGATATTCCGGGCCGCGACTTGGCGATCACCTCGAATGAGATTTTTCAGATGGCAGCACTGCCGGCCCGCGTTTTGGTCGTTGGGGGCGGCTATATCGCGTCTGAATTTGCCTGCATCCTGAATGGGTTGGGCTGCAAGGTGGCGCAATATTACCGTGGCGCACAAATCCTGCGCGGCTTTGATGATGAGGCGCGGGGCCATGTGGCGCAATCCATGCGCGAAAACGGCGTGGATATTCATTGCGGCACCGATGTGATGCGGCTGGAACACACCAGTGATGGCATCAAGGCGGTGGCCACAGACGGGTCTGATCGCATCTTTGACGCCGTGCTATACGCCACGGGCCGCACCCCCAATTCCAAAGGGCTGGGGCTGGAGGATTTGGGCGTTAAACTGGGCCGCAGCGCCGAAATTATCGTCGATGGCTACAGCCAGACAGGCGTGCCATCGATTTTCGCCGTGGGCGATGTGACCGACCGCATCAACCTAACGCCGGTGGCAATCCGCGAAGGCCATGCTTTTGCCGATACTATTTTTGGCGGTCAGCGCCGCAGCGTCGATCACAGCCTGTTTGCCAGCGCCGTGTTCACCCAGCCCGAAATCGGCACGATTGGCTTGTCCGAGGAGGCCGCGCGCGACCAAGAACCGATCGAAGTCTACGCCACCGCCTTTCGCCCCATGCAATCGGCCTTTGCGGGCCAGTCCGACCGCGTGTTGATGAAATTGATCGTATCGCAGGCCAGCCGTAAAATTCTGGGCTGTCATATTGTCGCGCCCGGTGCTGGTGAAATGATTCAAATGGCTGCCATTGCCATAACAATGGGGGCCACAAAGGAACAATTCGACGCCACAATAGCGGTCCATCCAACGATGGCCGAAGAATTGGTGACAATGCGCAGCCCTGTTCGCACGGGGTGAACTTGAATTTCTGGTGAAAACCACCAGTTTAGACATAACGTAAGAAGATAGGGAATGAACATGGCAGGAAGCGGAGGCCCTTGGGGCGGCGGTGGCGGTAACAAAGGCGATGATGAAAACGGCAAAGGGGGCGATGAACAGCGCCCCAACGGCGGTCGGCGTCCCGGCAATGGCGGGCCACAGATCCCCGAAATCGAACAGATCATGAAAAAGGGCCAGGAACAGCTGCGCGTCCTGATGGGCGGTCGTGGCGGCAATGGCAACCGCCAAGGCGGCGGGCCGGGCGGTGGCGGTGGGGCAGGGCCTTTGTTCACCAAGCAAGGGTTTGCGCTGGGCGGCGTCGTGGCGCTGGGCCTGTGGGCCTTCGCGTCGTTTTATTCAGTGAAACCCGAAGAACGCTCTGTTGAGCTGTTTTTGGGTAAATTTTCGTCGATGGGCAGTCCGGGCTT
Organism: Pseudorhodobacter antarcticus; assembly: GCF_900110135.1. Taxonomy (GTDB): domain Bacteria; phylum Pseudomonadota; class Alphaproteobacteria; order Rhodobacterales; family Rhodobacteraceae; genus Pseudorhodobacter; species Pseudorhodobacter antarcticus. Next base: position 70,902 of record NZ_FOCO01000014.1, on the reverse strand, counting down.
GAACTTTGCGCCTTGGCCGTTTGTGACGGCCGAAATCGTGCAGGTGACTGGCGAACGTCAAACCGACATCGGCACGGGCCGTGATGGTGCGATGGACACAGGGTTGATGTTGACGCGCGACCAAAACATCGTCGATATTGAATTCCAGATTGTGTGGAACGTGTCGGACCCTGCAAACTTCCTGTTCAACCTCGGCGACCCTCCCGGCACTTTGCGCGCTGTGGCGGAATCAGCGATGCGCGACATCATCGCACGGTCCGAATTGGCGCCGGTCTTGAACCGCGACCGCGGTTTGATCGCATCTGATCTGCGCGCCGCCGTTCAAGGCACGCTGGACAGCTATGCGGCGGGCATCAACGTGGTCCGTGTCAACTTTGATAAGGCCGACCCACCGCGCGAAGTCATCGACAGCTTCCGCGAAGTGCAAGCAGCCCAGCAAGAACGTGACCGCTTGGAGAAAGAGGCAGACGCCTATGCCAACCGTGTCACCGCTGCTGCGCGCGGCGAATCCGCCCGTTTGACCGAAGAGGCCGAAGGCTACCGAGCAAGCGTGGTGAACGACGCACAGGGTGAGGCGAGCCGCTTCCTGTCCGTCTATGAGGAATATATCAAAGCGCCGGAAGTGACCCGCCGCCGGATGTATCTGGAAACCATGGAAGGTGTTTTGGGCGGTATGAACAAGGTTATCCTTGATGGCGTGGGCGGCGAATCGGGGGGCCAAGGCATCGTGCCATACCTGCCACTTGATGTGCTGCGTCCAGGCGCAACCACCACCGGGGGGAACAACTGATGAATAAATCTGCAATGATCCTGCCCGCCGTGGCCCTTGTGGTCGCGGGTATCCTGTCCTCGATCTTTATCGTGGATGAACGTGAAAAAGTGCTTGTCCTGCAATTTGGTCAGGTCAAAGCGGTGAAAGAGGAACCGGGTATCGGGTTCAAGGTCCCGCTGATCCAAAACGTGGTCCGCTATGATGGCCGTATCCTTGGCCTGCTCACCCAACCGTTGGAAGTCACCCCGTTGGATGATCGCCGCCTTGTGGTCGATGCGTTCGCCCGTTGGCGCATCGTCGATCTGGTTGCTTTCCGGGAATCGGTTGGCACCGAAGGGGTGCGCGCCGCCCAAGCCCGGATTGAACGGATTTTGAACGCCGCCATTCGGGAAGTTCTGGGTGCCGTTCCATCGCAGCGCGTGCTGTCCGAAGACCGGACCAGCCTGATGAACCTGATCCGCGATCAGGCCCGTCGTCAGGCCCTCAGCCTTGGGGTGGATGTGGTTGACGTGCGTTTGACACGCACCGATTTGCCCGAACAAAACCTTGCGGCCACCTATGCGCGGATGCGCGCAGAACGTGAACGTGAGGCGGCAGACGAAGTCGCGCGTGGTAACGAGGCCGCACAGCGTGTGCGCGCATCGGCGGATCGGACCGTGGTCGAATTGACATCGCAAGCGCGTAAGGAATCCGAGGTGATCCGAGGCGAAGCAGACGCCACCCGCAACGGCATCTATGCCGAGGCGTTTGGCCGCGACCCCGAATTCTTTGCCTTCACCCGTTCGCTGACCAGCTACCAGCGCGCGTTGCAAGGCAGCAATTCGTCGATCGTGATGCAGCCAGATAGCCAATTCTTTGAATATCTGCGCAGCGATCAACCACCCGCTGCACCATAAACCAACCCAGACCCCAGACCCCCGGCCCGCAGCAGCGCGCCGGGGGTCTTTTTTTTGCCCAAGGCTTGCCCCAGTCCCGTCGCCCAACCCGTTCACATCCTGTTGAAGCGCCGACATATGGTTTGAATTGCGCTTGGACGTGACTAGGTACAAGATATCTGAACGGCTGCCGCGCTGGTCACAAAGATTACGCTGCGGGGTTGCGAAACACATGAAAAGGAGTTTCGAGTGTATTCGAAAAGCAAATCAACCACCCGGGCTGTGGCCTTGCCGCAAAACACCGGCCCGCAAACCACCGTTTTGATGCGCGGGCTAACCGTGCTTGTGCTGGGCGCGGCCCTCGTCTTGGGTCAGGCCATCGCGGCAAACGCCCGCGCGCCCGACAGCTTTGCCGACCTTGCGCAAACCATCAGCCCGTCTGTGGTCAATATCACCACCTCCACCACCGTGGCGGCCAGCACAGGTGGCACCCCCCAAGTTCCCGAAGGCTCCCCTTTTGAGGATTTTTTCAAGGAATTTCTGGACCGCAACGGCAACGGCGGCAACACGCCCCGCCGCTCCGAGGCGCTGGGATCGGGGTTCGTGATTTCCGAGGATGGGTTCATCGTCACCAACAACCACGTCATCGACAAAGCGGATGAGATTGAGATTGAATTTTTCTCGGGCAAAAAACTGTCCGCGAAATTAATTGGCACCGACCCCAAAACCGACATCGCGCTGTTGAAGGTGGAAAGCGACACCCCGTTGCCTTTCGTGCCGTTTGGCAATTCGGATTTGATGCGCGTGGGCGATTGGGTGATCGCGATGGGCAACCCCTTGGGTCAAGGGTTTTCGGTCAGCGCGGGCATCATTTCCGCCCGCGGTCGTGCGCTGTCGGGCACTTATGATGATTATCTGCAAACCGATGCGGCGATCAACCGGGGCAATTCGGGCGGTCCCTTGTTCAACATGGACGGCCAAGTGATTGGCGTGAACACCGCCATTTTGTCGCCCACGGGTGGTTCCATCGGCATCGGGTTCTCAATGGCCTCTAATGTCGTGACCAAGGTCGTGGAACAGCTTAAGGAATTTGGCGAAACGCGCCGGGGTTGGTTGGGTGTGCGCATCCAAGACGTGACCCCAGACGTGGCCGAAGCGATGAGCCTTGCCTCCGCCAAAGGCGCGTTGATCACCGATGTGCCGGACGGTCCGGCCAAGGATGCGGGCATGATGTCGGGCGATGTCATCACCTCGTTTGACGGGGCCGATGTGGCCGACACCCGCGAATTGGTCCGCCGCGTGGCCGATGCGCCGGTGGGTGAGGCGGTGCGCGTGATTGTGCTGCGGGACGGCAAAACCGAAACGCTGTCGGTCACCCTTGGCCGCCGCGAAACCGCCGAAGGCGAACCTGTGCCCGCCGTGGCCACAGCCCCCGCCGATGTTCCCAGCGCCGATGTTTTGGGCCTGACCATCCAGCCCTTGACGCCTGAAATTGCCAAGGAACTGGGCTTGCCCGATGGCACCGAAGGGCTGGCCGTGCTGGCCGTCGATGAAGCGTCCGAGGCGTTCGCCAAAGGCCTGCGCGTGGGCGATGTGATCACCGAAGCTGGACAGCAAAAGGTCATGCGGGTCAAAGACTTGCAAGACCGCGTGGCCGAGGCGACAAGTGCTGGCCGCAAGTCCTTGCTGTTGTTGGTGCGCCGTGCAGGCGACCCGCGCTTTGTGGCGCTGGGCATCGAAAACTAAGCCCCTATCAAGGGCAATAAAACGGGCGGCAGAATCGGGCGGCGGGGCAACCTGCCGCCCGTTTTTATGTGATTTCGCGCAGCAACCGCGACCGAAATGACCGCATCCATTCCACCCGCGCCAGCGCCATTTCGCGCCCCACCGCCGTGCGCATGGTCTGCGCAATCGGAAACAGTTTCACCTCCAAATGGTCCAGCGAAAACCGCTTGTCATCCAAGGGGCGCTCCAACGCCAGCGGGTCGCTTTCGTCAAACAGCAATCCGCCCATAGCCCCCCCCACATGGAACATCCGCGCAATCCCAATCGCGCCCAACGCCTCCAATCGGTCGGCGTCTTGCAAAATCTCTGCTTCAACCGTCAAGGGTGTGATGCCCGCAGAAAAGCTGTGCGCGGCAATCGCATGTGCCACGGCGTCCAGTTTCGCCGCGGCAAACCCGTGTGCGACCAACCACGTCACCGCCCAATCTGCCGATGCCACGGACGCGCGCACCCGGTCGGGGTGGTTTTTGGGCAAATTCACCGCATCATGGAAATAGGCGGCGGGCAGCAGCACGTCCAAATCCCCCGCGCCCACCTCGCGCGCAATCTCTTGGGCATTGGCCCAGACGCGGTCCAAATGGCCCAAATCATGCGCGCCATCGGTCGTGTCGGCCCAATGGGCCGCAATTGCCGCGCGGTAATCGGCTTGCCCTATCAAAACGCAAATTCCCCCGCTGCGATGCCAAGGCTGCGCGCGGCGGCCAGCGACAGGCGTTCGCTGTCGATGCCCAGCGGCTCTTGGTATTGGCGGATGGCGCGGCGGGTCAGCGGGTCCAATTGCCCGGTCAGGGGCCCGGTGTACACGCCGCGCGCTTTCAGTGCCCGCTGCAAACTGCCCACAAAATCAACGGTCAAGACCGCGTTGCAAGGCGTGCGAAACCACACGTCGCGGCGATCTTGGACAATGCGCTGCGACGATCTGGTTTCAAAGATCGCGGGCGTTGTCACCAAACCGCCCGCGTCCAAAACTTCGGCTTGCACCAAAACCTGTTCTGTCACCGTTTCGATAATGGCAGGCGTCACATCATCGGCCCAGCAGGTATCCTCGCCTGCGCTGGGTGGGGTTGGCCCGGTTTTGGTCACCAATTCGCGCGCCAAACTGCCCGGCCCATCGCGGGGCGGCAGGCCCGCTTGGCACCCCATCAGGGCCAGCGCCAAAATCAAGCAAAGGGCGGTGCGGGGCATAGGGGGCTGCTTTGGTTGGCGGTGTCAGGTGGTCCTTCATACCCGCGCCACCCCGCGATGAAAAGCGCCGCCGCGCCGAACGCCGATGCGGCGTTGCCCTTTCGCCATCAATCCACGCAATCTGCACCCGGTTGGTCTGGCAAAACCCCGCGACTTGGCTTAAATCATTCCCAAAGGCTGTAATACTGCGCATAAACCGAAAAAAGGGACCGATATGGCAAAGATTACCTATGTGGAATTTGGCGGAAAAGAGCATGTTGTCGACGTCAAGAACGGCCTGACCGTGATGGAAGGCGCGCGCGACAACGGCATCCCGGGGATTGAGGCGGATTGCGGCGGGGCCTGCGCGTGTTCCACCTGCCATGTTTACGTTGATCCCGCATGGGTGGACCGTTTGCCCGCCAAAGACGGGATGGAAACCGACATGCTCGATTTCGCTTATGAACCCGATGCGGTGCGGTCGCGCCTGACCTGCCAGTTGAAAGTGTCCGATGCGCTGGACGGTTTGCGCGTGCAAATGCCGCAAAAACAAATCTGATGCGTTTGGCGGTGGTGGCGGCTGCGGTCCTGTGTCTCGCGGCACCTGCGACAGCAGATGTGACCAGCGCCAAACTGACGCAAAGCACCGATCGCTATGATCATGCCGTGCTGGGCGATGCGCTGGAATGGGGCGGGATGCAAATCACCGGGGCAGGGCGCACGGTCACCGTGACCCTGCCGCCCGCGCGGGTGTTTGAAGATATCACCGCCCGCGTCGCCGACCTTGACGGCGATGGTATGGCCGAGGTGTTGGTGGTCGAAACCGACATCGCGCGCGGCGCATCACTGGCGGTTTATGATATGAATGGCCGCGTCACCGCCACCGATTTCATTGGTCAAACCCACCGCTGGCTTGCCCCTTTGGGCATCGGTGATCTGGACGGCGATGGGTTGCCCGAGGTGGCCTATGTCGACCGCCCGCATCTGGCCCGCGAATTGGTGGTCGTGCAATATCGGGGTGGCACATTGACCGAACGCGCCCGCGCGACGGGCCTCACCAACCACCGCATCGGCGACAGCACCATCGCGGGCGGCTATCGCAGTTGCGATGGGCAGGCAGCGATGATTCTTGCCAATGCCGATTGGTCCCAAATTATTGCGGCGGCTTGGCAGGGTGGCCGCATCACCACCCGCACCCTTGCGCCCTATTCAAAGGCCAATATGGCCCGCGCGCTGGCCTGCCAGTTGTAATCCGCGAACAGACCCGCTTACACGCTGCGCGCAGCCCCCAACACGGCGTGAATTTCCGCCTCAATCCGGGCTGGGTTTATCGGTTTGGCCAAATACCCATCCACCCCGCTGGACAGATAAAACGCCCGATGCTCTGACATGGCATCGGCGGTCATGGCGATCACGGGCAACTGCCCAGCCCCATCCGGCAAAGCGCGAATTTTTGCCAATGTTTCTAATCCGTTCATCGCAGGCATGTTCATATCCAACAGGACCAAATCGGGCCGCGTCTGGCCCAAAACCTCCAACGCTTCGGCCCCGCTTGCCGCCTCAATCATCACCGCCCCCAGCATCCGCAAATAGGTCGATGCGACAAGCCGGTTGGTGGCGATATCATCGACCACCAACACCGTCAGCCCCGCGGTGTCCAATTCCGGCAAACGCGGCGCTGTGCCAAGGGGTTTGGGCCCGTCCACACTGTCCACGCTGTCCATAGGGGCCACCCCCAGCCCAAGCGACAAAATAAACCGCGCCCCCGATTGGTCGGGCGCATTGGGGGCGATGGTCAAATCCCCACCCATCTGGCGCGCCATCGTGCGGCTGATGGACAGGCCCAACCCATTGCTTTCAGTGCCCGCGCGCGGTGTGCGGGCCTGCACAAACGGTTCAAACAACGTGCGGTGAAAATGAAAAGGTATGCCTTGCCCCGTGTCGCTGACCGTCACCACCAACAGTGTGTCGGCATCCCCTTTTCCTGCCTCGGCTTCCGTGCGCGCGCTGACATGGATTCCGCCGCGCAAGGTGTTTTTCAGCGCGTTCGACAGCAGGTTTGACAGGCATTGCTGCAACCGCTGCGGGTCCACCATCCACACCGGGTCCAGCGCCGCATCAATATCTTGATGCAACGTCAGCCCGGCCGCCGTAACACCGGGCAAAAACAGCGCCAGCGTCGCCGCAATTTCCGCGCTGGGGCTCACCGCTTGGGGCCGGATCGGCAACCGCCCCGCCTCAATCGCAGACATATCCAGAATATCGTCCAAAATCGTCGACAGCCCTTCGGCCGATGCGATCAGCACCGACAGCCGGTTTTGCGCCAACGTATCTGTGCTGCGGCGCAATTCCGCGTGGCCCATGCCCAAAATCGCGTTCAACGGCGTGCGCAATTCATGGCTCATCTGCGCCAAGAACCGGCTTTTCGCCTTGGCACTGTCCAAGGCCACCGCCCGATCGCGCGCGGCCCTTTGGTGCATGTGGTTGCTCGATTGCATCGCCAGCAGCGTATACGCCATCCCACCCAACAGCGCGAGAGAGGAAGACAGCAGCCCCCAATACCCATCAATCTGGACCCAAAACACCGTGTTGCCCACCACCGCCGGCAGGCCCGCCCCCAGCAGCGTAGCAGAGCCAAAGCGCATGTGTATGGTGCGCACGGCAATCATTTGCACCAAGGTGATGCACAGCATCCCCATCGCAAACGCCTTGGCGTAATTGGCATCCAATTGCCAAACCAGCACGGCAGGCAGGACATAGAAAAACTCCAACGCGACACTGCAAAACACCACGAAATTGTACCTGCGGGGGTGGCGGTGCGGCACCAGCCCGCGCATGTAGCGCATGGCCCCACACTCGGCCGCGACGTTCAGCGCCGCACAGGTGGCCGCCACCCAAACCGGCAGGTAAATCGTCGTCATCATCACGGCCAGCAGGGTCAAGGGCAACCGCCCCCACGCTTCATGCACCAGCAAATCGCGCTGCCGCTTAATCTCCTCGATCACCGGGTCCTCAGGGGCGCTGCCCCATTTATTGGCCCCTTCTGCTTGCAGGTCGCTGGCGCGCGCGTTGCGGGGGGAATCGGCCGGATGCGACATGCTGGGTGGTATCCTTGGGGGTGCGCAGATTGGCTTTTCATACTAGACCCCGCAATCATTGGGGAAGTAAAGTCACTTCCTGCCGCAACGCGCCCGCAGTGGAATAGATCAAAATCCGGTCATTCTGTGTCACCACCGCCACCCATCCCGCGCCAAATGTCACCGCCTGCGCGCGCGCGCCCTCGGGCAGCACAATCGCCGCTGGCAAGGTCGGTCCAACAGGTGCCGATGCAAAGGATTGCGGCATACGGGTGACAAGTACGCCAACCACCGTTATTACCCCCACAATCATGGTGAGTGTCAGCACAGTCACCAACCCTTTTAGAAACCTAAGGCTGGGCGGAAGCCCTTCCGGTGCCGGAGCCTGTTCCATGGTCAATCCTTCCAATCCCATCGCGCAAATGGGCCCCGCCCTCCTCGTCACAATTGGCGAAGACCCCCCAGACCGCCTTGATAAAGCGCTTGTGCGCGATGTGCCAGTGGATGCGTCCCTGTCACGCTCGCGCTTGATGAAGATGATCGCGGATGGGCTAGTGGCGCTTGACGGCACCCCCATCACCAACCCCAAAGCGCGGGTGGAGGAAGGCCAAACCTATACCCTAACGGTGGAGGCGGTGGGCGAGGTGGACACCGTGGCCGAGGATATTCCGCTGACCGTGCTGTGGGAAGATGCCGATTTGATCGTGATCGACAAACCCGTGGGCATGGTTGTGCATCCCGCGCCGGGATCGTGGACGGGCACGCTGGTCAACGCGCTGCTCTATCATTTCGGCGGCAGCCTGTCGGGGGTGGGCGGCGAAAAACGCCCCGGCATCGTGCACCGCATTGACAAGGAAACCAGCGGCTTGCTGGTCGTCGCCAAATCTGATCGCGCCCATCATGGTTTGGCCGCGCAGTTTGAGGCGCACACCGTCAACCGCCGCTACCTTGCCATCGTCAACGGCGCGCCGGATGCCGCCGACCCCCGCCTGCGCGGGATTGAAGGGGCGAGCTTTGAGCCGGGAAATATTTTGCGCATCGCCACAAACCTTGCCCGCCACAAAACCGACCGCCAACGCCAAGCGGTGTTTTTCAACGGGGTGGGCCGCCACGCCGTGACCCGCGCGCGCACGCTGGCCACATTCGGTCTGCCCCCCGTGGCGGCATTGGTGGAATGTTGGCTGGAAACCGGGCGCACGCACCAAATCCGCGTCCACATGGCCCATGCAGGCCACGGCTTGATCGGCGACCCCACCTATGGCCGCCGGCGCAAAGTCAGCGAAAAGGCACTGGGTGCCCCCGCTGTGGCCGCCGTTGCCGCTTTTCCGCGCCAAGCGCTGCACGCGGCGACGCTTGGTTTCACGCATCCCGTGACGGGCGATGCGCTGGAATTTTCCAGCGATTTGCCGCCCGATATGCGTGATTTGTTAACCGCTTTGGGGCACGATATCTGACATGTCCGTGATCTGGCCGACACAAATCTTTAACTCCGACGGAACAAGGCGCATCTTTCGTTAAAGGAAGGTAAATGGGCAACCCGCCACAACAGGGGGTGTGCCCGAATTCCTGAACAATAACGCCACTCCCCGGCGCGGCAACAGACCGAAAGCGGGACGGAGGATATTATGAGTACGTATGCAAACCTGCCAGCCCCCAGCCCCGAACAGGGCCTGAACCGCTACATGCAGGAAATTCGCAAGTTTCCGCTGTTGGAGCCGGAGGAGGAGTATATGCTCGCCAAACGCTGGGTCGATCACCAAGACAGCCCGGCGGCGCATAAAATGGTCACCTCGCACCTGCGTTTGGCTGCCAAAATCGCCATGGGTTACCGCGGCTACGGCCTGCCGCAAGCCGAGGTGATATCTGAGGCGAACGTGGGCTTGATGCAGGCCGTCAAACGGTTCGACCCCGAAAAGGGCTTTCGCCTTGCGACCTATGCGATGTGGTGGATCCGCGCCTCTATTCAGGAATACATCCTGCGGTCGTGGTCGCTGGTCAAACTCGGCACCACTTCGGCGCAAAAAAAGCTGTTTTTCAACCTTCGTAAGGCCAAAGCAAAACTCGGCGCGCTGGAGGAAGGCGATCTGCGCCCCGAAAACGTCGCCCAAATTGCAAAAGACCTGAACGTGACCGAGGCGGAAGTGATCTCCATGAACCGCCGTTTGTCGGGCGGCGATGCGTCTTTGAACGCAACGGTCGGGTCGGATGGCGAAGGGGCGACCCAATGGCAAGATTGGCTGGAAGATGAGGACAGCGACCAAGCCAATGATTACGCCGAAAAAGACGAGTTGGACACGCGCCGCGAAATGATGGTGCAGGCGATGACCGTGCTGAACGACCGCGAAAAAGATATCTTGGTCCAACGCCGCCTCGCCGATGTGCCCGTCACGCTAGAGGAGCTGTCCGAAAGCTATGGCGTGTCGCGCGAACGCATTCGCCAGATCGAAGTGCGCGCATTTGAAAAGCTGCAAGACAAAATGCGGGACCTTGCGCGCGCCAAAGGCATGGCAATCCCTGCCTAACATGGCGCCTAACCCCAACGCATGAAAACGGCCCCCAAACCGGGGGCCGTTTTTGCGTCACTGACAGCTTAAAACTTGTAAACCGCATCCGGCGTCACCCGGTACACCCGCGCGGCCAAATCATTGGCCTTCATAAACCGCGCGATGCTTTCAAACGTGGCGGTTTCCACCTGCGCGCCGTGGTCCACCGTGGTCAACGCCGCTGATGTGGCCCCCGCCAGCGCCCGCTTTACCCCGCCCACCGCAATCACTTGTGGCGTGAAATGTGCCGCCGTGTTGGCTTTGATCTGCGCAATATCTGACGTGCCATAAACCGCCGCCATCAGCACATCCAACGTATGTTCCGTGCAGTTTTGAAACTGCGTGGTGTTCGGGTTCGCCAACACAGAATAGCGTGGGTTGTGCAGCTTGGCATAGGTCGGGCTGGCAATCACCTTCAGCAATTTCGCCTGCAACCGCGCATCCGGAATAATCACCCCCGCATCAAAGTTATACGCGCCTGCAAAGAAATCCGCCGGGCTGTCTTGCACCAAATGGCTGCGCGTGCCGTTCGCCCCGATTTGGTACAGGTTATAAGCGCGGTATTCCGTGCCCTTGCGCCCATTTGCATCCGTTATCTGCGAAAAGACCCAAAAACTGACATGGGTATAGCGCACGCCTTTTGGCATCACGCGCGGGTCACGGCCCATCCGCGACACAATGGCCACCCGCGCGCCGCGCGCGGCTAGGTCTTGTTGCACGCGGTTGGCAAATGCGGCCACCTCGGCTGCGGGCAATTGCGGCGCGCCCGCTTCCGAACTGCCAGCATCGGCGGGCAGCACCAAACATAGCGACAACACAGCGGCAATAATCAAACGATACATGGCAAATCCTCCCTCAATCCAAATGCGGTGCGGCATTGGGTGCCACCCGGCGTGCCGTTTTAGGGGCCGAAACGGGCCGCGACACATCCGCCAGCGCTGCCCCCGTGATCATCAACGCGCCGCCTGTCACCAACAGCGGCACCGCCAAAACCGTCGCCACACCGCTGGCAACCGCCGCTGCACTGTGGCCCGCCGCTTGGGCCGAATGGTCCACCGCTGCTGCGGAATGTTGGGCGCTGCCACCCGCAAGGGCAGGGGCCGCAGCCCCGCCAATCACCAGTGCTGTGGCGCAAAGAAAGGGAATGTACATTGTGATCTCCATTTGTGTGAACTCTGTTCAGTGAACATCGTTCAAAATTTGCATTCCGTCAATTCTATTCTTGAACATCGTTCAATGACGCAACGTCACGCCGCACTTTCCCAATGCAACGTCGCGCGCTAGGCTGGCGCAAATGCAAACGCAAAAGGACCGATCATGACCAAACCCATCCGCTGGGGCATCCTTGGTGCCGCCAAATTCGCCCGCGAACATATGGCCCCCGCCATTCACGCCGCCCATAATGCCGAACTGGCCGCCCTCGCCACCTCTGATCCCGCCCGCGCCGCCCCTTTTGCCGCGATCAATTCCGGCTTGAAAATCCATGCCAGCTATGACGCACTCTTGGCCGATCCCAGCATCGACGCGGTCTACATTCCCCTGCCAAACCACCTGCATGTCGAATGGACGCTGAAATCACTGGCGGCGGGCAAACATGTGTTGACCGAAAAACCCATCAGCCTCACGGCTGCGGATATCGCCCCCATCCTCAAGGCCCGCGATGCCACGGGGTTGCTTGCGGCCGAGGCGTTTATGATCGTCCACCACCCGCAATGGCAGCGCGCGCAGCATCTGGTGCAATCGGGCGCGATTGGCCAATTGACCCATGTCGACGGCGTGTTCACCTATGACAACCGCAGCGACCCCGGCAATATCCGCAACAACCCGGCCACAGGCGGCGGCGGAATTTATGATATTGGCGTCTACACTTACGGCTCCACCCGCTTTGTCACCGGGGCCGAGCCACACGCCCTGAACGCTGTGATGCGCCAAGAAAATGGCGTTGATGTTTGGGCGCAAGTTACGGGCATCATGGCCGGGCCGTTGGGCCGTTTTACCTATTCCGCGATCACCTCCATGCGGCTGCACAACCGCCAGGAAATGACGTTTCACGGCGACAAAGGGGTGATCCGCCTGACTGCCCCCTTTAACGCGGGCGTGTTTGGTCAGGCGCAGTTGGAACTGCACACAGGCCTCACCATCACCACCGAACGCTGGCCGGGGGTCAATCAATACGTTGTCCAAGTCGAAAATTTTGGCCAAACCGTGCGAAATGGCACCGCTTACCCATGCCCGTTAGAGTTTACGCAAGGAACGTCCGCTATGATCGATCAAGTGTTTGAACAGGCAAAGGTGATCTCCCTCTCGTGACAGGTTTTGTGTTCCATCTTCCGGGGTCGGTTTTGGCGGATTTATCCGACCTTAAACCCTATTACAAAAAGCTGGCCGATGGGCTGGCGGCGCGCGGCCATGTGGTGGATCTGGTGCCACACAACCGTGACAGCGTGCTGGCGCAGGTTGCCGCCAGCGACCGTTTTCACATCGTGGACCATGGCACCGCGCGCCACCCCCGCGTGTTGAACACGGGCATCGCCTATGTTTATCCGTTCTGGAATTTGGATGCTTGGGGCATCCGCGCGCTGTCGTCGATTGCTGAAAAACCCTTTGATTATAATGAGGTGGATATCACCACGGCGCGCAACTTTGCCAACCGCTTGCGCAAACGCTGGGTGGTGGCGCGCATGTCACGCTATCCCCAACCCACCCGGCTCACGGTCATTCCGGCAGATTGCATTGCAATCTTTCTACAGGCCGAAGGGAACCGCGATGTGATGGAAACTAGCCATCTTGATCTGCGCCAAATGGTCAAGGCGGTGCTGGCCCGCCCCGATCCGCACCCCATCGTCATCAAACCGCATCCTTTGGATGATGATGCCGCGACCAAGCGGTTTTTGAACCGAATCGCCGCGCGCGACGCCCGGGTGCGTGTGGTCGATGCCAATATCCACGACATCCTGTCCCGCGCCGCCGCCTGCGTCACCATCAACTCCGCCGTGGGCATCGAGGCGATGTTACACAACGTCCCCGTCATTTTATGCGGCAAATCCGATTTTCACCATGCCGCCGTCACGGTCACAGATCCCGGTGGCATGGATGCGGCCGTGGATCTCGCCATCAGCACCGATTGGCCGCATGATGCGTTTTTGCATTGGTATTTCATGCAAAACTGCCTCAGCGCGGGCCGTGACAGTTTGGTCGATGACTTTTTGGCAAAGGTCGCCGCAACAGGCTTTGATATAGCGTCTGCTTCCCAAACTGGCCCTCTAACTGCCGCCGGCTAGCTCATCCTCCAACCAATCCGCGCGCCCGGTCGTCGCAAAATAGGCGGCAATCGGCCCGGGGTTGGCAAATCGGTCCATAATCCGCCGCTGCCCTTGTTTTATTAAAGCGGAGTTAAGCTTTTGCGTGGCCGTCACCCCCAAAAAATCCAGCGCCGCCTGCAAGGCCGCATCCCGAAACAAGTCTTGATAGGTCAGCGTCAACACCGGATTGGCGATGGAGCCGAGCCAATGAGTCAATAAAAAATCTTGGTTTTGCAGGCGGTTACATTCCGCCGATACCCATTGCGGGGCCGCGTTGATCAAAGGCGCTGGCGCAGGTTGGCTGGTCGCGGTCCAAACCTTGGTTTTCGCCACTTGCGCCGATGATGCGAATTGCGCCAGCTTATTGTGGCGCACCACATGGATAATGCGCAGGGCAGGGCGCATCGGAATATACTGCGCCATCAGGTCGGGGCTGTGTTGAAACAGAATTTTGGCCCCGATCACCTGCACCCCTTTTGCCGCGCGCTGCATCCCTTCGCCCGCCAGCATCCGGTCCATAAAATCGCAAGGATTGGCATCGCGCGCCACAATCGCGTCAAAATCCTTAGTTTTGCGCCCCGCATCATCAATTTGCCACGGGTCAAACAACTCCCCCCGGCAATGGATGTGCGGGTGTGAATCCAGCATCGTTTGCAGATAGGTGGTACCGCTGCGCGCCTGTCCAATAATCACAAAACTGCGCAGCGGCATGGCCTTACGCCTCCATCGCTTCCAGCTCGTCGATAAAGCCGGAAATCATGTCCAACCCTTTGTCCCAAAACGCAGGATCGCTGGCGTCCAGCCCAAATGGCGCAAGCAGTTCCTTATGGTGCTTTGATCCGCCCGCCTTCAGCATGTCAAAATACTTTTCTTCAAACCCCGGCAAACCGCTTTCATATGCGGCATAGAGCGCGTTCACCAACCCATCGCCAAAGGCATAGGCGTAAACGTAAAACGGCGAATGGACAAAATGCGGCACATAAGCCCAAAACGTCTCATACCCGTCCATAAAGTCAAACGCATCGCCAAGCGATTGCGCCTGCACCGACATCCACAGCGCGTTGATATCGTCTGGCGTCAACTCCCCCTCGCGCCGCGCGGCGTGCAGCTTGCACTCAAAGTCATAAAACGCGATCTGGCGCACAACGGTGTTGATCATATCCTCCACCTTGCCCGCCAGCAGGGTCTTACGCTCGCTTTGCGTTTTGGCCCCGTCCAACAGCTTGCGGAAGGTCAACATTTCGCCAAACACACTCGCCGTTTCGGCCAGCGTCAGCGGGGTCGACGACAACAACTCCCCCTGACCCGCCGCCAAAACCTGATGCACACCATGCCCCAATTCATGCGCCAAGGTCATGACATCGCGCGGTTTTCCCATATAATTCAGCATCACATAGGGGTGTACGGTCGTCACCGTTGGGTGCGCAAAGGCGCCGGGTGCTTTGCCCGGTTTCACACCCGCATCAATCCAACCTTTGGTGAAAAACGGCTCCGCCAGCTTGGCCATCTCGGGCGAAAACGCGGCATAGGCGTCGGTCACGGTCGCCCGCGCCTCCTCCCAATCCACCAGCCGTGGCGCATCGGTGGGCAGCGGCGCGTTGCGGTCCCAAACTTGCAACGTCTCCAGCCCCATCCATTTCGCCTTCAGGCGGTAATAGCGGTGCGACAGTTTCGGATAGGCGGCGACAACTGCATTGCGCAGCGCCTCCACCACCTCCGGCTCCACATGGTTGGCCAAATGGCGGGCTGATTGCGGGCTGGGCATCTTGCGCCAGCGATCCTCAACCTCTTTTTCCTTGGCCAACGTGTTGTGAACGCGCGAAAACAGCTTGATATGCTTGTCAAACACCACAGCCAACGCCCGCGCCGCCGCCTCGCGTTTCGTGCGGTCGCTGTCGGTCAACAGGTTCAGCGTGGCCTCAAGGTTCAGCGCCTCCTCCTCCCCCGCGACCTCAAACATCAACCCCGCCATGGTTTCATCAAACAAGCGGTTCCACGCGGCGGACCCCACGGTGGATTGGTCGTGCAAAAATCGCTCCATTTCATCAGACAACTGGTGCGGGCGCATCGCGCGCAAGCGGTCAAACACCGGCTTGTACCGTGCCAAATCGCTATTGGCCGCCAGCAAGCCCGACAGATGCGCCTCCTCCAACCGGTTGAATTCAAGCGTGAAGAACACCAATGGCGTGGTGAAAGTGGTAATGCGGTCCTGTGCATCGGCCATAAACTTGGCCCGCTCACTGTCCATCGTGTTTTGGTAATACCGCAAGCCCGCATAGGACATCACGCGCCCCGCGATCACGTCAATCGCCTCATAGGCTTGCACGCAGGCCAGCATCGCGCCCGCGTCCAAATCCGCGAGCTTGCCTTCATACTTGGCGGCAAATGCGGCACATTCGCTTTCCAGCCACGCCATATCGCGCGCAAATTCGGGCGCATCGGGGCTTGGGTACAGGTCGGTCAAATCCCAATCGGGCAGTTTTCCCAACCCACCAGCGCCTTGCGCATTGGCATCAAACACGGGGCGGCGATCATTCAGCGTCATGGCGAAAACCCTTCCAATTCATTTCCCCATACTTAGGGCCGCGCCCCCCACAGGTGCAACCCTGTGCGCCGCCGCATTGCCCAAATTCAAGGCATTTCCCCCAAAATCCGTCAGAATCCGCGCGCGGGGCTTTCTATCTGGCCCGCCCTCTGCGTAACATATCCTTAATCGGGCGCATCAGACGCCCCGCGCGACAGGAAAACCCCATATGACCCAGTATTTTAACGAAATGTATGAAGGCGGTGAGGTGCGCCTGCCTTATGCGCAACTGGACGATTGGATGCGCAACATGCCCGCCGAATTGCGCCAAATGAAACAGGCCGAGGCAGAGGCCCTGTTTCGCCGCATCGGCATCACTTTTGCCGTCTATGGCGAAGGTGGCGACCCCGACCGCCTGATCCCGTTCGATATGTTCCCCCGCGTGTTTTCTGCCCTTGAATGGTCTAAACTGGAACGCGGCGTAAAACAGCGGGCGCGTGCCTTGAACGCCTTTTTGGCCGATGTGTATGGGCGCGGTGAAATTGTGCGCGCAGGCCGCATTCCCGCCAAACTCGTCTATCAAAATGACGCTTATGAAAAAGAAGTCGTGGGCATCTTGCCGCCAAAAGGCGTGTATTCTCATATCGTTGGCGTCGATCTGGTCCGCACCGGCCCCGAAGACTTTTTCGTGCTAGAGGATAATTGCCGCACCCCGTCCGGCGTCTCCTACATGTTGGAAAACCGCGAGATTATGATGCGGATGTTCCCCCAGCTTTTCCGCGACAACCGGATTGAACCGGTCGATGTCTACCCCGACCTTTTGCGCCGCACGCTGGCCTCTGTCGCGCCCACCAAATGTAACGGCGAACCCACCATTGTCATCCTGACCCCCGGCCATTTCAATTCCGCCTACTACGAGCACAGCTTCCTCGCCGATCTGATGGGCGTAGAGTTGGTGGAGGGCCAAGATTTGTTTGTCGAAGGGGAATACGTCTATATGCGCACGACCGAAGGGCCGCGCCGCGTCGATGTGATCTACCGCCGTTTGGATGATGCCTATATCGACCCGTTGTGCTTCCGCCCCGACAGTATGCTGGGCGTCCCCGGTTTGATGGATGTGTACCGGTCTGGCGGCGTTGCCATTTGCTCGGCCCCCGGCGCAGGCGTGGCCGATGATAAGGCGGTTTACACCTTTGTCCCCGAAATGATCCGCTTTTATTTGGGCGAGGAACCCATCCTGAACAACGTGCCGACATGGCAATGCGCAAAGACCGATGATTGCAAGTATGTCCTTGAAAACCTAAAGGATTTGGTGGTCAAAGAGGTGCATGGTTCGGGCGGTTACGGCATGTTGGTTGGCCCCAAATGCACGGCGACCGAAATCGCGGAATTTGCGCTGCGCATCAAGGCCAAACCGCATAATTACATCGCGCAACCCACCCTTGCTTTGTCCACCACGCCCACATTCGTCGAACAGGGCATCGCGCCCCGCCACGTCGATTTGCGCCCCTATTGCCTTGTGGGCGAACGGATTGAACTGGTCCCCGGCGGCCTGACGCGCGTCGCCCTGACCGAAGGGTCGCTGGTCGTGAACTCCTCCCAAGGGGGCGGGGTCAAAGACACATGGGTATTGGCAGGATAAATTATGCTCAGCAGAACCGCCGATAATCTTTACTGGATCGCCCGCTATATGGAACGGGCCGAAACCGCCGCCCGCTTGCTCGAAGTCGGCGCGCGCAACGCCCTGATCCCCTCATCCCAAGGGCATCGCAGCGAATGGGAAAGCTTGCTGCGCGCCATCGGCACCTCCGCCGCGTTTAACAAAAAATATGGCGACATCGTGCAGCGCAATGTGGAAAGCCATTTATTTTTCGACCGCGATAACCCGTCGTCGGTGGTGTCTTGCATCACGGCGGCGCGCGAAAGCGCCCGCATCGTGCGCACCGCCCTCACCTCGCAGGTCTGGGACGCGATCAATTCCGCCTTCCAAGAACTACGCCAAATGGAGCGTCAACCCAGATCCGAGATGGACCTGTCGCGCCTTACCGAATGGACCATGCGCCACACCGCCATGATGCGCGGCGCGATTGAGGCGACGCAGTTGCGTGGTGATGGCTATAATTTCTTGAATACGGGCTATTATCTGGAACGCGCTGACAGCACCGCGCGGCTTTTGGATGTGAAATACTATGTGCTGCTGCCCCGCATCGAATACGTTGGCTCCGGCCTTGATAACTACCAATGGACCACGTTACTCCGCGCCATGTCCTCGCACCGCGCCTTTCATTGGGCCTATGGCGGCGATGTGACGGCGTCCAAAATCGCGCATTTTCTCATCCTCAACCCGCAATGCCCTCGCTCGCTGATCACCTGCGCCGATGGGCTGGTCACGCATCTGGACCGCATGGATCGCAGCCTTAAACGCCAAACCTCTGCGCGCACTCAAGCTCGCGCGCTGCTGGCCGAACTGTCCGAAGCCCGCGTTGAGGATATTTTTGAAGAAGGGCTGCACGAATTTCTGACTCGTTTCATCAAGGAAACCGGCAAGCTCGCCCATGAAATCCGCGAAAGCTATTTGAACGGGGATATCCGCTGATGCTGCTCACCGTCGATCACGTCACCACCTACCGCTACAGCCAGCCAGTGCGCGGCGTGGTGCAAACCCACCGCTTGCAGCCCACCGCGTTTGATGGCCAAACCGTGCTGGATTGGCAGATCACCGTCACCGATGGCATCAAAGGCGGCCATTTTCGCGATGGCGCGGGCGATCATGTGCAGGCCTGGACCATCCAAGGCCCGGTGTCCGAAATCACCGTGACCGTGCAGGGCCGCGTGCAAACCACGGATTTGGTTGGGGTTTTGCGCGGCCACCGCGAACGTACTCCGCCGCAATGCTATCTGCAATCCACCCATGCGACCGATGCGGACATGGCGCTTGCCGACCTTGCCGCCAGCGCCAATGCGGGTGCGGGCGATCTTGCCGCCGCCCACCGCCTGTCTGCCCTTATCGCCGATACTATCGCCTACACCCCCGGCGCCACCCACGCCGCCACCACCGCCGCCGAGGCGTTGGCGCTGGGGCAGGGCGTGTGCCAAGATCAAACCCACGCGCTTTTGGCCATTGCGCGGCGTGCCGGCATCCCCGCGCGCTACATCTCCGGCTATCTGCACGCGACCGAGGATGGCACGTTGCACGAGGCCGCCCACGCTTGGGCCGAACTCCACCTCCCCGATCTGGGCTGGGTCGGTTTTGATCCCGCCAACCGCTGCTGCCCCGATGACCGCTACATCCGCCTCGGCTCTGGCCTTGATGCGATGGACGCGGCCCCGATCAAAGGCATCGCGCGCGGGCCGGGCACCGAACAGCTTGATGTCCACCTTGCGGTCCAGCAATCGGGCCAGTAAGCATAACAAAACCCATCAAGCGGAGCGGACCATGACCTATTGCGTTGGCCTTTTATTGAACGCGGGCATCGTTTTGCTATCTGACACGCGCACCAACGCGGGGCTTGATAACATCTCCACCTACCGCAAAATGTTCGTGTTTGAACAGCCGGGCGAACGCGTTGTCACCATCTTGACCGCAGGCAGCCTGTCGGTCACGCAAACCACAATGGCGCGCCTGCGCGAGGTGATCGATGATCCCGACAGCGGCGACGACCACAACATCATGAAAGCGCCGACCATGCTGAAAGTGGCCGATATCGTCGGCTCCATGCTCGCCCAAGTGCGCATAGATATTGATGAAAAAATGTCGATGTCCCAAGGGGCCTCTGCTTCTATGATCGTGGCAGGCCAGCGGCGCGGCGGTGAAATGCGCATGTTTCTTATCTATCCCGAAGGCAATTTCATCGAGGCGACCGAAGATACCCCCTTCCTGCAAATCGGTGAACATAAATACGGCAAACCCATTCTGGACCGTGTCGTGACCCCGCAAACCAGCCTGCGTGACGCCCAAAAAGCCGTTTTATTGTCGATGGATTCCACCCTGCGCTCCAACCTTTCCGTGGGGATGCCGCTGGATTTGGCGGTGATCGAACGCGACACTTGCCGCGTCACCGACCGCCGCCGGATTGAGGCGGGGGATGAGGCGTTTCGCGCCATGTCCGATGCGTGGTCCACCGCCCTGCGCGATGGGTTTTCGCAGATCGACCTCTGAATGGCCCGCCGGGTCGTCGTCACCGAACCCGTCCACCCCGATGCGCTGGCGTTGTTGCGGGATGCGGGCTGGCAGGTGATCGGCCCTCCCACCACTCTCGCCCCCGCAAATCTGCACCCCGCCGATGCGCTTTTGGTCCGCATTCGCGCGCTGACTGCCGCCGATGTGGCGCAATTTGCAATGATCTCCAAACACGGGGTGGGGGTGGATAATATCCCGATGGATGCCGCCCGCGCCGCAGGGATCACCGTCACCAACACGCCGGGCGCCAACGCCACCGCCGTGGCCGAACAGGCGCTGCTGCTCATGCTAGCGCTGGCCCGCAACCTGGATGGTCAACGCGCGGCGCGCGGTGCAGCCCCCCGCGTGCCGGGCCTTGATGGCAAGCGTTTGTTGATCGTGGGTTACGGTGCCAGCGGTCAGCGACTGGCCAATCATGCCAAAGGGTTGGGGGTCAAAGTCACCATCAATTCCCGCGTTCTTTCGCCCGCCCGCGCTGCGGGTTTTGCGGTGGAACCCGACCTTGCAGCGGCCTTGCCCTATGCCGATATCGTCAGCCTGCATTGCCCCCTGACAGATACCACGCGCGGCATGCTCAACGCGCAAACCTTGGCCTTGTTGCCCCCCGGCGCGCTGGTCATCAACTGCGCGCGCGGCGGTTTGATTGACGAATCCGCCTTGATCGCCCAGTTGCAAAACGGCCACCTTGGCGGGGCAGGGCTGGACGTGACAGCGCACGAACCCTTGCCCGAAACCGACCCGTTGCGCTGTGCCCCCAATATCATCCTAACGCCCCACGCAGCCGCCCTGTCTGATGGCTCGTTTCGCGCGATGGGCATGATGGCCGCGCAAAATATCCTAGATCATTTCAACGGCTGCTTGCGCGCCGAACACAGGCTGTTGCCCCGCTAACCGCCTAAGGGTGCGCTGCAAACAGCGCCGCCGCCCCGTCAAAAAACCGTGTGCGGCTGGCGGGAATTTCCATCATAACCTCATGTTCGGCATTGGGAATAACCTCTAACGTGCCGCCCGGCCACCGCGCCATTCGCGCATGGATCGCAGCCGGGGCCACAATCCGCTCCGCCCCGCCCAGCACGCACAGCGCAGGCACATCCGGGCTGGGCAACCGCGCCAAATCCCGACATTCGCGCAACGCGGCATCGAGCCATTGCAGGCTTGGCCCCCCCAAATTCAGCTCGGGCCGTGCCCGCGCCTGCGCTTGCAACCAGCCATAGGTTTCGGCATCGCGCGTCAGCAAATTGCCCGCAAATTTCTGCCCTAAAACATAGGTCTCATCCGATGTGCCGGGCGCAAAGCGTGGCCCCAACCCCAGTGCTGTGCCCCCGCGCGCAACGCCGCGCACAATGCCCGCGAAATGGCCAAATTCAATATCCCACATCGGCGCGGAAAACACCGCCGCCTTAACCGCCAACCCAGCCACCAGCGCCCGCAAAGCAATGCAACCGCCCATCGAATGGCTGACCAAATGCTGCGGCGGGGCGATGCCAAGCTCATCCAACTTCTCAAGAACGGCTTGCAAGTCCCATTGATAAAACAGAAAATCCTCAACATCACCCAGCATGGGTTTTCCCACAGGTCGATCCGCCAACCCTTGGCCGCGCCAATCCAGCGTTATCACACCATACCCGCGCGCAGCAAAGTCGCGCGCCGCACGGCCGTATTTTTCGACAAACTCCGTCCGCCCCGGCAATATCAAAACCGACCCGCGCGGCCCCGCAGGCCAAATCGCTAACCGCAGCCGCAGGCCGTCACGCGCCGTCACCCAAAAGGCGCGCCCCCCCTCTGGCCCGGTCGCCAGATCATTAAAAAGGGGCGCATTTTCGGTCACGACAAAACCGATGCCAGCTTCATCGCCATGCCCATCGACCCGTCCACCGACAATTTTCCGGTCATAAATGCGGTCGTCGGGTTCATCTCGCCTTCCAGAATCGCCTCAAACACCTCTGCATTCGCGGTCAATGTCACATCTGCCTCTTCATCGCCCGCGCGCACGCCGGTGTCGTCAATCATAATGGCGCCTTCACCCGTCACCACAAATTTCGCAACGCCGTCAAAGCCTTGCACCTTGGCCGACAGCCGTGCCACCGCCGCATCAATCACCGCACTCATCGCAATTCCTTTCAAATCTCACATCAATTTGCGCTTGGGGCATATGGCTTTTCCCGCCGCGCACGCTACACTTTGCAATATGAAACCACGCAAGCCCTTTCACAATCGTGTCGTTGCGTCCCTTTTCGCAATCGCCCTCGCTTTTCCAGCGGGCGCAGAAACGCTGGACGAAATGTTCACACAATTGCAAACCGCCGAAGGGCCCGCCGCAGGGCGGTTGGAGCGCAAAATCTGGCGCGAATGGTCGAAATCCGGCTCCCCTGCGATGGACTTGCTGCTGCAACGTGGCCGCGACGCGATGGAGGCGGGCAATACGGCCATTGCGATTGAACATTTCACCGCGTTGATCGATCACGCCCCCGATTTTGCCGAAGGGTGGAACAGCCGCGCCACCGCCTATTTCCAAGCAGGCCAATTCGGCCCCTCGGTTGCCGATATCGCCCAAGTCCTTACCCTGAACCCGCGCCATTTCGGGGCCATGTCCGGTTTCGCCCGCATATTGGAGGATACGGATCAACCCGACCGCGCGCTGACCATGTACCAGGCCGCCCTCGCTATACATCCCCATCTCGCCGGGATAGAGGATGCGGTGAAGCGGTTGCAAACAGCGGCATCCGGGCAGGAAATGTAAGGCCAAGGTTATGCGGAGCACCGCGCGGGTGACGGCGGTTCTGGGACCGACCAACACCGGCAAAACCCATTACGCGATTGAACGCATGCTTGGCCACCGCACCGGGGTCATCGGCCTGCCGCTGCGCTTGCTGGCGCGTGAGGTGTATGACCGCATCGTGGCCCTGCGCGGCCCCAACATCGTGGCGCTGGTGACGGGTGAAGAACGCATTGTCCCCGACCGCACCCAATATTGGGTCTGCACCGTAGAGGCGATGCCACTGGAAATCGGTGCCGATTTCATCGCGATTGACGAAATTCAACTCTGCGCCGATGCCGAACGCGGCCATGTGTTCACCGACCGCCTTTTGCGCGCGCGCGGGCTGCATGAAACGCTTTTCCTTGGGGCCGATACCATGCGCCCCGCCATTGCCGCCCTAGTGCCGGGCGTGCAGTTCATGGCGCGCCCCAGATTGTCCGAACTGACCTATTCAGGTTCGAAAAAGATAAGCCGGATGCCCGAAAGGTCCGCAATCGTCGGTTTTTCTGTTGAAAATGTCTATGCCATCGCCGAATGGATCCGCCGCACCAAGGGCGGTTGCGCGGTCGTCATGGGGGCCCTTTCCCCCCGCACCCGCAATGCCCAAGTGGAAATGTACCAAAACGGCGATGTGGATTATCTGGTCGCCACCGATGCGATTGGCATGGGCCTCAACCTTGATATCAAACACATCGCTTTCTCCTCGACCGTGAAATTTGATGGTCGCCGCATGCGCGCGCTGTTCCCCCAAGAACTCGCGCAAATCGCTGGCCGCGCGGGCCGCCACATGACCTCTGGCACCTTTGGCGTCACGGGTGAGGCGCGGCCGCTGTCAGACGAAGTGGTCGATGATATCGAAAACCACCGCTTCCAACCCGTCCGCAAACTGTCATGGCGCAACGAACAGTTGGAATTTGGCACCGTCCCCCGCTTGATCGGTGCGTTGGAACGCCACACCGACGATGAATGGCTATCGCGCGCCCGCGACGCTGATGATGTGACAGCGCTGAAAACCCTCTGGGCGCTGCCCGAAATCCACGATCACGTCAAATCGCCGCAGGATGTGCGCTTGCTGTGGGACGTTTGCCGCATCCCCGATTTTCGCGGCATTTCCACCACTGAACACGCCAGCCTGCTGCAAGGTATCTTTGAATACCTGCGCAAAGGGCACATTCCCGCCGATTTTATGGCGACCCAGATCAAGCGCATTGACCGAACGGAAGGCGACATTGATACCCTTTCGAAACGCCTCGCCTTTATCCGCACATGGACTTATGTCGCGCAACGCAAAAATTGGGTTGCAGACGAAGGCCATTGGCGGCAAGAGACACGGGCTGTAGAAGACCGCTTGTCAGACGCGCTTCATGCCGGGCTGACCCAACGATTTGTTGATCGCCGCACTTCTGTGCTCATGCGGCGGTTGAAGCAGAAGGAGAGCCTTGTGGCCGAGGTGAATGACAAAGGCGAAGTGACGGTAGAGGGTGAATTTGTCGGCAAACTGGAAGGCTTCCGGTTCCGCCAAGACGCCACCGCCACGGTGGACGAGGCGCGCACGCTGCGCATGGCAGCCGTGCAGGCGCTGAAACCGGAATTCCATCTGCGCGCAGATAAATTCTACAATGCCCCGGACACGGAGCTGGATTTCACCGAGCAGGGTGGCCTGATGTGGGGCAATTCTGCGGTGGGCAAATTGGTCGCAGGTGCCGATGCGCTGCGCCCCAGCGTCGATGCGTTCGTCGATGAAGATGCGGGGCCCGAGATTGCCGAAAAGGTAAAGCGCCGCTTGCAGCACTTTATCGACCGCAAAATCGCCACCTTGTTTGAACCCTTGTTGAACATGAGCCGCGATGAAACCCTGACCGGTATGGCGCGCGGTTTCGCGTTCCAAATGGTTGAGGCGATGGGCATCATCAGCCGCGAAAACGTCGCCGACGCCGTCAAGGCGCTGGACCAAGAGGCACGCGGCCAGCTGCGCAAGCACGGCATCCGCTTTGGCCAATACACCATTTTCCAGCAGCTTTTGCTGAAACCTGCGCCGACCCGTTTGCGCTTGGTGCTGTGGTCCTTGATGAACGGCCTTCAGGAATTTCCAGAAAGCCCGCCCCCCGGTTTGGTGACGATTCCAAACATCCCAGATGTACCGATGCAGCACTACACCCTTGCCGGCTACCGCCCCGCAGGCCCCCGCGCGATCCGCATCGACATGCTGGAACGCCTCGCGGACCTGCTTCGTGGCCAAGACAGCCGTAGCGGGTTTGAAGCGGTGCCAGACATGCTGTCGATCACGGGTATGACGCTGGACCAATTCGCCGACTTGATGGCGGGCTTGGGATACAAAGGCGAAAAGGGCGAACGCCCCAAGGCCAAATCCCGCGCCCCAAAGGAATTGACCGCCGAGGATGTGGCCGCCGCCGCCGCCGCCGCCGCAGCCGCCGCAAAAATCATCGTGCCAGATGACGCAGCAGCCGTTGAGGCAGCAACTGCGGACGCAGAACAAGCGGACGCCGTGGTGGCCGATGCAACCGATGCAACCGCTGCGCCCGACGCCCCAGCGCCAGACGCGGCAGTGGTCGACGCCCCCGTGGTCGATATGGAGCAATTCATCACCTTCACTTGGGCGCCCCGTGCACGTCCCGCCCGCCCAGTTCATCACCGCCGTGCCGAGGCTGCACCCGCAACCCCCGCCGCCGATGGCGAAGGGGCCGCTGCCGACAAACCACGCGGCGACCGTCCCCGTGGCGATCGCCCCCGAGGTGACAAACCTGCTGGCGACAAACCCCGTGGCGACCGTCCCCGTGGCGACAAACCGCAAGGTGATCGCCCACGCGGCGAAAAGCGCGATGGCGGCGGCTATAAGGGCAAAGGCAAGGACGGCGGCAAACCCGCCCACAACGCCCCGCAAAAATACGAATCGCGCCCTGCAAGGCCGGAAAAAAAGATCGACCCAGACAACCCTTTCGCCGCTTTGATGGCGCTCAAAGGCAAGATCTGATTTGGCCAGACGTGCAAAGAAAGGGGGCGGCACTGCTGCCCCCAACCAAAACGGCAGCCCAGACGAAGACACCGACAGCCCCGACAGCTGCCGCATCGACAAATGGCTGTTCTACACGCGGTTTTTCAAAACCCGCAGCCTTGCCACCGAAATGATCACCAAAGGCCGCTTGCGCATCAACGGCCAGCGTCAGCCCAAACCCGGCCATGCCGTGCGCCCCGGTGATACGTTAACCTTCCCCATGGCCAAAGAAACCCGCGTGATCCGTGTGGGCAGCATCGCCACCCGCCGTGGCCCCGCAGCGGAGGCGCAAAGCCACTACACCGACCTTGCTCCACCCCCAGATGCGACCCTATCCCCGCTTGAATGATTGGCCCGGGTGATTTATCCCATGCCCCAACACGCGCCCAAACGAAAGAAGCCCAGCAATGACCTATGTGGTGATCGACAACTGTATCGCTTGCAAATACACCGACTGCGTCGAAGTGTGCCCGGTGGATTGCTTTTATGAAGGCGAAAACATGCTGGTAATTCACCCCGATGAATGTATCGACTGCGGCGTGTGCGAACCCGAATGTCCAGCCGATGCAATCCGCCCCGATACCGAACCAGATATGGAAAAATGGGTGGAATTTAACCGCAAATATTCCATCGCTTGGCCCGTGATCGTGACCAAACAAGACCCGCTGCCAGATTACGAAGCGCGTGACGGTGAAAAAGACAAAATGACCAAATACTTTTCGCCATTGCCCGGCCAAGGCGGCTGATTCGCGCGCAGCGGTCGCCTAAACATCGCGAATAACCTTGATTTGCAGGGGCAGGGCGCGTGGCTCCGCCTTTTTGTTCCCCTGTTGGAATCAGACCGATTCTGTGTTATGTGTTGCGCAGAGCTAAACAAAGATCGCCACGCCACACCCAGTGCTGCCAGCCGCGATGGGACTTTTCGGATATGCTTTTCAATCGTCGGGGCCTCATCGGCCGCGTGCGGTTTTTCGCGTCCGAAAATGCTGCGCGACCAACCGAGGATACCGCCAGATGACAAAGACCAAAAAGCCCGAATTTCGCCCGAATGAGTTTGTTGTGTACCCCGCCCACGGCGTTGGCCGGATCATTTCCATCGAAGAACAGGAAATTGCCGGCCTGCATCTGGAACTGTTTGTCATCTCCTTTGAAAAGGACAAAATGACGCTGCGGGTCCCCACCCACAAAGCCAGCGAAATCGGCATGCGCTCTTTGTCCTCCCCCGATATGATCACCAAAGCGCTCGACACGCTGAAGGGCAAAGCCCGTGTGAAACGCGCCATGTGGTCGCGTCGCGCGCAGGAATATGAACAGAAAATCAACTCCGGCGATCTGCTCTCGATTGCCGAAGTGGTCCGCGATTTGCACCGCACCGATGACCAGCGCGAACAAAGCTATTCCGAACGCCAGCTGTATGAAGCGGCCTTGGAACGCCTCACCCGTGAAGTGGCCGCCGTGTCCAGCATTGATGAAAAAATCGCGCAAAAAACCGTCGATGACGTGCTGACCTCACGCGCGGCCTAATCGCCGGCGTCACCACAGCAAACGGCGGTCCCAACGGGCCGCCGTTTTGCATTTATACCAAGGTCGCCAATACCACCAAACCAGCGGCTTCGGCCAATTGCTGGCTCGCGCCGCAAATATCCCCGGTTTGTCCGCCAATCTTGGCCTGCGCCACTCGCGCCAGCGCCAAAACCACCGCTCCAACGCAAACCAACAGCCACACCCCCGCAGCCCCCAGCGTCAGCGCAAATCCAACCGCAATCAGCACCGCCACCCCCGCTGACGGGCGCGGCACCATGCCCACCGCATGCGCCAACCCAGCCCCGCGCGCCGACTCCATCGCCGCCATCAAAACCGCCATAGGCGCGCGCGACACCACGGCGACCACCACCACCCCCCACCACGCGCCCGCACCAATCACGGCCACCAACGCCGACCACCGCACCAACCCCACAACCAACAACGCCATCACGCCATATGTCCCGATGTGGCTGTCCTTCATAATCGCCAGCCGCCGCGCTTTGTCCCAGCCGCCCCACAGCCCATCGGCGGTGTCGGCCAAACCGTCCTCATGCATCGCGCCGGTCAGCATCGCCTGAACACCCAGCACCAGCCCCGCCGCGACACCCGCGCCCACAGGCACCATGGCGACCAGCGCCGCAATGCCCCCCACAACCACCCCCACCAAAGGCCAGGCCCAGGCCGCGCCCGGCCCCGGAATATGCGCCGAATGGGGTAGGGGCAGCCGCGTCAGCAACCGCAGTGCACCCGCCACATCGCCCATGATGTCGTTTTGCCTCATACTTGCGTCCCTTTCAGCACTGGCCAAAGCCGTTGGTTCTAGCTACCCAAGACAGGCGCAAACGACAAGGAGCGAGCCACCATGCCCCCCCCCTTCACCGATCTTGCAGGTTTCAAAACCGCCCTCGCCACCAGCACCGGCGCGGATCAGGCGGCGCTTGCGGGTGCCGCCGCGCGCAATGGGCAATTGACCAAACCCTCCGGCGCGTTGGGCGATCTGGAAACATTGGCAATCTGGTATGCGTCATGGCGCGGCACCGACCGCCCGCGCATCACCCACCCCCAAGTCCTTATTTTTGCTGGAAATCACGGCGTAGCCGCGCGCGGCGTGTCGGCTTTCCCACCCGAGGTTACGGTGCAAATGGTCGCCAATTTTCAACACGGGGGGGCCGCGATCAACCAACTCTCCACGCTTTACGGCGCGCAAATGTCGGTCCATGCGCTGGACCTTGATCGCCCCACGCAGGATTTCACAACCGCCCCGGCAATGTCGGACGCCGATCTGCTAATTGCCCTGCAAACCGGTTGGGATGCGGTCAATCCCGCCGCCGATCTGCTGGTGACAGGCGAAATGGGTATCGGCAACACCACCCCCGCCGCCGCCATCGCCTGTGCGTTGTGGGGCGGCACGGCTGCGGATTGGGTCGGGCGCGGCACGGGGGTTGACGATGCTGGCCTTGCGCGCAAGGCCGATGTGGTCGCACAAGGGCTTGCGCTGCACACATCTCGCGCGCCGCTAGAGGTGCTGCGCTGCCTTGGGGGCCGCGAAATTGCGGCCATGGCCGGGGCGATTGCCCGCGCCCGCGTGCTGCATATCCCCGTGATTTTGGACGGGTTTATCTGCTGTGCAGCGGCATCTGTGCTGGCCAAACTGCACCCCGGCGCGCTGGACCACACCATCGCGGGCCATGTCAGCGCGGAATCCGCACATCCCGCGCTGCTGCGCCATTTGGGTAAAACGCCCTTGCTGAACTTGAACCTGCGCCTTGGCGAAGGGTCGGGGGCGGCGCTGGCGATTGGGATTTTGCAAGGGGCCGTGGCCTGCCATTCTGGCATGGCGACATTCGCCGAAGCAGGGGTTGCGGGCGGCTGAGGGCGGCAAACAGGCAGGGGGCTGTCTGCCCCCAAGGCTGCTTTGCCCTGCAAAGCAGCCCCCCCGAAGGTATTTGGACCAAGACGAATGACGGGGTTACTGCGCCGCGGTCAAGTTGGGGCGGGTTTCATCCAAATCCTCGGACATGGCGGCGGCCAAATCGCGTTCCAGCTGTTGGGCGCGCGCGATATAGGCGTCGTTCAGATGCACAGGTTGGCCGGGCACCCAAAGTTCGGCCAGATCGCGCAGGGCGGCGCGTTCCACCTTGAAATAAGTCTTGGCCAGTTTTGCCGCTTCATAATCCGTGAACCCAATGTTTTCCAGCACATAGCGCCCGGCGCGGATGGAGCTGTCGTAGGTTTCGCGCACAATGTCATTGGCCCCCGCTTGATACAGCGCAAACACATGCGGGCGGTCATAGGCGCGCGCGATGATGTGCAAATCGGGGCGGTGTTTGCGCGCATAGGCGGTGATTTTCAGCGCGTTTTCGGGGCTGTCGACAGCGACGACCAGCACAGACGCCTCTGCCAGCCCCGCCGCCTCCAGCAGTTCGGGGCGGGTTGGGTCGCCGAAAAACCCCTTGGCGCCAAAGCGGCGCATTTGCTCGATTGCGGCCATATCGCTGTCCAAAACCACGGTTGAATGGCCGCTCATGCGCACCAAACGGTTCACGTTTTGGCCAAAGCGCCCGATGCCTGCGATGATAATCAGGCCTTTTTCGTCAATCACATCTGCCGGATCCTCCACCTCGCGCGTTTTCATCCGCCGAGCCAGCGCCTCATACCCGATGAACAGGGCAGGGGTCAGTAGCATCGACAAGCTGATGATCAGCAGCACCAATTCCGCCAGCGACCCCGGCAAAATGGATTGTTTGCGCGCGAAACTGACGATTAGGAATCCAAATTCGCCAGCCTGCGCCAATCCCAGTGCAAACAGCCAGCGATTGTGCCCGCGAATTTTGAAAATGAACGAGAGGAGGAGCAGCACCGCCGCCTTTGCCGCAATCACCCCCAACGTCAGCGACAGCACCATGACCGGGTTGGCGGCCAGAATGCCAAAGTTGATGCCAACCCCCACGGTGATGAAAAACAGCCCCATCAGGATACCTTTGAAGGGTTGAATATCCGCCTCCAACTGATGGCGAAATTCAGAGTTTGCCAGCACAACGCCCGCCAAAAACGTGCCCAAAGCCGGGGACAAACCAACCAGCATCATCAAAAAAGCAATCCCCAGCACCATCAGCAACGAGATAAATGTGCTCATTTCTGGCAGTCGCGACGCATGGACAAAGCGAAACACCGGGCGCGTCAGGAAATGCCCCGCAAGGATAATGCCTGCAACAATTCCCAAGGTCATCAGCGTCACGGCCCAGCCCGGCAGCGATTGCACCAGCGTTAACAGCGGCTCGGCAGCGCCTGTCGCCGCCTCGGTTTTCGCCACCCCATCCGTGATGCCAAAGGTTTCCGCCGTCATGCCCGTGCCACTGATCGCCAGCAACGGGATGACCGCCAAAATCGGCACCACCGCAATATCTTGGGTCAACAGCACTGCAAATGTCGCCCGCCCGCCGCCCGTGCGCATCAGGTTCTTTTCGGACAATGTTTGCAAAACGATCGCGGTGGAGGACAGCGAAAACAGCATCCCCAGCACTAGCCCCACTTGCCAGCTTAACCCCAGCCAATGCGCCACCACCGCAATCAGCGCCGTGGTCAACACCACCTGCAACCCGCCCAAGCCCAACAGCTTGTGGCGCATGTCCCACAGCGCGCGGGGGTCCAATTCCAGCCCGATCAAGAACAGCATCATCACCACGCCAAATTCCGCGAAATGCTGCAAATCCTCCGTTTCGGTCCCCGCCAGCCCCAAAATCGGCCCCACCAAAATCCCTGCCGCCAAATAGCCCAGCACAGACCCCAGCCCCAATCGCACCGCCAGCGGCACGATCAATACCGCCGCCCCCAAATAGATCGAGGCTTGGAGCAGAAAGCTTTCCATATCAATCCTTTACATCATTCACGTCGGCAGCGGCGCATCCGGTTTGAACTGGTCCATCACAATCTGGCTTTGCACCCGCGCCACCGCCGGATGCGGCAATAACACCGCATGGATCAACTGGTTCAGCGCGCCCAAATCGGCACACCACACCCGCAGCAAATAATCCGCCTCCCCCGTTAGGGTCCACGCGCTGATCACCTCTGGCCGCGCCGCAATCAAGGCAGCAAACCCCCGCGCGCCCTCTGGCGCATGGCTGGCCATTTGCACTTGCACAAAGGCTTGCACCGTCAACCCCACCCGCGCCGGGGCCAGCTTTGCGGTATATCCGGTGATAAACCCCTCCGCCTCCAACCGCTGCCTGCGCCGCCCTGCTTGGCTGGCCGACAGGTTCAACCGCTCGCCCAATTCCTGCGCGGTCAGCATCGCATTGCGCTGCACCTCGGCCAGCAATCACGAATCAAGATCATCCAGCACCGCGCAAACCCCGCAATAATTCTAAATATCCTGCGTATCTTCCGCATTCCACCGGGCAACCCTACCAAAAAACGCGCAAAATTACGATCACAAACGCGGTAAACTTTTGTAACTAAACCATAAGGATATTCACATGGGTCCCTTCCCCCACACCGCCCCCAAATCCATCCAATCGCCCGCCAATCTGGCTGGCACCGATGGGTTTGAATTCGTCGAATTTGCCCACCCCGACCCGCAATCCCTGCGCGATCTCTTTGCCCGCATGGGCTATATCCGCACCGCCCACCACAACACCAAGGAAGTGGAGCTGTGGCAGCAAGGCGACATCACCTATATCCTGAACGCCGAACCTGGCAGCCACGCCACCCGCTTTGTCGCCGATCACGGGCCGTGCGCGCCGTCGATGGGCTGGCGCGTCGCCAATGCTGACGGTGCGCTGCAACACGCCACTGCCCAAGGCGCCACCCCCTACACCGGCACGGACAAAACCCTGAACCTGCCGGCCATCGTCGGCATCGGTGGCAGCCTGATCTATTTTACCGACCAATACGGCGACCCAAACCCCTACCGCGATTTCACCTTCACCGCGCCCGCCAAGCCCAAAGGCGTTGGGTTTCATTACCTCGACCACCTCACCCACAACGTCCACAAAGGCAATATGGACACGTGGTTTGCCTTTTACGCCAACATCTTCGGCTTCAAACAAATCCGCTTTTTCGATATTGAAGGCAAACATTCCGGCCTCTACAGCCGCGCCCTCACCTCTCCCTGTGGCCGCATCCGCATCCCGATCAACGAAGATCGCGGCGAGGCGGGCCAAATCGTCGAATACCTCAAACGCTATAACGGCGAGGGCATCCAGCACATCGCCGTCGGGTCCGAGGATATTTATCAAACCGTCGATGCCATCGCGGAACGCGGCCTCAAGTTCATGCCCGCGCCGCCCCCCGCCTATTACGAGCTGTCAAAAACCCGCGTCGCAGGGCACATGGAACCCCTTGGCCGCATGGCCAAACACGGCATCTTGATTGATGGCGAAGGTGTGGTGGACGGTGGTGAAACCCGCATCTTGCTGCAAATCTTCTCCAAAACCGTGATCGGCCCGATCTTTTTCGAATTCATCCAGCGCAAAGGCGATGATGGCTTTGGCGAAGGCAACTTTCGCGCCCTGTTCGAATCCATCGAACAAGACCAGATCGCCCGTGGTGTCCTCACCGCAAAATGAAACAAACGGTGTCCTCACCGCAAAATAAACCGCGCGGCACTTTAAAGCCCGCGCTGCCCTCACTGCATCCCACCAAAATCCTAAAAAAACGGGGCGCGAAAAACCGCGCTCCCCTTCATCTTGGTAAAAATACCTGCGCCGCAGGCTCCGCCCGCAGCCCCCAGATCAGCCGTTGGGCATCGCCAAAACCAACATCTTGCCGCCCTTTTGGTATCGCACTTCGCTGCGGGTGATCGCGGCTACAACGCCCCCATCCACCTTATCGCCAACGCGCACTTTGTTATAGCGCCCCGATGATGTGCGGATCAGCGCATAGCGTTTGCCGTCGCTGCCATACACCCCGATCAAATTGGTTTTCGACAGGTTGATCGCGTTTTTGAACGTGGCTTGCTGGGCCACATTGGCGCGGGTCGGAATACGCGGGGCGGCCGAAACTTTCAGCTCCGGCTCGTCATGCTCTTCCTCCGTCTCAGGGGCTTTGGCTTGCGGCGCGGGCGCAGGTGCCGCCGTGCTAGCGCGGCGCGTGGTTTCGCGCGTGGCGGCGGCCACAGCGGCGGCCACAGACCGCGACAAATCTTGGGGCCGCGCGGTGGGGCGCGGCGATGCAGGCACCGCCATCAAGGATGCTTGCTGCACTTGTGCTGCGGCCAAATCGGCGGCTTGTGCGGCGGCGGCGGTATCGGCGGCCACCTGTGCCGCGGCTGCGGCCTCTTTCGCTTTTGCAGCGGCGGCGACAAAGGCGGGCGACCGCGCTTTGGGGCGCAACCCGGCAAATTGCTGCAAGGCCGGATCAACGGGGGCCACAACCGGCACATCCGTTGGCGACAGCGCCGCATCATCGGGCAGTCCAGTTGGGGGGCCAGTTCCGGCGCCAGTTGCGGGTGCTGGCGCCACCGCAGGCGGGGTCAAGGCCGCAGGGCGGCCACGCGGGCGGCGATCTTCAACATTCGCGTCCAGCGCAAAAACAGAAGAAGGGCTTGCGCCCCCTTCCGTCACCACACCTGCCGTGCTTGCGCCTGCCGTATTGGCACCCGCCGCAGCGGGGTCAACAAGCGCAGGCGGGTCTAAGGTTGCATCTGCGGTTGCTGTGGTTTGTGGGGCCGCAACCACCGCCGCATCTGGCACCACAGGGGCCGATAATGCCGCAGGGCGGGCAGGTGGCACGGTCGGCGGGCGCGCGGCAATCAGCCAAAACCCGTCCGGCATCACCACGCCGTTCGCCGTGGCCTTGATGCTGCCATCGGCTTCAAATTCATATTGTGTGCCAAAGGGGGGCGGCGGTGTCGCCGCATCCGGCGCGCCATCTGGGCGCGATTGTGGGCGGGGCAGGGTCACCGCATCAAATGCCGGGGGCTGGCCATCCGTGCCCGCCAGCACAATCTCATCTTGCGGGCCGGCATTTGCGGTTGCACCCGTAACTGTCCCCGCCGTTTGCAAGGCCACATCATCGCCAACCGCCGCCGGGGCCGCATCTGGCACCGGGTCCGCAGTGACCACGCGCTCTGGCACCACAACCTCGGGCGCTACAGCCGCAGGCAGCACCGACTCTGGCACCACAGCCTCGGGCACCCGAACGGGTTCAGGCACCCGAACGGGTTCAGGCACCAGAACGGGTTCGGGCACCGCCGCCGCTTGCACATCACCCGCGCCGCCCGCATCCGCTTGCTGGATTGCGTCTGGCTCCGCCGTGGTGTTGCGCGACAGATACAGCGATGACCATGCCGCCACCCCGGCCAAAACCGCCAGCAGCACCACCGTCAAAATCAGCCCCAAAAAGCGCGGCTTGCCCCGGCGCGCGGCCAGTTTTGCGCCCATCTTGCCCATACTGGCATCGCCACGCGCAGGCTGCGCCGGGTTTGTCGCCACTTTGGATTTGAACCGCGACAGCGCAGTTGCCTTGCCCGGAATCCGTGCTGCAGTGACCATCGCCGCCGCCACGCCTTTGGCCGATTTTAGCGCGTCCTGCGCCACCGTCCCAGCCGCCGTTCCAGCTCCCGTTCCAACCCCAGCCATCAACCCCGGCACGGAACCTTGGGAAAACGCCGCCGTCCCGTTCAAAGGCTTGGCCGCAGACGCAACCGGAGCCGCCTCCGCAGGCCCCCCCCCCGCGCGTGACGTGGTGATAGAGGTCACAACTGGCGTCGCAGGTCCGCTGGTTTTGGGTTTTGCCCCAACCGCCGCGCCCGCATTTTGCGGCTTCACAACAACCGAAGGTGCCGTATTGCCCACGCCACCCGTGTTCGAAATCCCACCCGTGTTCGAAATCCAACCAGTGTTTGACGCCCCACCAAGGCTGGGCGCACGCCCCACCGTCATACCCGCTTCACTGCGGCGGCTGGCAAACGGGGTCGCCTGCACCGCAGGGCCGTCGGTGGTGCGGGCCGCGGTGACCGTCGGGGCCGCAACCCCGTTCAGCCCACGCTTTGGCTCCGGCGCGTCCTTGTCCAATGCTTCAAGGCTCGCTGCACGTTTGCGCTCCGCCTCGATCAAAGCGGCGCGGGCGGTGTCGCGCTCGGCCATCGCGGATTTGACCTTTTCGGCCTCCTCGACCAAGCGTTTGGCCTCACCTTGCGCCAATTCTTGGGCGCGCAATTCGGTTGCCGCTTTGGCGGCTTCGGCCTTTTGGCGTGCCACCTCCTGCTCATCGCGCACAAACGCTGCTGTGGCAGCAGCATCTGCGGCGGCTTGCGCTGCGGCATCGGCCTCGGCTTGGTGGCGCGCGGCTTCGGCGCGGGCCTCGGCCTCGGCCTTCTCGGCTGCAGCAGCGGCGGCCAAGTCGGCCTGCGCTTTGCGCGCGGCCTCCGCCTCGACTTCGGCTTTGGCAAGGGATGCCGCCGCCTCTACTTCTGCCTCGGCCCGCGCTTCGGCTTCCAACTCTGCGGCGGCCTCCGCCTCGGCGACGCGCAACGCCGCGTCATCGGCGGCAGCAACCGCCGCATCCGCAGCCACCACCGGGGCCGCTTTGCCCCCGTCGCGCTTGATCACTTTCACCGGGTCTTGGTCGCGCGTCACCTTCTCGCCGCTGGGCAAAACGGTTGGCGCAATCTCGGTCACGCCAAACCACGGCTCACCGGCAAACTGCCCATCGGCGGGGATGGTCACAAAGGACACCGGGTTAAAGCGGTGCGCCACCGCAAACCCTTCGGCCTCTGCCAAAGTTTCGCGCGCGACCACGGCGACCTGTACCTTGTCGCCTTTGCCCCACCAGTCAAACACCAAATCATCAACAGCGTACGGCGTGCGCCCCTCCAGCGCGGCGCGAATTTGCACCTCTCGCGTGGCCTTGTCGGGTCCGGGCGCTTCCACCTCGACATACAGCACTTGTGACGCGGGCAGCACCAACTTGGTGGTAATCCCCTGCGGCGATAACCCAAGCGCAGAAGCGCGCAAATATCCCAGCGCCTCCTCCAGATCGGGGCTGTCAAACGCAGCACTCCCCACCTCCAGCCAACCGCGCGGCGTGCGGTGCAACAGGGCGATAGAGGCATCGGTGATATTCAGGGCGAAATTTGGTTTCATTGCACAGATCTAGCACAAAAGGGAAAAGCAGGGGAGGTCCAGCCTTAGGATTAATCTTTCCCTACAGCAGCTTTTTGCGGATTGAAAGAAAAAGCCCGCCACTTTTCCGCCCAATCGGCCCAATTCCGCCAAGAATTTGGTTTCGCGCCGCGTCAAACAGTCTAAGACCAACGCAAAACTTAGGAGTATCCATATGCGCAGCCAAACAAACGTGATTTTTGCAGCCCTTCTTGCCTTCACCCCCATGACCCCCGCCCTCATGACCCCCGCCCTGGCACAGTATGCGATACCGCCAATGACCCAACAACCCGCCGCGCCAATCGCCGCCCAAATATCGGTTACAGGCACAGGCACCGTGCAGGCCGCCCCCGATATGGCCACCATTTCGCTGGGCGTCACCCAAACCGCCGATACGGCCAAAGGGGCGATGGACCAAACCAACGCCGAACTGGCCCGCGTGCTGGCGAATATGAAAGCGGCGGGGATTGACGCGCGCGATCTGCAAACCTCCGGCCTGTCGC
Organism: Pseudorhodobacter antarcticus; assembly: GCF_900110135.1. Classification (GTDB taxonomy): domain Bacteria; phylum Pseudomonadota; class Alphaproteobacteria; order Rhodobacterales; family Rhodobacteraceae; genus Pseudorhodobacter; species Pseudorhodobacter antarcticus. The sequence continues at coordinate 33,778 of NZ_FOCO01000014.1, read as the reverse complement.
TGCAACCCACATGGGACGCGGCCACCAACACCCCCAGCACCAAATCCTTTACCGCGTCCAACCAAGTGACCGTGACCGTGCGCGCGCTGGATACGCTGGGCGGCGTGCTGGATGCAGCAGTCAAAGACGGCGCAAATACCTTAAACAATGTGCAATTTGGCGTGTCAGACCCGGCACCCTTGCTGGATGAAGCGCGTTTGCGCGCGGTCGCTGATGCGCGCCACCGCGCCGATGTGATGGTGAACGCGGCGGGCGTGCGCTTGGGCGCGATCACCCAAATGTCCGAACAGGGCGGCGGCATGGTCGCCCCGCGCGGCGAAATGATGATGCGCGCCTCGGCCGATGCGGTGCCTGTCCAGGCGGGGGAATTGGCGTTTTCCGTCAACGTCGCCATGACATGGCAGCTGTTGCAGTAAATTTACCCCCCAGCCTTTTTACGTCAGCCTTATTGACTAACCACCACACGCGCGCCACCTTCCCGGAAAATTCACCCGGGGAGGGGTCCATCATGAAATGGGAACAGGTTTTCGCCAGCCGCGCCAGCCGCATGAAAGCGTCTGAAATTCGCGAACTTTTGAAATTGCTGGACCAGCCCGATATCCTGTCCTTTGCAGGCGGTATCCCGGACCCGGCCCTGTTCCCCACCGCCGCTTTTCAATCCGCGATTGCCGATATTCTGTCGGGCCCACGGGCCGAAGCGGCGTTGCAATATTCGGTATCCGAAGGGTACAAACCCCTGCGCGACTGGATTGCAGGCCAAATGGCGCGCATTGGCGTGCCCTGCGATGCCGACAACATCCTTATCACCTCTGGCAGCCAACAAGCACTTGATTATTTAGGAAAATTGTTCCTGTCGCCGCGTGACACGGCGCTTGTGGGCTGGCCCACCTACCTTGGCGCCTTGGGCGCGTTCAACGCCTATGAACCCGAATATGACCGGCTGGACCCCCACACCAACCGCACCGCCGCCGATTACGCCGATACGGCAGCGGCCAAAGGCGGCCGCGTCAAATTCGCCTATATGTCCGTTGATTTCGCCAACCCCACGGGTGAAACGCTGGACGCCGCCACCCGCCACGGCATGCTGCAACTGGCGCAAGATCTCGACATCGCGATCATCGAAGACGCCGCCTATCAATCCCTGCGCTTTGATGGTGACGCGGTGCCGCCGATTTTGGCGCTGGAAATCGCGCAAAAAGGCAGTATCGAGGCGGCGCGCACGCTTTATTGCGGGTCGTTTTCCAAATCACTGGCCCCCGGCCTGCGCGTGGGTTGGATATGTGGCGCGCGCGAGGTGATTGGCAAATTGGTGTTGATGAAACAAGCCGCCGATCTGCACACCTCCACATTGAACCAAATGGCCATCGCCGATGTGGCGGTGTTGATGTTCGAGGGTCACGTTGCCAAAATCCGTGCCGCCTACCGCGCGCGCCGCGATGCGATGCTGGCGGCCCTGACCACACACATGCCCGCGGGCATCACATGGACCCGGCCCGAAGGCGGCATGTTCATCTGGATAACCTTGCCCGTGGGCATGGACGGCGCGGACCTGTTGGCGCGCTCGCTGCAAAGCCAAAAGGTGGCCTTTGTGCCGGGGTCTGCGTTCTTTGCCGATGGGTCGGGGCGCAACACCATCCGCCTGTCATTTTCCCGCGCGGATGAGGCGACAATCGGTGAAGGCATCAAGCGTCTGGGCATCTTGTTGCGCAGCTAAAACAGGGGCGGTGGGTTGTACCCACCCTACACCCGCATCGTATGTCGGGGTTCACCCCGACTTTCGCCCAACAAAAACCGCGATACACCCGTTAAAATTTAATTAACAAAAAAACCAACCCATAACCATATCAACACCTTACCCCGCGCATCGCGCGCGATTTTGCACCCGCCCCATAACCGGGGCAGGTGCGATCTTTCCAAATCAGCCCTTGGCCAACGCCTGTTCCAAATCGGCAATAATATCGGCCACATCCTCAATCCCGATCGACAACCGAACCGTGTTCGGCGAGACACCCGCCGCCGCTTGCTGTTCATCTGACAGCTGGCGGTGGGTGGTCGATGCGGGGTGAATAACCAGACTGCGGGTATCGCCCAAATTCGCGACATGGCTGAACAATTGCAGGTCCGACACCAGCTTCACACAGCCCTCATACCCGGCCTTCAAGGACACGGTGAACAACCCACCCGCCCCTTTTGGACAGACCGTGGCGACCCGATGCTTGTAAGGGGAACTGTCCAGCCCCGCATAAGTGACCTTTTCCACCTTGGGGTGCTTTTCCAGCCATTCCGCGACCTTTTGGGCATTTTCCACATGCCGCGCCATCCGCAACGACAGGGTTTCAATCCCCATCAGCGTGTAATGGGCCGCCTGCGGGTTCATCGTCATGCCAAGGTCGCGCAAACCGATCGCGATGGAATGGAAGGTAAAGGCCATACCCCCCAGCGCCTCATGGAATTTGATGCCGTGATAGGCAGGTTCAGGCTCCGACAGGCTGGGGAATTTGCCCGATGTGGACCAATCAAACGTGCCGCCATCGACCACGCAACCGCCCGTGACGGTGCCATTCCCTGTCAGATATTTCGTGGTGGAATGAACCACCAAAGTCGCGCCCAGTTTCAACGGCTGGCACAAATACGGCGTGCCCGTCGTGTTGTCCACGATCAGGGGCAGGCCCACCTTATTGGCAACCTTCGCCACCGCTGGAATATCTGTGATATACCCGCCGGGGTTCGCGATGCTTTCACAGAAAATCGCGCGGGTGTTGTCATCCACCGCCGCCTCAACCGCCGCCAAATCATCGAAATCCACAAACTTTGCGGACCAGCCGAATTTACGGATTGTGTTCGTAAACTGCTGGATCGTCCCACCATACAAACGGCTGGAGGCGACCACATTACAGCCCGGCTGCATCAGCGGAAACAGCGCCATCAACTGCGCCGCGTGCCCGGATGAGCAGCACACAGCCCCCACACCCCCCTCCAGCGCCGCAATCCGTTCGGCCAGCGCGGACACGGTCGGGTTCGTCAAGCGTGAATAGATATAGCCGACCTCGGACAAATTGAACAACGCCGCCGCATGATCGGCGTCGCGAAACACATAGGCTGTGGTTTGATAAATCGGAATTTGCCGCGCGCCTGTGGCCGGATCAGGCCGCGCGCCCGCGTGAATTTGAAGCGTGTCAAAACCTTGTGGTGCTGCGTCAGACATGAATTTCCCCTGATGTTTTTGCTTTGTGATACTGTGTTGCCCACGACGTTAGGGCAAAGTTTGCGCCAGCACAATTGGCCGATTTGGCGCGCGTAAGTGCCCAAGGCGGCAAATTTTCCGCCCCAAAGGCTGCGTGCGGAACACTGATCTTACAATCTGATAGGCGGGAAAAAGCCAGCGCGCATAACCAGTGTTTGCCAGAATTACAGCACAAAGATAAAGAAGCGCAGTTGATGTTAGGAGATTGTGATGCCCCTCATGCCCCGTCGCGCCGCCCTGTTGGGCCTTGTTGCCTTTCTATCCGCTTGTGGTGGCCGCAAAACCCAAAGCAATAACCGCCCCGATGCGCCCCCCGCGCCAAACGCCGCGTTTGACCCGCCGCTGCATGTCAATGAAACTCCCGAACTGCGCCGTTTGATCAATGAAGCGGCTGATCGCAACGAAGTGCCGCGCAGCCTTGTTCACCGTGTCATCATCCGCGAAAGCCATCACCGCCCCGGCACGCGCAACGGGCCTTATTACGGCATGATGCAGATTTTGCCCGCCACCGCGCGCGGCATGGGGTTTACTGGCCCAAATGCAGGCCTTTTGGATGCCGAAACCAACCTGCGCTATGCGGTGCGATATTTGCGTGGCGCGTGGCTGTTGGCCGATGGCAGCCAGGACACAGCGGTAAAATGGTATTCGCGCGGTTATTACTATGAGGCAAAGCGCCGGGGCATGTTGGTTGAAACGGGCCTGCGCACCTAACCGCATCGCGTCAGTTGCGAATAATTCTCAACTTTCTTGACTTTGCGAAGCATTCGCAATATCTACCGTACATGTGGGCATAGTGGTCCCGCCAAGGAGGTATGGAATGAGGCTGTCGCGCCGTGATGTTTTGACCGCAATCCCCTTTGTGTTTGCGTTGCCGCATGGCCTTGCGGCGGCCACCGCGCCGCAGATTGTGGCGACCACGGGCATGATTGCCGATGCTGCGCGGCGTATCAGCGGGGGGGCGGTCACGGGCCTGATGGGGGCGGGGGTGGACCCGCACAGTTTTCGCCAGACGCGCAGTGATGTGGCGGCCCTTGTGCGCGCCGATCTGGTGTTGTGGCATGGGCTGCGGCTGGAGGCGCAATTGGTTGATTTTATGGCCGATCTGTCGCGCCGGGTGACGGTGGTGCCCGTGGCCGAAGCGATTGCGCCCGACCGTTTGTTGTCATGGGACGGCTACCCTGACCAGCACGACCCGCATGTGTGGATGGACCCAATGCTGTGGCTGGGGGCGGTGGATGCGGTAACGGCCGCATTGGTGACGCTGGAGCCTGCGCGCGCGGATGAATTTAGCGCAAATGCGACCATCTACCGTGCGGAGATTGCGGCGCTGGACGCATATGCCCGCGATGTGTTGGGGCAAGTGCCCGAGAGCGCACGGGTTTTGGTCACGGCGCATGATGCGTTTTCCTATTTCGGGCGGGCTTATGGGTTTGAGGTGGAGGGGCTGCAAGGCATTTCCACGGAAAGCGAGGCGGGTCTGTCGCGGATTGGCGATTTGGTCGATATGCTGGTCGCGCGCAACATTGGCGCGGTGTTTGTCGAAAGCTCGGTGCCAGACCGGGCCATGCGGGCGCTGGTCGAAGGGGCCGCGGCGCAGGGGCATAAGGTGGTGATTGGCGGCGAATTGTTTTCCGATGCGATGGGCGTCGATGGGACGTATGAAGGCACTTATCCGGGTATGATTGACCATAATATCACCGTGATCGCGCGGGCCTTGGGGGCGGATGCGCCGCCGCGCGGGCTGAATGGCCGATTGGCCGAGGGGCGGGCGTGACCGATACCGCATTGAGTTTTAATGATATTGTGGTCCGTTATGGTGCCACAACGGCGGTCGATGGGGCCACGGCCAGCCTGCCGATGGGGGCAATGACTGCGATTGTGGGGCCAAACGGGGCGGGCAAATCAACGTTGCTCAAAGCGTCTTTGGGGATTGTGCCAATGGCCGCAGGCACCGCGCAGTTTTTCGGCCAGCCGTTGGATGCTGCGCGCGCGCGGGTCGCCTATATGCCGCAGCGCGCCTCGGTCGATTGGGATTTTCCCATTCGGGTGATTGATGTGGTGTTGATGGGGATGCAACGAACCTTGGGGTTGTTGCGGCCGATTGGGCGGGCGAACCGGGCATTTGCGTTTGAGTGTTTGGAACGGGTGGGATTGACCGAATTTGCCACCCGCCAAATTGGCGCGCTGTCGGGCGGTCAGCAACAGCGGGTGTTTTTGGCCCGCGCCTTGGCCCAAAAGGCGGAGCTGTATTTGTTGGACGAACCATTCGCTGGGGTGGATGCCAAGACGGAGGCGGCGATTGTGACCGTGCTGCGCGATTTGCGGGACGCGGGGGCTGCGGTGGTGGCGGTGCATCATGATTTGGCCACCGTGCCGCAATGGTTTGACCGGGTGCTGTTGCTGAACCGGCATGTGATTGCCAGCGGCCCAGTGGCGCAGGCGTTTACGCCTGCGTTGCTGCAGCAAACCTATGGTGGCGCGCTGCCGCCAGTTTTGGCCGCCTGATGAACGCCGCTATCCTTGACGCATTGACCCTGCGCATGGGTTATAACGCCACGCTGGTCACGCTGGGGGCGGGCGCTTTGGGCCTTGCGACCGGGGCCGTGGGGTCGTTTTTGTTTTTGCGCCGCCGGTCCTTGGTGCCCGATGCGATGGCGCATGCGACCTTGCCGGGGGTGGGGATTGCGTTTTTGATTATGGTGGCGCTGGGCGGCGATGGTCGGTTTTTGCCGGGGCTGTTGCTGGGGGCAGGGGTGTCGTCGCTGCTGGGGCTGTGGGTGTTGCAAGGGCTGGTGCGTGGCACGCGGCTGCCCGAGGATGCGGCGATTGGCATCGTTTTATCCACCTTTTACGGCGCGGGGATTGTGCTTTTGACGTTTATCCAAGGGCTTGGCGCAGGGCGGCAAGCGGGGCTGGAGGGGTTCTTGCTCGGCTCCACCGCCGGAATGTTGCAAGCGGATGTGTATTTGATTGGGGCGGGGGGGCTGTTGGTGTTGGCCGCCTTGTTTGTGATGCGCCGGTTGTTGGTGATGGTGGCGTTTGATCCGGGGTTTGCGCTCGGCATAGGGCTGCGCCCGGCGCTGATTGATGCGGTGTTGATGGGGTTGGTGCTGGCGGTGGTGTTGTTGGGCATCCGCGTGGTGGGGGCTATTTTGGTGGTGGCGCTGTTGATCACGCCTGCGGTTGCCGCGCGCATGTGGACCGACCGGGCAGGGCTTATGGCGTTGATTGCTGCGGCCATTGGCGGGGCGGCAGGCTTTGGCGGGGCGGCGATTTCGGCGGCGGTGCCGGGGGTGCCCACGGGGGCGTTGATTGTGGCGCTGGCGTTTGGCGCGTTTTTGGTGTCGGCAGTGATCGCGCCGCGCCGGGGTCTTTTAGGTCGGGTGTGGGCACGGTGATGGGCGCGGATTTTGTCACCTTGTCGCTGGTGCCCTTGCTGATCGCCGTTTTGGCGGCGGTGGCCTGTGCGTTGCCGGGCAATTTTTTGCTGCTGCGCCGGCAGGCCATGATGGGCGATATGATGGCCCATTCGGTGCTGCCAGGGCTGATCGTTGGATTTTTGCTGACGGGCCAAGTGTCGGGCTGGGTGATGTTTGCAGGCGCGGGGGCGGCGGCGCTGGTATCAGCTTTGATGGTGGAAGCGATTACCAAATTGGCGCGCGTGGACCCCGGTGCTGCGATGGGGATGACCTTTACCACCATGTTCGCGTCCGGTGTGTTGCTGTTGGAACTGTCGGGCGCGTCGGGCGTACATCTGGATGTGGAACACGCGCTTTATGGCAATTTGGAAAGCTTGATTTGGCTGGATGGCACAGGGTGGGCGTCCTTGACGGACCCGGTGGCACTGGCGGGCTTGCCGCCCGAATTTGGGCAATTGGCGCTGGTGGCCATGGTACTGGCGGTGTTGCTGCTGGTGTTTTGGCGCTGGCTTGTGATGGCATCGTTTGATGCGGGCCATGCGGCGGTGTTGGGACTGCCTGTTGGGGTGATATCGCTGGGCATTGTGGTTGCCACGGCGGTCGCTTCGGTGGCGGCGTTTACCGCCGTGGGGTCCATCCTGACCATCGCCATGCTGATTTGCCCGCCCGCCGCTGCGCGGTTGCTGACCAACCGTTTGGGCGTGCAAGTGTGGTTAAGCCTGGGGTTTGCGGCGATTTCCGCCATTTTGGGCTATGTTGCGGCGGGGTATGGGCCGATTTGGCTGGGCCTGTCGGGGGCTGTTTCGGCGGCGGGGATGATTGCGGTTGTCTCGGGCCTGCTGGTTGCGGGGGCGGCGCTGTTTGGCCCGCATCGCCGCGCGTCCTAAACCCTTTTCAACCCGTGCCCGCCCGCCTATAACCGCGCCAACCGTCCCCAACACCCGGAGCATTGCCATGCGCACCGCCAGCCTGTCGCGCGACACGACTGAAACCAAAATCGCCGTGGCGATCAATCTGGATGGCACCGGGCAATCCGACATTCAAACTGGCATTGGGTTTTTCAATCATATGCTGGACCAATTGGCCCGTCATTCGTTGATTGATATGACCGTGCATGCCACGGGCGATTTGCACATCGACGACCACCACACGGTGGAGGATTGCGGGATTGCGCTGGGCAAGGCCTTGGTGGCCGCGATTGGTGACAAGCGCGGCATCCGGCGCTATGGCCATTTTGCGCTAGCGATGGATGATGCGCAGGTGCGTTGTGCGCTGGACCTGTCGGCGCGGCCGTTTTTGGTGTGGAACATGCCCTTTCCCACCGCGAAAATTGGCACGTTTGATACCGAATTAGTGCGCGAATTTTTCCAAGCCTTGTCCACCCATGGCGGCATCACGCTGCATGTCGATCTGGTCCACGGGTTCAACAGCCACCACATTGCCGAAGCCGCGTTCAAATCCGTGGCTCACGCCCTGCGCGCAGCGGTGGAGGCCGACCCGCGCCGCGCAGGGGTTATCCCATCCACCAAGGGCAGCCTGTAAATGCTGACGGTTCTGGTCGATTACGACAGCGGCAACCTTCATTCCGCCGAAAAAGCGTTTCAGCGCATGGCGGTGGAGGTGGATGGCGGCAAAGTGCTTGTCTCCAGCCGGGCCGAGGATGTGGCCCGCGCCGACCGTATCGTGCTGCCGGGTGACGGTGCCTTTCCGGCCTGCCGCGCGGCACTCGGGCATTATTCCGGGCTGTTCGAGGCGATTGAAGACGGCGTGACCCGCCGCGCCGTGCCCTTCCTCGGGATTTGCGTGGGCATGCAGATGATGGCCACTTGGGGCCGCGAATACACCGATACCAAAGGGTTTGATTGGATTGGCGGTGAGGTAGTGGCGATCAAACCCGCCAATCCCGCGCTAAAAGTGCCGCATATGGGGTGGAATGATCTGGTGATCGGGTCACATCATCCGGTGCTGGAGGGGCTGGCCACGGGCGACCACGCTTATTTCGTCCACTCCTACCATTTCCGCGTCGCGGACCCGGCGCAGCGGTTGGCTTATGTGGATTACGGCGATCAAATTACGGCGATTGTGGGACGCGATAACATTGTTGGCATGCAGTTTCACCCGGAAAAATCCCAAGCCAACGGGTTGCGGATGATTGGCAATTTCCTGCGCTGGGCGCCTTAGGGTTTTTTGCGCGCCAACCTGCCGTCAATCACCAACAGCCCCAGCGCGATCAACCCCATGCCCGCGATGTGGCGCAGGGCGAGTGTTTCATTCAGCACCAACACCGCAAGCGCAATCGCGCTGACCGGGATCAGGAAGGTGACGAGTGCCAAGTTCACCGCGCCCGCCCGCGCCAGCAGCCGGAAATACAGCTGATACGCCAGCGCTGTGGACAGCAGCGCCAACCCCACCACGGCGGCGATGGGTACCACCCCCGGCAGCGGTTGCGTCCAAGGGCGGTCCACCCCCACCACCAACGGCAGCATCATCAAGCTGGAGGCGGTCAGCATCCCAAAGGCGGTGGCAAGGGGCGGCAGGCCCAACCGCTTGAACCGCCGCCCCCATACGCTGGCAAAGGCATAGCAGATTGCAGCCGCCAAACACGCCGCTTGCGCCAACACCGTGGCCGCCCCTGCGGTCAGCGCCGCCCCGCCCATCATTACCACCACGCCCACAAAGCCAATGCCAAGGCCCAGCAATTTGGCCCCGGTCAACCGCTCATCCGCCGTGCACAGATGGGCGACGATCAAGGTGAACAGCGGCGTGGTGGCGTTTAAAACACTGGCCAGCGCGCTGCCGATTTGCCCCTGTGCCAGCACGAAAAACGTAAACGGCAATGCGTTGTTCAGCGCGCCCATGACCAACAAAGCGCCCCAAACGGCGCGCCCTTTGGGGAACGGGGTGCGCGTAACCGCCAGCACCCCTGCCAGCGCCAGCGCCGCCAATGACACCCGCAAAAAGACGATGGTAAACGCAGGCAGATGCCCCACCGCCAGCTGCACAAAGAAAAACGACCCGCCCCAAAGCAGGGACAGGGTCGCCAGCAGCAGCCAATCTAGGCCGCTCATCTTTAGGGTCTGTGGGGTCATGCGGTCCTCCGGTTTGGCCCCCTGCTATCAGCACGGGAGCCCCCTTGCGACCCGGAACCTGCGGTTATTTCACGCGGGCCCACACGCCGCCATCGCGGCAAATTCCGAACACGCAGCCTTCGATCGCAAGGCTGTTGCCGTTCAGCTTCATCTTGGAATTATAGGTTTTATTGCGGTCCGGCGACCAAACCTTGCCGTCGCCATACGCCCCGCCGCCCTTGGCCTTCATATCCCAGATAATCTGCTTGCCAACGTTTTCGGACTTCATGGCCTTGCCTTTGTTGTCAAAGGATTTCACCAAAGTGCCACACAGCGCCGCGCCGCAGGGTTTGATTTGGACATGGCCAAAATTGCCATTGTCATCGGCTTTGGTTTGCCAAACGCCTTCGGCCGGGTCGGCGGCCTGCGCCATACTTGCGCCAAAAATCAGGGCTGCGGCCAAAATCAGTTGCTTCATCTCATGCTCCTCCCAAAGCTTATTTCTGCACCTTTGCGGGGAAACTGCGACCACGCAAGTGTGACGTTGGGTAGCGCCGCATCTTGGCAAGCCCGCCCCCCTGTGCCAAAGACCAAGCGCAGATAAACCCCGGAGGCTGTGATGATCCTATACCCCGCAATCGACCTGAAAGATGGGCAATGCGTGCGCTTGCTGCGCGGCGAAATGGACGCGGCGACCGTGTTTGGCGACGACCCGGCAGCCCAAGCGGCGGCGTTTGAGGCGGCGGGCTGTGCTTGGGTGCATTTGGTGGATTTGAACGGGGCATTTGCGGGCCAACCTGTGAACGGTGCAGCGGTGGAGGCGATTTTGGCGCGGGTCAAGGTGCCGTGCCAATTGGGCGGCGGTATTCGCGATATGGCGACGATTGAACGCTGGCTGTCGCGGGGCCTTGCGCGGGTGATTTTGGGCACGGTGGCCGTGGAAAACCCCGCGTTGGTGCGCGAGGCGGCGCTGGCTTTTCCCGGCAAGGTCGCCGTGGGGATTGATGCGCGGGCGGGCCGCGTGGCGACCAAAGGCTGGGCGCATGAAACCGATATGATGGTCACCGACCTTGCCCGCAGCTTTGAGGATGCAGGCGTGGCCGCGATTATTTATACCGATATCGACCGCGACGGCGCGATGCAGGGGCCAAACATTGCCGCGACCGAAGCATTGGCGCGCGCTGTGTCGATCCCCGTGATTGCGTCGGGCGGGGTGTCGTCGATAGTGGATTTGATGGCGCTGCGCGATACGGGCGTGATTTCGGGCGCGATTTCGGGGCGTGCCCTTTATGATGGTGCGATTGATCTGGGGGCGGCGATCACGGCGCTTGGTGCTTGATCGTGTGGCGATGAACGCTTAGGAAAAACCTATGTTGAAAACCCGGATCATCCCTTGTCTTGATGTTGCCGATGGCCGTGTGGTCAAGGGCGTGAATTTCGTGGGTCTGCGCGATGCGGGCGACCCGGTGGCGGCGGCACGCGCCTATGATGCGGCGGGCGCGGATGAGCTGTGTTTTTTGGACATTCACGCCACGCATGAAAACCGGGGCACCATGTTTGATCTGGTCACCCGCACGGCGGAGCAATGCTTTATGCCGCTGACGGTGGGTGGCGGGGTGCGCACGCATCTGGATGTGCGCGCGCTGTTGTTGGCGGGGGCGGATAAGGTGTCTTTCAACTCGGCTGCGGTGGCGGACCCTGATGTGGTGGCGCAGGCGGCGGACCGGTTTGGGTCGCAATGTATCGTCGTGGCGATTGATGCAAAGACGGTCGCGCCGGGCCGGTGGGAGATTTTTACCCATGGCGGGCGGCGTGAAACCGGGATTGATGCCGTGGAATTTGCCGTGCTGATGGCGGGCAAGGGGGCGGGGGAAATCCTGTTGACGTCGATGGACCGGGACGGGACGCGGGCGGGGTTCAACTTGCCCCTGACCCGCGCGATCTCGGATGCGGTATCGGTGCCTGTGATTGCCAGCGGCGGTGTGGGCAATTTGGACCATCTGGTCGAAGGGGTGACGGTGGGTGGTGCCTCGGCGGTGCTGGCCGCGTCGATCTTTCACTTTGGCGATTATACGATTGGGCAGGCCAAGGCGCATATGGCCGCCGCTGGTATTGCGATGAGGATGACATGACAGCCCTGACCCGCCTTGCCGCCACCATCGCCGCCCGCAAAGGGGCGGACACTGACAGTTCATGGACTGCAAAGCTGCTGGCCAAAGGCCCCGAAAAATGCGCCGAAAAGTTTGGTGAAGAAGCGGTGGAGGCGATCATTGAAGCGGTCAAAGGCGACCGTGCGCGCCTGACATCGGAAGCCGCGGATGTGATCTATCATCTGCTGGTGATGCTGGCCGCGCGCGATGTGACGCTGGCGGATGTGGAGGCGGAATTGGCGCGGCGTGAGGGGCAATCGGGGATTACGGAGAAGGCGAGCCGTTAAAGCCCCAGCTTGCGCCATTCAATCGCGGGGCAGCGATCTTGGACAAAATCCACGTTATGCGTGGCGGCAAGGCTGGCCGCCTGATCGCTGAACACCCCCAGTTGCAGCCAAAGGGTGCGCAGATGGGGCAGGTCGGCGATGGCTTGGGTGGCAATGGCGGCCACCGCATCAGATTTGCGGAAAACATCGACCATATCGACTGCGAAATCTGTGGGGATGTCTTTTAGGCTGGCATAAATGGTTTCCCCCAGCAGGGTTTCGCCCGCATGGCCGGGATTGACGGGGATAACGCGCTTGCCCTTGGATTGCAGGAATTGCATGACGCCGTGGCTGGGGCGGTCGGGGTTGAGGGAGGCACCAACCATGGCGATGATTTTCGTATCCCGCAGGATTTGGGCAATGTCATTTTGGGGCATCAACGGGAGCCTTTCACCAAAAAAAGCGCCCGTGCCAAAAAGGCCGGGCGCAAGTCGCGGAACGAGGGACAGTAAAGGGACTGCAGGGGTTCCGTACCTGCTGCCTGTTATTAACATGGGGGCTGGTTGGTCATGGAAAAGGCCCCTCGCTGTTTTGTGATTGGGTTTTGTGATTAGACTTTGCGGCTGGTGGCGGCATAAAGGGCCACGGCGGCGGCGTTGGAGACGTTGAGCGAGCCGAAACTGCCCGCCGCGGGGATGCGGGCCAGCACGTCGCAGGTTTCGCGGGTTTTTTCGCGCAGGCCTGGCCCTTCGGCCCCCAAAACAAGGGCAATCGGGCGGCTTTGGGCGGATGCGACGGCGTCCGACAGGTCGGTTTCGGTATCGCCGGCAAGGCCGATTAGATAAAAGCCCATGCCGCGCAATTCTTCCATTGCGTCCGAAAGGTTGGCCACGCGCAGGTAAGGCTGGCGTTCCAGCGCGCCGCTGGCGGTTTTGGCCAGCGCGCCGGTTTCGGGGGCGGAATGGCGGTGGGGTGCGATGACAGCGCGGGCCCCGAAAACTTCGGCGGAGCGCAGGACTGCGCCGACGTTGTGGGGGTCGGTCACGCGGTCCAAAAGGACGACGAGAGGCGCGCCGGTGCCGGAAATCGCCACATCGGCGAGGTTGCCCCAGTTCAGCGGGCGGGCCTGCAAGGCGGCACCTTGGTGAACCGACCCTTCGTCCAAGGGCACGTCGAATTTGCGGGGGTCGACGATTTCGGGTTGTAGGTCGCAGGTGGCCAGCGCCTCAGCCAATTTGTCGGCGGCGTTTTTGGTCAGGACCAGCCGCAGCTTTTCGCGGGCAGGGTTCATCAGGGCATCGCGGACGGCGTGCAGGCCGAACAGCCAGACGGTTTCATTGGCAGCTTGGCGTTTGGCGCGTTCTTTGTCGATGACCCAAGTGGGTTTTTGGTTGGTCATTTGGGGTCACCTTTGTGGGGCCAGAATGAGGGGCGTGTTTGGGGTTAAGAATGGGCAATGGGGCGGGGGGGTGCAAGGGGAAAACCGGAGGGGCGCGGAATGAGGGGGGATGGGGAAAATCCTTCGCTTTGCGCTTGACGCCCCCAAGGCCCCGCTTTATTGACCCCGCTTAGTGGGCGATAGGCCGCAAGGTGTGGCAGGGGACTGTAACTCCCTCGAGGCGACTCACGCCTGGTTCGATTCCAGGATCGCCCACCATCTTCTTCCGTAAAATCATTTATTATCAATGACTTGCGAAGGGGGTGGTGGCCCCTAGGGGGCTGTTGCCTAAGGATAGCCTAAGGCCGTCAACTACTTGATGAAAGAGGCCTCAATTATTGGCCGATCAAGGATTCGCGAATTTGACCATGCGCTTCGCGGCCAAATCGCCAGACACGCGTCAAATGCGCGGCCATTTACAAGTAACGACGCTAGGTTCGGCAAAGCATAACGTTTTCTACTTTGTTGTTTCCTTTCGCTTGTAGGGATGCGCTGGTGTTTCGCTAAACTTGGTGTCACATGCTGCTACAATGTATAGGTGTAATTTCGGGATTCTAAGCACGATGGTTCAAGTAGATTTAAGGACGAAGGTTTTGCCAACTTCTCATCGCATTTACATGGTTAGTCCTGGGGTAATCCCCCCATTTTTAACGGGGTGCTGTCGTAGAATTCACGCGGCCATTTTCAGCTTCATAGCGGGTGTTATGCCGCCAATTCCCATGTTGGGTCGGTCGTTGTTGTAAGTCCAGAGCCATTGCGTGGCGTGATCTTGGGCCTCTTCGATGCTTTCGATGATTTATTGGTCCAGCCACTCATGCCTGACGGTGCGGCTGTAGCGCTCGATGTAGGCGTTCTGTTGCGGCTGACCGGGTTGGATGTGCTGGATTTTAACCCTATGTTTCGCGGCCCATTTCATCCGTTGCCCGACAGGCGATGCGTGCATCGCCGAGAGGGAGCTTTTCACTGATGTATTCAGGCCCATTGTCGACCCGAATGGTGCCTGGCTTGCCACGCCATTCGATGTGGAGGAGGGTCAGGAAACGATCCGGGGGATCGTTTCCCCGGCGACGGGTCAAGACTTCGGATCACACGCTCAGCGGGCAAGGAAAAGTCTACCTCGATGCCGAGGCCCTCGCGGTTAAAGTCATCCAGAACGTTCAGTAGCCGGAAAGCACGGCCATCACCAAGCCGGTCGGCCATGAAATCCCCTTACGGCGTTTGAAAACAAACGCCTACCGGGCAACGCATGGACCAAGTCACATTTGGCGCGTCTGGGACGGCCAGCGCATCAGGTTTGTCCCGCTTCAACCGCTTCCGGGGCTTGATCCGCAGGTTCAACTCCAGCTCGCAGTAGATCCGATAAACCCGTTTGTGGTTCCATGGATGCCCCTTCACGTTACGCAAATGCAGAAAACACAGTCCGAACCCCCAAGTCTTGCGGGCATCCGTCAGACCGGTCAGCAGATCGGCGATCACATCGTTCTCGGCACGCAACTTCGGGCCATAGCGGTAGCAGGTCTCGCTAACTCCGAAGGCCCGACACGCCAAAGCAATGCTGACCCCACGCTTTTCCACTGCTGTTTGGGCCATCTCGCAGCGCTGACCCACAGCAAATGCTTGCATTTGCCTTCCGGGCAGCGGATGGCCCAGTCACTTTTTTCCAAAGGCTTCCTTCAGCAAATCAGCCTGCATGCTCAAATTGGCATACATGCGCTTCAGGCGACGGTTCTCCCTCGCCATTGGGCTTGAACCAATGGCGCCTCAATGGCTCGGTCCATGGACTTCATCTGGCTGATCATGGACGCATCCATGCCGCAATACTTCGCCCGCCATTTGTAAAACGACGCGTTCCCTCTCATGATTTGCGCGCAAACCATTGCAGGGCAAGGGCATCATCCCATGCTCACGGCAAAGCTCGGACACTGGCACGCCGCCTTCATCCTGTCGCAGGATGGCGATGATCTGCGCCTCTGTGTATCTGCTTGTCTTCATTAGAAATATCCTCGTTCATCTTGGTGAGAAAATTCTACTTATGCAGCCCCTTACTTTCGGGGGGGATTATCGAGATATGGAATGGCAAAGGAATACACAGACGAGTTTCGGCGTGATGCTGTGCGGATGGCGACGACCAGCGGCTTAACGCGTCCGCGGCTTTCATCGGATTTGGGTGTTGGCGTCTCTACGCTGAACAAGTGGGTCCAGCAGCATCCGTTGCCCGACACGGCATTGCATGGCAATGTTCCGAAAGGGGACACGATGATCTGATGTCGGGGCCGCATGAGGACGTCGAGAAGGAAAATAAAATCGACGCGACGATTGCCATCATGTCGATGATCGAGGTTTCATCCAGCGTGATTGTCCCTGGCGCAAACGCATAGGCCAGAAGCACGATATAGACCATATAAATCAGGGTGGAGAGGACCTGCGCCAAGCGCATCGACCTGATCCGGGTCTGTGCATCATAATGGCGGCCAAGATAGCGCGATGTCTCAAACCCCTGAACCGTCACGATCAGACCAAATATCAGGGTCACCGCCGACCAGCCCGTGACGCTTGCGGCGTTAAACGTCAGCGCGCCATTTTGCGCCGTATCCCCAAAATGGATGGCCAAGCCGCACAGCAATCCACCAATGATCGCCAACTTCACGCCGACCGAGATTTGCTCCATCCGCTCAAGTGCGGCAAAACCTTTGGTCCAGCCAACGATGAGAATGAGGAGGAAAACGGCGGTGGTTAGAACCTTGGCATAATAGGGGGTGTCGAAAGCAGTAAGGCTGACGCCGAAGGCCCCGAACAGGTTGAGATAATAGCCAACCGAGATGATATAGGCGAAGGCCAAGACCATCGAGGCAAAAGGTTCGATCTGCTCCACCAAGGCTGGCCTGTGCGCCACGGCGTCAATGCGGCCAATGTTGTAGCGAATTGCACTACCAAACCCGTAAGCGATCACGACGAGGGCCAGCATAACAAGCGGCGCATAAAGCCCTAAACTGACCCCCAAAATCGGACCCAGAACAAGGAACCTACTGCCGATAATGGACGCAAGCGGGGTGATTGTTGCCCGCCACAATGGCGCATTTGCAAGTTTTGGATAGAGCAGAAGCGCCCCGCAAGCCAAGACTGTTGTCAAAATGGCTGCGTTCAGCATTTGCGTGATTGGTCCCATGATGTTTCTGACGTTTGCTTACAGCGGAATACAAAGGATTGCCAAACCCTTCGGGGCTCTATGCAGCCTTTCGTTGCGTTCCGGCGGCTAAAGCGGATGTATGCGGACCTGAGCATGCAGGCGGATTTGCTGAGGGAAGCCGAAGTAAAACAGTCCGCGCCTTCCGATCCTAAATCAGCCCCGCTATCCCAAATCATTCGACGATGGATAGTTTAAATTCTATATCTGACATCAAGATTGATGGGTCTTTCCGATCAGATGATCTGAGGTGCAGCATATCCTGTGAAACCCGCCATTCGACATTTTGCGAAAGTGTTCGGCTGGTGGCAGGGTCGAAGACCGAGAAGTTGAACGCGATGATATCGGCGTGCTGCACGCCGCCCAGGCGGGCGCTGCCTGCGCCGTCAGGGTTGGACCAGCGTCTGCTGATACGGGTTTCATCCGCCGAAACCGTCAGGAATGGTGCTCCAAAGTATTGCCGCGCTATCAGCGCCTGATCAAAAAGGCCGAAACATTGATCATATCGTGAGCGGTTTTCGGGCGATACCCATGTAGAGGTCTGCTGTCAGGGGCAGGGGACCAAAGGTCAAATCAAAGCGCCGGTTTATGCCTCGGGGGCCAAGGCCCGTGACCGGACCGGGCACCAATCCTACTCCTTCCATCGCGCGGTACAGTTCGTGAGGCTTGATGAACTTCGCAGGGTCATGAGTGCCGCGCGGCAACAGCCGCAACACATCTTCGGCGATGGTTATGGTGGCAAGCCGCGCCAAGGGATTGCGGTTGATGGTATCGAACAAGAACAGCCCACCTGGCCGCAGGACCCGGGTGACTTCTGCCAGAACCTTGTGCAAGTCGGCCACATGCTCCAGCACGTCGACACAAACCACTGTATCGAAACCGGCATTTTTGTAAGGAAGGGCCTCGCCCACCCCGACGTCGTAGTCGATGTGCAGGCCTGTGCTGCGCGCGTGACCTCGTGCGGCCTCAATGGCGACGGCGGCGGGATCGATCCCGGTCACACGCGCGCCGCGCACTGCCATCGCCTCGGCCATAAATCCGCCCGCGCAGCCCAGATCCAACACTTCTTTGTCCTGCCAATCCATATGGCGATCGAACCAACTGAGCCGGCCGGGCACAAGGTTTTTCAGCGTCCGCACCCAACGAATGTCGTCCGACCACCAGCGGTCCGCAACCTCGTCATAGATAGTCAGATCATTGCGCACGAGAATTGTCCTTTGCACGGGTGCTGCGCGGCAGCACATAGGGCACGGTGTTTTTATAGCGATCAAACCTATCGCCATAGCGGGCGGCGAAGCGGCGCTCTTTCAGCTGGGGCGCAAGCAGGCAATAGGCGGTGAAGCTGATGGCCAGCACCAGTTGGTCAGGGGTCCAGATCGGCACGGTCCACAGGGTCAATGCAAAGGCCACATAGATCGGCTGGCGGATTATGCGAAACAACCCAAGGGTCGGCATGTCGGGAAACACCGGGCGGATACGCGCGAGCAGTGACATCCAGCCAAGTGCGCCTGACTGCACCTCGGTCCCGGCATCAAAGCTGGCTTTCAACAGCAACAGCCAAGCGGTGCTATAAAGCGCGGTTATGATCCAAAGCGCCGCCCCCTCGGCCTGCCACCAGATGATCCCCGAGGGTGTCCACAGCGCAAACAGCGCCAGCAATTGGGCCGAGGCGATGATGGCATAGGTGGTTGTGACCAGCGTTTTGCCATTTGGGCCGGGCATTGCGCGGGCCAGAAAACGCGCACCAGGGCCGGTTAGCAGCACTGAATGGGCCAGCGGAAATTGGATAATTAGTGCTGCATTGGCAAAAGCGGCCCAAGGCCAAGGCACGGTGCCAAAGCTTGCACTCAGGCCGAAATACATCGCTATGATCATCGCGAGAACGCCCGCTGCAAACATCGCATGGCATGCCACGCCGAAGGTCAGTGCAAGGGCAATTCGCCGCGCCCCTGGTGGCGGGGGCAGGCAGGCGCGGATCAAGGTGATCAGCCGGGAAATGCGGGGATCGGTCAGGTTCATGCGGGGATCAGCGCCTCTAGCAGGCGCGGGATCTGCTGTTTCACCTTGAAAAAGCCAGCGGTGGCATGGGGCCAGATGGCGCTGTCCCAATCGCGGCGCCATTCGCAAAGGGTGATGCCGCGCGCGGCCATTGCGGGGGCCGCTTGATCCAGCCAATCGCGGAGCGGGCCAGTGGGGGCGTAAGCCGTTACAATTTGTGTGGCCCCCGCCGCTGCCGCCCATTTCGCCAATGCGTCGGGGTCACCCGCATGCAGCGTATCAAAGTGCCCCCCAACCCGCAGGGCGGCATCGGCCAAAGCCGCCCTTTCAAACCGCATCACAGGGTCAGCCACGCCAAGGGGAGAGCGTAGATCGCCCACGGCAAGGGTGGCGCGGGCACAGATATCGAGGGCGGCCAGATCAAAATCCTCAACCCGGCAATCTTCATCTGTGATCAGCAGGGCTGTGGGCGCCCCCGCCCTTGGCGGCACGACAGAACGCAGGGGGAGAACGGAGGGTAGACCCTCCGGCTCGGTCGCCTCTAGCCCTTTGGTCACTTCGGCCAGATCGGTGTGGCGCGGGGTAAAGCGACCCGCCGTGAAGGTCGCGATGTTGTCGGCGCGCGCCGGATAGGGCTTGCCCCGCGTGTGCAGCCCTGCCGCCCAACGCCAGCCGAGGGTGTTTGACGCTGCATCGCCATCGAGCAGATGCCGGTAAAAGAAATCCGCCCCCAACCGCCAAGGCAGCCCCAGCGTGAAAATCCAGATTGAAGCGAACCACATCCGCGCATGGTTGTGCAGATACCCGGTGTCCACCAACTCCTCGGCCCAAGCGTCAAAGCATTCCAGCCCGGTCTGCCCTTCCATCGCGCGGGTCACATCACGGCGCAGGCGGCGGTCGCGGTCAAGGGCGGACAAATCCGCCTCTAGCCCCGTGCGGTAGCTGGCCCAGACCTGCGGGCGACGTTCCATCCAGCCTTTGAAATAGCCGCGCCAGATCACCTCTTCGATGAACTTTTCGGCGGCCACGGGTCCATGCGCGGCCAAGGCCGCTGCCACAAGGTCAGCTTCCAGCACCAGCCGTCGCCGGACGTACGGCGAAAGGACCGATACCGCCGTGTGTCGCCCGGGGCCATTGTCGGTGTTGCGCCCATTGGCATAGCGTTTGCCCATCCGCGGGACAAAAGCAGCCATTCGCTCTTCGGCTTCGGCGCGTGTTGCAAGCCAGTCAGTCATAGCATTCGTTCTTTCTCATTCTTCATGTCTGTTCCGAGCAGTCGAATGCGGAACAGTAATTTCTGTAATTCCCGAGTGCCGCACTGATCAACCAAATGTAGCCCCCGACCACTTCATCAAGGGCCTTTGTGGGCAGTTGTTGATTTTCGTCTCGGATTGACCCGTTTTTTCCATTTGGTGCTGACCCCTCTGAAATATGATAATTTCATGAATAGTCGGCTGAATTATTGAAACGAGCGGATCATGGCGTGTCGGAAATCTGGGTCAATCCCTCGCGGAACTCAGCAATCAGCAGATCATAGAGTTTCGGAAACTTGGGTCAAGTTCTCGCAGAGTTCGACACGATAGGGCCCTCTCGTGGTTTGAAGGCAAACCGCTGCCGGGTAACAGATGGCAGGCCAAAAAGCACGGCCTGTTTGCAAACCATTGCCGGACGATGGATGCGCTGCTTGAAAGCCTTCGCAGAACGTATCGCTGCCAGACAGCCAGACTGCCGAAACCGAGATACGCATTGCCCTCATCAACCGCTTCAACGTGCTCGGAAGCACCGACATCATACGCTTGGCATGAGCCCAATGGGGCAAAGGGGCGTCACGCTTCAAGCGTAACTAACGCCACGACGCCGCGGCAGGCTAAACACCTAAGGCGCGCCAAACTTCAGGGAAAGATATCGCAAATAAGGTTGCGGATCATTCGCAGATGCTCCGACATCGGCCAGCATTTCGACGCGGGTTCGGGCGCGGCCATGTTGCCAAACCGTATCTGACAGGGCGGCGCGCAGTGGCCCCGTATCGGCCTTGTTCAAGGCGCTGCGGATGGCGGGGTGGGCTGCATCAAAATGCGCCATCAGCTGTGCTGCGGTGGCATTGCCGATTGTGTAGGTGGGGAACGACCCGATATAGCCCGACGACCAATGCACATCTTGCAAGCAGCCCTGCGCATCATCAGTCACCGCAACCCCCAGATCGTCGCGCATCCCTTCGCGCCATGCTTGGGGGATGTCGGCCACAGCCAGCGAGCCATCCATCAAGGCCATTTCGATGCGCACCCGCAACATGATGTGCAAATCATAGGTCAGCTCATCCGCTTGGACTCGGATTGGCCCAGGTTCCACACGGTTGATCGCGGCCACAAATTCGGTCACGCTGACATCACGAAGCTGGTCAGGGAAAGTGTCGCGCAAGCGGGGAAAATGCACGGCCCAAAAGGCGGGCGTGCGCCCCACATGGTTTTCCAGCAAGCGCGATTGGCTTTCGTGCATGCCAAAACTGGTGCCGCCCACGGCGTAAAGCCCGATCATATCGGTCGCAAACGCGCCGCGCGTGTGAGCCGGGTCCACGCCTTGTTCATAAAGCGCGTGGCCTACCTCATGGATGCAACCGAAAATCGACATGGGCAAATAGTTGCGTGGCCAGCGCGAGGTGATGCGCACATCATTGCGGGTTGCAGATACCTCAAACGGGTGAACGGCCGTGTCGAGGCGGCCACGCGCAAAATCATAGCCAAGGGCCTGCGCGGTGCCTGCTGCAAATTGTTGCTGCAACGCGGGCGCGTAATCGCGGTATAGAAAATCTGTGCGCGGAGCGGGTTGGCTGCGTGCGTGGTCCAGCACGGGCAAGATGCCTGCGCGCAATTGGGTGAAAAACGCTGACAAGCTGGCGGCTGTTTCGCCCGGCTCGTATATTTGCACCATGGGATCGTAGGGGTGGCCATCAGAACCCAAAGCGGCGGCGCTTTCGCGGGCAAGGGCGACCACGGTTTCCAAATGGGGCTGAAACAGCGCGAAATCGGATGTGGCGCGGGCTTGCGCCCAGACGGCCCCGGCAACGGTTGCTTGTTCTGCCTGTGCGCGCAGCAAATCGGCCGGAAGGCGGGCGTGATGCGCGATGGCGGCGCGCACCACGGCTGCCGCCGGGTCATCGCCGCCTGCGTCAACCGCCGCCTGCATGGCGGGATCAAGGATCATGTCGCGCGCTATTCCCAGCAGCGTGGCCACCTGATGGCCCCGCGTTTGTGCCCCCCCGGCGGGCATTTGCGTGCGCGCATCCCAATTTAGCATATTTACAGCACACAGCACATCGTTTAGCCGACCAATACGCGTTTTCAGATTATGTGTCATGCCGGTGCTCCTTTGCTGTCCACACCGCCATCATTCAAATGGCACGCCACTTGCCGACCCACCCCTGCCCACGTCAGGCGCGGCACCTCCATACGGCAGCGCGGCCCTGCCAGCGGGCAGCGCGGATGAAAGGCGCAGCCGGGCGGTGGGTTGATGGGGGAGGGGATTTCACCCTTGATCGCCTCAAACACGCGCTTGCCAGTGCCGACGGTTGGCACGGATGCAAACAGCGCTGATGTGTAGGGGTGCTTGGGGTCGGCATAAAGTTGGTCTGCGGGGGCAAGTTCCACCAAACGCCCCAAATACATAATCGCCACCCGGTCGCACACATGGCGCACCACCGACAGATCATGGCTGATAAACAACGCCGTCAGCCCCAGATCGCGGCGCAGGTCCATAAAAAGGTTCAACACCTGCGCTTGGATGGACACATCAAGCGAGGCGACCGCCTCATCCAGCACCAGCACCTCCGGCTCCATCGCCAAGGCCCGCGCGATGGCAACACGTTGGCGTTGGCCGCCCGAAAACTGATGTGGGAAACGGTCGGCATATGCACCTTCCAGCCCCACCTTTTCCAACAGCGCGCGCATGCGGGCCTGCACATCGCGGGAGGGAATGATTTTGTGATAGCGCGGCCCTTCGGCCAGTGTTTCACCCACCTTCATCCGGGGGTTAAGCGAGGCGAACGGATCTTGATGGATCATTTGCACTTGCGTGGTCAGCTTGTCGATATTGCCGCTATGTTCGCGCGCTATGGGTTTGCCGTGCAACGTGACGCGGCCATCACTGGGGGCATAGATGCCCGCCACAACGCGGCCTAGCGTGGATTTTCCGCAACCAGATTCGCCCACAATCCCCAACACTTCGCCCTGCGCCACCTCTAGCGATACATCGGTTAGCGCATGGACGACCACGGGTTTGCCGCCGCCCGTCAGCCTGCCCACCAACCGTTCGGCAAGCCCCGGCATACGGGTAAAGCGTTTGGAGACGTTTTCAATGCGCAAGATGGGGTTGGTCATGAACGCTCCAACGGGTGATGGCACAGAACGGTTTGTCCGTCGATGGCGTGGGTTGGGGGCGGGGTCGCGCAAATATCGCTGGCTTTGGGGCAGCGGGGGCGAAAGGGGCAACCCGTTGGCAGGCGCGACAATTGCGGGGTGGAGCCGGGAATTTGCGGCAAGGGCGTGCCAGGGGCGTGGCGCGCGGGAATGGAATCGAGCAAGCCACGCGTGTATGGGTGGCGGGGGTAGTCGATCACTTGCTGGGCCGTGCCGCGTTCCACAATGCGGCCTGCATACATCACGCAGATATCATCCGCGAGGCTGGACACCACGGCAAGATCATGGGTGATCCAAACAATCGCCGTTCCGGTTTGGTCGCACAGTTTGCGCACCTCGGCCAGAATTTGCCCTTGGATGGACACATCCAACGCTGTCGTCGCCTCATCCGCGATAATCACGGATGGGCTGTGCAGCAACGCCATCGCAATCGCCACGCGCTGCCGCATCCCACCCGACAGTTGGTGCGGATAGGCGCGCAGGCGTTCGGCGGCGGCGGGGATGCCGACAGCATCCAGCGCCTTTCGCGCCTCCTCAAAGGCTGCGGGTTTGGACATGGCGCGGTGTACTCGCACCGCCATCGCCATTTGATCACCCACGCGCAAGACGGGATTCAGGGTCATCATCGGGTCTTGAAACACCATGGCAACCTTGCGCCCGCGCATCTTGCGCATCTCCTCCTCACGCAATTGGCGCAAATCAACGCCGTCCACCAACACCTCGCCTGCGCACACCTCCCCCGGGGGGGCAATCAAGCCAAGAATGGAAAAGCCGGTCACACTTTTACCCGACCCGCTTTCGCCGACCAGCCCCAAGATGCGGCCTTTTTGCACGGCAAAACTGACATCGTTCACCGCGGTCACATGGCCTGTGCGAGTTTGGAAGCGGGTGGTCAAACCCTTCAGTTCAAGTGCAGCGGTCATCGGCTGTTCCTTGGGTCCAGAACCTTGCGCACTTGGTCGCCCACAAGATTGATTGCCACAACCGTTATCATCAGAAAAATCCCCGGATAGATGGACAGCCAATAGCGCCCGGCATGAATATATTTGAACCCGTTGGAGATGAGCGTGCCCAGTGATGGTTCGGTCAAGGGCAGGCCAACGCCGAGGAAGGATAGCGTCGCCTCCAGCGATATTGCGCTGGCCACCTGAACGGTTGCGACCACGATTAGGGGCGGCAGCACATTGGGCAACAGATGTTTGAACATGATGCGCGATGTTGGCAGCGGGGTGGAGCGTGCCGCCTCAATATAATCCTTGCGCCGTTCCACTGATGCAGCACCATGCGTGGTGCGTGCGAAATAGGCGTATTGGGCCACGACCAGCGCGAAGATAATCTGCGCAATTCCTTGCCCCAGCATGGCGACCATCACCAGCGCCAACAGAATCGCGGGCATCGACAGTTGCAAATCGACGACGCGCATCAAAAGCGCCTCAATCCGGCCTCCGAAATAGGCGGCGGTTAGGCCCACGGTGATGCCGATGGCCAGCGCCAGCACACCCGCCGTAAGCCCGATCAAAAAGCTGGTGCGCAGGCCGTAGAGGATAGCCGACAGCATATCGCGCCCGGCGTTGTCGGTGCCCAAGAGATGCGCATAGCCGCCCGACCCCACCGTGCCGGGGGGCAAGAACGCATCCAACCAATCCAAGCCCGCCAGATCATAAGGGTTTTGTGGCACCCAAAAGGGGGAAAAGAATGAGCCGAGCAGCAAGGCCGCGATCACGATGAGGGCTGCAACTGCGACCCAGGATTGCCGGTAATCCGCCCAGAAATTGCGCAACCGCATGGCGCGGGTTTCGGGTGGCGGGGCGGCTTCGGTGCTGTGATCGATCATTGCCATCAGGAACCGCCTTTCAGCCGCACGCGCGGGTCAAGCCGCGCATAGATCAGGTCCACGGTCAGGTTGATGATGACGAACAAAATCACGACCATCACGAGGTAGGACACCATCACGGGGCGGTCGAGTTGCAAGATGCTGTCGATGATCAGCTTGCCAATGCCGGGCCAGTTGAACACGGTTTCGGTGACCACCGCAAAGGCCAGCGTGGACCCTAGTTCCAGCCCGAACACCGTCACCACGGGGATGGAGATGTTGCGCAGGATATGGCTGAACACGATCTGGCGGTCCGGCAGCCCTTGGGCGCGGGCAAAGCGCACATATTCGGCGCCCATCGCCTCGACCATGCCCGCGCGGGTGAGGCGGATGAGCAGGCCGAGTTTGAACAGCGACAAGTTGATCGCGGGCAAAATGACATGCGACCAGCCGTTTGTTGTGGCGAGTGAGGTTTGGAACCACAAGAAATTGCCCACCTCGCCGCGCCCGCCTGAGGGCAGCCAGCCGAGTTCCACCGCGAAGGCCATGATCAAAAGCATTCCGATCCAAAAGGTTGGGACCGAAAAGCCAAGCACCGAAAGCGCCATAATCAGCTTGGCGGCGATGCTGTTGGGGCGGTAGCCCGCGTAAAGCCCGGCGGGGATGCCGATCACGGCGGCGATGGTGACGGACACCAAAACCAGTTCCAACGTCGCGGGCAGGCGCGAAAACACCAGCGAGGTAACCGAGATGTTATAGACCATCGACCGCCCCAGATCGCCTTGGAACACATTGCCGACAAAAGTGAAATATTGCCGCCACAAGGGTTGATCCAACCCATATTGCCGGATTAGGTTTTCCCTAATTTCGGCAGTCGCGCCGGGGTCGATCATCACGTCAATCGGGTTGCCGATGGCATAGACCCCGACAAACACGATCACCGACATCACAAAAACCACGACAACAGCCTGTGACAGCCGCCCAACAAGATAGCCAAACATCCGAAAACCTCGCGCTTGTTGCAGGCAGGCTGTGGCCAAAATTTGCCACACATAAAAAAGGCGGCGCAAGCATTTGCGCGCCGCCTTTCGCGGTATGGCTTACTTTGGCGTGATCGCGTAGGCCCGCGTTTCCTGGTCAATCCGCGGTGTCAGGTTCAACATGCCTGCTTTGGACGCCCAGACCGATTGCAAGACCACTGTCGGGATCAACGCGCGGTCTTCCATCGCGATAACCGATGCTTGCTCGTACAATTTGCGGCGCGCCTCGGGGTCGAGGGTTTGCGAGCCTTCGCCAAAAACACGGTCAAATTCGGCGTTGGAATAGCCGGAGCGGTTGAAGTTGCCAAAGCCTTTTTCCGGGTCTTTGGTATGGACCAAAGCGCCGTAAGTATACGCGGCCTCGCCCGTTAGGGTGCCCCATGCTGACATGGTCATGGTGAATTCTTCGCGCGCGGCGGCAGGGAAATAGACCGTGCCGTTCAGCGCTTGCGCGTTCACCTTCAGCCCAAGGCGTGACCACATCTGCGCCAATGCCTCGCACACCACGGCATCGCCGGGCACACGGTTGTTGGTGCAGGTGAAATCAATTTCAAACCCGTCGGGATAGCCTGCCTCGGTGAGCAGCGCCTTGGCTTGTTCGATATCATAGGGGGCTGCGGGCAGATCAGCGGAAAAGCCAAAGAAGCCTGCTGGCATTAACTGGTTTGCGGGTGTTCCCAACCCTTCCAGCACCACATTGACCAACACATCGCGGTTGATGGCCAAATCCAGCGCCTTGCGCACGCGCAAATCTTGCAACGGGTTGCCGTCCACTTCGACGCCATTCACTTTGATCGGCTGCGGTTCCACATCCTTGACCGAGGGTGCGATGTTCAGGATGTAAACAGAGTCGGAAACGAACGTGTCCAACGAACTGTCATTTTTCATCGACAGATAATCGGTCGCGGGGACATAGTTGATCATATCAACCTGCCCCGATTTCAACGCGGCCACCCTTGCGGCATCATCGGGAATTTCTTTCCGTGTTACGTTTTCCCACGCAGGCGCGCCGCCCCAATAGCCGTCAAACCGTTTCAGCACCAAATCGCCTTTTGGCACCCAGCTGATAAAGGTATAAGGCCCGGTGCCGATCGCTTTGGCGCCTGAATTGAACTCCTCATTGCGGGCGTCCATTCCGGTTTCAGATGGGACGACAAATAGGCGGGTGAAGTCGTTGGGCAGGGACGGTGCCATGCCTTTGGTCTTGATGCGTAGGGTCGTTGGATCGACCACCTCCACGCTGTCCACATATTTGGTGTAGAGCGTCATCGGCATTGGGCCGGTCACAACGGGAATCCGTTCGATGGAGAATTTAACATCTTCGGCGTCAAAATCTGTTCCATCGTGGAACCTCACGCCTTCGCGCATCTTAAATTCCCAAGTCGTGTCGTCGATTGCTGTCCAGCTTACGGCCAAGCCGGGCATCAGCTGCAAGGTTTCATCGACATCGACCAGCGTATCAAACACATGGCGCAACGCTTCGGCTTGGCTGCCCAGCGTGGACCAATGCGGGTCAATAGAATCGGGGCCAGCGCGCAGACCCAAGCTTAGGTCCTGCGATAGGGCCATCGGGGCAGCCGCCAGCACCGCCAAAACGGCAACGCCCGACCTTAAGGTAGTTTTCAACATGCTTCCCTCCAACTGTTATGATCTGCTGTCACACTAAGCCCCAGAAAATTCCAAGGTCAAGAAATTATCCTGTGATAAACACAAAATCTTGCGGCGACATTTGCTGTATAGCAAGAAAATGAGGCGCTGCGCAAAAAATGGTCTTGAGTGAAAAACTGTTCTATATCATTAATACACTATGACAGAGCAAGATACAGATATCGCTATGATCCGCATTTCAGCCGCCGTGGACCCCACGTCCTCGGTGCTGATGTCGGTGCAGTTGCGGGGCGCGTTGGAATACGGCATCGCAACGGGCGATATTCCCGCCAACACGCGCTTGCCCTCGGTGCGCCGGCTTGCCGCCAAGTTGAACCTGTCGCCGGTTACCGTAAGTGCGGTATATGCCGGGTTGCAAGAGCGGGGGCATATTGAAGGGCGGATAGGGTCGGGCACATTTGTTGCAAACCACGCGCCGCCACCCGCCGCCAACATGCTGCAAATGGCGGAGTTTGAACGCCAGATCAAAGAGCTTATTCAAGCAGGCCAACAGCTTGGCCTGTCGCGCCAAGACATCGCCTTTCGCCTGTCCATGACAACGCCACCGCGCCCAACGCCTGTGCGTGTTTTGTTTTTGGGCACGTTTTTGGGGGCGACCAGCGCCTATGCCGCCGATTTGCAGCGGTATTTGCCCGACGGCGACAGCGTGACAGCGGTGAGCATAGAGCAGATCACGCAAGGCAATTGCCCAAAAGCCGATCTGGTGGTGTGCCCGCACACGCTTACTGCGCGGGCCGCACGGCTGTTTGGGCTGTTGCCCGTTTTGGGCCTGACCCTGATCCCGAATGAGCCGACGCGCATCGCCCTTGCGGGCATCGCCCCTGATGCAACCGTGGCGGCGGTATCGTATTTCGATGATTTCTTGCCAACGCTGAAAAGCGGGGTGACGCGTTTTGCGCCGCATGTTGGCCACGTCACGACCTTGCCTTTGGGGTTTGACGGGTTGACCGCATTTTTGGCGGGGGTTGATGTGCTGATTTATTCCACCGGGGCCGAACATTTGCGCGACACGCTGCGCCATGACCAACATGCGATTGAATACCGCCACACCCCCGACAGCAGCGCCGTGCGGGCAGAGTTGATGCCCATGGTTGACGCCATTCGAACCAATGCCTCCAGACAGGAACATCGCGATGAAAATAACAGAGAGCAATTGGGCTGAGGTTGAAGCCTATCTTAAGCACGATGATCGATGCGTTTTGCCTTTGGGCAGCACGGAACAGCACGCCCACCTAAGCCTGTCGGTGGACAGTATTTTGGCGCGTAAAATTGCCAATGATGCGGCGGGGCCTTTGGGTGTGCCGGTGTTTCCGGCGGTGCCTTATGGTTTGACTCCTTATTTCATGGCGTTTCCCGGCACTGTTTCCTTGCGACTGACCACCTATGCCGCCTTGGTGCGCGATATTTTGGACAGTCTGTATGACACAGGGTTTCGCCGTATCTTGATCGTCAATGGGCATGGCGGCAACAGCCCCGTGCAACCCGTTTGCGCCGAATGGATGCAGGACCGGGCGGAGGCGCGGTGCAGGTTCCATGACTGGTGGCGCGCGCCCAAAACATGGGCTGCGGTGCAGGCGGTGGACCCGATTGCATCCCATGCCTCGTGGATGGAAAACTTCCCTTGGACCCGGCTGGAGGGGCGGCCCACCCCGCCCGAGCAAAAACCCTATGTCGATTTTGATCGCTTGCGTGACCGCAACGCAGCGGGTGTGCGCAACTTGATCGGTGATGGCAATTACGGCGGGCATTACCAAAAGCCCGATGCCGATATGCTGAATATCTGGGATGTCGCGGTGGATGAGACCCGCGCCTTGTTGCAAGGCGATTGGGCATGACGAATGATCCGATTCTAATCTGGGGCGCTGGAGCGATTGGTGGCATCCTTGGAGCCTATTTCGCGCGCGCAGGA
Organism: Pseudorhodobacter antarcticus; assembly: GCF_900110135.1. Lineage (GTDB taxonomy): Bacteria > Pseudomonadota > Alphaproteobacteria > Rhodobacterales > Rhodobacteraceae > Pseudorhodobacter > Pseudorhodobacter antarcticus. Next base: position 4,169 of record NZ_FOCO01000014.1, on the reverse strand, counting down.
CATGCGGTGCATATGGTTGATATTGTGGGTGAACACGTCATCGCCATGCGTGCGGGCCTGCATATTGAAGGCCCGGTAGAAGCGTTTGCCCAAAGCTTGCCAGCCGATACGCCGGATACGTTGCAAGGCAAGTTTCGCCGGGTTATTTTGGCGGTTAAGGCGCATAATACCGAAGCCGCGCTGGCGATGCTGACCCCCCATCTGGCGGATGATGGCTATGTGGTTTCGGCCCAGAATGGTTTGAATGAGCGGGTGATTGCATCCCACGTTGGGGCGGATCGCACCTTGGGTTGCTTTGTCAACTTTGGTGCTGATTGGCTGGAACCGGGGCGCATCCTTTATGGCAACCGCGCCGCTGTGGCCTTGGGCGAACTTGATGGCAGCGACACGCCGCGCTTGCGCGAAATGCACGCGCTGTTTCGCTTGGTGGAACCGGATGCGGTGATGACGGACAATATCTGGGGCTATCTTTGGGGCAAATGCGGCTATGGCGCGCTGTTGTTTGGCACCGCCCTTACGCCTGCGTCGATGTCTGATGCGATGGACCCTGCGGCCACGCGCTGCGTTTATGCCCAACTGGGGGCCGAGGTGATGGCCCTTGCGGCAGCGGAAGGGGTGACGCCCTTAGGCTTTAACGGGTTTGACCCAGAGGCGTTTCGCACGCGCGACTTAACCCGGATTGACGCCGCACTGGACGCGATGGTGGCGCATAACCGCGAAACCGCAAAAACCCATTCCGGCATTTACCGCGACCTTGCCATTCGCAAACGCAAAACCGAGGTGGATGCGCAAATCGGTGTGCTGGTGGATATTGGGCGCAGCCATGGCATATCGACCCCCGCACTGGCCATGTTGTGCGACCTGATCCACGATATTGAGGACGGCAAACGGCCACAATCCATGGATTTGCTGGACCTGATGGTGCCGCTGTGCAGCTGAACCTTGAGGGTAAAGTATTTGCCGTAACGGGGGCTGCCATGGGCATTGGCGCGGCGATTGTGCGCGGTTTAGTTGATGCGGGGGCCAGCGTGGCGGCCTTGGACGTTGACGCCGTAGGGATGGACCATCTGGCCGGCCTGCCCCGCGTTACCCTGCACGCGGGCGATTTGGGGCATCAGGCCAGCGCCCATGCCCTGTGCGCGCAAGCAGTCGCCCAGCATGGCCATATTGACGGGCTTATCACTGCGGCAGGCGGTGTGCGGGGGCAGGTTGGCCGCCCGCTGCAAGAGATACCAGAACGCGATTGGCGCGCGATATTTGCCGCCAATGTCGATGCCGCGATGTGGTGCGCCCAAGCGCTTGCACCCGCCATGAAAACACGCGGGGCGGGGCGGATTGTCACCATCTCCTCCGGGGCGGGGTTGAAGGCGAGTTTGACGGGGATACAAGCCTATGCCAGTGCCAAACACGCGCTGATAGGGTTGACCAAACAACTGGCGATGGAACTGGGGCCATCGGGGATCACGGTTAATTCGGTGGCACCGGGGTTTGTATTGTCCAACCCTGCCACGCAAAAACAGTGGGAGGCGTTTGGCCCCGACCGCCAAGCCCAGATCATCGGGAACATCCACATGCGCCGCCTTGGCCGCGTGCAAGATATTGCAACGGCGGTGACGTTTTTATGCTCCGATCACGCGGAATGGATTACAGGCCAAACGCTGCAAGTTGATGGAGGCCACGCATGACTGACCCGCACACATGGGACGAGGCCACATGGCGCGCCAAGGTGGAGGCGGTTCGCGCAGGCCGCAGCCTGTTGCCAAGCGTTTGGCCAGGTGGTGCGCGCTGTGCTGTGGCCCTGTCGTTTGACAGCGACCACGAAACCAACGAATTGCGGGATGGCGGCAATTCGGTTGCGCGGCTGAGTTGGGGAGAATTTGGCGCGCGGCGCGGTGTGCCCCGTATCCGCCGAGTGTTGGAGCGCTTTGGGGCCAAGGCGAGTTTCTTTGTGCCCGCCGTGGCCGCCTTGCTGCACCCTGATGAGCAGCGCGCGCTGGCGCAGGACGGGCATGAAATTGGCCTGCATGGCTGGATCCACGAGCTGAACACCGGGCTGGACGCGGCGACCGAACGTGACCTGATGCTGCGCGCCGCGGACACTTTGGAAACCATCAGCGGCACCCGCCCCGTTGGCATGCGGACGCCGTCGTGGGATTACAGCCCCAACACGTTGACCATCGCGTGTGAGATGGGGCTGATCTATGACAGCTCCCTTTTCGCCGATGATGACCCATATGAGATTTTGCAAAACGGCGAACCCACAGGCATGGTGGAACTGCCCGTGGAATGGATCCGCGACGATGCCGTCTATTTCATGATGAACCGGTTTGGCGCACATCGCCCCTATACGCCGCCCGCAGATGTGCTTGATATTTTCTTGCGCGAATTTGAAGGGGCCTATGCCGAACGTGGCCTGTTTTTGTTGACGATGCATCCGCATGTTACCGGCTATCGCAGCCGGATTTTTATTCTGGAGCATTTGCTGGAACGGATCACCGACAAAGGCGACGTGTGGATAGCCACCCATGCCGATATCGCGCGCTATTGCGCCGAAAAGGCCGGATTGACCCATAAAGGACCAAAATGACCAAATTTTCTCTTGCTGTTCATGGCGGCGCTGGCACCATCCTGAAATCCAACCTGACCCCAGAACTGGAGGAACGGTATCACGCAGGCCTGCGCTCGGCGTTGCAAGCGGGCCATGACACATTGCAGGCAGGCGGCAGTGCCGTCGATGCCGTCACTGCCGCCGTTTGCGTGCTAGAGGATGAGCCATTGTTCAATGCCGGGCGCGGCGCGGTGTTCACATCGGACGGCAAGCAGGAAATGGACGCGGCAATTATGGACGGCGCCACTCGGGCGGCAGGGGCCGTGGGTGGCATTTTTGGCCCCCGCAACCCCGTCCGCGCCGCTCGCGCTGTGATGGAGAAGACGGACCATGTGATGCTGATTGGTCCAAATGCCTTGGCCGTGGCGCGGGGCGCGGGCCTGCCCTTTGGCGATGCTGATTATTTCTTTACGCAATCGCGTTGGGATGCGTTGCAATCCACCCTTAAAATGCGTGAAACAGGGCGGGAGGATACGGACCCCGCCCGCCGCCACGGCACCGTTGGTGCGGTGGCCTGTGACGGCTACGGCAATATTGCGGCTGCCACCTCTACCGGGGGGATGACCGCGAAATCGCCGGGGCGCATTGGCGACACGCCGATCATTGGTGCAGGCACCTTTGCCGACAATGCCACCTGCGCGGTGTCGGGCACCGGGCATGGCGAGGTGTTCATCCGCTATACCGCTGCCGCCGAAATCGCCGCCCGGATGCGCCACGCTGGCCAATCATTGGCGCAGGCCGCCGATCATGTGGTGATGCAAGATTTGGCGCTGCATGACGGGTCCGGCGGCCTTATCGCGGTGGATGCTCAAGGCAACGTCACCATGCCTTTCAACTGCGAAGGGATGTATCGAGGGAAAGTGACCGAAGCAGGTGATTTAGAGACGTTTATCTACCGCTGATCTTGTTTGATGAAGGCAACCGCAGGATTGGTGAAGTCGTGCCGCAAATTCAGACAGCGTGTTTGATCCCACGTTTTGATGGTGCGACTCTTTCGTTTGGATGGAAGAAAACCTTATTGGCCAGTTTTGTCGCGGAAGCGCCATTAACACGCACGCCGTCACCGCTTCGTAAGCGTCCGGTCTGCCTGCTCTGCCGCTGAGAGAGTGTGATTGATAGTGTCCGCTTAGGATAGCGGACACTATGGGGCAGCAAATGGCCCGTCGGACGAAGTGGTCTTGTCGCGCTTACGTTCCGGTCTCTTAACTCATGGGCACCTCGATTTTTGACTGTTTTCGCGGCAACGGGATAGCAGGTTCCGCCCAAAGCGCGTCAGCGACCTTCAACTGACAGAGTGTTGCCTTGGGTTTGATGATGTGCTGCCCATTTCGCTTCGCGGACCTTCGGTTCAGGGCCGTTTTTGGCGATGCGCAGCATGATCTGCGTCTGTGTTCGCCCGTGTTTCAGGCTGGGTGAGGGTTGATGCGACCCAGTTGGGCGAGACGGCGCATGTTGTAGGTGAGATTCTTCATCCCGATTTTGGCCTTGGCCCGAACCAGACCGATCGTGCGCACGAGGGTGCCGCCCATGTCGTTGGCTTGCGCGCCAAAAATATGCTCGA